>NZ_PENI01000019.1 GCF_003688995.1 Streptomyces shenzhenensis | reverse complement strand
GCGGGGGTGAAGGCTTTGAGTGCGAGGTGCAGCATGACGATGGAGTCCTTGCCGCCGGAGAAGAGGATCACCGGTCGTTCGAACTCGCCCGCGACCTCGCGGAAGATGTGCACCGCCTCGGACTCCAACGCGTCCAGATGCGAGAGTGTGCCGCTCACACCAGCCCCCGGTCCGCCAGCAGCGCGTACACCGCGTCCGCCGACTCCCGCGGGGACTGCTCCTGCGTCCGCAGCACCAGCGCCGCATCGGCCGGCGGCTCGTACGGGTCGTCGACGCCCGTCAGCCCGGTAAGGTCGCCCGCCGCCTGCCTGGCGTACAGGCCCTTCACGTCCCGCTCGCTGCACACCTCGACCGGGGTCGCCACATGCACCTCCAGGTACGGCGTGCCGCTCTTCTCGTGCCGGGCCCGGACCGCGTCTCGGCTGTCGGCGTACGGGGCGATGACCGGGACGAGGGAGAGCACGCCGTTGCGCGCGAGCACTTCGGAGACCAGCCCGATGCGCTGCACATTGGTGTTCCGGTCCGCCCGCGAGAAGCCGAGGCCGGAGGAGAGGAAGCGGCGTATCTCGTCGCCGTCGAGGACCTCCACCCGGTGCCCCTCGCCGGTCAGCCGGTCACCGAGAAGCCGGGCAATGGTCGTCTTGCCCGCGCTCGGCAGCCCGGTGAGCCAGACGGTGGCTCCCTGAGCCCTTGCCGTGGTGGTCATGCGCAACAGTCCTCTTCTCTTACCGAGACGTACGACCGGACAGACCCTAGGTAAGAAATCTGAGAAGAGGTGAGGAGGAGGCTGAGGGTTCCATGAGGGACGCAAGATGTGGCTGGGATCACGTCCCGACGAACTCGGCCCCCGCGTCCCGCAGTCGCGCGTGCAGTGCGTGGAACACCTCCGCCGAACGCGCGCCCGGCCAGCCCGCGGGCAGCAGGTGCGTCGGCAGCCCTGGATCGGTGTAGGGCAGATGCCGCCAGGAGTCCAGGGCCAGCAGGTAGTCGTGGTACGCCTCGTCCGGCGGGGTGTCCGCCCGCCGCTGCCAGGCGTGCAGCACGGGCGCGTGCGTGTCCAGGAACGCCTCGTGCTCCTTGGCGATGGCGGCCAGGTCCCACCAGCGGGCCACCGCCTCCACGGTGGGCGCGAAGCCGAGGTGCTCGCCGCGGAAGAAGTCGACGTACGGGTCGAGTGCCAGCCGCTGGAGGGTGTGCCGGGCCTCCTCGTGCAGCCGCGCCGGAGCGATCCACACCCCGGGCGCCGCCGTGCCGAAGCCCAGGCCCGCCAGCCGGGAGCGCAGCACGTGCCGCTTCTGCCGCTCCGACTCCGGCACCGAGAACACGGCGAGCACCCAGCCCTCGCCCCTGGGCGGCGCGGACCCGTAGATGCGCAGATCGCCGTCGTCCAGCAACTGCCGTGCCTCCGCGGAGAGTTCGTACCCGGCGGCGCCCCGCTCCGTGCGGGCCGGCAGCAGCAGCCCGCGCCGTTTCAGACGGGACACCGACGAGCGCACGGACGGCGCGTCCACGCCGACCGCGGCCAGCAGCCGGATCAGCTCGGCGACGGGCACCGGACCGGGCATGAAGCGGCCGTACGCGCCGTAGAGCGTGATGATCAGGGACCGGGGGGCGTGCTGCTCGGACACGTTGATCATCTTAGGTCTTTGTTGATCATCGCGAGGCACCTCGGCCACGGAGGCGGAAACGCTGGAGCTTGCCGGTCGCCGTGCGCGGCAGCGCGTCCAGGAAGACGATCTCCCGTGGGCACTTGTACGGCGCCAGCTCGGACCTGACGAAGGCCCGCAGGGCGTCGGCGTCCCGCGCGGCGCCCTCGGCCAGCACGGCGTACGCCACCACGACCTGGCCGCGCGCCTCGTCGGGCCGCCCGACGACCGCGGCCTCGACCACGTCCGGATGGCGCAGCAGCGCGTCCTCGACCTCGGGGCCCGCGATGTTGTACCCGGCCGAGATGATCATGTCGTCCGCGCGCGCGACATACCGGAAGTAGCCGTCGGCCTCGCGGACGTAGGTGTCGCCGGTGACGTTCCAGCCGTCGCGCACATAGACGCGCTGCCGGGGGTCGGCGAGATAGCGGCAGCCCACCGGGCCGCGCACGGCCAGCAGCCCCGGCTCGCCGTCGGGCACGGGATCCCCGTTCTCGTCCTGTACGCGCGCGTGCCACCCCGGCACGGGCACGCCCGTGGTGCCGGGTCTGATCTGCTCGTCGGCGGCGGAGATGAAGATGTGCAGCAGCTCGGTGGCGCCGATGCCGTTGATGATGCGCAGCCCGGTGCGCTCGCGCCAGGCCCGCCAGGTCGCCGCCGGCAGGTTCTCGCCCGCGGAGACACAGCGGCGCAGCGACGAGGTGTCGTGTCCGTCCAGGTGGTCCAGCATGGCGCGGTAGGCGGTCGGCGCGGTGAACAGCACGGACACCTGGTGCCGGGCGATCGCGGGCAACAGCTGTCTGGGTCCGGCCTGTTCGAGCAGGAGCGCGCTGGCGCCGGCGCGCATCGGGAAGACCACGAGCCCGCCGAGACCGAAGGTGAAGCCGAGCGGGGGACTGCCGGCGAACACATCGTCCACATGGGGTCTGAGCACATGGTGGGAGAAGGTGTCCGCTACGGCGAGCACATCCCGGTGGAAGTGCATGCACCCCTTGGGGCGGCCGGTGGTGCCGGAGGTGAACGCGATCAGCGCGATGTCGTCGGCTGCGGTGCGCACGGCCGGGTACGGGGTGCCGGGTGTGGGCCGGTTCAGCAGGTCGTCCGGCGCGTCACCGCCGTATGTCGTGATGCGCAGCCCGGGGATCTCGGCCTGCGCGAGGTCGGCCATGGACCGGATGTCGCACAGGGCGTGCCCCACCCGGGCGATCTCGCAGATGGTGGCCAGCTCGTGCGGGCGCTGCTGGGCCAGCACGGTGACCGCGACGGCGCCCGCCTTCAGCACCGCGAGCCAGCAGGCCGCGAGCCAGGGAGTGGTCGGGCCGCGCAGCAGGACGCGGTTGCCGGGGACCACGCCGAGGCCGGCGGTGAGGACGTGCGCGATGCGGTCGACCCGGGCGCGCAGTTCGCCGTAGGTCCATGAGCCGCCGGTGGGTGTGCGGAACACCGGGCGTGCCGGGTCGGCGTGGTCCAGGAGTTCCGCGGCGCAGTTCAGCCGGCCGGGGTAGCGCAGCTCCGGCAGGTCGAAGCTGAGCCGGGGCCACTCGTCGGGCGGCGGGAGGTGGTCGCGCGCGAAGGTGTCGACGTGGGCCGAGACGTCCATGGCGGTGCGCCCCCTTGCCGGTCGGGCTCGTGGTGGGCTCGCGGATCGAGCGTATCGTGTCGGTGACGACAGTCAACGGTCCGCGATACCGTCGGGGAGGGCCCATGACGGCCCGCCGTGGAGGGAGGAACGGCAGTGCCCGCATTCGCACTCGAACCCGAACAGACCGCCTGGTGCGCCCGGTTGCGCACGCTCGCCGCGCAACGGCTGCGCCCGCTCGCCGACAAGGGTGAACCCGGCCGGGTCAACCGTCCGCTCGTCGCCGAACTCGGCCGACTGGGCCTCATCTCCCGGCTGTTCGACTCGGGTGCCCTCGCCCTCTGTCTGATGCGGGAGTCCCTGGCCTACGCCTGCACGGAGGCCGAGACCGCCCTCGCCCTCCAGGGGCTCGGCGCCCATCCGGTGCACGCCCACGGCACCCCGGCCCAGCGCGAACGCTGGCTGCCGCGCGTCGCCGACGGCACCGCGATCGCCGCCTTCGCCCTGAGCGAGCCGGGAGCGGGCTCGGACGCGGCGGCACTGGCCCTGCGGGCGGACGGCGAGCAGGCGGAGGACGCACAGGGGGTACCGGGGACGCGGCGGGACGCCGCGCTCGGCGGCGGGCCGGTGGCCGAGGCCGATGGCCCGCGGCGATGGCGGCTCACCGGTGAGAAGTGCTGGATCTCCAACGCGCCCGAGGCCGACTTCTACACCGTGTTCGCGCGCACCACCCCGGGCGCCGGTGCCCGCGGCGTGACCGCCTTCCTCGTGCCGGCCGACCGGCCCGGCCTGACCGGAACCGCCCTGGAGATGCTCTCCCCGCATCCCCTCGGCACCCTCGGCCTCGACGCCGTACCCGTCACGGCGGACGACGTGCTCGGCGAGACCGACCGCGGCTTCCGGGTCGCCATGGGCACCCTGAACCTGTTCCGCCCGAGCGTCGGCGCCTTCGCGGTCGGCATGGCGCAGGCCGCGCTCGACGCCACCCTCGACCACACCCGCCGGCGGGACGCCTTCGGCGGCAAGCTGATGGACCTGCAGACCGTCGCCCACCAGGTCGCCGAGATGGCCCTGCGCACTGACGCCGCCCGCCTGATGGTGTACGCGGCGGCCACCGCGTACGACGCGGCCGCGCCGGACGTCCCCCGGCGCGCCGCGATGGCCAAGCTGCTCGCCACCGAGACCGCGCAGTACGTCGTCGACACCGCCGTCCAACTGCACGGCGCCCGCGCGCTGCGCCGCGGCCACCTCCTGGAGCACCTGTACCGCGAGGTGCGCGCCCCGCGCATCTACGAGGGCGCGAGCGAGGTCCAGCGCGGCATCATCGCCAAGGAGCTGTACGCCACGCACGCCGCATCGCACACTCCCCGGGAGGCCCCGTGACGGCCGAGCGCATCAACCCGCCCGACCTCTCCCCGCCCGTCGGCTTCTCCCACGCCGTGGTCGCCACCGGCACCCGGCTGGTCTTCCTGGCGGGCCAGACCGCCCTCGACGGCGACGGCAAGGTCACCGGGGACACCCTGCCCGAGCAGTTCGAGCGGGCGCTCGGCAATCTGCTCACCGCCCTGCGCGCGGCCGGTGCCACCCCCGCCGATCTCGCCCGGGTCACCGTGTACGCCACCGATGTCGCCGCGTATCGCGCTCATGCCCCCGAACTCGGCCGTATCTGGCGGCGGTTGGCGGGGTGGACGTATCCGGCGATGGCCGTGGTCGAGGTCGTACGCCTCTGGGACGACCGGGCTTTGGTGGAACTCGACGGGGTTGCGCTCCTGGGGTAGCGCTCCGCTGGGTTGGCGGTGGGGGTCGTTGTTCGTCTGCGGCGGCGTCGTGGCTGGTCGCGCAGTTCCCCGCGTCCCTTTTTTGGGGGCTGGTTGCCGTCGTTTGTCTGCGGGCGCGTTGTGGCTTGTCGCGCAGTTCCTCGCGCCCCTTGGGGGGCTGCTGCCGTTGTTCGTCTGCGGCGGCGTTGTGGCTGGTCGCGCAGTTCCCCGCGTCCCTTTTTTGGGGGGCTGGTTGCCGTCGTTTGTCTGCGGGCGCGTTGTGGCTTGTCGCGCAGTTCCTCGCGCCCCTTGGGGGGCTGCTGCCGTTGTTCGTCTGCGGCGACGTCGTGGCTGGTCGCGCAGTTCCCCGCGCCCCTATTTTTGGCTGGTCGCCGTTGTTCGTCTGCGGGTGCGTTGTGGCTTGTCGCGCAGTTCCTCGCGCCCCTTTGGGGTGCTTCTTTGGGGGGCTTTGTTTATGCGGCTGGGGTGAGGCGGTGTGGGGGGATGATGCTGCCGTCGGGGTGGAGTTCGCCTGTGTCGTCGAAGTGGATCGTGCCGTCGCACAGCAGGCTCCAGCCCTGTTCGGGGTGGGCGGCGACGGTGTGCGGGGTGCCGTCGGCGTGGCACGGGGAGAGCTGGGTACACATGGCAGACCTCCGCGTCGGATATGACGACTGCCCGGCGGCCCGAGTGCCACCCGGCATACCCAGACCATGCGCCGTCCGTGAACGCTCCGGAACGGCCGGCCGCGAAGTGTGACAACACGCGGACAACTCCCCGACCGCTCCGCGACAGTCATGACGCGCCACCGATGGGGTGACGGTCATCGACCGGGCCCCGGCCACCCGGTATCACCTGAGACGACCCCCACCACCCCCACGATTCCGGTAGGTACTCCATGCTCGTACGCCCCGCTCTCGGCGCCGCCGCACTGCTGCTCGCCGCGGTCGCGCCGGTGACCGCTGCCGCCGCCCCCTACGAGAGCGTCACCGTCGACCGCGTCGGCCGTGTCGCCGCCGACGGCACCGTCGTGCTCACCGGCACCTACCGGTGCGGCGCAGCCACCGGACCGGTGTTCGTCGCCGCCTCGATCAGCCAGGGGTCCGCGTCGGTCCGGTACGGCATCGGCGGTACCCGGGCGCGGTGCGACGGCGCCGCACACCGCTGGGCGAACTCCGGCAAGGTGACGCCGGTCCGGATCGCGCCCGGCGCGGCGCACGTCGAGGCCACCGTCATGGAACTGCGCCCGCACGGCGGCCTGCCGCTGCCGTACATCCACGCCACCGGGCGGCGGGACGTGACGCTCGTCGCCGGCTGACCCGCACCCCGGACGCGGTCTAGGACAGCCATGTCGTGGCGAGCCAGCCGGTGAGTGCCGCGGTGACGAGGAGCGCGATGTTCAGAGCGATCCGGCGGTCGCCTCGGCGCAGGTGGACCCTGATCGCACCGACCTGCAGCAGCACCAGACCGATGGCCGCGGCCAGCGCCAGCCAGGGTGCGATGCCGGTCAGCGGCGGCAGGACAAGCCCGATCGCGCCGAGCACTTCGAGGACCCCGAGGGCCCGGACGGCCGGCATCGGCATGCGGTCCACCCAGGCCATCATCGGCTGGAGCCGCTCACGGGTCCGGATCACCTTGATCCCGCCCCCGTACAGGTAGAAGAGAGCGAGCAGGCCGGCGACGATCCCATACGCGACGTTCATGATTCCCATCTGTCGGTTGTCGGTTGTCAGGACGGTCTCGCCGATCCCGAGACGGTGCCCGGTGGTGTTCCGTCATGCTCCGATTCCACCGCCCGGACCCCGCCGTCGGCCAAGACCGATTAGGTGGTGCCGATACCCCACGGGTAACGTCGCAGGTCATGGAGCTGCGCACGCTGCGCTATTTCGTGGCCGTCGCCGAAGAACTCCACTTCGGTCGGGCCGCCGTCCGGCTGCACATGAGCCAGCCGCCGCTGAGCCGGGCGATCAGGCAACTGGAGACCGAGATCGGCGCCGCGCTCTTCCACCGCTCCGCCGCCGGCGTCACCCTCACCCCGGCCGGCACGGCCCTGCTGGAGGAGGCGCGTACCCTGCTCGCCCGGGCCGACCAGGTACGCGTACGCGTGGCCGCTGCGGCCGGTTCCGCCACCCTCACCGTCGGCATCCTCGGCGACAGCACCGACCCCGGCGCGCGCCGGCTGGCCGCCGTCCACCGCAGGCGGCACCCGGGTGTCGAGGTCCGCATCCGTGACACCGACCTGACCGACCCGACCTGCGGGCTGCGCGCCGGCCTGGTCGACATCGCGCTGACCCGCGCACCGTTCGACGAGACCGGCCTGACCGTGCACGAACTGCGCGCCGACCGGGTGGGCGCGGTGCTCCGCGCCGACGATCCGCTGGCCCGCCGCGACCGCCTGCGGCTGGCCGACCTGGCCGGCCGGCGCTGGTTCCGGTTCCCGGACGGCACCGACCCGGTCTGGCAGTCGTACTGGAACGGCGGCGCGCCGCGCGAGGGCCCGGTGGTGCGTGCCGTCCAGGAGTGCCTGCAAGCCGTGCTGTGGAACGGCACGGTCGGGATGGCCCCGCTCGCGCTCGGCCACGAGCCACCCGGCGAACTGGTCGTGGTACCGCTGAGCGACATGGCGCCGAGCCCCGTGGTGGCGGCCTGGAACGAGGGCGACCCGAACCCATTGATCCCCTCGTTCGTGCGGATCGCCACGGCCGCCTACCGGGCCTGACCGCCCGCCGGACCGCTTCGCCCCGCCGGTCAGGCGCGGGCGCTCCGCCCGGTCCGGCCCTTGCGCAGGAAGCGCCGCAGGCGGGTCTCCGGCCAGGTGTTGAGCACGTCGTCCCGGCTGAGCCAGCCGCGCTGCGCCGTGCCCACGCCGTAGCGCATGTTGGCCAGGTGGAGGACGGAGTGCGCGTCGCTGTCGACGGCGAACTTCACTCCGTGCCGCCGGGCCCGCAGGATGTCCTCGTCGCACAGGTCCAGCCGGTCGGGATGGGAGTTGATCTCCAGGGCCGTGCCGGTGCGCGCGCACGCGGCGAAGACCTCGTCGAGGTCGGCGTCGATCGGTGGCCGCTTGCCGAGGATACGGGTGGTGGGGTGGCCGATGATGTTGACGTACGGGTTCTCGCAGGCCCGCACGAGCCGCCGGGTCAGCGCCGCGCGGCTCTGGTTGAAGTGCGAGTGCACCGAGGCCACGCACACGTCGAAGCCGGCCAGGAACTCCGCGGGCCAGTCGACGTCGCCGTCCGGGCCGATGTTCAGCTCCACGCCGTGCAGCAGCCGCATGCCGCCCCGTCCGCCCCGCTTGCCGTACGTGCCGTCGAGTTCCCGCACCCGCTCGCGCTGGGCCAGCATCCGTTCCTCGGTCATCTGCTGCATGTACAGGTTCGGACCGTGGTCGGTGATCGCGTAATAGGCGTAGCCGCGCTCGGCGGCCGCCTGCGCCATCTCCTCCAGCGGCGCGAGCCCGTCGGTCAGATCGGTGTGCGTGTGCAGATCGCCCCGGAGGTCCGGCTCCCGCACCAGGTCGGGCAGCTCGTCGCGCAGCCCGGCCTCGATCTCCCCGCGGTCCTCGCGCAGGGGCGGCGGGATCCAGGGCAGCCCGAGCCGGGCGTAGACCTCCTCCTCGGTCTCGGAGACGATCTTCTCCCCGCTCTCCACGTCGAACAGGCCGTACTCGGACAGCTTCAGGCCCTGGTGCACGGCCAGCTCCCGGGTGCGGATGTTGTGTGCCTTCGAGCCGGTGAAGTACTGCAGCGCCGCGCCCCAGGAATCCGGCGGCACCACCCGCAGATCGACGGCCAGCCCCTTGCCGGTGCGTACCGAGCTCTTCGCCGGGCCGTGCGCGATGACCTCGGTGACGTACGGCAGGCCGGTGAAGGCGTCCATCAGCGGCCCCGACCTCTCGGCCGCGACGAGGACGTCGATGTCGCCGATCGTCTCCCGTACCCGGCGCAGCGAGCCGGCGTAGGTGCAGCGGCGGCAGCCGGTCACCCGGGACAGCTCCCCGACGATGTCGTCGGCGAGGTCCAGGGCCACGTCGAGCAGGACCCGGTCGCCGGAGGACCGCAGAAGCTCGACGCCATGGAGGATGTTCTCCTCCGTCCTGGGCCCGAAGCCCTTCAGGTCGCGCAGCTTCTCGGCGTGGATCGCGTCGACCAGCTCGTCGACCGAGGAGATGCCCAGTTCCTCGTAGACGGCCAGCGCCTTCTTCGGGCCGAGCGTCGGGACAGCCGTCAGCCGCCGGACTCCGGCCGGGATCTTCGCGCGCAGTTCGTCGACCGCGAACACGCTGCCGGTGCGGAAGTACTCGGCGACCTTCTCCGCGATCGACGTGCCGACCCCGGGGATCTCCCGCAGCCCCTTGGCGTCGAGCGTGGACACGTCGGCGTGGTAGCCGCCGATCGCGCGCGCGGCCTTTTCGTAGACGCGCGCCTTGTAGGCGTCTCCGCCGGTGATCGAGATCAGGTCCGCGTACTCCTGGAACAGCGCCGCGACCTCGTCATTGGACCGAGCCATTCCCCCCGAGTAGGCAGGAACGCCCCGTTCATTCCTCCCGGCCCGGCCCGGTCGGGCGGTCGATATCCGCTTTTCTTCTGTCCGACGGCGTTCGCCGGGCGCGGGTGGGCATGAGCGGCTCGGCAAGGGGGCACTCAGTACCTATGGAAGGCGCGCCGGTGATCGTGCAGCCGCCGAGCCCTGACGGCGGCAGGCGAGTCACGATCCGTGGCAAGTATGTCGGCACTGCGTATCATCTGCTCGATCTGGTCGAGTTTCTGCGCCTGACCGGCCTGCCCGAGACCGACACGACACTCGACGACCCGAACCTGATCGAATGGCGCGGCGGCGGCCCGAAGGCATGGTCGGCAGTCGAGTGACCGGCCCCCTGCCGCACCCCGTCCGGACCGGCGCGGGTCGGACGGGGTGCGGCGCGCTTCTCGATCGCTCACCGCATGACCGTCGAGCGGGCACTGCCGCACGCCGGGCGCCTGGTCAGACCCCGGTCGAGTCCTTCATATGTGTCGGAGGCACCGTTACAGGTCCGGGTGCGGACGTCGGCTCGGGGCCGCCTTCGCTGAGGCCGTACCGCGTGTGGAGCCTGCGCAGGAAGCCGGGCGCGTACCAGGCCGTCCTGCCGAGCAGACGCATCGCGGCGGGGACGAGGACGCCGCGGACGGCGATGGCGTCGAGGAGGACGGCCAGTCCGCTGCCGAGACCGAACATCTGCATGAAGCTGATCTTCGCGGTGCCGAAGGCGAAGAAGCTCACCGCGAGCAGGAAAGCAGCCGCGCTGACGATGCGCCCGGTGTGGCCGAGACCGTTGACCACGGCGGTCTCGTTGTCGGCTCCGTGGTCGTGGAGTTCCTTGATCCGGCTGGTGACGAAGACCTCGTAGTCCATCGAGAGGCCGAAGGCGATGCAGAACATCAGCACGGTCATCGTCATCTCCATCGGCTGCGCGGTGAAGCCGAGGAGGGACGAGAGGTTGCCGTCCTGGAAGATCCAGGTCATGACGCCGAGGGTGGCTGCCAGGCTGATCAGGTTGAGGAGCAGTGCGCGCAGCGGTTGCACGATGCTGCCGGTGAACAGGAAGAGCAGCAGGAAGGTGGTGAGGACGATCAGGGCCACGGCCAGGGGGAGCTTGTCGGCGATGGATTCCTTGGCGTCGACGAGTACGGCGTCGTTCCCTCCGACCAGAGGGTGGGCCCCAGGGGGCGGGGTGACCGAGCGCACCTGCTTGACCAGGCTCTCGGCCGCTTCCGACTTCGGTGTCAGGCTGCTCACCACGCTGATCCGCTGTGCGTCGGGCCGACCGAGAGCGGAGTTGGCCGGGCCGGTCGCCGCGGACTGTCCCGCGGTGTAGACGCCCGTGCTGGTCTCGACACGCTCGACGCCCTTGAGTGCGGACAGCCGGCCCGCGTACGACGCCAGTGGGGCCTTGTCCACGGGCTGGTCGATGGCGATGTGGAGGGCCGAGTCCTCGCTGCCGCCGAACTTCTCTCGCAGCACCTGCGAGACCTGGCGGCTCTCGGCGTTCTCGGTCAGCACGCGTTCGTCCGGTGTGCCGAAGGTGATGTCCAGCAGCGGGGCTGCCGCGAACAGCAGCACGGCGAGGACGGGCAGTGCCGTGAGTACGGGCCGCCGCATGACGGTGCGGGCCAGTCGTCCCCACAGAGGTGTGCGGGCGGCGGAGCGCCGCCGCTTCGCCCAGGGCAGCCGTCCGCTGTTGACCCGGTGGCCCAGGACCTTCAGCAGGGCCGGCATCACGAACAGGGTGCTGAAGGCGGCGATGGCGACGACGCCGACTCCGGTGAAGCCCATCGAGCGCAGGAAGTAATGCGGGAACACCAGAAGCGCCGCCAGGGCTGCCGCGACGGTCGCGGCGGAGAAGGCGATGGTGCGGCCCGCGGTGTGCACCGTGCGCCGGACGGCGTCGTCCACGCTCGCCCCGGCCGCGAGCTGCTCCCGGAAGCGGCTGACCATCAGAAGGGCGTAGTCGATGCCCAGTCCGAGGCCCAGGGCGGTGGTGAGGTTGGTCGCGGTCTCGGCGACATCGGTGACGCTGCCGAACAGGAAGAGCTGGGCGAAGGAGCCCATGACCGCGATGATCGCGATGACCAGCGGCAGCAGGGCCGCGACCACGCTGCCGAAGACGATCAGGAGCAGTACCAGGGTCAGCGGTATGGCGATCGCTTCGGCGAGGATCAGATCCTCGACCACCTGGTTCGACAGCTCGGCACCTACGGCGGCGCCTCCTCCGGCCTGGACGGTGAGGGTGTTCTTGTAGGTGCCGGTGTAGGTGTCGAGGACCTCGACGGAGTTCTCCCGCTGCTCCGTGGTGTCGCCTCGCACGTGGGTGAGCACCATGGCCTCGCGGCCGTCCTCGGAGCGCAGGTCGGGGCTGTCCGTCTCCCAGAACGAGACGACGTTGCTGAGCCGCTCGTCCTTCTTGAGGTCGGCCACCAGGGCCTGGCCGCTCGCGCGGGCGGCGGGGGTGTCGATGCGGCCGTCGGGGGAACGGACCAGCAGGACCAGGTTCGTCTCACCGCCGAACTTCTCGTCGATGACCTCCGCTGCCCGGGTGGAGGGGGAGGCGGGGTCGTCGAAGCCGCCCCCCTTCAACTTGTCGAAGGCGCCCGCACCTACCGCGCCCATGAGAGCCACGGCCAGGACGGCGACGACCAGCACCAGCCGGGATCGGCGAATCGCCAATTCGGCTATACGTTCGAACACGGGTGATCTCCTTCAATGCGTTCTGCGATAGGCGAGGGGGCCGGCCGGGCAGGGGCCGGATCGATGCGCCGCAGCGCTCCTTTCACCCCGTCAGAAGGGGTGCGGCGCCGCGCTCTTCGTCGCCGCGAACGACGCTAGTGAGACAGCCGGTGTTTGAGCAGTAGGAGATTTACCTGACACCTGTCAGGGATTTCTCCTCGCTCTCGTTTTCTGATGTCCCGTCGGATCGGCCGTCGTAGGATCGCCGCATGTCCGCAGACGCGTATACGACGGCCGTGACCTCCCTGCGCCAGCGACGCCGGGCCGTCGCCGTCCAGGAGACCGTGGAGGCCGCCGAGAGTTATATCGCCGAGCACGGGCCGCACGCTCTGTCCCTGAGAGGGGTCGCCCGCAACCTCGGCATGACGGTCCAGGGGCTCTACCACTACTTTCCGAACCGGGACGCCCTCGTCACAGTTCTCGTCACCAAGGCGTACGACGATCTGGCCGATGCCGTGACGGCGGCCGCCGACACAGCGGCGGACGAGCCGGCCGCGCAGCGGTTCATGGCCGCCGCCGAGGGTTATCGCCGATGGGCCACCACCCACGTCGAGCGATTCCAGCTGCTGTACGGAGCGCCGCTGCGCTATTACGCGGCACCCCACCAGGGCTCGACCACCCGGGCGATGCACCGGATCTGCGAGATATTCCAGCGCGAGATGTTCGACGGGTTCACCACGGCGCAAATGGCCGCCGCCGACACCCGGGGGCTCTCGCCGGCTCTCCAGGCGCATCTGGAACCCCTGTTTCCGCACGGCCCGGAAACCCTGCCGCCGCCTGCGGGCGCTCTCCTCCTCGGCGCATGGGGCCACCTGCACGGCATGGTCGTCCTGGAGGTGTTCGGGCACACCTCCTTCATCGGCGAACATCAGGCCGAGATCTTCCACATGGCGATGGGGGACCTGCTCGAGGACATTCATCGCCGGATCCCTGGGTAGCCCAGGCGCTGAAGTCACGACTGCACAAGGCGATACGTCACCCTGAACCCGCCCACCAGGTAGCGGAGTTCGCCCCGGGCAGGTCGGCCGCCACCGTGCCGAGCAGGGCGAGGGCCTGCCGGGAAGTGCTGCCGGGTTCGGCCTGGTACACGACGAGTTGCTGGTGCCTCGCGTTCTCGATGGTGAACGAGTCGTAGGTCAGGGTCAGTTCGCCGACCTGGTGGTGGTTGAAGCGTTTGGCCTCGTGGGCCTTCCCGCGTACGTCGTGCCGGGCCCACAGGGTGCGGAACTCCGGGCTCTTCAAGGACAGTTCGCCGATCAGCCCGGTGAGCCGGGGATCGTCCATCAGGTCGCCGCTGTCCGCGCGCAGCGCCGCGAGCACGGACCTGGCGACCCGTTCCCAGTCGGGGTAGAAGTCCCGGGCGCCCGGGCTCAGGAAGATGAACCGGACCAGATTGGTCTCTCCCTGTTGCAGCATCCCGGCGAACAGGGCGTATCCGAGACGGTTGCCGGCCAGCACGTCCAGGCGGCGGTCGAGGATCAGCGCGGGGGTGTCGAGCCAGCCGTCCATCAGGCGCAGCAGACTCGGTCCGACGGGTGCACCGCCACCGCGCCGGACGGGTTCACGTGTCGCTCCTGCCAGCCGGTGCAGGTGCGCCGTTTCCTCGGTGTTCAGGCCGAGGGCGCGGGCCAGGGCGTCCACCACCTGCGTGGACGGGCGCCTTTCCCGTCCCTGTTCCAGCCGGCGGTAGTAGTCGGTGCTGACTCCTGACAGCTGGGCCACTTCCTCCCGGCGCAGGCCCGGTGTCCTGCGCCGGCCCGACCAGAGCAGCCCGGCCACGGCCGGGCTGGTCATCTCGCGCCGGGCGCGGAGGAATTCGCCCAGCGGATTGCGGGTGTCCATGCCTCCACGGTAGACGCGCACGCGATCGGTTGCCTGGGAGTGGCGCACCCCGGATGTGACCGGGCCTGGCTGGCCTCCGGCGGGGCGCACATGCTCGGCCTCATGACCGACAACCTTTCAGAAGACTTCTCCCTGCCCGCTCCCGGTGTGTCCGGGGGGCTGCTCGCCGGCCGGGTCGCGGTGGTCACCGGGGCCAGTGCCGGGATCGGCGCCGCGACCGCACGCCGCTTCGCCTCGGCCGGAGCGGCGGTCGCTCTGCTCGGCCGACGGGCCGCGCTGCTGGAGGATCTCGCCGCGGCCCTGCGCGAGGAGGGCTGCGCCGATGTCCTGCCCCTCGGCGTCGATGTCACCGACCCCGCCGCGTTGGCAGCCGCAGCGACGACGATCCGTGCTGCTCTGGGCCGGCCCGACCTGGTCGTGGCCAATGCCGGGGTGATGCTCGGAGCGCCGTTCGACGAGGCGGACACCGCCGAGTGGGACCGGATGATCGATGTGAATCTTCGCGGACTGCTGGCGACCGGCCGGGTCTTCGTCGCCGACCTGCTCGCGGCGGCGGACGCCGGACGGGCCGCTGACCTGGTGAACCTCGGCTCGATCGCGGCCGAGGTGATCTTCGCCGACTATCCGGTCTACGGTGCGACCAAGGCCGCGGTCACCCAGCTGACCCGCAACCTGCGCGCGTCGCTCGGGCCGCGCGGCGTGCGGGTGCGGTCCGTCGACCCGGCGTTCGCCGTCACCGAACTCGGCGCCTCCATGGCCCACGAGGCCACTCGGGCGGGGCTGGACGAGATGCGGTCGGCGATCACGACCATCACCGCGGAAGACGTGGCCGACGCGATCACGTACTCGGTGGCGGCGCCGGCCCGGGTCAACATCGCCGAACTGACGGTCGTTCCGACCCAGTTGGGCTGAGAAACCGCTCGCCACCGGTGAGATGCGAACCGAACGGCCCGCACATCTCGCGTCTCCCCGGCACACCGGCCGCCGCACCCCTTCTGACCCACTGCACCGCAGGCCAGAAGGGGCGTGGCGGCATCCGTTGCTCAGATGTCGCGGAAGAGACCAGCGAATGCGGTGACCTGCCGCGATGTTCGCTCAGCGGTCGCTGACCTGTGAGAATGACCTTTCGGCTATTTCACGCTCGTGCCGGTTGATGAGGCCGGAAGTCCCAGAAAAGTCCCAGAGCACTCCCAGGGCTGACGGACACTCTTTCGGCTCTGGCCAGGGGCGTAGGGCAGTGCGGGCTGGACCTCGTGCCTCGGCGGTCTGCCCTGAACGAACGGCGGCGCGGGATCCTCGAACGGCTCGTTGCCAAAGAGGATCCTCGAACCTGGTGGTCGGGTGACTGGCGCTCGGGCCATGCCCTGCGGGATCGTGTCTATTGATGATCGACGAAGACCCTGCGTACGCCAGCGGCAGTGAGCCGGCGGAGCCCGTCAAGCCCCGGACGTCGTACAGCGAGCGGCCCGTCGCGCGGGCCCGGCGGGCGAAGGCACAGGAGCTGATCGAGCGGCTCGTCGCCGAGGGCCGCGTCCGAATCACTGATCCCGATGACGACGAGGTCGCGGAGTGGCGGCGCGTCGTCAACTACGCGAAGCGACACGGCCTGGAACCGGCGGGCAAACGCATCGAGAAGGTTCCGTACGGCGGGTCGGGGCTGGAACTGTTCCTTGCGGAGGGCCCGCATCCCAACGCTCGGAGTCAGCGGCCGAAGGAGAGCCAGGGTCTGGTTCCTGTTCCCGTGCGATTGGGGAACCTGCATCCGATGGTGGCCGCGCTCAAAGACGACGGGAGTCGGCTGGTGATGCCGTCTGCGCTGCGCCGTAGGTCGCTCCTGCTGCTGCAGGGACTGGCGGCTGAGGCGGTACGACGAGGGTACGAGGTGAGCAAGGCCCGGTCGTCCTTCTTCCCGCGTGAGGGCGGAGTGGACGTCGCTGTCGACGGCTTCGCGTATACGGTCACCGTCAGGCAGGAGTTCACGGATCCGGAGCGCTCCGCTCGTCTTGCCGTGGAGCTTGCCCATGGTCTGACCGGTCGGCCCGGTCGCTGGCGGGATCGGAAGAGCCGGACGCTGGAAGAGGCCATGGGCGTGATCCTTGGAGAGATCGAAGCGCGAGCGGTAGAGGACGCTCGGCGCAGGGAGGATGAGCAGCAGGCCAGGGCAGAACGTGAAGTTCGTTGGCAAGCGGCCAAGGAGGTGGCAAAGGAACAAGCTGTTCGCGAGCAACTTGCCCAGGTGCTTCGCGGAGAGGCCGAGTGCTGGCAGGAGGCTGCTGTCCTCAGTGCGTGCTGCACGGCATTGGAAGGTCGTATCGGCGAGTTGGATGGCGCTGTGGACGAGTCGGCTCTGGACTCGGCCAGACGCTGGTTGGACTGGGCAAAGGGGTACGCAAGGTCGATCGACCCCTTGAGCAGGCTTCCAGAGATGCCGCACACACGTGAACCCACGCCGGAGGAGCTCAAGCCATACCTCAAGGGATGGAGTCCCTTCGGACCGGAACGGCGTGGCTGAGTGGGATGCGAGCGGGCCCGACGACGTCTGAATCGTGGCGCTGGTTCTTCAGCTGGGTCGTTCGAATTCACCCAGGCGACGGTGGCGGGGGCCGCGCGTCGGTGACGACCGTGCGGCAGTCCCGTCCGGCACGCCGAGAGCGAGGGCGTACGGTGAGGAGTCATTGGAGGGGGAGGGATCCGCAGTGAGTCCCAGGAAACGGGCGGCGGTTGACGCGGCGTACTGAGTGAGCAGCACGCAGGCCAGTGGAACGGCCAGATGGTCCGGAGACGGAGGCGCCGATGTGCCGGGTGCGGGGCGTTGGGGTTCCTTATGCATGAGGAAAACGTCGCTGGTGGCGGTGGACGGGTGCTGGAGCGAGGCTCCACGTTCTGGCACCACTTGCGTGTCCGAACGCCTCGCGCTTGTAGGCAGGCCGTGTACGTCCGCGTGCTTAGCCACCCACGGTGTTCGCGAGCAGCCGTGTCGGTCACTGCGCCCACTCGTCGGCGGTAGCGGACTGGGGCGGTGAGCGGACTTCTTTTCCCGACGTGACGACGAGGCGCAGGGCCCGCAGCGCCGTGACGTCGTGCAATGGGTCACCCTCGACTGCGATGAGGTCGGCGCGCAGCCCGGTTTCGATCCGGCCGGTCAGTGTCTCGACGCGCAGAGCGCGGGCGGCACGGGACGTCGCGGCTTCCAGGATCTCGGCGGGCGGCAGACCGAGCCGGGCCATGCCGATGAGGCCCTCGACGTACGCGTGGTGCGGCGCACCGTCGGTGCCGGCGTCGGTACCGGCGACGATAGCGACGCCCTGCCGGTACAGGGCCGGTAGGGCGGGTACTCGACTTGGGCCTCTTCCATCTCGACGCTCGGTGAAACGGACGCTGATGGTCGGACAGACGTGGACGCCGCTCGAAGCAAGTCGGCGTATGAGGCCCTGATCCGGGACGATCGCGCCGGACGCGTCCAGGAAACTGCAGTGCTCGATGGTGTGAACCCCGGCTCGCAGAGAGGCCGCTATCCCGTCCGTACCGTGCGCGTGCGCGGCGACGGGAAGGCCGACGCGGTTCGCCTCATCGACGACGGCCGCAAGTTCCCGCTCCGTGAACTGCCCCTGGCAGGAGTCCGACCCCCGCGTCAACGCGCCCCCGGTTGCCATCACCTTGATGACGTCGACACCGGCGCGGGCCTGCTCGCGTACCGCCTGTCGCAGGGCCTGTTCGCCGACCCGCGCACCACCCATGAACCAGCAGTGGCCGTCCGGCACGGTCAACGGTGCCCCTGACACGACCAGTTCGGGCCCCGGAGCGAGGCCCGAGCGGATAGCACCACGGACGCGCACCCCGAGAACGCCGGGTGCGCCGAGGTCGCGGGCAGTGGTCACACCCGCGGACAGCAGCTGGGCAGCGTTGCGCAGCATCAGTGTGTACAGCTCGTCGTCGGAGATGGCCCGCATCCGGTCCATGGCGCCGGGCGCGCCGTCCAGTGCCAGATGGACATGGCTGTCGATGAGCCCGGGCAGCAGTGTCAGCGGTCCGAGCTTCACATGCTCGCTCTCGCGCCGCAGCCGTTGCGGCACGTCCCGGTCGGGCCCCGCCCACCGGATAAGCCTCCCGTCAACCAGCACCCCGCCGTCGCGGATGCATCTGCCGCGGTCGCCGGTGATCAGCCGGTCTGCCGTGTAGTACCTCACCAGGGTTTCTCAATTCTGCCGGGGGCGCGCCCCCGGCAACCGACGGGTACGCCCGGGATTCCCGGGACCGGGCGCTCACGGGCCGGCGGCGGCCCGAGTCGCCGCCGAGCCGCCGCCGTCAGTAGTTGCCCAAACCCCCGCACACGTTCATGGCCTGGGCCGTGATGGACGCGGCCAGATCGCCGGCGAGGTAGCCGACGAGGCCCGCGACCTCCTCGGGAGTCGAGTAGCGGCCGAGCGGGATCTTCGCCTGGAACTTCGTCAGCACCTCCTCCTCCGTGGTGCCCCAGTGCGCCGCGTAGCCCTGGCGCACCCGGGCCGCCATCGGCGTCTCCACATAGCCAGGGCAGACCGCGTTCACGGTGATGCCGGACTGGGCGAGTTCCTTGCCGAGTGCCTTCGTGAAGCCGATGACGCCGTGCTTCGACGCGGAGTACGGGGCGGCCAGCTCCACGCCCTGCTTGCCGCCCGTGGAGGCGATGTTGATGACCCGGCCGTGGCCGCGTGCCAGCATGCCGCCTTGGGACAGCACCTCGCGGGTGATGCGGAAGACGCTGTTGAGATTGGTCTCGATGACCGCCTCCCACAGCTCGTCCGGGAGTTCGGCGGTCGCGCCGCCACCGCCCCGTCCGGCGTTGTTGACAAGGACGTGGATCGGCCCGAAGCGATCCACGGTGGAGCGGACCAGGTGCTGGATATCCGACTTCGATGTGACGTCGGCGGCGACGCCGTCGGCATCGAAGCCGCGACTGCGCAGCTTGTCCACGACGGCGGCGACTGTGTCGCCGTCCCGGCCGCACAGGAACACCGTGTGCCCCTGTTCCGCGAGCAGTTCGGACACGGCGAAGCCGATGCCGCTCGTGCCACCGGTGACCAGCGCCACCCGCCGGTCTTCCGCCCTCGTGTTCTCGTTCTGGGCGGTTGCTTCTGCCACTGCCATGGTGGGTCCTTTCGCGACGACATCCACAGAGGTTCGGAATTCGGGGTGTTCAGGGCTCGGGCCGCTGCAGCACATGCCGCAGCGCGTGCTCGATTTCGGCGACCGGGTCCGGGCGCGCTCCGGCGGAGCGCCACGCCACGAACCGGTCGGGACGCACCAGGGCGGCCCCGTCGGCGCCGATGCCGTACGCAGCGGCGAACGCCCCGTCGGCGTCGAGCAGCCCGGTGCCCGGGCCGACCCGGTGCACCTGGACGGCGACGCCGAGCGCGTCCGCCGCGGCGACGGCGCCCTCCGCCCACGCCGCCCCGTCCGGGCCGGTGAGCAGCACGAACGCATGGCCGAACAGAGCCGTCGTCGAGGTGGCCGAGCCGTCCACGCGGGTGAGCGGGACGTACGGGGCGTGGGATCCTGGCCGGCCGGTGGGCCGGGCCGGGTTCTCGAACAGCTCGCCGCCGTCATCGGGTTCGGCGAGTACGGCGCCCTTCGGGAAGCGGTAGCCGAACGCGATCACCGGCGGCGGCAGTGGCTCGGCCAGAGACGCGTTGGCGAGCTCGGGTGAGATCCGGTCCACCAGGTTCGCGAACTGCTGCTCCACCAGTTCCGCGGCGTACGGCCGGCGTTCGGCGTCGTGGCTGTCGAGCAGTCCCTCGCCCGCAGTGCCGTTCAGCACCGCCGCAAGCTTCCACCCGAGGTAAAGCCCGTCCAGATAGGCAGTGTTGCCGCCCATACCGCCGGTCGGCGGCATCACATGCGCCGCGTCACCGACGAGCAGCACCCGGCCCTCGCGGAACCGCTGGGCGACCCCGCAGGAGATCTCTGTCTCCCCGATCTCCTCGATCTTCAGCGGGGTGTTCGGGATGCCCAGGTCGGAGCGGATCTGCGCGGCGACAGCGTTTTCGCGCGTCCACCAGCCGTCCGGCAGTTCGGGAGTGAGGTTGCGGAAGTACCCGTACAGGCCTGGAATCTCGGTGTTGAACAGGACCGCGCGGCCCACGTGCAGCGCGGTGAAGCGGCGGCCGTCGGCGGCGCCGTCTGTGTGGGACAGCGGCTCGCTGAGATCGGCCTGGAACAGGACGCGCAGCACCTTGCCCACCGTGCCCCGGCCGCTCACGGCGATGCCGAGGGACTGCCGGATACCGCTGCGCCAGCCGTCTGCCGCGACCAGGTACTGGGCCCGGATCACGCGCCGTTCGCCGGTGTCCGTGTGCTCGGTGACCGCGGTGACCCCGTCCGCGTCCTGGGTAAGCGAGGTCAGCCGGGTCGAGAAGTGCAGCCGCGCGCCGAGTTCCCTCGCCCGGTCGGCGAGCACGGCTTCCACGGCGGACTGGCTCGCGGTGCCCCAGTCCTCCGGGGACACATGCCGCATGCTCAGCTGGTCGCCGCTCATCAGTGTGCGCAACACCGGGCCCGCGAGGGTCTCCGCGACGACCATGTGGAAGTCGCTGCGATACCTCCGCCCCCTCTCGCGCACGGTCTCGGCTGCGCCGGCGATGGCCAGCGCCTCCATCGTGTGCGGGTACTGGCCGGTCGCCTTCACCGCGGTCGACGTGCCGGGGTGGCGCTCGACCACCAGCGCTGGTACGCCGTGCAGACCGAGGAAGACGGCCGTGCTGAGGCCACCGGGGCCTGCCCCAGCGACGAGGACGGGGACGGTCTCGTCGGGCTCAGGCGTCGGGGCGGGTGACGGTGTGTCGGCCGGAGTCGACTGCTTGGCTCTCTGTGACATGGGACGGGCTCCCTAGGGACTCGGTTCCGGACTCAGGGGACGAGGACCACACGACCCAGCTGTGAACGGCTCTCGATGACCCGGTGGGCCTCGGCCGCCTCGGTCAGCGGCAGCGCGGTGTGCACAGCGACACGCAGATCTCCCGACGAGACCAGCCGGACCAGTTCCGCCCGTGCCTCCGCGACCCGTGCCGGGTCGGCATTCGCCCACGCGTCGAGCGACGTGCCCACCACGTAGGTGAGACCGAGGAGTTCGGTCATCGCCACCTTCGCGACCTCGCCGTCGGCACCCGCGAAACCGTAGTAGACGAGTCGTCCGTACGGCTTAAGCAGCTTCAGGCCGTCCTTGAACACGGCGCCCTCGACGCTGTCGAGCACGATGTCTACGCCCTGCCCGCCGGTGAGTTCGCGCACCTTGTCCGCCCAGTCCGGCTGGCGGTAGTCGACGACGTCGTCGGCGCCGTGCGCGCGGACGAAGTCGGCCTTGGCGGGCGAGCCGACCGTGCCGATGACCCGGCCCGCGCCGCGCAGTTTCGCGAGCTGGGTGACGATGTGGCCGATCGCGCCGGCCGCCGCGTGTACGAGCACCGTGTCCCCCTTGGCTACCCGGGCCGCGTCGAGGACGCTCCACGCGGTCTGCGCGGTGGAGCCGAGCGCGGTCGCGGTGGTCGCGCCGATGTCCTCGGGCACCACGAGGGCGCGTTCGGCGTCGATGACGACCTGGTCCGCGTACGCGGCGGGAACGCCGAACGCCGCGACGCGGGTGCCGGGCGCGGGCCCGTCGGTGTCCGGGCCGAGCGCCTCGACCCGACCCACCACGTCACCGCCGGGGCGGCCGGGCAGCGGAGCGGGGAACGGGGCTGTGTTGCTCCGTAGTTGGGTCTCGATGAAGTTGACGCCGACGGCCTCGGTGCGCAGGAGCAGCTGGCCCGGGCCCGGTGCGGGCACCGGGGCGTCCTCGACGCGCAGGACGTCGGGGGAGCCGTGCTCGTGGTAGCTGATCAGTCGCATGGGAACCTCGCGGTGCAGTGACGGAAGTGAGTTCGGGGTGCGGTGACGCGCACCGGCGTCCGCGGTCACATGGACAGGACGACCTTGCCGTTGACCGAGCGGGAGTGGAGGGCGGCGATGGCGCGTTGCGGGTCGGTCCAGGGGGTGAGCAGGCCCGGTTCGGCCACGAGCTTCCCGGAGGCAACCAGGGCGAGCAGCAGAGCGAGGTCAGCCGGTACGTCGCGCCGGGTGACCTCGTCGAGCAGGAACAGGTACTCGATGCGGACGCCGGGGCGGGCGTGGCCCCAGTCGGCGGGCAGCCGCAGTTCGGCGCGGACGGTGTTGCCGAATACGGTCGCCACACCGCCGCGTCGCAGCGATGTGTAGCCGGTGGTGAACACTTCACCGCCGACACTGTCGACGAGGATGTCGACGGGAGTGGTGGGCGGCTCCTCGTAGCCGGCAACGACCTTCGCGCCGAATTCGGCGAGCCCCGTGCCGCGGGCCTCGGAACCGACCCAGGCGGTCACCTTGCTGCCGCCCGCGTGGGCAAGTTGCACGGCCACCCGGCCGACGCCGCCGCTCGCGCCGGTGACCAGGGTGTGCTTGCCGAGGAGCCAGCCTGCCTTCTGGAGCGCGTACAGGGCCGTGAGGCCGGCGACCGGCAGGGTCGCGGCGTCGGTGTCGGTGACCCCGTCCGGAACAGCCGCCAGGCGGTCGGTGCGGACCGCGGTGAGTTCCGCCCAGGCGTTGTTCGCGGCGAGGCCGGTGACGCGGGCGCCCGCAGGTGGGCCACTGCCGTCGGCGGCGGCGCGCAGGACCGTACCGACGACGTCCAGACCGAGGGGGGAGCCGACCGGGCGGCGGATCGCGAGGAGGAGATCGGCTCGGTTCAGGGCCGTCGCATGGACCTCGATCAGAGCCTCGTCCGGGCGGGGGCGGGGGTCGGGTACGGAGCGCAGCTCGAGCGCGAGCGGGTCCAGGGTGGTGGTGACCAGTGCCTTCACGTTTTCCTCGCCGACAGGGGATGCGGTGGTTTCTCCCAGGTGTAGGTGGCGGCGCTGGATTCCTGGTCCAGCGGCCATGGGGTCGGCCGACGTCTCGGGTGGACGCCGTCGCGGACCGTACGACCGCCCTCGGCAGTCGTGAAACGGACCGGCCCGCCCAGGGAGGGCCGGGCGGGCCGGGGTGGGGGAGGTGCGGTCAGGCGGGGGTGGACTCGGGGAGCGGGCCCTCGTCCTCGGCGGGCTGCTCCGGGGGAGCCTCCGCGCGGAAGGAGCCGGGCAGGACCACGGCCGCGAGGGCCGCGATCACGCTGAAGGCGATGATGACCCAGTACGAGCCGCCGTACGCCCCGGCAGGGTGCCCTGACGTGCCGAGCCGATCCTGCAGAGTGATCGCGATGGCCGCGATCCCGAGCGCGCCGCCGATCTGGTTGAAGATGAACAGCGCACTGGTTGCCCGGGGCGCGCTGGCCTCGTCGACGGCCTTGTACATGAACGCCATCGTGCCAGGCGCGGTCAGTCCGATGCCGTAGCCGGTCAGGCCGAGCGCAACGGACAGCAGAGCTGTGTTCGTGTCGGAGCCGATCCCCGTGAAGGCAAGTGTGCCGAGCGCAGTGACCAGCATTCCGGCCGTGGAGGTGAGCCGCGCGGTGACCTTGTTCGCCGTCTTGCCGGAGGTGATCGCGCCGGCGGCGCCGAGGAAACCGGAGGGGATCAGCAGCAGACCGGCGTGCAGAGCGCCGAAGTCACGCGACTGCTGGTAGTACAGCGGGGTCAGGAAGAGCAGGGCATTGGCGACCGCGCCGACGAAGAACATCGTGACGACGGCCATCGTGAAGCCACGCTTGCCGAACATACGCAGGTCGATGAGTGGCGTGATCGAGGTGCGCAGCGCGTGCACCACGTACCCGACGAGCAACAGCGCACCGGCGGCGAAGGCGACGAGCGCCTTGGGAGACGAGGCGTCGCCGGAATGCGCGGCCGTCGTGAACCCGTAGACCAGTGCGGCGAAGCCGGGGGAAAGCAGTACCAGGCCGAGAACGTCAAGACGTTCCTCGGGGCGGCCGGCGTGCTGGTCGGCGGGCAGGGTCCGCAGCGCGAGCAGCAGGGTGATCAGACCGATGGGCAGATTGATGAGGAACATCCAGCGCCAGCTCACAGCGTCCACGAGGACACCGCCGAGGACGGGGCCGAGGATCGGACCGACGGTGAGCGGCAGCGAGATCAGAGCCATGGCCTTGGCGACTCGCGAGGGGCCCGCGGTGGTCGCGAGGACACTCTGCACGACGGGCACGATCATGCCGCCGCCGACGCCCTGGATCAACCGGAACAGGATCAGCGACTCGATCGACCATGCACAGCCGGACAGCACCGAGCCGAGCACGAAGAGGGAGACGGCGGTGAGCCACATCGTGCGGCCACCGAAGCGGTCGACGGCCCAGCCCGCGAAGGGCGTGGCGACGGCGACGGCGAGTAGATAGCCGGCGGTGACCCACTGGACGGTGGCGAGCGGCGAGCCGAACGCGCCGCTGAGCGTCTTGACGCCGACGTTGACGATCGTTTCGTCGAGTAGCGCCATCAGCAGGGCCAGCAGCAGAACGGCGGCCATGCGCATGAACGCCGGGTCGAGTTTGTCGCTCGCCGCGGCGGACGTCTCCGGTGCCGCTGGAGCGGTCTGCGAGGGCTCCGATGTCGTATCTGGTGCCGGGGAGGATTCGGGAGTTCCGCGTGTCATGCGTACCGCCTGTTGTCGATTCAGCCGGGGACGGGCGCGGATCGGCGCCGCGCTGTGTTCACCTCTCAGACTAGAGTTAAATGTAGGCGCCTGCATCTAAGTTTCGGACAGATCCCTGCTTGCCTTGCCGATGTACAGGGCTTTGGGGCAGGCTGGGGATGGATGCGCAGGAAAAATACCTGCGTAGACAAGGATCGTGCATAAAGGTGGCTATAGTGGAGGGGAGCGAACGAAGGGGAGGCGGACATGGCGACCGATGGCCGCGCCGGGCGTCCGGAAGAGTTCGACCTGTGGCGTCGACTGACGCTCATGGTCGGTCAGCTCAACCAGTCTCTGGAGAAGACACTCGCGAGCGAGTACCAGATCTCGCTGCCCGAGCTGATGGTGCTCATCGAGCTGCGGTACGGCCATGAGCGCGGCACTCGGGTGCAGGAGCTGTCCGCCGCGGTCGGGCTCGACCAGTCGTCCATGAGTCGGCTTGTCACCCGGCTGGAGAACAAGGGCCTCACGGCCCGGGTCTCCTGCGAACATGACCGCCGGGGCGTGTACTGCACGCTGACACCAGCGGGTGCCGAGCGCGGTGAGCAGGCGGAGGCCCGCTGCCGTGAGGAACTGACGGGACTGCTCGACGTCGCCTCGTTCGACGATCGCTGGGCATCGCTCGTCGCCCGCTTCCGGCACACTGTGGCCGGAGCTGCCACCCCTTAGGACGCGTCACCCCCTCCTTCCGGCCCCGACCGTGAAGGAGACCAGCGTGAAACTGTCCGTCCTCGACCAGTCCGTCGTGCCGGAGGGATCCACCCCGGCCACTGCCCTGCGTAACTCCCTGGACCTGGCCGGTCTGGCGGACCGGCTCGGCTACCACCGCTACTGGCTTGCAGAGCACCACGCCACGCCGTCCTTCGCGGGCCCCGCCCCGGAGATCATGGTGGCCAGGGTGGCAGCCGAGACCCGCCGCATCCGTGTCGGTTCCGGCGGAGTGCTGCTGCCGCACTACAGCCCGCTGAAGGTCGCCGAGGTGTTCCGGGTGCTCGACGCGCTCTCGCCCGGCCGGATCGACCTCGGTATCGGCCGAGGCATCGGCGCCAGCAGCATTGAGGCGCATGCGCTCGCCCCCGGTTCTTCCGCGGATGGGGACGAGACCGAGTTCCCCCGCAAGCTCGCCGAACTCCTTGCCTTCCTGCATGGTGGCTTCCCCGACGGGCATCCGTACGGGCGCATCCAGCTCATGCCCACCGCCGGGGCCCCGGAAGTGTGGCTGTTGGTCGCGAGCCCTCAGAGCGCCGAGTTCGCCGGCCGGCTGGGACTGCCCGTCTCCATAGCCCACTTCGGCCGACCTCAAGTCACCCGTTCCGTCGTGGAGTCCTATCGCGCGGCCTTCGACAGCCGCGACGGGGCCCGACCGCGCGTCCAAATCGGCGTCGGTGTGTACTGCGGGCCCACGGAGGAGGAGGCTCAGCGGGTCTTCGCCAGTCAGCGGCTGTTCCGCTTGCGTATGGGGCGCGGGTTGCTGCTGCCCCTGCCGTCGCCGGAGGCGGCGCTCGACGGGCTGCGCGGCGAGGTGGAACCGCTCGCGGACGAGGTGGCCGAGTGGCCGAGGTGTGTCGTGGGCGACCCCGACCATGTGCACAAGACGCTCACCTCCATGGTCGATGCCCTGGAGGTCGATGAGTTCATGCTGCTCTCTACGATCCACGCGCCTCGAGACCGCATGCGCTCCTATGAACTGATCGCGCGGCGCTTCGGCCTGGCTGCGCAAGGTGAAGACCAAGGCGTTTGAAAACAAACAAGATGACGGGCAGTCAAACAACAATGTCCTGAACCGTGAGACTTCCCGGCCTCGCAAGCGAGACCCGGATCATTACCTGGGCGATCTTGTGCGTAAGCGTGTTCTATTGTGTCGCGGTGTATCGCCGACGTTGCGCATGGTGACTGATCGGGCAGGTGTGTTCTTGAACGGAGAAGCTGCTTCAACCTACGACTTTCGGATACTCGGGCCCCTGGCGGTCCGCACAGGGGGGACGGAACTGACAGTCTCGTCCCCCAAGCAGCGGGTGCTTCTCGCGTCCCTGCTATTACGGGCCGACCAGGTGGTCACGTCTGACGAACTCATCCGCAGGCTCTGGGATGACCAGCCGCCGCAGGACACCCGTGCCGCGCTGCACATCCATACCACTCGGCTGCGGGCGCTGCTACGCGGCTCACTCGGTCTCGATGCCCCTCCGGTCATCGAGACCCACCCGGGCGGCTACCGGATCGCGATGGATCCGGACGCCCTCGACCTGACCCGCTACCGGAAGGCGGCCGCAGAGGCCCGTACCGCCCACAGTGAGCGGGACCCGGACCGTGAACTGAGCGCCCTGGAACGGGCGCTCGCCGAGTGGCGCGGCGACCCCTTCGAAACAGTGCCTTCCGCCTCGCTCCAGACCGAGGTGGCGCCGCAGCTTATCGAGGAACGTCTCACCTTGGCCGAACGACGCCTCGCACTCGTCCTCGACATCGGCAGCAGCGCCGATGTCATCCCTCAACTGCGCGCCCTCGCCGCCGAACACCCGCTACGGGAACGGCTGCGTGAGTATCTGATGCGGGCGCTGCATCGCTCTGGGCAGGTCGCTGCGGCGCTGGAGGAGTACCGCGACTACTACCGGATGCTCGACCGTGAACTCGGACTCCTGCCAGGGCAGGAACTCCAACAGCTGCACCGGCAGCTGCTCGCCGAGACCGGTGAAATCCATGCGTTCCAGGCCACCCCCTCGGGCACCCCCGGTGCGAAGGCCGCCCGCCAGGCCCACCGGAACGCTGGGGTTCAGCCCATCAATCCCAATGCGCCGTGGGTAGTGCAGCGCCAGCTTCCACCAGAGGCAACCCACTTCGTTGGCCGGGAGGAGTTGTTGCAACAGGTCGTCACCGCCCTTACTCCACGCCATCGCACGGTTGTCCCGCTCGTCAGCCTCGTCGGCCCGCCCGGCATCGGTAAGACCGCGCTTGCGTTGCGCGTAGCGCACCGGCTCGGCTCCGTGTATCCCGACGGGCAGTGGTATGTACGCCTCCACGATGCCCGCGGAGGAGCTCGTCCTGTGCATGACATCATTGCCGAGCTGTTGCACTCCTCAGGGGCCGACGTTTCCGCCCTCCCCACCGAACGGCACCAGCTCACTGGCGTGCTCCGCAGCCGGCTTGCCGACCGGCGTGTGCTCGTCGTCATCGACGATGTCAACGACAGCGAACAGATCTTCGACCTGCTGCCTGGTTCCCCGAGCTGCGCCGTCCTCGCCCTGCACCGCGAGTACCGGCCCGACCTCGTTGCCGTCTACGGTGCACGCAGCTTTACTCTCAACCTGCTGTCGCAGAAGGAGGGCGAGGATGTCCTCACCGCCGTCCTCGGCCGGGCCCCGGAGACGCTGTGCAGGACGGCCGTTACCGAACTCGTCGAACTCTGCGGCCGGCTCCCGCTCGCACTGCGGATCGCCGCCGGACACCTCGCCGGACGACCCTGGCGCTCTGTCGAGTCCTTTGTCGAGGCGTTGCGAGAAGGCGACCCGCTGGAACTCCTCGCCCTCGGCGACAGCCCATCCACCGCTGTACGGGCCGCATTCAGCGTCGCCTACAATTCTCTGGCCGCGCTGTCCCGCCGGTTCTTCCGGCTCCTCGGCGTCGTGGGCGACATGGCCTTCACCCCTTGTACCGCCGCACAGTTGGCCGACTGCGAACCCCAGGTGGCCGACCAACTCCTCGACAAGCTTGCCGCGGCCCAGCTCATCGAGGTCTCGTCCGAGGACACGTACCGCTTTCACAGCCTCATCGCCCTGTACGCGGCCGAGCGAGGCGTCGAGGAGGACAGGCCCGCCGACCGGCGACAGGCCCTGAACCGGCTGTGCCGCTGGTATCTGCGTCGCACCGACGAGGCCGTACAATCATGCTACCCGGGATTCCTGCGGTTGTTCCGGCTCGACCCTCGTGTGCTGGCGCCCGAGATCGACCCTCGGGACGCGCAGGCGTGGCTGCGGGCCGAGCAGGCCAACCTCGTCGCCCTCATCGTCCGCGCCGCCGACGCGAAACTGGACGAGGTGTGCGTCCGCCTCGTGGACATGCTCCGTGGCTACTTCACCCTCGGCCGACTCCAGACCGATTGGCTCACCGTCGCCCAGGCCGGGCTGCGCGCCGCCCTATCGCTCGGCGATCAGCGAGTCACTGCCGTGATGCGGCTCAGTGTCGGACTCGCCCTCCAGGGCCTCAACCGGCTCCCCGAGGCCGCCCGCGAACTGCGGGCCGCGCACAGGGGGTTCATCCGACTCGGCGTACGCGATTTCGAAGCCGTCACTGTCAACGCCATCGCGATGAACCAGTTGCAGCAGCCCACAAAGCACATCGACAGCGCTGTTACCCTGCTGGAGCGCGGTTTGGAGCTCAGCAGGCAACTGGATCTGCCGCATGTCGAGGCTCGCGGGCTGATGTACCTCGGTATGGCCCGGCACAGTCAGGGACGGCTCCGCGCGGCCGAGGCCCACTTCAGCCGCGCCGCCGCGATTCTCGACGAGGACGGAGTTCAGCGCTCCCGCCCCGAGGTGCTGGCACGGCTTGGCTGCGTCTACGCCGACTTGCGAGAATGGGACGCGGGCATGGCCAACCTCGACCTTGCGCTGTCGCTCAGCGAGGAGTTCAACGCCTCCCACTCGATCGTCCTCGCCTCCTACGGGCTTGCCCAGATCTACGCCTGCAATGGCCATGTCGACCTCGCCTACCAGTACGCAGAGAGCGCCGTCGTCATCGCCCGTGATCATGGTTATGTCGCCCTGGAGGCCAACGCCCGCAACATCCTTGGGGGACTGCATCTGATCCGGGGCAGATCATCCGACGCTCACGAGGAGTTCAGCCGCACTCTCAGCATCGCCGAACGCATTGGCCACCCCCAGTCCGAGGCCCATGCCCTCATCGGCCTCGGTCGGATCGAACTCGTGGGCAGGCGGCCCGCGGAAGCGTACGAGCTCGGCATGCGTGCGGTCGCTGTCGCCGACAGGTCGGGGCTGCTGCTTCTGCGTGCCCAGGCCGATGACCTGTGCCGGCGCGCAGGTCACTCTCCGGCCCCGGAACGCCAGGTGCCCACTGGCGAAGAGCCCGTGGACGGCGGTGGTGCGGACCTGCCCGAGGTGTCCGACCGTCTTCGGGCGCTGTTCCCGGAGTGCACTGCCTGAGAGCGCGTCGGTGAAAGGAGTGGTGGACGCGTCCTGGGCGGAGGGCGCCTCGGCTCGTCGCGGACGGCTATCTCAACGCCGTATTGCGGCTTCATGACGGCGATGCCTGTGGTGTGTCTGTAATAGGGGAACCTCACTGGGGTGAAAGGCTACGGAAAGTGAGGCGCAAGAACCGAGGAACAGGATGGTGTGCGTCCCCGATCCAGCCCGTCCTGGAGGCGAGATGTACGTACGGATCCTCGGCCCACTCACTCTCACTGAAGGTCTGCGGACTGTCACCCCGCGGGCCCCGAAGCAGCGTCAGCTTCTGGCCTTGCTGCTGCTCCACGCCGGGCAGGTCGTTACCGTCGACGAATGCGTCGATGAGCTGTGGGCGGACTCGCCCCCGCACAGCGCCCACTCCACCCTCCAGACCTACGTGATGCAGACGCGTAAGACGCTCAGAAGCGCCGTGTCCGCCACCGGAGCCCCCGCGGCAATGCACTTGGAGACCCGCGACCGCGGCTACCTCCTCGCCGTCGGTGCCGGTCGACTGGACCTGCACCAGTTCGAGAAGCTCGTCGAGCAGGCGTCCCTTGCCCGAATCGTCGGCGACCACGCCCGCGAGTCCGAACTGCTGCACAGCGCCCTCGGCCTGTGGTCCGGCAAGGCGCTCGCCGACGTCACGTGTGGACCGGTGTTGCGCACCCGGCTCAGCGGACTGCGGGAGACCTGGCTCGGAGCCCTCGAACAGCGCATCGACGCCGACCTGAGGATCGGCCGCCATCACCAGCTCATCGGCGAACTCAGGGTGCTCACCCGCCAGTACCCCACGTACGAGAATCTGCATGCCCAGCTGATGATCGCCCTCTACCGGTCCGGGCGCACCGCCGACGCCCTGGAGGTGTTCACCCGGCTCCGCCGCACCTTCAGCACAGAACTCGGCCTGGAGCCTTCGACCCGGATACGGGATCTGCACGCCGATCTGCTCAACTCCGCGCCTGTCACCGAGTCCGTGTACCTGCCGGGGCCGGACAGTCCGCCAGTGTCGCTGCGTCCGGCCGGCTGACCCCGCGGCGCGGTGCCGTACGGGTGGAGCCGGACTCCACGCCCGCTCCACCGGAACCGGAAAACCTGGCCGGGACCCCAGCGCCCGACCGGCGCCCACGAAGCACAGGAGGAAGACCGTGACGCGGACCGCACCGCCGGACACCAAGACCGTGTCCGACCTGGACTACGCGGCCATCATTCAGTTCTACGCCGGGCACGCGCAGCTGCTGGACGCAGGCCGGGCGGAGGAGTGGGCCGAACAGTTCACCGAGCACGGAACGTTCGCCCAGAACGTCAAGCCCGGCGTCAAGCGTGGCCGGGCGGACATCGCCGCAGGCATGCGCAAGGGCATCGCCGCGCTCGCCGCGCGCGGTCTGACCCGCCGCCACTGGTTCGGCATGGTCGCCGCGGAACCCGTCGAGCCCGACGTGGTGCGCACTCGCTACTACGCTGTCGTGTTCGAGACCCCGAAGGGCGGCGAGCCCCGGCTGTACCTGAGCACCACCGCCAAGGACGTCCTGGAACGCCGGGACGGGACCTGGTTCGTGCGCAGCCGCTACATCAGCCACGACGGTGCCGAGACGATCACCGGCATCGAAGCCGTCACCGAGGCCGGGGCATGAGCGGCCTCTTCGACCCGGTCCCGTTCGGCGGCCTCACCCTGCCGAACCGGATCGTCATGTCCCCGATGGGCCGCGGCCGCACCAGTGCCGACGGCACACCGCTGCCGGTCATGGCCGAGTACTACGCGCAGCGCGCCACCGCCGGACTCGTCATCAGCGAAGCCACCCACCCGAGCCCGGTCGCCGTCGGCCATGCCCACAGCGTCCGGCTGCACACCGCCGAACAGGCCCGCGCCTGGGACGAGATCGTCCACACCGTGCACAGCGCGGGCGGGCGGATGTACCTCCAGATCATGCACGCGGGCCGGATCAGCCACCCCGACCTGCACGGCGAAGTACCCGTCGCGCCGTCCGCCGTCCGGGCCGACGGAGTCGCCCGGATCTTCCGCGGCAAGCCTGCCTATCCGATGCCGCGTCCGCTGACCGCCGACACCATCGCCGCCACAATCGAGGACTTCGCGCGCTGCGCCAGTACCGCCGCCCGCATCGGCTTCGACGGCGTCGAGATCCACGGTGCCAACGGCTACCTGCTGCACCAGTTCCTGTCACCGGTGAGCAATGTACGCGAGGACGAGTACGGCGGCGACGCCGAGGGCCGCATCCGGTTCACTCTCGAGGTCGCGCGGGCCATCGCCGCGGAGATCGGGCCGGAACGCACCGGCATCCGGCTCTCCCCGGGCTTCCCGCTCAACGACATGTCCGAGCCGGACCGGGCCGATGTGTACCCGGTACTGCTCGACGCACTCGACGCGCTCGGCCTCGGCCATGTCCACTTCGTCGCGGGCAGCGACCTCGACCTCGTCCACGAGCTGAGCCGACGGTGGCGGCGCACCGTCGTCGTCAATGCCGGGACCGGGCCGCTCGACACCGGCGCCACCCTCACCGCCGCCGACAAGGCCCTGGCCGACAGTGCCGACCTGCTCTCCTTCGGCCGGCAGTTCCTCGCCAACCCTGACCTGCCCGAGCGGTTGCGCACCCACGCACCGCTCAACGCCTGGAATCCGCGGTTCTTCTACGAGGGCGGCAGCCGGGGCTACACCGACTATCCGGTCCTCGCCGCGAGCGCGGCGGGCCCCGCAGGCTGACCGGCGCCCGCCGGACGGCCTTGTCTGTGCGGCACGGTGTCGGCCGGCCCTCTCACCATCACCCGCCAACGACCATCCACCCGAGGAGACCACCATGGCCGTCGTGTTCGTCAACAAGCTCACCCTGATCGGGGACGCCGAGGAGTTCGAGAACCGCTACGAGGCGGTCGGCGCCTTCATGGAGACCCAGCAGGGCCTCATCCGCTACTCCCTCGTACGGTCCTCGAAGGACGACTCCGTCTACTTCAACATCGCCGAATGGGAGGACGAGGCCACCTTCCGCAAAGCCCTTGCGGAGCCGGAGTTCCGCCGTCGGCTCGACGCGCTCAGCGGGCTCATCAAGGGTGAGCCGCACCTGAGCGTGCCGGTGCGGCAGGGGCAGGCCACCCAGGTCTGAACCGGACGGAACCGCGGGTCGGAGCGTACGCCACGCGCCGGCCCGCGGTGTCCCCATGGGCGTACTCAGCGCACCCCACCGTCCACGTGCAGTATCTGACCGTTGACGTAGCTGCTCTCGGGCGAGGCCAGGAACAGCACCGCTTGGGCCACCTCGTCGCCCGTACCGGGCCGCCCGGCCGCGAGCGTCTCGGCGAACTTCGGCCACAGAGCCTCGTTGCCGATGAGCGCCCTTCCCATGCCGGAGTCGATGTAACCCGGCGCTACACAATTCACGGTCAACCCGTCCGCAGCCAGCTCCAGCGCGGCGACGGAGGTGAACGCCTCCACAGCCGCCTTCGACGCGCAGTACGCCACCGCGCCCGGCGTGGCCCGCGAACCCAGGAGAGAGGACATGGTGATGACCCGCCCCCCCTGCGTCTCACGCACGTACGGCAGGGCCGCCCGCACCGTGTTGAACACGCCGTGCAGGTTCGTGTCGACGACCTCGCTCCAGTGCTCCACGGACAGCGCGGCGACCGGGCCGGGGCGGCTCACGCCCGCGTTCGCGACCACGATGTGCGGACCTCCGTACTGCTCGTGGACCGTGTCCATCAGCGCCGCCACCGAATCCGGTGCCGTCACGTCCGCTTTCAGCGCGACGATGCCCTCGCCCGGGTCGTCCGGGACTTCTCGGGCGGCCACCACGACGGTCGCGCCCGCACCGGCGAGCGCGCTGGCCACGTCCCGGCCGAGCCCCCGGGTTCCCCCGGTGACGACCGCGGTCCTGCCACGCAACTTCATCTCTCCTCCACAGCATCGGCTTCGGGACTCCGCCGAGCCTGCGCGGCACGGCTCGCGCATGGGCGGAGAGGGACTGGAGACGCCGACGTACGGGGAGGTGCCCCGGGGTGCCGTCCAGCGCACCTGGAGCCCCGCTCCAGCGGGCGACGAGACGGTGCGGGGCATGGACACCTGGATATCGCCGCGCCCGGGGTTGTACCGGCCGTCAGGCGAGGCAGCGCAGGGGACGGCCGCCGTTGAAGGCGACCATCTCGCGCATGGCCGGCGCCGATTCGATACGGGCGCCGGGCGCGCCGCCGGCCGCCTCGTGGAAGGCGCGGTGGAGGTTGCCGACCAGCCGCTCGCGATCCAACAGCGCCGCGAACGCGCCTTCGTCGGCGCCCTGCGCAGTCTCCAGCGGGCTCAGCCCGTCCGCGAGCCCCTGTTCGGCGAGCGCCGCGACCCAGCGCAGGTACTCCTCGGTGAACGCGAGCAGTTCCGGTCCGCCGACCCGGCCGTGCCCGACGACGACGACCAGTGGATCCAGCTCCCGCAGCCGCGCGAGCGCCGCGAGGGACCCAGCGAGCGAACCCATGAGCACGAACGGCGCGGCTCCGGAGAACACCAGGTCGCCCGCGAAGAGCACCCGCTGCTCGGGCAGCCACACCACCAGGTCGTCCGAGGTGTGCGCGACACCGGGGTGGATCAGCTCCGCGGTGATGTCGCCGAGGTGCAGCGTCGCCCCCGCGCGCACGGTCAGCGTCGGCAGCACGGTCGGCGTGTGGCCCCACTCGACATGCGGCCACATCGACTGCAGCGCAGTGCCCTTGCGCACCAGTTCGGCGGGACCGGCGTCATGGCTGACCAGCAGCGTGTGCGGGCCGGAGAACACATGGTTGCCGAAGGTGTGATCGCCGTGGTGGTGGGTGCTCACCACGATCCGGCGCGGACCCGGCGCCAGCGCGTCCACCGTGTCCCGCAGCGCGAGCGCCCGCTTCTCCGTGGCCGCTGTGTCGACGACGAGGACCGTGTCCTCACCCACGACGATCCCGGCGTTGTTCACGCACCAGCCGCCCGGTTCCTGAACATACGCGTGCACCCCGTCGGCCACCGTCACCACTGTCCCCGGCATGACTCCACCACCTGTCCCGCACGATCTCGGCTTCCTGCCCGTCCATTGGGCCGACACCCGGTGGAGCGCCGCTGGAGGAGCCGCGGAAACCGCCCGTGAACCACCGCACCCGGCGACGAGAGGAACCACGATGGAATTCGGCGTGCTCGGGGGACTGTCCGTCGAGGACAGCGACGGCCGCCATCTGCCCACCGCGCCCAAGCAACGCCAGCTGCTCGGACTGCTGTTGCTCCACGCGGGAGAAGTCATGCCCGTCCGCACCTGTGTGACCGAGATCTGGGGCGAGCGCCCGCCGCCCAGCGCGGCCACCACCCTGCAGACGTACGTGATGCACCTGCGCCGGCTGCTCGCCCGGATGCCGTCCATCGGCTCCCGCGGGGCCGCCCACAACCGGCTCAGGAGGACCGGACAGGGCTACCTCATCGCCGTGCGACCCGAGGAGCTGGACCTGCTCAGGTTCGAGCAGCTCGTCGAGCAGGCGGGCCGGGCCGCCGACGACGCCACCGTCGCGCGGCTTCTGCGCCGCGCGCTCGCCCTCTGGGAGAGGCCCGTCCTCGCGGACGTGCGCACCGGACCGGTGCTGCAGCCCGCCGTCACCCACTGGGAGGGGCGCCGCCTGGAGGTCCACGTGGCATACCTCGACGCGCGGCTCCGGCTCGGACGGTACCGCGACGTGTTAGCCGAACTCGCCGTGCTCACCCGCCGCCATCCCACTCACGAATCCCTGCACGCCCGATACATGACCGCGCTCTACCAGACCGGGCGGGCCGCAGACGCGCTCGACGTCGCCTCCCGGCTCAGCGGCCGGCTTGCCCGCGACCTGGGCGTCGCGCCGGGCCCCGTGATCGGGCGGCTGCAGTCCGCGATCCGGCACGGCGTCGTCGCTCCCTTCCCGCCCGTCCTTCCGTCCCTTCCCGGCCGGCGCCGGGCGTGAGGAGACCCCCGTGCCCGTACCCCTGCAACGCGACCCCGACCTGACCCGCGCCGTGCTCACCCACTGGTTCGGCACCCGCTCCGACGAGATCGGCGCGGTCGAGCTCGGACCCGTCACCGTGCCGGAGGAGGCCGGCTTCTCCGGCGAGATCCTGCTGTTCGACGCCGAGTGGACCGAGGCCGGCACCCGTCGGTGGCAGGCGCTCGCCGTCCGGGTCGCCCCAACCGGGCACCGGGTCTTCCCCGAGGACTTCTGGGATGGCCAGGTCCGTTTGCTGAAGCTTCTCGGGGACACCGGCCTGCCCGTACCGAGGGTGCTGTGGGACGAGCCCTCCGCCGAGTATCTGGGCGCGCCGTTCCTCGTCATGGAACGCGTCGACGGACAGGTGCCCGCCGATCTGCCCTCCTACCACCGGCAGGGCTGGCTCGCCGAGTTGCCGCCCGCGGACCGGGCCGCAGTGTGGAACGGGGGAGTGGACGCGCTCGCTGCCGTCCACCGCCTCGATCCGAAGGAGACGGGCGCCGACTTCCTGGACCGGCCCGAGTTCGGCCCCACCGGATCGGGGCAGCTGCTGCGGCACTTCACCCACCACCTCGACTTCTACGGGGTCGCCGACGACAACACGACCGCGGACGCCGCCCTCCGCTGGCTGCACGCCCACGTGCCCGACGACGAGGGCTCGACGTCGCTGCTCTGGGGCGACGCCAGGATCGGCAACATCATCTACGTGGGTACGCGGCCTTCCGCGCTGCTCGACTGGGAGATGGCCGCACTGGGGCCGGCCGAGGCCGACCTCGCCTGGTACCTGCACATGGACCGGCACCTCAGCGAGGGCATAGGCGCTTGCCGGCTCACCGGGCTGCCCGGCCGGGCCGAGACCGTGGCCCGCTGGGAGGAACGCACCGGGCGCACGGCGCGGCACCTTCCGTACCACGAGGTGTTCGCCGCCTACCGGTTCTGCGTCATCACCGCCCGTGTGGCCCGGCTGCTCGACGAGAGCGGCATCCTGCCTCCCGGCACGAACTTCCCGCTGCACCGCAACGCGACGGCACTGCTGGGGAGAGTGCTGGAGGAGAACGGCTCGGCAGCGCCTTCCAGAGGGTATGGACCCGCGCTCCAGCGCCCGCGGACAGCCTGAGCGGGCAAGGGAGGAGCTACGGACCATGGCGATCGATGACGAACTGTTCCGCGCGGTGTTCAGCGCGCACCCGGCCGCGGTCTGCATCGTCACCGCTGCAGGCCCCGAAAGCCGGCCGAGCGGTCTGACGACCAGCGCCGTCACCTCCGTGTCGATGGAACCGCCGCTACTGCTCGTCTGCGTGGGCACCGGGTCCCGGACCCTCGCCGCGATCCGGCACTCGGGCGGCTTCGCGGTCAACTTCCTCGCCGTGCACAACGAGCGGCTCTCGGAGCGCTTCGCCGGCAAGAGCACCCAGAAGTTCGCCGGGCTCGACTGGCGGCCCTCCGAGCGCGCCGCCGGTGCCCCGCTGCTGCCGGCGCACCACCTCAGCGCCGTCGCCGAGTGCCTTGTGCACCAGGAGATCCCGGCCGGTGACCACACCGTGTTCCTGGGCGGGATCGAGGGCGCCGCCCTGCACGGCCGCGCGCCGATGCTCTACCACGAACGCGACTACATCCACCTGCCCGTACCCGCCCTGTCCGGGACCGCGACGACCGACTGGCCGTCCTGGTCCGGCCATCACATCGAGGGGACTCCATGAAGTTCGGCATCAACCTCTTTCCCACCGTGGGACCTGCGGAGAAGCCCGCCGGACAGCACTTCGAGGAGTCGCTGCGGCTGGCCGAACTCGCCGACGAACTCGGCTTCCACCACGTCAAGACCGTCGAGCACTACTTCCACGAGTACGGCGGCTACAGCCCCGACCCGGTGACCTTCCTCGCCGCCGCGGCGGCCCGTACCCGCCGCGTCCGCCTCGTCACCGGCGCCGTACTGCCCGCCTTCACGCACCCGCTGAAGCTCGCGGGCAAGCTCGCCATGCTCGACAACATCTCCCAGGGCCGCCTGGACGTGGGCTTCGGACGGGCGTTCCTGCCCGACGAGTTCACCGCGTTCGAGGTCTCGATGGACGAGAGCCGGGCCCGCTTCGACGAGGGCGTCGAGGCCGTCCGCCGGCTGTGGGCGGAGGAGGACGTCGTCTGGCAGGGCACCTTCCACCGCTTCGGCCCGGTCACCATGTTTCCGCGCACCTGGCAGCGCCCGCATCCGCGCATTCTCGTCGCCACCGCGAAGACACCGGCGTCCGCGGAGGCCGCGGGCCGCGCCGGGCACGGCGTGATGCTCGTCCCGTCCATCAACCCCCGCGAACAGGTGCAGAAGACGCTCGTCCTGTACCGCGACGCTGCCTCCGCCGCGGGCTTCAAGCCCAGCGAGGAGGACATCCACATGAGCTACAGCTGCTACCTCGCCGAGGACGGCGAGGAGGCCCGGGAGAAGGGCAAGCAGGCGTCCGAGCGGGCCAATCAGGCCCTCGCGTCCGCCGTGTCCGCGTGGCGCGAGACCCGCAGCGCCGACTACCCCGGCTACGAGAAGATCGTCGAGAAGGCGGGCCGCGGCGACTTCGACCGCAGCGTCGCCGAACGCAAGGCGCTCGTCGGCACCCCCGACGAGGTACGGGCCGCGATCGACGACATCCGGGGCTGGTTCGGCGACTTCACGATCAGCCTCCAGGTCATCTCCGGCGCTATGCCGTTCGAGGAGTCGGCCCGCACCATGCGCCTGTTCGCCGAGCACGTCCTGCCGCACTACGCGTCGAACGACTGAGGACGGATCGCCGATGGTTTCCCTGCGCACCGAGCACGGCCACACCGGCCCGGGCGACGGTACCGGCGGCGAGGACCGTACGTCCCGTGCCCGCAAGGCCCGTTCGGAAAGGCCCGGTGGGGTGGGACGGACGTCGGTGGACGGGGCCGACGCGGCATTCGCGAGGCCCCGCCCGCGACCGCTTCGCGGGGTGGTCGCCGTGGCTGGCCTCGTCCTGCTAGCGATGGCCGTCAACGCCCTGGTCACGAACGACGCGTTCCGCTGGGACGTGGTCGCCAAGTACGTCACCGCAGATGCTGTCCTCGCCGGGCTCGGCACCACCCTGTTGCTGACCGCGGTCGCCTTCTCCGGCGGCTTCGTCCTGGGCATCGCGCTCGCGGTGATGAGGCTGTCCCGCAACCCGATCCTCGTGACCTTGAGCTTCGGTTACACCTGGCTGTTCCGATCCGTTCCGATGCTCGTACAACTGCTGTTCTGGTACAACATCTCGCTGCTGTACCCCAAGCTGTCGCTCGGTATCCCGTTCGGGCCCAGGTTCACCGAGTTCTCCACCGAGCGGATGATCAGCAGCCTCACGGCCGCCGTCATATCGCTCGTTCTGCACGAAGCCGGGCAGCTCGCCGAGATCGTCCGGGCCGGCATCCTGTCCGTAAGCCGTGACCAGACCGAGGCCGCCGAGGCCCTTGGCCTCGGCGGCTGGCGGATCTTCCGCCGGATCGTGCTGCCACAGGCCATGCCCGCGATCCTGCCCCCCGCCGGCAGCCAGATCATCGGCCTGCTGAAAGGCACGTCCATTGTCAGCGTCATCGCCGTGCAGGACCTGCTGTACGCGACCCAGCTGATCTACAACCGCAACTACCTGGTCATCCCGCTGCTGTTGGTGGCCACGCTCTGGTACCTGCTGCTGACCACGCTGCTCAGCGTCGTCCAGCACTTCGTAGAACGCCGCTACGCCACGGGGGACCGAGGATGATCGAGGCCGTCGGTGTCCGCAAGTCGTTCGGCGCGCTGACCGTGCTGGACGACGTCTCGCTCAGCGTTGCCGAGTCCACTGTCACCTGTGTCATCGGCCCGTCGGGGTCCGGCAAGAGCACCTTGCTGCGATGCGTCAACCGGCTCGAGCGGATCGACGCGGGACGCATCGTCGTCGACGGCGAACTCGTCGGCCATGAGTGGCGAGGCGACCGGCTCTACGAGCGGTCCCGCCGCGACGTCGCCCGGCAGCGCACCCGTACCGGCATGGTCTTCCAGAACTTCAGGCTCTTCCCGCACATGACCGTCCTGGACAACGTCACGGAGGCTCCTCGTGCCCTGCTCGGACTGAAGCGGGCCGCTGCCGAAGAGCGGGCTCGCGACCTGCTCGCCCGAGTCGGTCTCGCCGGGAAGGAGACGTCCCGGCCGCACCAGCTCTCCGGCGGGGAGCAGCAACGGGCGGCGATCGCACGGGCTCTGGCCATGGAACCCAGGGCGATGCTGTTCGACGAGCCGACCAGCGCGCTCGACCCCGAACTCACCCGGGATGTGCTGACGGTGATCCGGGAACTCGCCGACGGCGGGATGACGATGATCGTCGTCACGCACGAGATGCGGTTCGCCCGGGAGATCGCCGACCAGGTCGTCTTCATGGACAACGGCCGGATCGTCGAGACGGGCCCGCCGCAGGAGGTCTTCGACGCCCCGCGCAACGACCGCACAGTCCGCTTCCTGACCAGCAACTGACGTGGGGCCGCGGTTCCTTCGCCCCGCTCCCCGCCATGCCCAGAGCACAGCCCAGCCCCGTCGAGGAGGCACGATGTCCCCCACTCCGGCCACGCGTTCCACGGGCGTGCGCGGACGCCGACCGCGCACCGCTCAAGCCCTCGCCACAGCGACCCTGCTCACCCTGCTCCTTGCGGCCTGTGGCTCCGGTACGGAGGAGATCCCCGAGGACACCCGGGCTGCCGGTCTCGGCCGTGAGGACGTGGTCTCCGCGGTGCACGAGGATTCCGCCATCTCCTCGGAGCTGCCCGCGAAGCTGCGTCGGTCCGGAGTGCTGCGCATCGGTTCCGGCATCGGCGTGCCCCCCATCGCGTTCAGCCCCGAGGACGGCGGAGAGCCACGCGGCGTCGACATCGACATCTCCGAGGCCGTGGCCCGTGTCCTTGGGCTGAAGGTGCAGCGCAAGCATGTCAGCGGCGCCTCCCTCATCACCGGTCTAAACGCCGACCGCTACGACCTCGGCACTGCGAATCTCGCCGTGACCGAGGAGCGCGAGCAGGTTCTCGACTTCGTCCTCTACATCACCGACGGCACCGGGTTCGCCGTACGGAACGACAGCAAGCTGAAGAAGGTCGACGACCTTGAGCAACTCTGCGGACTGCGTGTCGGCACCGGTACGGGCACCACGTTCGAAGCCGACCTCCGAGCGGCGAGCAAGAAGTGCGCCGCCGACGACAGGAAGCCGATCACGGTCAGCACCTATCCGGACGCCGCCTCCCACTTCCTGGCGCTGCGTCAGGGTCGGGTGGACGTGCTGATGACGTCGTCCAGCGTGCTGCGCTACGCGGCCACCCAGCAGCCTGATCTGCGCTTCCTCGGCGAGACCGGGCGCAAGAACGTCGGTCTCGCCGTCAAGAAGGGCTCTCCGCTCTCCGAACCCGTCAGGGATGCGGTGAACCAGCTCATCCAGGACGGCACTTACGTGAAGATCCTCAAGAAGTGGCAGCTGGAACCCGCGGCGGTCGAGAAGTCGGTCGTCAACCCGTCGGCGACGCCCTGACCGAGCCCGGGACTGCCGTCACCCGCCGGCGCCCGGCTCCCGGGCACAGGCCCGCCAGGTGATCGCGACGACGTCCGGAACCGCGAGGGAGGCGTGGGCGCCCGCGAGGGCTGGGAGGGTGTGGACCCGCCAACTCGCGGGGGTGCGGGCCGAGTCCGGGCACTCCGGGTGGGTCTCGATACGGCGCAGATCCGTCGCGACGCCCGTGCCCATCGCCTTGGCAACCGCCTCCTTGCGAGTCCAGCAGCGGAACAACGCCGCAGGTCCCTGAGAGGAGACGACCCGCCGCTGGACGAGAGCGCCCGGCGGGCGATGGCGTCGATGTCCACGGGCCGTTCCCGTTCCACGTCCACGCCCACGGGAAAGCCCGGTGCCACCGCCACCAACCAGTGTGGTCCCGAACGGGACAGGCTGAACATCACGGGGACAGGGGAGTCCAACAGGGCCGGCGGGCCATGGCCGAGGGTGCCGCAGTGTGGGCACGGGGACCGGCCGATGAGCAGGCGCTCGGGAGGCGTCCGTCCCGACCCGTTCGGCGAGGATACGTCGCAACGCCGTGTGCGAGGCGGCTCAGCGGTGTGCGGCGAGCGGCCGTCGGATACGGCGCATCCGGTGCAGTTCGGCCGAGGAGAGCAGCGACGGATCGGGGGCCGGGCCGTCGTCCGCGACCCAGCCAGCCCACACCGTCACGCGCAGCAGGCCGCTCACGCGCCGGTCGCCCATGAGCCCGTACCCGTGAACTCCACGACCGCGCAGCTCCAGGTGAACCCGGCGCCGACCCCGAACAGCAGGCCCGACTCACCGGCCCGAGCCCGGCCCGCACCAGTGAGGAACGCGAGGCCCGCGAACTGGTCGCCGGCCCCGAGGTGCCCCACCGAACGGCCCCACTGCCAGGTGGTCCGTTCCTCCGGGATGCTCCAGCGGCGAAGGAACGTCGAGCCCAGCCGGCCGCGCCCGAAGTTCGGCAGCACGAACCAGGAGATGTCGGCGAGGGTGCGGTCCGCCTCGGCGAGCGCGCGCTTCAGCGTCTCGTCCTGCCCGGCCGTGATCCGGGCGACACTGTACGACCGCCCGGTGTCCTCGATGAACGCGCGCTGGAGCAGTCCCAGATCGATCGGCTGCCGCACCGCGAACGGCACCGGCGAGAACGGGTCCCGCCCCCGGTGCATCTGCTCAAGATCGGCATCCGACACGGTCACGAGGCTGCGGAGGCGTGCGAAGCCCGTGTGCCCCCGGTTGAGGAGGAGCGCGGTTCCCGCGTCGCCATACACCGTGCCGGGGTCACTGCGCCAGCGGTCGAAGCCGGGCTCGCCGAACACGTCACCCGTCGTCAGCAGCGCGGCCGTACGGCCGGGCGCGCCGACGAGATAGCCGGACGCGAGTTCCAGCGCTGCCATGCCCCCGTTGGAGAGCTGTTTGATCTCGATCGCGGGGCACCGGTTGCCGACCGCGCAACGCTGGATGTAAGAGGCCGGAGCCCACAAGTCGTGCCCTTGGTGCTGCACGGTGGCGTGCAGCACCAGATCGATGTCGGCGGGATGCGTATCCGTCCGCTCCAGCACGTGCCGTGCCGCGCCCACCGCGAGCTCGGGCGCGGAGGTGCCCGTCGACACCGCGACGGAGGCGATCCCGCTACGGGTCGCGGTGCGCTCGTCGCACCGCCCGTCCCGCAGCGCCTCCGCCATGGTGCTCCTGCCCTCCAGGTGCACGGCCGCCCCGGCGATGTACAGATCGTCGAACCTCATGTCCCGATGCCCTTTCACCGGCTGTCCAGAAGGGAGCCCCGCGGACGCCGACGGCCGCCGGTCCGGGTGGTGCCCGGCCCGGCGGCCCTCGTACCACCGCGGCGCGCCGGGGCAACGGGTCGCGTGCCTCCGGCCGGGACAACAGTCCGGTCGACCAGTGGACGAGCGGTCCAGCACGACTGGAGCGGCCCTGCTCGGGCACGTTCCGGGACGGCGCGAGGGTGGTGCGCACGGCGCCGGCCGTTGTGCCCCGGGTCGACCCAGACTCCAGACGGCGCTCCCAGCATGGCGGGACACCGAGGAGAGGAGATCCGCCGTGACCGCACCGCCGTCGGCCGTCCTGCTGTTTCCCGGACAGGGTGCGCAGCAGCCAGGCATGGGTGTCGGCCTCTACCACGCGCACTCGGGATTCCGGAGACGTATGGACGAGGTCCTCGAGCTTTGGCGCGCACACGGGTTCGAGCTGCGCGCCGACTGGCTCGCCGCCCGTCGCAGCCCGGAGACCGACAGTCTGCGCACCGCGCAGCCGCTGCTGTTCTCGCTGGACTGGGCCCTCGGCCGGACGGTCCTCGACGCCGGGGTGCGGCCCGCCGCCCTGCTCGGGCACAGCGTCGGCGAGGTCGTCGCGGCCACCCTCGCCGGTGTCTTCGAGCCGGCCGACGCCGTGGCCGTGATGGCGGACCGGATCGCTCAGCTCGACGGCAGCCCGCCGGGCGGCATGCTCGCCGTGCAGGCAGGTCCCGACGAGGTCGCCCCGTACACCTCGGACGAGGTCGTCGTCGGAGCCGTCAACGCGCCCCGCCAGGTGCTGCTCGCCGGCCCCGAGGAGGGCTTGCGCATCGCCGAGGAGAGGCTGCGCGCCGCCGGCGTGACGTGCCGCAGGGCCCGCGCGCTCAACCCGTTCCACAGCCCTGTGCTCACCGAGGCGGCCCTGCACGCGCTGCCGCTGCTCGCCTCGGTGCCGATCCGTCCGCCCCGGATGGTGCTGTACTCCGCGTACGAGCCTGGGCCATTGACTTACGAACGTGCCCGGGACCTGCGGTTCTGGGCGCTCCAGCCGGCGCGTCCCGTGCTGTTCGGGCCGGCGCTCGACATGGTGCTCGCCGATCAGGACGTGGTGCTCGCCGAGGCGGGCCCCGGACAAGGGCTCACCGCGCTCGCGCGCCGCCATCCGAGGGTCGCGAAGGGAGGCTCCCGGGCGATCGGTCTGCTGTCCGCGCAACCGGGCGAACCGGACGCCGAGTGCGTGTACTTCGCGAAAGCCCTCGCCGAACTCGCGGGCGCACCGGCAGCCGACTCGGCCGCACGGGCGTCCAGGCCGGTTCCAGCGGGTCTCCAGACCGACTTGACACGGTTACATCCGGGGGCCGGAGCGCCGGTTCCCGCCGACATCGAGTGAGGATGCCCATGGAACGACGCGTCGTCATAACCGGGATCGGTGCGGTGGCGCCCGGGGGAACAGGGATCAAGCGGTACTGGGATCTGCTGTCGACCGGGCGGACGGCCACCCGCACGATCTCCCTCTTCGATGCCTCCCCGTACCGCTCACAGGTCGCGGCTGAGGTCGACTTCCAGCCCGCGGCGGCTGGGCTGTCCCCGCAGGAGGAGCGCAGGCTCGACCGCGCGGGCCAATTCGCACTGGTCGCGGCCCGGGAAGCGATCGCCGACTCCGGCCTCGACCTCGCGACCCCGCGAGCCGAGAGCACGGGGGTGTCGCTCGGCTGTGCGGTCGGCTGCACCACGTCGATGGAGGACGAGTACGTCGTCCTGAGCGACGGCGGCGCCCACTGGCTCGTCGACCCTGAGTACGTGGTGCCCCGGCTCTACGACCACTTTGTCCCGAGTTCACTGGCCGCCGAGCTGGCCCGCGAGGTCGGCGCCAAGGGCCCGGTCTCGCTGGTCTCCGACGGCTGCACCTCGGGTCTTGACGCCGTCGGCCACGGCGCCGACCTCATCCGCGAGGGCAGCGCCGACATCATCGTCGCCGGCGGCACCGACGCGCCGATCTCTCCGATCACGCTCGCCTGCTTCGACGCCATCAAGGCGACCACGCCCCGCAACGACGACCCCGAGCACGCCTCCCGTCCATTCGACAACACCCGCAACGGGCTCGTCCTCGGCGAAGGCGCCGCGGTGCTGATCCTGGAGGAACTGGAGCACGCACGGCGCCGCGGCGCCCGCATCTACGCCGAGGTCGCAGGGTTCGGCACGCGCAGCAACGCGTACCACATGACCGGACTGCGTTCGGACGGCGCGGAGATGGCCGAGGCGATCCGGGTGGCGCTCACAGAGGCGCGGCTCGCGTCCGGGCAGATCGACTACGTCAACGCGCACGGCTCCAGCACCAAGCAGAACGATCGGCACGAGACCGCCGCCTTTAAGACGTCGCTCGGTGAGCACGCCCACCGGGTGCCTGTCAGCTCCATCAAGTCGATGATCGGACATTCCCTCGGCGCGATCGGCGCGCTCGAACTCGTCGCGTGCGTCCTTGCGATGGAGCACCATCTGATCCCGCCGACGGCGAACCTGCACGAGTTCGATCCGCTGTGTGATCTCGACTACGTCCCCTTGACCGCGCGCGAGGCCCGGGTCGACTCCGTCCTTAGCGTCGGCAGTGGCTTCGGAGGCTTCCAGAGCGCCGTTGTCCTCGCCCGTCCCGAGAGGAGCGCCGCGTGACGGCCACCGCTACCCGTCCCGTGATCACCGGCATGGGAGCCGCCGCCCCCACCGGGCTCGGTGTCGCCGTCCACTGGTCGGCCATTGCCGAAGGCGTGAACGGTATTGCGGAGATTACCCGCTTCGACGCCTCCGGCTACCCGGTGCGGCTCGCGGGCGAGGTGCCCGGCTTCGAGGCCACCGAGCACGTCCCAAGCCGACTGCTGCCGCAGACCGACCACATGACCCGGCTGGCCCTGTACGCGGCGGACGAGGCCCTGAAGGACAGTGGCCTCGACCTCGCCGCCATGGCCCCGTACGAGGCGGGCGTCTCCTCGGCCTCGTCGATGGGCGGCTTCGAGTTCGGCCAGCGCGAGTTGCAGAACCTGTGGAGCAAGGGCGGCCAGTTCGTCAGCGCTTACCAGTCCTTCGCCTGGTTCTACGCCGTCAACACCGGCCAGATCTCCATCCGGCACGGCTTGAAGGGCCCGAGCAGCGCCGTCGTCACCGACCAGGCCGGCGGGCTCGACGCCATCGGGCACGCGCGGCGGCAGATCCGTAAGGGCACGAAGGCGATGCTCGCGGGCGGCGTCGACGGCGCGCTGTGCCCGCTCGGTCTCGCGGGACAGCTCGCCTCCGGCCGTCTCAGCACCGAGGACCGCCCGGACCGCGCGTACCTGCCGTTCGACGAGGCTGCCTCGGGCCATGTCCCGGGCGAGGGCGGCGCGTACGTGGTCCTGGAGGACCCGGTGTGCGCCGCGGAGCGGGGTGCCCGCGTGTACGGTCAACTCGCCGGCTACGCGGCCACTTTCGACCCCGACCCGAGCGCCCCCGAGGCGGACGGCCTGGAGCGTGCGATCCGCGCGGCTCTCACGGACGCGGACCGCCGACCCGGCGACATCGCCGTCGTCTTCGCGGACGCGGCCGGCGTCCGCGAGGCGGACCGCGCAGAAGCGGCCGCACTCGCCGCGGTGTTCGGCAACCGCGGGGTGCAGGTCGCCGTGCCGAAGGCGCAGACCGGCCGCCTGTATGCGGGCGGGGCGGCCCTTGACCTGGTCTCTGCGCTGCTCGCTCTGCGTGACGGCATCGTACCGCCCACCGCGCACGTCACCTCGGTCGCTGCGGACTGTCCCGTGGACTTGGTGACGGGCGACGCCCGTCCGCTCACTGGCGACGCGGCGCTGGTCCTGGCACGCGGCGAAGGCGGCTTCAACGCGGCCGCCGTCGTAACGAGAACGGACTGAACCGCCCCGGCACCGGAGTTACCGGGAGCACCCGATCCACCGGCAAACCACCATCGACGAGCACGAACCAGAGGGAAGGAACCCACCATGAGCGCGCACGGAGTCACGGCACTGAGCATCGACGAGTTCACTCGCATCCTGCGCGAGTCGGCCGGCGAAGACGAGGCGGTCGATCTGAGCGGGGACATCGCCGATGTGCTGTTCACGGACCTCGGCTACGACTCCCTCGCTCTGCTGGAGGTGGCCGGCCGCATCACCCGTGACTACGGGGTCGCCCTTCCCGACGAGGACCTCGACGGCGCCGAGACCCCGCGGGCCTTCGTCGACCTGGTCAACTCGGCCCTGTCGGGAAGCTGAACCGGAACGCGGAGGGAGGGGTCCCGGAAGTCCGGGACCCCTCCCTCCGCGTTCCGGTCAGTGTGACGCGGCTCGTTCCGCGGCCTCCTTGGCCAGCGTGAGGGTGGCCGTGCTGTTCTTGCCGAGAGCACTGCGCACCAAGTCGCGGGCAGTATCGATGGTGGCGTCCGGGCCCAGCAACTCCTGCACCCGATCGGTGCGCAAGACGACGGTGTGCTGTGAGGTGGCACGCACCCCGCGCTCGGTCGGCTCGATGGTCCAGCGGCCCGTGTGCGCGGTCATCAGCGGCGGCACCTGAATCTGCTTGTAGACGAGCCGGTCCGGCCCGAAACCGACTCGTACCGACTTCGTCGTGTGTACCGAGCCGTCTGCGGTGCGGGTGTCCATCTCCACCGTCTGGAGATCCTCGCCGGGCTCGGTCAGCACAAGCCGGCTCACGTGCGGAAGCCGCTCTTTCCACAGATCGGCCCGCCACAGGAAGTCGTACACCTCCTGCTGCGGGCCCGAGATGTCGACGAAGTCCGCGAACGACAGCAGCGCCCTCGGCTCCGCCGCCAGCGATTCGGCCGCCGTCTTCAGCGCGGCCAGCTCGGAGCCGCTGTTGGTGTCGACGGCGCGCTCCACCCACTCGCGGGCCGTGGAGTCGTCGTCCACAACGGTGAAGTCGTGAAGCAGCACGACGCTACTGCCGCCCGGAGCCGCCTTGATGATCCACTCGCCGCCCATCGCCGCGACCGGCGCGGACGAGACCTCCTGGCGGAAGGCCACCCGTAGCGAGCTCGGGTCCAGTTCACGGCGTGAGGTCCATGACCGCACCTCCCCGTTCGCGAACGCCCAGATCCGTAGCCGCTCCGAACGGCTGTCTCCGTCGAGCTTCGCCACGTGCACAGTGGGAGGAAAGATGTGCGGCCAGTCCTCCGCCGCCGCGATCAGCTCGTACACGGCCTTGGGTTCGGCCGCCACATCGATCGTATGACGCGTCCTGATGACGTCTGACTCCGACATGAAGTGCCCCTTTCCGAGATGCCGCCGCGAGTGTCGGGGCTGCTACTCCAGCGGCAGTGGAGACCGACTGGACGACTGGCCAGAGCGCGCGGTCTGCTGTCGAAATGCACGCCGTGCTACATCGAGTGATTTCGATCCAGCGCATGGTCGGTACGGGGGGCTTACGGTCGATTCGAGCAGGCCGACTCTCGCTCCAACCCGACCCTCAACCCGCTCAATACCCCTCCGCAGGAGCGGTCCAGCCGCCCCCTCAGCGCCTGAAGCCTCAAGCGCCGTAGAGCGCCGCCTCCATCCCCATTACCAAGGAGTTCCACCTGGCCGGCTATATAGAAGACCGATGGCTGAAGAAGCGTCCCAACCCGAAGACCGGCAAACGCGAACGCACGGCCCTGTATGGCAAGTGCACCCGCTACCGCGTCAAGGGCATCCCCGGCGTCAAGGACCGTTCCTTCGACGCCCTCCAGGACGCCAAGACCTGGCTCGCCCAGGCGCAGACCAACGCTCGCCGAGGCGAGTTCGTGGATCCGCGTGATGGGGCCATCTCCCTCAAGGACTACATCGCGACCCACTGGTGGCCCAGCCAGAGCGGTGACCCGTCCACGATCGAGCGGATCGAGCAGAGGGTACGGCGGCACATCGTTCCCTACCTGGGTGCTCAGCCGCTCAACGCCATCGGTACGGAAGTCCTGCGCCACTGGAAGAAGCGGCTGGAGAAGGACCTCGGTCCGACCTCGATCCGTCTGGTCTGGGTGACGCTCTCCAGCGTCCTCCAGGCCGCGGTCGAGGACCGTCGCCTCGGACGCAACCCATGCCCGTCCAGCACGGTCGGTCCTCCGGCCGCCACACCCGGCAGGGTCGAGGCGTGGCCGCCCGAGCGGGTCCTGGCGGTACGGGAGGCCCTGCCGGATCGCTATCGGCTCCTCCTCGTGATCGGAGCAGGTCTCGGGCTCCGCCAAGGGGAGGCGCTCGGTCTTTCAGCGGACGACATCGACTTCGAGAAGGATGTCGTGCACGTCCGGCGGCAGGTCAAGATGGTGCGGGCGAAGCTGTGTTTCGCGCTTCCCAAGGGGCGCAAGGTCCGGGACGTGCCGCTGCCGTCAAGCGTGGCTCAGGCCATCCGGCAGCACATGGAGCAATTCGCGCCGGTGCCGGTCACACTGCCCTGGGACGACCCGACTCCGGCCGAGACGCCGGTGGAGGCCAAGCATCGGCGGCCGAGGACCTACAACCTCCTGGTGACGGGACGCGAGCGGAAGGCCATCAACCGGAACTACTTCAACTCCTACGTGTGGAAGCCTGCTCTGGCCAGGGCGGGTGTGATCGCCCCGCTGGACGAGGGCAGCACCGACGGTGCTCGTGTGTGGGAGCCGTCCCGGGAGCACGGCTTTCACGCCCTGCGCCACTTCTACGCCTCCGAGGAACTGGAGGCTGGCGAATCGATCGTCTCCCTGGCCCGCTGGCTGGGGCACTCCGACCCCGGGTTCACGCTGCGGAAGTACTCCCACTTCCTGCCCCGCGCCGGCGCACGAGGCAGCGCCGCCATCGACGCGATCTTCGCGTAGCTGCGGCCGTGGCCGGTCGGTAGAGCCCGTGGAGCGTGGCTCGTAGCCCGCTGCGGGGCCCAAAGTCCCAGAGAAGTCCCAGAGACGCCGCCGCACCCCTCCCTGTCCCGCTAAATAGCAGGTCAGACGGGGTGCGGCGGCGTCGTCGTATCAGATGTCGCGGAAGATCTCGATCTGGGCGCCGATCGAGTTGAGGCGTTCGGCGAGGTCCTCGTAGCCGCGGTTGATGACGTACACGTTGCGCAGCACCGACGTGCCCTCGGCCGCCATCATCGCCAGCAGGACGACCACGGCGGGGCGCAGGGCCGGCGGGCACATCATCTCGGCGGCGCGCCAGCGGGTGGGGCCCTCGACCAGGACGCGGTGCGGGTCGAGCAACTGCAGCCGGCCGCCCAGGCGGTTGAGGTCCGTCAGGTAGATCGCGCGGTTGTCGTAGACCCAGTCGTGGATCAGCGTCTTGCCCTGGGCGACCGCCGCGATGGCCGCGAAGAAGGGCACGTTGTCGATGTTCAGGCCGGGGAACGGCATCGGATGGATCTTGTCGATCGGCGCCTCCAGCTTGGAGGGCCGCACGGTCAGGTCCACCAGGCGGGTACGGCCGTTGTCGGCGACGTACTCCGGGGTGCGGTCGTGGTCGAGGCCCATCTCCTCCAGGACCGCGAGTTCGATCTCCAGGAACTCGATCGGCACCCGGCGCACGGTCAGCTCCGACTCGGTGACCACGGCGGCGGCCAGCAGGCTCATCGCCTCGACCGGGTCCTCGGAGGGCGAGTAGTCGACGTCGACGTCGATGGTGGGCACGCCGTGCACGGTGAGCGTGGTGGTGCCGATGCCCTCGACCCGCACGCCCAGCGCCTCCAGGAAGAAGCACAGGTCCTGGACCATGTAGTTGGAGGAGGCGTTGCGGATCACGGTGACGCCGTCGTAGCGGGCGGCGGCGAGCAGCGCGTTCTCCGTGACCGTGTCGCCGCGCTCGGTCAGCACGATCGGGCGGGCGGGGCGCACGGACCGGTCCACCGTGGCGTGGTACTGCCCCTCCGTGGCGGCGACCTCAAGACCGAACCGGCGCAGCGCGATCATGTGCGGTTCGATGGTGCGGGTACCGAGGTCGCAGCCGCCCGCGTACGGCAGTTTGAAGGCGTCCATGCGGTGCAGCAGCGGGCCGAGGAACATGATGATGGAGCGCGTGCGGACGGCCGCCTCCGCGTCGATGGCGGCCAGCTCCAGCTCGGCCGGCGGCACGATCTCCAGGTCGACTCCGTCGTTGATCCAGCGGGTGCGGACGCCGATGGAGTTGAGCACCTCCAGCAGCCGGTAGACCTCTTCGATGCGGGCGACCCGGCGCAGCACCGTGCGCCCCTGGTTCAGCAGCGTGGCGCACAGCAGCGCCACGCAGGCGTTCTTGCTGGTCTTCACATCGATCGCGCCGGACAGCCGACGGCCTCCGACCACCCGAAGATGCATGGGGCCCGCATAACCCAGCGACACGATCTCGCTGTCCAGGGCTTCACCGATGCGGGCGATCATCTCAAGGCTGATGTTCTGGTTCCCCCGCTCGATCCGGTTGACGGCGCTCTGACTGGTGCCGAGCGCCTCCGCGAGCTGCGCCTGTGTCCAGCCGCGGTGTTGCCGGGCGTCACGGATGAGCTTGCCGATGCGTACGAGGTAGTCGTCTGCCATGAGGTTGAGGTTATCTCAGATATGAGATGGCGCCCGTTGAGGGGGCCATTCGGGTGATGGGGCGCCGGTGTTCCCAGGTGAAAGGGGGGTGTTCGGTGTGTCGCGCTCCCGCTCGTGCTCACCGTCGTCCGGCCGGGGCACCGAATCCGGGCAGGACGGATCCCCTCCGGACATGACCATCCCAGCCCCATGTACTAGAGTTATCTCGACATCGAGATATCTGCCGAGGAGCACCACAGCCGCCACCCCGGTAAGGGTTACCTAACTTAGCCTTACCTTAGCGGATCGGCCCAGTTGCCGTGGCGGCAGGATCGTGGTGGTACGCGCACATCAATGAAGGAGACTGTCGTGTCGGCGAACAGCTTCGACGCCCGCAGCACGCTGCAGGTGGGCGACGAGTCGTACGAGATCTTCCGGCTGGACAAGGTGGAGGGCTCGGCCCGCCTGCCGTACAGCCTCAAGGTCCTGCTGGAGAACCTGCTCCGCACCGAGGACGGCGCGAACATCACCGCCGACCACATCCGCGCCCTCGGCAGCTGGGACTCCCAGGCCCAGCCGTCGCAGGAGATCCAGTTCACCCCGGCCCGCGTGATCATGCAGGACTTCACCGGCGTCCCGTGCGTCGTGGACCTCGCCACCATGCGCGAGGCCGTGAAGGAGCTGGGCGGCGACCCCGCCAAGATCAACCCGCTGGCCCCGGCCGAGCTGGTCATCGACCACTCCGTCATCGCCGACAAGTTCGGCACCAACGACGCCTTCAAGCTGAACGTCGACCTGGAGTACGGCCGCAACAAGGAGCGCTACCAGTTCCTGCGCTGGGGCCAGACCGCGTTCGACGAGTTCAAGGTCGTCCCGCCCGGCACCGGCATCGTCCACCAGGTGAACATCGAGCACCTGGCCCGGGTCGTGATGGTGCGCGACGGCAAGGCCTACCCGGACACCCTGGTCGGCACCGACTCGCACACCACGATGGTCAACGGCCTCGGCGTGCTCGGCTGGGGCGTCGGCGGCATCGAGGCCGAGGCCGCCATGCTCGGCCAGCCGGTCTCCATGCTCATCCCGCGCGTCGTCGGCTTCAAGCTGACCGGTGAGCTGCGGCCCGGCACCACCGCCACCGACCTGGTGCTGACCATCACCGAGATGCTGCGCAAGCACGGCGTGGTCGGCAAGTTCGTCGAGTTCTACGGCGAGGGCGTCGCCGCCACCTCGCTCGCCAACCGCGCCACCATCGGCAACATGTCGCCGGAGTTCGGCTCCACCGCCGCGATCTTCCCGATCGACGACGAGACCCTCAACTACCTGCGCCTGACCGGCCGCAGCGCCCAGCAGGTCGCGCTCGTCGAGGCGTACGCCAAGGAGCAGGGCCTCTGGCTCGACCCGAAGGCCGAGCCCGACTTCTCCGAGCAGCTGGAGCTGGACCTGTCGACGGTCGTCCCGTCGATCGCCGGCCCGAAGCGCCCGCAGGACCGCATCGTCCTCGCCAACGCCGCCCAGCAGTTCAAGTCGGACGTCCTCAACTACGTGGACGTGGTGGACGAGGCGGGCAAGGAGTCCTTCCCGGCCTCCGACTCCCCGGCCGTCGCGCCCAACGGCGCCCCGTCCAACCCGGTACAGGTCACCGCCCCCGACGGCACCACCTACACCCTCGACCACGGTGCGGTCACGGTCGCGGCCATCACCTCCTGCACCAACACCTCCAACCCGTACGTCATGGTCGCCGCCGCCCTGGTGGCCAAGAAGGCGGTGGAGAAGGGCCTGACCCGCAAGCCGTGGGTCAAGACCACCCTCGCCCCGGGCTCCAAGGTCGTCACGGACTACTTCGACAAGGCCAACCTCACCCCGTACCTGGACAAGGTCGGCTTCAACCTCGTCGGCTACGGCTGCACCACCTGCATCGGCAACTCCGGCCCGCTGCCGGACGAGGTCTCCAAGGCCGTCAACGACCACGACCTCGCGGTCACCTCGGTGCTGTCCGGCAACCGCAACTTCGAGGGCCGGATCAACCCCGACGTCAAGATGAACTACCTGGCCTCCCCGCCGCTGGTCGTCGCGTACGCCATCGCGGGTTCCATGAAGGTGGACATCACGCGCGACGCCCTGGGCACCGACCAGGACGGCAACCCGGTCTACCTGAAGGACATCTGGCCGAGCGAGGCCGAGGTCAACGACGTCGTCGCCAACGCCATCGGCGAGGACATGTTCGCCAAGTCGTACGAGGACGTCTTCGCCGGCGACGCCCAGTGGCAGGCGCTGCCGATCCCGACCGGCAACACCTTCGAGTGGGACGCCGAGTCGACGTACGTCCGCAAGCCCCCGTACTTCGAGGGCATGGGCATGGAGCCGGCCCCGGTCGAGGACATCGCCGGCGCCCGCGTCCTGGCCAAGCTCGGCGACTCGGTCACCACCGACCACATCTCCCCGGCCGGCGCCATCAAGGCCGACACCCCGGCCGGCAAGTACCTCACCGAGCACGGTGTGGAGCGCCGTGACTTCAACAGCTACGGCTCCCGCCGCGGCAACCACGAGGTCATGATCCGCGGTACGTTCGCCAACATCCGCCTGCGCAACCAGATCGCGCCGGGCACCGAGGGCGGCTACACCCGCGACTTCACCCGGGCCGCGGAAGGCGAAGGGGACGCTCCGGTCTCCTTCATCTACGACGCCTCGCAGAACTACCAGGCCGCCGGCATCCCGCTGGTCGTCCTGGCCGGCAAGGAGTACGGCTCCGGCTCGTCCCGCGACTGGGCGGCCAAGGGCACGGCCCTGCTGGGCGTCAAGGCCGTCATCGCCGAGTCCTACGAGCGCATCCACCGCTCCAACCTCATCGGCATGGGCGTGCTGCCGCTCCAGTTCCCGGAGGGCGCGTCCGCCGAGTCCCTCGGCCTGACCGGCGAGGAGACCTTCGCCTTCTCCGGCGTGACCGAGCTGAACAACGGCACCACGCCGCGCACGGTCAAGGTCACCACCGACACGGGCGTCGAGTTCGACGCGGTCGTCCGCATCGACACCCCCGGTGAGGCCGACTACTACCGCAACGGCGGCATCATGCAGTACGTGCTGCGCAGCCTGATCCGCAAGTAGGCGACGGCCGGTCCGGACCCCGGCGACGGCCGGTCCGGAAGCAGCCGACGGCACCCGGCACTCGGCGGCGAGTGCCCGGCGTACGGCTCCGCGCACAAGGGCCGCATCCCCGGCGAAGGGGGTGCGGCCCTTCGCCGTGCCGTCCGCGCGGCGTCGCCTTCGTCGGCTTACGCCCCAGGTCATCACCGACCCTCAGCCGGAACACAGGGATCCCCCAGCGGGCCGGGACAGGATCGGTACATGACTGGTACCCCTGGGCCGCGAACCGGCCGTGTCCGTGCGCCGGACGTCCGCCGACCCGGCTGCGCCCTCGGGGACGAGGAGGGTCGAAGATGACCCGCGACACGCTGGGTACGCCGCCGAGCGGCCGTTCGCTGGGCACGCGGCTGCTGGTCGTCGTCATCGCCGCGATGGTGTGCCTGACCACCGCGTCGGCCGTCGCCACCGCGGTCGCCCAACGCGCCCGGCTGCTGGGCGACCTGGACGACCGGCTGACGGCCGCCGCGGAGCGCGGCGTGGCGGGCGCGGCGCGTCACCCGGAACGCGCCGGGGACCTGTCCTTCCTCGGCGACGGCGGGCGACCTGAGGGCCTGCTCGCGGCCCGGCTCGACACGGACGGGACGATCCTGACCGCGGCGGTGACCGCCCGGACCGGCGGCGCCGCGAGCGACGGCGACGCCGACCCGGCCGGGGCGGCGGGCGTGGCGCCGCGCGACCTCACCGGCGTCCAGCGCGCCGCCCTCGGGGGCATCGCCGCCGACGGCTCCCCGCACACCCGGACGGTGCCAGGACTGGGCACCTACCGCCTCCTCGCCCTCGACGCGGCGGGGATCCGTGTCCTCACCGGCCTCCCGATGGACGACGTACTCGCCACCCTCCGCGATCTGGTGACGGCCGAGGTCGTGATCGCGGGGACCGGGCTGACGGTGGCGTGCGGCGCGTGCGCGGTCGTCGTACGGCGCCGGCTGCGCCCCCTGCGGCAAGTCGCCGCCGCGGCCGACGCGATCTCCCGCGCACCGTTCGACAGCGGCCGGCCCACCGGTCCCACCCGGGTGCCGGAACAGGAGACCGGCCCGGCCGGCGAGACCGCCCGGATCGGCGTGGCCCTGCACCGGCTCGTCGACCGGGCCGCGGCGGCGCACGCCGAACGGCTGCGCGCCGAGGAGCGGGTGCGGCGCAGCGACGAGCGGATGCGGCGCTTCCTGGCCGACGCCAGCCATGAACTCCGCACGCCGCTCGCGGCCATCGTCGGCTACGCGGAGCTGATGAGCGACGGCTCCGGCCGCGTCCCGCCCGAGCTGGCCTGGCGGCGGGTCACCGCGGAGTCGGCACGGATGACGGGCCTGGTCGAGGAGCTGCTGCTGCTCGCCCGGCTCGACGAGGGGCGCCCGCTGGAGTCCGCCGAGGTGGACCTGGCCGAGCTGGTGGCGGAGGCGGTCCGGGCGGCGCGGGCCGCCGGTGACGGCCATCTCTGGCGGCTCGAACTCCACCCGGACGCCCCGGCCCTGGTCGTCGGCGACGCGACCCGGCTGGGGCAGATGGTGGCCCGTCTGCTGGCCAACGCGCGCGGGCACACGCCGGTGGGGACGACGGTGGTCGTCTCGGTCGCGACCACGCCCACCCACTGCGTCGTCCGTGTCCGCGACGACGGTCCGGGCATTCCGCCCGACCTGCTCCCGGTGGTCTTCGAGCCCTTCACCCGCGCGGATCCCTCTCGTACGCGTGCCGGGGGCGCGGCGGGCGGCTCGGGGCTCGGCCTGGCGATCGCGGCGGCGGTGGTGACGGCCCACGGAGGCCGCATCACGGTGGAAAGCACCCCGGGACGAACGGAGTTCACAGCAGAGCTGCCGAGGCGGCGCCCCGTCGGCCCGGCGAAGGATCCCGGTCGGCCGGTGCGGGCGCCGTCCGGGGGCGAGGTGGCGGCGAGAGCGATGTAGGGGGGCGCGCTGTGTGCGGGCCGGGGGCCGGTTGGGTGCGCGGAGGCCGCCCGCGGGTCGAACGCCGTGCCGCCGTGACCCGAGGCCGAGCATGTCCGGAGGGGACTTCGGGTAGCTACCCGAGTTCGGACCGGTCGAGCCTGCGACGAGGGGAGCACCATCATGGCGACGGCCCTGTTCTGCGGAGACATAGCGTTCGACGTTGCGCTGCGCGTGGCTCGCTTTCCCGACCCGGACCAGAAGACGCACGCGTTCGAGAACCTGGTGAGCGCCGGCGGGGTGGCCGCCAACTCCGCGGTCGCCTGCGCCCGGCAGGGCATCGGCACGGCGCTGCTGGCCGTCGTCGGGGACGACGTGTTCGGCGCCTACACCAGGGACTTCCTCGCGGCCCGCGGGGTCGACGTCACGGGTGTCACCACCGCAGCGGGCCGGACCGCGGTGTCGGTGTGCACCCTGGCCGAGGACGGGGAAAAACGTCTCGTCTACACCTCGTCCGTGTCGCAGTATCCCCCGCTGGAGCGGGTGCGCGGCGCCGACCTGGCGGGCGTGGACTGGATCCACACCTCCTGTCTGCACCCCGAGGGTGCCGCCGTACTCGCGGAGCGGGCACGAGCCGCCGGCATCCCGATGTCGATCGACTTGGAACCCCTCGCGCTCGCCCACGGCATGGACGCGCTCGCCCCGGCCCTGTCCGGGGCCGCGGTCGTCTTCGTCAACGAGAAGACCGCGGCGGCGATAGGTGACGTGCCCGGCTTCTCGGCCCGGCACCGCCTCAAGTCGGTCGTCCGCACCGGGGGGTTACGCGGGGCGGCGCTGACGTACGGTTCCGGCGAGATCGCCGTCGCGCCGCCGCCCGCCGACCGGATCGTCGACACCACCGGTGCCGGCGACTGCCTGGCCGGGGTCTACATCGCCCGCTCCCTGTCCGGTGCGGACCCGCACGCGGCGCTCCGGGCGGCGGTGGCCTCGGCGACGTACGCCTGCGGCCACCTCGGCGCGCAGGGAGGGTACCCGGACCGGGCAACGACGGACGAACTCCTCGCGACCGCCTGGCCGAAGAGACCGTCCCCGAACCGAAAGCCCAAGCCCTAGGAACCCGTGAGGTGGTGGCCGGGCGTGCGGGTGACCGCTTCGTCCACCACCGTGCTGTGGGCGGGGCCGAGCGACACGAAGTCGTCCCGTACGGGGTGGGGCCACGGGCGGGCAGATCGTGCCGAGGAACGGTTCGGCCACGGCGGATGCCGGCTGGGCACGGCCGTCGGCCGAAGAAGGGCCCGCGGCCGACGGCGAAGCCGGTGCCGGTGCTGTCGGCGCGTTCGGTGACTCCGCCGCCGCTGCGGCCGGCCATCAGTTCCTTGGCCGGCTCCGGCAGCGCTTCCTCGTCGCGGGCGCAGAGGACGACCGGGTGACCGAAGCCGGCCGGCACCCCGGCCACCTCACCGGCATCCGCGAAGCCCGGCGAACCGGGACGCCGGTCCGGCGCCGGGCGTTTACAGGTGTCGTCGGGCGCGCTAGCTTCACTGGGGAGTGGGGTGGGAGCGCTCCCATTCGGCGGACCGGAACCCGCAGTGCGGGATCGCTCCCCCCTCACGCTCACGCGGCACCGAAGACACCCGCGCACCCTTCGCACGACCGTCGATTCCGGAGGTAGATGTGTCATGTCTGCGACATTAGGGCCGCCCAGGGGGTGCCCACGATTAGCGGGGGCCTCATCGCGCAAGGCCCTCTTCCTCGTTCTGCTGGCGCTGCTGACCACCGTTCCGGCCCTCGGGCTCATCGTGGCCGGCGGCACCCGCGCCGAGGCCCACGGCACCCCCATGAAGCCGGGCAGCCGTACCTTCCTGTGCTGGCAGGACGGGCTCACCGACACCGGTGAGATCAAACCCGTCAACCCGGCCTGCCGGGCGGCCCAGCAGATCAGCGGGACCACGCCGTTCTACAACTGGTTCTCCGTGCTGCGGTCGGACGCCGCAGGGCGCACCCGTGGCTTCGTGCCCGACGGCGAGCTGTGCAGCGGCGGCAACCCGAACTTCACGGGCTTCAATGTCGCGCGCGACGACTGGCCGCTGACCCATCTGACCTCGGGCGCCACGGTCGACTTCTCGTACAACGCCTGGGCCGCCCACCCGGGCTGGTTCTACGTCTACGTCACCGAGGACGGCTATGCCCCCACCCAGCCGCTCACCTGGGACGACATGGAGGACCAGCCGTTCCTGACGGTCGACCACCCGCCGCTGAACGGTAGTCCGGGCACGGTCGAGGCCAACTACTCGTGGAGCGGCCGGCTGCCGGCGGGCAAGTCGGGGCGGCACATCGTCTACATGGTGTGGCAGCGGTCCGACAGCGCCGAGACCTTCTACTCCTGCTCCGACGTCGTCTTCGACGGGGGCAACGGCGAGGTGACGGGCATCCACGACCCCGGGAACCCGACCGAGCCGCCGCCCGGCGCCTGCACGGCCACCCGGCGGACCACCGGAACCTGGTCGGGCGGATACCAGTCCGAGGTGACCGTCACCAACAGCGGTGATGTGCCGATGCTCGGCTGGATGGTCGACTGGACGCTGCCCGCCGGTCAGTCGGTGGACAGCCTGTGGAACGGGAACGCGACCTACACCGGGCAGGACGTCATGGTCCACAACGCCGACTGGAACGGGTCGCTCAGTCCGGGGCAGAGCGCGACCTTCGGGTACGTGGTCTCCGGATCCGGCGGTGACAGCGCGACGAGCCTGCCCTGTCAGGTCGGTTGAGCTGCTCCGGGCGGACCCGGCGGCGGTCGCGCACCGGGTCCGCGAGCCGGACGGGCGAGAGGGGTCTGCCCGTCCGGGTGGGGCGTGGCTTGTGTCGAGCTGGGGTGCGACAACGTTGTCGTTTTGGTGTGAACATGACTCTACCGCCTCAACGGACAACGATGTCAAGCCACTTGTGGTAGCCCGGTCGGGTGGGGGCGGCGGGGGTCGGCGTCGGCGCACGCGGTCTTCCGTGGTACCGGTGGCGCACGTTACTGTCCCTGCGGCTTGTGCGACCTGTGGTGCGCGACCCGTCCGAAGGAGGAGGGGCCGCGTCATGCGTTTCCGTCCCACGTCCCTGCTGCTGGCCGCCGTGCTCGCGGTCGGCGGCTCCCCCGCCCTGGCGGCCACCGCAGCACCCCCCGAACTCGTCAAGGACCCGACCGCGTACGTCGATCCGCTGATCGGCACCAGGAACGGCGGCAATGTCTTCCCGGGCGCCGTCGTGCCGTTCGGCATGCTCTCCTGGAGCCCCGAGAACACCCGAGGCGACGCGACGAGAACCGCGGCGCCCGGCGGCTACCAGTACGACGCCACCCGCATCCGGGGCTTCAGCCTCACGCACATGTCCGGCACGGGCTGCGCGGGCGGCAGCGGCGACATCCCGTTCTTCCCGTACCCGGGCGAGGTCACCTCGTCCCCGGCGAGCGACACCAAGGACGCCGTCTACGCCGCCGACTTCGACCACGCCGACGAGAGCGCCGAACCCGGTCACTACGGGGTGACCCTGGCCTCCGGTGTGCGCGCCGACCTCACCGCCACCGCGCACACCGGCTCGGCCCGCTTCACCTATCCGGCCGGCAAGCCCGCCTCGCTGCTGGTGCGCACCGCCAACTCCGAGGTGGGCTCCAGCGCTTCGACGGTGCAGATCGACCCCGAGCGGCGCACCGTCTCCGGGTCCGTCACCTCCGGCAACTTCTGCGGCTACCTCGACCCCGAGGGCCGGCGCGACTACTACACGCTGTACTTCACGGCGACGTTCGACCGTGCCTTCAAGGCGACCGGCACCTGGCAGGACGACCAGCTGAACCCGGGGGCCACGGCCGCCTCGGGCGGCACGGGCGGCTTCACCGACGGCGGCCGGCCGGTGGCGGGCAAGGGCGCCGGCGGCTACGTCGAGTTCGAGCCGGGCGCCGGTCCCGTGCACGCCAAGGTCGGCATCTCGTACGTGAGTCCGGCCGGCGCCGCGGCCAACCTCGCCGCGGAGAACCCGTCGTACCGGTCCTTCGCCGACGTGCGGGACGCCGCCCGGCGCGCCTGGCGCGAGCGGCTGGGGCAGATCCGGGTGGGCGGCGGCACCGACGCCGAACGCACCACCTTCTACACCGCCCTCTACCACGCCCTGCTGCACCCGAACGTGATCAGTGACGCCGACGGCAGATACCGCGGCAGCGACGGCGCGGTGCACCGGGTGGGCCGCGGCCACCGGGCCCAGTACGGGACCTTCTCCGGCTGGGACGTCTACCGCGACCAGGTGCAACTGCTGACCCTGCTCGACCCGCGGACGGGGTCGGACATCGCGCAGTCCCTGTACGAACTGGCCCGGCAGAACGGCGGCGTCTGGGACCGCTGGCTGCACGGCGCGAGCGGCACGCACGTCATGAACGGCGACCCCTCGCCGACCGCACTGGCCGGCATCCGGGCCTTCGGCGGCACCGACTTCGATCTGCGCGGCGCGCTGGACTCGCTGGTGAAGGCGGCGACCGTGCCCACCGCCCAGGACCTGTCGGCGGCGGGCAAGCCGGTGCTGTCGGTGGGCCAGCGGCCCTCGCTGGACAAGTACCTGGCGCTGCACTACATGCCGTCCGTGTCCAACGCCTGGGGCGGCGCGGCCGAGACCCTGGAGATGTCCACCGCGGACTTCTCCCTCTCCCAACTGGCCACGGCGGCCGGGCAGAAGGACACCGCCGCCGCCTTCGCCCGGCGCGCCCAGTGGTGGCAGAACAGCTTCAACGTCGCGGCCGACCGGACCGGCGGCTACATCGCCAACCGGAAGGCCGACGGCAGCTGGGTGACCGGCTTCACCCCGGACACCGGCAACGGCTTCGTGGAGGGCACCGCCGCCCAGTACACCTGGATGGTCCAGCACAACCCGGCGGGCCTGTTCGCCGCCATGGGCGGCACCGACGCGGCACTGGCCCGGCTCGACGACTTCTTCCACGACGCCGACGGCGGCTGGGCCTTCACCGGCAGTGGCGGCGCCAAGTCGGAGCTGGACAACGAGCCGTCCCTCAACGTCCCGTACCTGTACGACTACGCGGGCGCCCCGTACAGGACGCAGGAGACCGTCCGCGCGGCGATGCGGCAGCTGTGGACGACCGAGCCGGGCGGCATACCCGGCAACGACGACCTCGGGGCGATGTCGGCGTGGTACGTGTTCTCGGCGCTCGGCATGTACCCGCAGGTGCCCTCACGGGCCGAACTCGTCCTCGCCTCGCCGCTGTTCGAACGGGCGGAGATCGACAGGCCGCACGGCAACGACATCTCGATCCGGGCGGCGGGCGCGGCGGCCGACGCACCGTATGTGCGGTCCCTGAAGGTCGACGGCCGCACCAGTGACCGGGCCTGGCTGCCGGCGTCCTTCGTGCGGGACGGCGGCCGACTCGACTACACCCTCTCCGACACCCCGAACCGTGCCTGGGGCACGGGCCAGGCGCCGCCGTCCTTCCGGGAGGGCGAGCAGCCGTACCAGATCGGTGTCGGCCCGACCGCGGCGACCGTCGCGCCGGGCGGCAGCGCGCAGGTCGGCATCCGCGCGCTGTCGCTGAGCGGCGGCACCGGGCCCGAGGTCCGCTTCCGGGTCGAGACACCGGACGGGATCACCGCGACGCCCGCCGAGGGCACGGTGACCGCCGGGTCCCAGGAGATCACCCTCGCCACCGGCCCGGACACCCCGCAGGGCTTCGCCACCGTCAAGGTCACGGTGACCGCGGGCGACACCTCCTACGCGCAGCCGGTGTCGCTGACAGTGGCCGCGCCCGGCACCCTCCTCGCCGCGTACGACAACACCGGTGTGTCGGACGACGAGGGCGACCACGACGAGGCCGACTACGACGGCGGCGGGTGGAGCTACTCCCGCCAGGCCCTCGCCGCGGCGGGCCTGACCCCGGGCGGTCACGGCACCGTGGACGGCCTGGACTTCGTCTGGCCCGACTCGCCGAGCGGCCGTCCCGACAACGCGTCGGCCGTCGGCCAGACGATCGAACTGGCCTCCCCGGCGGCCCGGTTGTCCTTCGTCGGCAGCGCCGTCAACGGCAACCAGCGCACCACGGCGACCGTCGGCTACGACGACGGCACCACCGGCACCGTCGACCTCTCCTTCACGGACTGGACGGTCGGCGGAGGCGGCGGGACCGTGCAGTACGGCAACGAGGTGGTCGCCAGGACGGCGTACCGCAACGTCGCCGGAGCCGACCGGGACCCGGTGGCGACCTACGTCTTCGCCACCCGGCCGTACCCGGCCCCGGAGGGCCGGCGGATCGTGCGCGTCACCCTGCCCGACAACGCCGATCTGCACGTCTTCACCCTCGCGGTCGGCTGACCGGACGGCACCGCGGGCGGCCTGCGGCGATGGGCGATGACCGACGGACATCGCCGCAGGCCGCCTCGCGCCGCACCCGGACACCGTGCACACCCGCCGTTCCCGGGCAGGGCGTTGCCGTTGCCCCGGACGATCGGGACGTCGGGGAGGCCGCGGCGGAACTCGGCCGCCATGCCGTCACCGGGTTCCACCGCGACCACGTCGGCGCCGCGGGCGCGCAGGAGCGCGGTCGCGATGCCGGTACCGGCGCTGACGTCCACGACCCGGGCGCCGGCGAGGGGGCGGGCGGCCACAGCCGCCGCGGCGCGGGGTACCGACTCGACGCGTCCGCGCTGTCCGAGGCCGGCCCCGCGGACGCCGAAGGGGCGGACCCGGAGTGATTCCGGGCCCGCCCCTCGGCGTGTGCGGCGCGGGTCAGGCCAGCAGCTCCACCTCCGCCAGCGTCGACTGACCGTCGAGGACCAGCCGGTACTTCGCATACGTGCCCGGCGAGGGGATCGTGAACGCCCGGGTCTGCCGGTCCCAGGTGAACGACTCGCCGGAGCGCTCGTCCAGGGTCTTCCACGTGGTGCCGTCGGTGGAGCCCTGGAGGGTCCAGCCGGCCGGTGCCTTCGTGCGGTCCGTGGCCGAGGTCAGCGTGTACTGGACCGCCTTGGTGGCGGCGCCGACCGGCAGGTCCACGGAGGTGACCGCCGCGTTCGTCGCCGAGGTGTCGTCGAACAGCGCGCCGTCACCCTTCAGCACGTCCGCGTGCGGCGTCGGCACCTTGCCGTCCTGGGCGATGGAGACCGGGCCCGCGTTCTTGCCCGTGCCCCACGTGGACGGCCTGGAGCCCATGTCGAAGGTGAGCACCCCGCCCTTGGCCAGCACCGAGTGCGGGAGCGAGGTCGACGTCCAGGTACGGCCGTTGACCTTCAGACCCTGCACGTACACGTTCTTCGTGCTGTTCTTCGGCGCGTTGACCACCAGGTCCCGGCCGTTCTCCAGGTGGACCGTGACCTTCTTGAACAGCGGGGAGCCGATGGCGTACTCGCCGCTGCCCATGACCAGCGGGTAGAAGCCGAGCGAGGAGAACAGGTACCAGCCGGACATCTCGCCGTTGTCCTCGTCGCCCGGGTAGCCCTGCCCTATCTCACTGCCCACGTACAGCCGGGAGAGCGCCTCGCGCACCAGCGCCTGCGTCTTCCACGGCTGCCCCGCCGCGTCGTACATGTACAGCGCGTGGTGCGAGGGCTGGTTGGACTGCCCGTGCATGCCCATGCGGACGTCCCGGGCCTCGATCATCTCGTGGATGATCCCGCCGTACGAGCCGACGACCTCGGGCGAGGCCGTCTCCGGTGTGGAGAAGTACTCGTCGAGCTTGTCGGCGAGACCGGACCGGCCGCCGTAGAGGTTGGCCAGGCCCCGGCTGTCCTGCGGCGCCGTGAACGCGTAGCCCCAGCCGTTGGTCTCCGTGTAGTCGTACCCCCACACGCGCGGGTCGTACTTCGCCGAGTCGACCCGCCAGTTGCCCTTGGCGTCGCGGCCCTGGAAGAAGCCGGCCTGGGAGTCGAAGAGGTTCACATAGTCCTGGGCGCGGTTGAGGAAGTACTGCGACTCCTCCTTGTAGCGCTTCTCGCCCGTCTTCTTGTAGAGGGACTCGCCCATCTTGGCGATGCCGTAGTCGTTGAGGTAGCCCTCCATCGCCCAGGACAGGCCCTCGCCGGTGGCGGTGCTGGTGTAGCCGAGGAACGGCGAGGTGGCCATGCCCTTGCGGCCCACGCCGGAGGACGGCGGTACGACGGTCGCGTTCTTCACGGCCGCCTCGTACGCCGCCGTGGCGTCGAACTTCACGCCCTTGACGTAGGCGTCCGCGAACGCGACGTCCGAGGAGGTGCCGGTCATCAGGTCCGCGTAGCCGGGGGAGGACCAGCGGGAGGTCCAGCCGCCGTCCTTGTACTGCTGCACGAACCCGTCGACCATCTCACCCGCCCGGCCCGGCGTCAGGAAGGAGTACGCGGGCCAGGTGGTCCGATAGGTGTCCCAGAAGCCGTTGTTTATGTAGACCTTGCCGTCGACGATCTTCGCGCCCGTGTGGGTCGGGGTGTCCTGGCCCGGCATCGGGGAGAAGGGCGAGGCGTACTGGTACTTCGAACCGACCTTCTCGAAGCCGGAGTTCGGGTACAGGTACAGCCGGTACAGGCTGGAGTACAGGGTGGTCAGCTGGTCGGGCGTCGCGCCCTCCACCTCGACCCGGCCGAGCACCTTGTCCCAGGCCCGCTGGGCCCGCGACTTGACCGTGTCGAAGGACATGCCGTCGGGGATCTCCTGACGCAGGTTGTCCTTCGCCTGGTCCACGCTGATCAGCGAGGTCGCCAGGCGCAGCGTGACGGTGCGGTCGGCGCCCGCGTCGAACCGCAGATAGCCCTTGACCCCGCTGGAGTCGCCCGCGGTGACCGGCTTGTCGAAGACGCCGTACACGAACAGCCGGGTGGCGCCCGCCGACAGGCCCGACTTCACGTCGGAGTAGCCGGTGACGATCCCGTTCTCCTTGTCGAGGGTGAGGCCCGCCTGGTCGGTGACGTTGTCGAAGATCACGCTCGTGTCGTCACCCGGGTAGCTGAAGCGCAGCGCCGCCGCGTGGTCGGTCGGCGCCATCTCCGCCTTGAGGCCGCTCTCGAAGCGGACGCCGTAGTAGTACGGCCGCGCGGTCTCGTTCTCGTGCCGGAACGCCAGAGCCCGTGCCGTGCGGCCGGTGTCCGGGGTGCCGGACGCGGCGGACGGCATCAGCTGGAAGGTCTGCCGGTCGCCCATCCAGGGGCTCGGCTCGTGGCTCGCGCTGAACGCCTGGATCGTCGGCAGATTGGCGTCGTTGTTCGCCCGCGCGTACTCGTACAGCCAGCTGAGCGAGGACGCGTTGGTCACCGGGGTCCAGAAGTTGAAGCCGTTGGGCACCGCGGTCGCCGGGAAGTTGTTGCCCCGCGAGAAGCTGCCGCTGGAGTTGGTGCCGCGGGTGGTCAGCGCGTAGTCGGACAGATGCGCCTTGGGCTTCTCCGGGGCCGCCTGCCGCAGCGCCACGTCGTCGAGCCAGCCGCGGAACTTCGCAGGGCCGGTGGGGGAGTCGTAGGCCAGCAGGATCCGGTCGACGGTCCTGCCCGCCGCGACCGAGCCGATCCGCGACTCCACGTTGTTCCACTGGTTGACGTACAGCACCTTCGCCGCGCCCTGCCCCCGCGGGGACAGCGCGAAACCGTGCTGGTCGGTCGCGCCCAGCCCGCTGAGGTAGGTGCCGTCGGTGAAGGCCAGGTCGACGGAGACGTTGGTGGCGTCGTAGTCGCGGTCGCCGTCGGCCATGGACGGGAAGATCCGGTACGACAGCCGGGTGTCGCGGCCGACCTTCACGTTCACGTCGAAGACCTTGTTGTACGAGTAGGCGCGGCCGTCCGCGGTGTGCCGTCCCGCGTACCTGAGGGCCCGCTTGCCGGTGAAGCCGGCGCCCGCCTTGGCGGTCGGCGAGCCGCTCGGCCCGCGGTCGACCAGCGAGAGCATGTCCTGCGGGACCGGGTTGTCGCTGCCGCCCGTGGAGAACTGGACGTCCGCGAGCTGCAGGATCCCCGACGCGCCGTTGTTCTTCGTCACATCGAGCCGGAAATGCTGGTATTCGGCCGGTTCGGCGAGGTCGTACGACTTGGTCCGGAAGCGCTCCGCGAAGGTCTCGCCGGAGCGGGTGTCGAGGGTCTTCCAGTCCTTGCCGTCCGTGGAGCCCTGAAGGGTCCAGTCCTTCGGGTCCCGTTCGGCGTAGTCGTTGGCCGACGTGAGGGCGTACGTCACCAGCTTGACCGGCTTGTCCAGGTCGAACTCGGCCCAGCCGGTCGGCTGGAAGGCGAGCCACTTGGTGCTCGGCTCACCGTCGATGAGATTTTCCTTCACCTCCCCGCCGCCGGTGTTCTCGGCGCTCGCGCGCACCTCGGTGACGTGGTCGGTGACGTTCCCCGGGATGCCGGTGCTGTAGCCGCCGTCGACGCCCGAGGCGCGCTTGGCCCCGCCCGGCCCCGTGTCCACCGTGTTCAGCCAGTCAGGCGCCGGATCGTCCGCCTCGAACGAGGAGGCGAACTCCCGGTCGGCGGCCGGTGCCTGGGCGGGCAGGGCGACCGCCGCCCCCTGTGCACCCACCGCCATGACGAAGGCGGTCGTCAGCACGGCCGCCGGTCCCCATCTGTACCGAGCTCTCCGCTGCATCTACGGAAACCCTCCCTGCGCTCATCAGACAACGTTGTCAAACTTGCTGCGCAGGAACCAGTAGGGAGTCAAGTGGCCGATGATGTCAAGGGTGTTGCCTGTGGCATTCGGGGCTCTATGTCGCGGATTTTTCCGGCAAGGTGCCCACAGGTGGCTCATATTTCCGCGAGGTCTCAACTCGGAAAAGACCCATGGCCAACCTTGCATTCGATCTTGCTCAGCCGACCGAAAGTGGACTATACCTGTCGGCGTTTCCTGCACGACCCAGCGCTACCCGACCGCGGTGCCGGGGAGGATCCGGTTCACCGCCTGAGTCCTGGAGAAAGCGAGGACTTGAGCATGGGATCCACTTCCGCAGCGAACCACGGTGGCGGTGGCGTCGGCCGCCGTGACCTCATCAAGCGGTCCGCCGCACTCGGCCTGCTCACCCTTCCCACGGCGGGTTTCCTGTCCGCCTGCGCGAGCAGCGGTGGCGACAGTCAGGACAAGGCGAAAGCGGGCAAGAAGACGGCGCAGAACCCGCTTGCCGTCAATGACACCGCTCAGATGGAATTCGTCCTGTTCGACGGCGGTTTCGGCAAGGAGTACGCCGAGGACGCGGTGAAGATCTACGAGCAGAACTTCCCGAAGGCCGAGGTGAAGTTCTCCGCCACCCAGAAGATCCAGTCGACGCTCCAGCCCCGCTTCAACCAGGGCACCCCGCCGGACCTCATCGACAACTCCGGCGCCGAGCAGATGGACATGGGCGTCCTGGTAGGCAAGAACCAGCTCGCCGACCTCACCCCGCTGCTCGACGCCCCCTCGTACGACGACCCGGACAAGAAGGTCCGCGACACGCTGCGTCCCGGCATCGTCGAGATGGGCCAGTTCGACGGCGACCCGGTCTGGATCTTCTACTACGCCTACACGGTGTACGGCGTCTGGTACTCGCAGAAGGCCCTGAACGCGCTCGACGAGCAGTACCCGGAGACCTGGGACCAGATGCTCGCGGTCTGCGCGAAGGCCAAGAAGAAGGGCATCGCGGGCTGGACGTACGCGGGCAAGTACCCGTACTACATCCCCTTCTCGCTCTACCCGATGATCGGCAAGGTCGGCGGCCGGGACGTGCTCGACGCCATCGACAACCTCGAACCCAACGCCTGGAAGCACCCGGCGGTGAAGGCGTGTTTCGAGGCCTACTACGAGCTGTACAAGAAGGGCTACATCCTCAAGGGCACCCCGGGCCTCGACCACATCCAGTCGCAGACCGCCTGGGCCCAGGGCAAGGCGCTGTTCCTCCCGAACGGCTCCTGGGTGGAGAACGAGTCGGCCAACGTCATCCCGGAGGACTTCGACCTGGCCGTCTCGGCGCCCACCGGCCTCGACTCCTCCGACAGGATGCCGTTCGGCACCATCTGGGCCTCCGGCGCCGAGCCCTTCGTCGTCCCGGCCAAGGCGAAGAACCCGGCCGGCGGCATGGAGCAGCTGCGCATCATGCTCAGCGAGGCCTCCTCGAAGAGCTTCACCGCCAAGGTGAAGTCGCTGAGCGCGTACAACGGCGGCACCACCGGTATCATCCTCACCCCCGGCCTGAAGTCCGGCCAGGCGGCCCTGGAGAAGGCCGGGGACAACGTGGTGAATCCGCGTATCCAGGACTGGTACGTGAAGCTCCAGAAGGAGCAGATCGGGGTCGCCGGTCTCGGCGAGATGATGGCGGGCCGTATGACCCCGGCCGAGGCCATCACGAAGATCCAGGGCTTCGCCGACGAGGCCGCCAAGGACACGTCGATCAAGCACTACAAGCACCAGTGACGATCCGTCACCAGGGCCTGCCCGGCGGCACCCCGCCGGGCAGGCCCTGGCGGCGCCCGCGCAGAGATCGGGGTCGGCAGTAATGCAGCACGGTAAGTACCGGTTCATCGTGGGGTTCCTGGCGATGCCCCTGGGCCTCTACGCGCTCTTCGTCGTATGGCCCTTCATCCAGTCCATCTACTACTCCTTCACGGACTGGACCGGGCTGAGCCCCGACTTCAAGATGGTGGGCCTCGACAACTACACGCGGATGTTCGACGACAAGATCTTCTGGAAGTCGTTGCAGCACAGCCTGCTGTTCGCGGTCCTGCTCCCGCTGGTGACGATCAGCCTTGCGCTGTTCTTCTCCTTCATGATCAATGTGGGCGGCCGGCGCCGTAGGGGCGGGCCGGTCGTCTCCGGCGTCCGCGGCTCCTCCTTCTACAAGATCGTCTACTTCTTCCCGCAGGTGCTGTCGATCGCGATCGTCGCGCTGCTGTTCGCTTTCGCGTACAACCCGGACAGCGGCGCCATCAACTCGCTGCTGCGCGGTATCGGCCTCGACAGCGTCCAGCCGCTGTGGCTGGGCGACCCGAACCTCGCGCTGTGGTGCGTGATGGCGGTGCTCGTCTGGTCGACGGTCGGCTTCTTCGTGGTGCTGTTCTCGGCGGGCATGGCGTCGATCCCCGCCGATCTGTACGAGGCGGCCCTGCTGGACGGGGCGAGCCGCGTCACCACGTTCTTCCGCATCACCCTGCCGCTGCTGTGGGACACCGTGCAGTCGGGCTGGGTCTACATGGGCATCCTCGCGCTGGGTGCCGAGTCGTTCGCGGTCGTGCAGATCATGACGACCGGGCCGGGCGGCCCCGACTACTCGACCACCGTGATGGTCCTGTACGTGTACCAGAAGGCGTTCCGGGACGGTCAGGCCGCCTACGCCACCACCATCGGCGTCGCCCTGCTCGTCGTCACGCTCGCCTTCGCGGCGATCGTGATGCGACTGGGCCGTCGCGAGCGGCTGGAGTACTGATCAGATGAAGACGACCAAGACCCCCGCCCCCCTGCCGGCCGAGTCCGGTGCGCCGGTCACCGAGGTGGACGGGACGTCCGCCGGGCGGTCCGGGCGGAAGAAGAAGGAGGGGCATGTCCTCAACGCCTTCTCGCACGGCGTTCTGATCCTCTGGGCGTTCATGGTGGTCATGCCGTTGCTGTGGGCGGTGATGACGTCCTTCAAGGACGACCGCTCCATCTTCAGCTCGCCGTGGTCGCTGCCGGACAAGCTGCACTTCGGCAACTGGTCGCGGGCCTGGACGCAGGCCAACATGAGCGACTACTTCCTCAACACCATCCTGGTGGTGGGCGGTTCGCTGATCGGCACGCTGGTTCTCGGCTCGATGGCGGCGTATGTGCTCGCCCGCTTCGACTTCCCCGGCAACCGGTTCATCTACTACCTGTTCATCGGCGGCATGAGCTTCCCGATCATGCTGGCCCTGGTCCCGCTGTTCTACGTCGTGAACAACATGGGGCTGCTGAACACGATCCACGGGCTGATCCTGGTCTACATCGCGTACTCCCTGCCGTTCACGGTGTTCTTCCTGACCGCGTTCTTCCGTACGTTGCCGACATCGGTGGCGGAGGCGGCCTTCGTGGACGGCGCGTCCCACTCCCGGACGTTCTTCCAGATCATGCTGCCCATGGCCAAGCCCGGGCTGATCAGCGTGGGCATCTTCAACTTCCTCGGCCAGTGGAACCAGTACATGCTCCCGACGGTGCTCAACACCGACCCGGACAAGCGCGTCCTGACCCAGGGCCTGGTCCAACTGGCGGTGAGCCAGGGCTACAAGGGCGACTGGTCCGGCCTGTTCGCGGGCCTGGTCATGGCGATGCTGCCGGTACTGGCGGCGTACATCGTCTTCCAACGCCAGGTGGTGCAGGGGCTGACGGCGGGGGCGCTGAAGTAGGCCACACTGAGCGCGACCTGCCCGACGGCAGCCTGACGGGACGTTGCGCTGAGCGGCCCTGTGGTGGCCGCTTCGAGGCGGCCCGCGGCGGTGGGGCTCGGGGTGTCCGCGCCGCGTTCGAGTCCGGGTGTCGGAGCTTCGCCCGTCGTCCCGGTCGTATGCCCGAGTGGTCAGGGAACCGCCTGCAAAGCGGTGCACAGCAATCCGGTTGCGGCCTCAGGAATTCCTCGGCTGCGGAGTCACCGCTGAGGATGTCACCCCGGTGAGCTCCTCGGAGACGGTCCACAGGCGCTGCTGGACGGCCCGGTCGTGGGAGTCCGGGCTGGAGGCGACCAGCTTCGGGTAGCCGCGGAACTCCCCCCGGTTGCCGGGGCCGTAGTACTGGCCGCCGGTGACGGCCGGATCGGTGGCGGCGCGCAGGGTGGGCAGGGCGCCCATCTCGGCCTTCTGGGTGAGCAGCGGCGCGAGCCAGGTGACGGGCAGGCGAAGCGCGGCGGGCGTGTTGCGGGCGAGCTCGGTGTTGGACACGCCGGGATGGGCGGCCACCGCGACCGTGGTGCCGAACGGTGCGAGCCGGCGCTGCAGTTCGTACGTGAACATCAGGTTGGCGAGTTTGGCCTGGCCGTAGGCGGCGACGCGGCTGTACGAGCGCTCCCACTGCAGGTCGTCGAAGTGGATGGCGGCCCGGATGCGGTGACCGGCGCTGCTGACCGTCACGACGCGGGAGCCGGGGACGGGCAGGAGCCGGTCCAGCAGCAGGCCGGTCAGGGCGAAGTGGCCGAGGTGGTTGGTGCCGAACTGCAGCTCGAAGCCGTCGGCGGTGGTCTGCCGCGGGGTGTACATCACGCCCGCGTTGTTGATCAGAAGGTCGATGCGCGGGTGGGCCGCGCGCAGGTCGGCCGCCGCGGACCGGATCGAGTCCAGGGAGGCCAGGTCGAGGGCCTGGACGGTGACGTCGCCGGTGATGCGGGCGGCTGCCTGCCTGCCCTTCGCGACGTCGCGGACCGCCAGGACCACCGCCGCCCCGCGCGCCGCGAGCATCCGGGCGGTCTCGAAGCCCAGCCCGGTGTTGGCGCCGGTCACGATCGCCACCCGGCCGTGCTGATCAGGGATGTGTTGCTCGGTCCAGTTGCCGCTCATGGCGCACTCCTAAAGAACCATCGGTCTGTTATGTGGGATCCCAAGGTAAAAGACCGCCGGTCTATTGTCAAGGGACCGGTGGTCTTTAAGTTAGGCTGAGGGCGTGACATTTCAGCGGGCGCGAAGCGAGGAGCAGCGGGAGATCCGCCGCCGGGCGATCCTGGACACGGCGGCGGCGATGCTCGACGAGATGCCCGTGGCCGAGGTGAGCCTCAACGAGCTCAGCCGGCGGGTGGGCCTGGCCAAGTCGAACGTCCTGCGGTATTTCGAGTCGCGCGAGGCGGTACTGCTGGAACTGCTGGACGCTTTTCTGGAGAGCTGGCTCGCCGAGCTGGCGGACGAACTGGCCGCGGGCGTCGAGGCGCACGCGGCACCGGAAGTGCGGGCGGGTCAGCTGGCCGAGATCCTCAGCCGGTCGCTGGCGGACCGGGTGGTGCTGTGCGACCTCTTCGGCGCGCAGGGCGGCGTCCTTGAGCACAACGTCTCGGTCGAGGTGGTCAAGCGGCACAAGCGTTCCTCCCTCACGCGGCTCGCGGCCATGACCGAGCTCGTGCGCCGCCACCTGCCCGAACTCGGCGACGGCGCGCAGCTGTTCTGCCTGATGAGCCTGGTCTCGGCGGGTGCCCTGTCGGCGTACGTACCGCCGCCGCCCAGCCTCCTTGCCGCCTACGCGGACGAGCCTGCCCTCGGCGTGCTCCACCTGGAGCTGCGTGACGCGCTGCGGGTCTCCTTCGTCTCGGCGCTCCTGGGCGTGCTGCCGCGCGCCTGAACCTCTCCGGTTCCGCATCGACTTCGTCGCTCGGGACAACCGGCCGGGCGGCGTCCCGTGGTCCGGGGTTCCTCCGCTGCGCCCTCGGCTGCCCTCTCCCTTATTTCCGTACTGATCGGTGCGGAAGTGCTACAGTCCCGTCCATGCCGATCGGTACCGATCGGTGCTTAAGTGTGCGGAGGGCATGGGCGTGGGCGGAGTGATGCCGAGACGGCCGTCCATGTGCTGCCACTCCGCGGCAGTCGAACGTGACGGAAGCGCCCGAAACGCGAAGGAGTTCCGCACATGAGCCCCAAGAGGTCAGACGTCCCCGAGCTCTCCCACCGGCTCAGCAGACGCAGCGCGCTCGGTGTCACCGCGGGTGCCGGTGCCGCGGCCCTGCTCGGCCTGCCTGCCGGCACCGCGGCCGCCGCCCCGAGGGCCCGTCAACCGAGGACCCCGATGGTCAGGGGCTTCACAAGCCGCTTCGCCGAGGTCAACGGCACGCGGCTGCACTATGTCACCGGAGGTCAGGGTGACCCCCTGGTCCTGCTCCCCGGGTGGCCGCGCACCTGGTACCAGTTCCACAAGATCATGCCGCCGCTGGCGCGGCGCTACCGGGTGATCGCCCCGGACCTGCGCGGCATGGGCGACTCCGACAAGCCCGCGGGCGGGTACGACAAGAAGACCATGGCCCGCGACATCCACGAACTGCTTCGCGCCCTCGGACACAGCCAGGCCTATGTCGCGGGCGAGGACATCGGGTCGATGGTGGCGCACAGCTTCGCCGCCAACCATCCCGAAGCGACCCGGAAGGTCGCCTTGTGGGAGACCGGGCATCCCACCGAGATCTTCAACGACCTGCGCATGCTGCCCCAGCCGGGCCGACCGGCACCGTGGTGGTTCGCGTTCAACCAGCTCGCCCAGTTGCCCGAGCAACTCCTCGAGGGGCGGTTCCGGTTCATCGTCGACTGGCTGATCGACTTTCAGGGCGGGGATCCCAGGGCCTTCAGCGAGGAGGCCCGAGCCATTTATGCCGCCGCGTACAACACACCGGATGCGATCCGCGGCGGGAACGGCTGGTACCAGACGTTTCAGCAGGACATAGCCGATCTGAAGGACTACCCGGTGCTGACCATGCCGCTGCTCGGAATCGGCGGCAAGTACTACGAGCTCCTTCGCGCGCAGCTGGAGGGATTGGCGGCAGACGCGCGCTACGTCGAGCTGAAGGGGGCGGGGCACTATCTCGCCGAGGAACGCCCCGACGACATCGTGCGGGAACTCACCGCTTTCTTCGCGTGATCCCAGATCTGCACCGATCGGTACGGGAGGGGTACCATCCGCCCGTGAGGGATCAGCAGAAGGCGCCGATCGGCCGGCCACGTGGCTTCGATGCCGACAAGGCGCTCGAACAGGCCATGCGGGTCTTCTGGGGCCAGGGCTACGAGGGTGCCAGCCTCACCGACCTGACCGACGCCATGGGCATCAGCCGCACCAGCATGTACGCGGCCTTCGGCAACAAGGAAGACCTGTTTCAGCAGGCCCTGCAGCGCTACACCGACGGCCCCGCCGCATACGTACCGCGGGCTCTGGCGGAGCCGACCGCGCGGCAGGTGGCCACCGCGTTCCTCCGAGGTTCCGTGCAGGCCACCACCCGTCCCGATTCTCCCGCCGGCTGCCTCGGTGTCCAAGGTTCCCTGGCGGCGGGCGAGCCCGGTCGCAGTGCCCGGGACACTTTGGCGGCGTGGCGCAACAGCGGCATCGCGCTGCTGGAAGAGCGGTTCCAGCGCGCTGTCGACGAGGGCGACCTGCCCGCGGGGACCGATCCCGGCCTGCTCGCCCGGTACCTCATGACCGTGGCCAATGGCATCGCCGTCCAGGCCGCCGGCGGCGCCGCCCGCGCCGACCTCCACATGGTGGCCGACATGGCCCTACGGCAGTGGCCGCCCAGCTGAGAGGACGGTCCGGGAGGTCGTGTCCCGGTTTCCCGGCATCGACGGAGCGACGAACGGCCGGCCATGCCGGCGAGACGCGTCGGTACCGGAGTCTGATGGGCTCCGGCGCCCACAGCGGAGCTGGGCGCGGTGCAAGGGCATGTCTCGGTTTCCGTGGTTGAAGGGGGAGCGGGGGTGTGGGCGGGCGTGGGGGGTGGCGGCGCGGAGCGCGGTGGTGGTGGTCGGGGGAGCGGTTCGTGGGGGACGCTGCCCTGCTCCGGGGTGGCGTGGGAGTGTCCTGAGGGTGTCCGTGGCGGGGCCGGCCAAGTCGCAGCGATTTACGTCAAGGACTTGACGGCGGCAACCCCTTCAGAAGAGCTTGGAGTTCACAACTTGTAGGTGGCCCGGTTCCGCGGTTGTGACCTGGGCCACGGGCGGCGCTGGGGCTGCCCGGCCGATGGCGGGAGTGGATGAGTCGATGGAGACTCCGGGGTCGCAGTCGTCGCTGCACCGAGCGAATCTGGAACGAGTCGTACGGGCGGTGCGGCTCGCCGGCTCGCTCACGCAGGCGGAGATCGCGCGGACGACCGGCCTGTCCGCGGCCACGGTCTCCAATATCGTGCGCGAACTGAAGGACGGCGGAACCGTCGAGGTCACGCCGACGTCGGCGGGCGGCAGGCGGGCCCGCAGCGTCTCGCTGAGCGGAGACGCCGGCATTGTCATAGGCGTCGATTTCGGCCACACCCACCTGCGCGTCGCGATCGGGAACCTCGCGCACCAGGTGCTGGCGGAGGAGTCCGAGCCGCTGGACGTCGACGCCTCCTCCGCGCAGGGCTTCGACCGGGCGGAACAACTGGTCAACCGGCTGATCGACGCGACCGGCGTCGACCGCTCCAAGGTCGCGGGCGTGGGCCTCGGCGTGCCCGGCCCCATCGACGTCGAGTCGGGCACCCTGGGCTCCACCGCCATCTTGCCGGGCTGGTCCGGCACCCGGCCCGCCGAGGAGCTGCGGGGGCGGCTCGGCGTACCGGTGCACGTGGACAACGACGCCAACCTGGGCGCCCTCGGCGAGCTGGTCTGGGGCAGCGGCCGGGGCGTGCGCGACCTGGCGTACATCAAGGTCGCCAGCGGTGTCGGCGCCGGTCTGGTGATCAACGGCAGGATCTACCGGGGCCCCGGCGGCACCGCCGGTGAGATCGGGCACATCACGCTCGACGAGTCCGGCCCGGTCTGCCGCTGCGGCAACCGCGGCTGCCTGGAGACCTTCACGGCCGCGCGCTATGTGCTCCCGCTGCTCCAGCCCAGTCACGGCACCGACCTGACCATGGAGGGCGTCGTACGGCTGGCCCGGGACGGCGACCCGGGCTGCCGCCGGGTGGTCGCCGACGTCGGCCGTCACGTCGGCAGCGGGGTGGCCAACCTGTGCAATCTGCTGAACCCCAGCCGGGTGGTCCTCGGCGGTGACCTCGCCGAGGCCGGGGAACTGGTGCTCGGGCCCATCAGGGAGTCGGTCGGGCGCTATGCCATCCCCAGCGCGGCGCGTCAGCTCTCCGTGCTTCCCGGCGCGCTCGGGGGCCGCGCCGAGGTGCTCGGCGCGCTCGCCCTGGCGCTCAGCGAGATGGGTGATTCGACCCTTTTGGACGGCACGCTGTCCGCAGCGACACCCGCCTTCACTTAGAGAACGGCTGACACCGTTGCCATCTCGTTAAGGATTTACTTCTTGACGTTGCACGTATGGCCGAGTTGACTTCCAGCCACCTCGGCCGCAACGACGCGGCCTCGTCAGGGAGGTTTCCAGAGTGAACACGCGTATGCGTCGTGCCGCCGTCGCCGTTGCCGCTGGTGCGATGGCCGTTTCGCTTGCCGCCTGTGGCAGTGCCAAGAGCTCGGGCAGTGACGATTCTTCCGCGTCGTCGGCCAAGAAGGGCGACGACATCAAGGTCGGCCTGCTGCTGCCCGAGAACAAGACCGCGCGCTACGAGAAGTTCGACCGCCCGCAGATCGAGAAGAAGATCAAGGAGCTGACGAACAACAAGGCGGAGATCCAGTACAACAACGCCCGCCAGGACGCCAACCTCCAGGCCCAGCAGGTCGACACGATGATCACCAACAAGGTGGACGTGCTCATCCTGGACGCCGTGGATGCGAAGGCCATCCAGAACTCGATCCAGAAGGCCGTGGACGCGGGCATCAAGGTCGTCGCCTACGACCGCCTGGCCGAGGGCCCGATCAGCGCCTACACCTCCTTCGACAACGTGCAGGTGGGCAAGACCCAGGGTGAGGCACTCCTGAAGGCCCTGGGCGGCAAGGCCACCAAGTCCTCCAAGATCGTCATGATCAACGGCTCGGTCACCGACCCGAACGCCAAGCAGTTCAAGGAAGGCGCCCACTCCGTCCTCGACGGCAAGGTCACCATCGCCAAGGAGTACGACACCAAGGAGTGGTCGCCGGACAACGCCAACTCCGAGATGGAGACGGCGATCTCGGCGGTCGGCGCGAAGAACATCGCCGGCGTCTACTCCGCCAACGACGGCATGGCCGGCGGTGCCATCACCGCCCTCAAGGCCGCCGGCATCACCGTGCCGGTCACCGGCCAGGACGCCGAACTCGCCGCCGTGCAGCGGATCGTCACCGGTGAGCAGTACATGAGCGTCTTCAAGTCCTACCCGCAGGAGGCGCAGATCGCCGCCGAGATGGCGGTCGCGCTCGCCAAGGGCGAGAGCCTCGACTCCATCGCCAAGGACAAGGTCTCCAGCGACAGCGCGAAGGACGTCCCGTCGGTCCTGGTCCCGGTCGTCTCGCTGACCACGGACAACATCAACGACACGGTCATCAAGGACGGCTTCTACACCGTCGCCGACATCTGCACGGGCAAGTACAAGACGGCCTGTGACAAGATCGGCCTCAAGTAAGCAGTCCCAGGTCCCTTCCCAAGCACGGTGATTCGCCCTTGAATCCCCGTGCGGGACGCGACTGCTCCAGGCTCCACCGGCGTCCCGCGCATCAGTCAGCCCCGCAAGCTCGGCGCGGGACGCCGGATGGAACTCCCCCCAAACTTCTGCACAACCTCCCGCCGGGTCAGGCGGCGAAGGAGATGGTTCACGTGTCCGCTACGCCCGTGCTGGCGTTGCGCGGGGTCTCCAAGCGGTTCGGTGCCGTCCAGGCGCTCACCGACGTAGAGCTTGAGGTCCACGCCGGTGAGGTGGTCGCCCTGGTGGGCGACAACGGCGCCGGAAAGTCCACGCTGGTCAAGACGATCGCCGGCGTGCACCCCATCGATGAGGGCGTCATCGAATGGGAAGGCAGCTCCGTCCAGATCAGCCGGCCGCACGACGCCCAGAGCCTGGGTATCGCGACGGTGTACCAGGACCTGGCGCTGTGCGACAACATCGACGTCGTCGGCAACCTCTACCTGGGCCGCGAGCTGAAGCGGCGCGGCGTCCTCGACGAGGTCGAGATGGAGCGCCGCTCCCGCGAGTTGCTCACCACGCTCTCGATCCGGATCCCCAGCGTCCGCATCCCGATCGCCTCGCTCTCCGGCGGTCAGCGCCAGACCGTGGCGATCGCCCGGTCCATGCTCGGCGAACCCAAGCTGGTCATCCTCGACGAGCCCACCGCCGCCCTCGGCGTCGAGCAGACCGCTCAGGTCCTCGACCTGGTGGAGCGGCTGCGCGAGCGCGGCCTCGCCGTCATCCTCATCAGTCACAACATGGCGGACGTCAAGGCCGTGGCGGACAAGGTCGCTGTGCTGCGCCTCGGCCGCAACAACGGCGTCTTCGAGGTCAAGACGACCTCGCAGGAAGAGATCATCTCCGCCATCACCGGTGCCACCGACAATGCCGTGACCCGCCGTGCGGCGCGCTCGAACGGGGAGGTTTCCAAGTGAGCATCGACAAGACCTCCGCGGCTCCGCAGGACGAGACCGTGGTCGAGAACCCCGAGGCGGCCGCCGCCGCGGTGACCGCGGTCGACCCGCGCCTCCTGGTGCGCGAGCAGGGCCTGGCGGGCTACCTCGGCGAGTTCAAGCGCAAGATGAAGGCCGGCGACCTGGGTTCCATGCCGGTCGTCATCGGCCTGATCGTCATCTGCATCGTCTTCCAGAGCCTGAACTCCAACTTCCTGTCCGCGCAGAACCTGAGTGACATCACCGTCACGATGGTCGGCACGGGCATGATCTCCGTCGGCATCGTCTTCGTGCTGCTGCTCGGCGAGATCGACCTGTCGGTCGGCTCGGTCAGCGGCGCGGCCAGCGCCCTCGCGGCCGTCCTCGCGGTCAACCAGGGCTGGCCCGAGTGGCTGGCCGTGCTCGCCGCCGTCGCCGCGGGCCTCGCCATCGGCGCGGTGCACGGCTTCTTCTTCGCGGTGCTCGGCGCCCCAGCGTTCGCCGTGACCCTGGCCGGGCTGCTGTTCTGGCTCGGCTTCATGCTCAAGGTGCTGGGCGAGAACGGCACGATCAACCTCGACAGCGACGGCCTGATCGGCAAGCTCACCACGTACTTCTTCGCCGACGTGGCCGCCGCCTACGGGCTGGCCCTCGTCGTGGTCGCCGTGTTCTTCATCACCTCGTTCCTGGGCAACCGCCGCCGCGAGGCCGCGGGCATCCCGTCCCGGCCGCTCAGCGACACCCTGGTGCGTACGGTGCTGCTCGCGGTGGTCTCGTTCGCCGCCGCCTTCATGTACAACCAGTACAAGGGCCTGCCGCTGGCCACGGTGATCTTCCTCGCCTTCCTGATCGGCACGGACTTCCTGCTGCGCCGCACCTCCTACGGGCGCAAGATCTTCGCGCTCGGCGGCAGCGTGGAGGCGTCCCGCCGGGCGGGCATCAACGTCACCGCTGTGCGGATCTCCGTGTTCGCCATCTCGGGCGGATTCGCGGCGATCGGCGGGCTGTTCCTGGCCTCGAAGATCGCCTCGGCCAACCAGAGTGCGGGCACCGGTGACCTGTTGATGAACGCGATCGCCGCGGCCGTCATCGGTGGCACGAGCCTCTTCGGCGGCCGGGGCCGTACCTGGAACGCGCTGCTCGGTGTGCTGGTCATCGTGTCGATCCAGTACGGCCTTCAGTTGGAGTCCATCGCCGAGCCGGTGAAGTACATGATCACCGCGGCGGTGCTGCTGACCACGGTGGTCATCGACTCCGTCACGCGCAAGACGCAGAAGACTGCGGGCCGCGCGTAGCGCTCCGCTGGGTTGGGCGGGGCTTTGTGGCTCGGTGTGTTATTCGTGAGCCTGGGTTTGTGACAGTGCCCGGTGCCTTTCAGGTGCCGGGTGCTGTCGTGTTTTTTGGGTGCGGGCGCGTTGTGGCTTGTCGCGCAGTTCCCCGCGCCCCTTTGGGGGCGTGGCTGTGGGCGGTGTTGTTGTGGCTTGTCGCGCGCCCGCGCGGCGGAGCCGCATGTTGGTACAGCCCTGTGGCTTTGAGGTGCCGGGTGCTGTTGTGTGGGGGTGAACATTAGACTCGGTGGGCCCGGCAACGCTCGATCAGCTCTATTGCAAGGAGGCACGGGTGCCGCTGCTGACCCGCATCAGGGGACCGCGCGATCTGGACCGGCTCAGTCTGGAGGAGCTGGATCAGCTGGCGCAGGAGATCCGGACCTTCCTCGTGGACGCGGTCGCCAAGACCGGCGGCCATCTCGGGCCCAACCTCGGCGTGGTCGAGCTGACCATCGCCCTGCACCGGGTCTTCGAGTCCCCGAAGGACAAGGTTCTGTGGGACACCGGCCACCAGTCGTATGTGCACAAACTGCTCACCGGCCGGCAGGACTTCTCCCGCCTGAAGATGAAGGGCGGCCTGTCCGGCTACCCCGCGCAGGCCGAGTCCGAGCACGACGTCATCGAGAACTCGCACGCCTCCACGGTTCTCGGCTGGGCCGACGGCATCGCCAAGGCCAACCAGTTGCTGCGGCGCGACAGCCATGTCGCCGCGGTCATCGGTGACGGGGCGCTCACCGGCGGCATGGCCTGGGAGGCCCTCAACAACATCGCCGACGCCAAGGACCGCCCGCTGGTCATCGTCGTCAACGACAACGAGCGGTCGTACGCGCCGACCATCGGCGGCGTCTCCAACCACCTCGCCACGCTGCGCACGACGGACGGCTACGAGCGTTTCCTGGCCCGCACCAAGGACCTCCTGGGGCGCACCCCGGTCGTCGGCAAGCCGCTGTACGACACGCTCCACGGGGCCAAGAAGGGCCTCAAGGACTTCATCGCGCCGCAGGGCCTGTTCGAGGACCTGGGCCTGAAGTACGTCGGCCCGATCGACGGCCATGACATCGAGGCGCTGGAGTCCGCGCTGTCCCGCGCGAAACGGTTCGGCGGACCGGTGATCGTGCACTGCCTCACCGAGAAGGGGCGCGGCTACCAGCCCGCCCTCCAGGACGAGGCCGACCGCTTCCACGCCGTCGGCAAGATCCACCCCGACACCGGTCTGCCGATCGCCAGCTCCGGCGCCGACTGGACCTCGGTCTTCGGCGACGAGATGGTCGAGCTGGGCCGGGAGCGCGAGGACGTCGTCGCCATCACCGCCGCCATGCTCCAGCCGGTCGGACTGGAGAAGTTCGCCAAGGCCTTCCCTGACCGGGTGTACGACGTCGGCATCGCCGAGCAGCACGGCGCCGTCTCGGCGGCGGGCCTGGCGCACGCCGGGGTGCACCCCGTCTTCGCCGTGTACGCCACCTTCCTCAACCGCGCCTTCGACCAGGTGCTGATGGACGTGGCCCTGCACAAGTGCGGGGTGACCTTCGTCCTGGACCGGGCCGGGGTCACCGGCAGCGACGGCGCCTCCCACAACGGCATGTGGGACATGTCGATCCTCCAGGTCGTGCCCGGGCTCAGGCTCGCCGCCCCGCGCGACGCCGACCAGGTGCGCGCCCAACTGCGCGAGGCCGTCGCGGTCGAGGACGCGCCGACCGTGGTGCGCTTCTCGAAGGGCGCCGTCGGCCCCGCCGTACCCGCCGTGGGCCGGGTCGGCGGCATGGACGTGCTGCGCGAGCCCGGCACCGACACCCCGGACGTGCTGCTGGTCTCCGTGGGCGCGCTCGCGCCGATGTGCCTGGAGATCGCCGGCCTGCTCGACAAGCAGGGCATCTCCACGACCGTCGTCGACCCGCGCTGGGTCAAGCCCGTGGACGAGGCCATGGCGCCGCTCGCCGAGCGGCACCGGGTGGTCGTCACCGTCGAGGACAACTCCCGTGTCGGGGGCGTCGGCTCGGCCGTCGCCCAGGCGCTGCGGGACGCGGGTGTCGACATGCCGCTGCGGGACTTCGGCATCCCGCCCCGCTTCCTCGACCACGCCTCGCGCGCCGAGGTGCTCGCCGAGATCGGGCTGACCGCGCCCGATATCGCCCGCCAGGTCACCGGGCTCGTGGCCCGGCTGGGCGGCCGCTTCGAATCGCCCACGGCCGAGGTCGACCCGGTGGAGCCGGCCCGCGACTGAGCGCCCGGACGGGCCGGTTCCGCCACAGTGGAGCATGGCGGAACCGGCCCATTTGCGTGAATACGCCTGTTTCGGGGCATACGTCCCACGCCCCCTCTCGATCATGTCGAGGACGCCAAGCGTGGGAGGTACCTCGTGAGCAGCACCGTTTTCCGGACGAAGAAGGTCGAGCAGTCCATCCTCGACACCGAGGAGCCAGCGCACGCGCTCAAGAAGTCCCTGTCCGCGCTGGATCTGACGGTCTTCGGCGTCGGTGTCATCATCGGCACCGGCATCTTCGTGCTGACCGGCAAGGTCGCCAGGGAGAACGCCGGACCCGCGGTCGCCCTGGCCTTCGTCGCCGCCGGCATCGTCTGCGCCCTCGCCGCGCTCTGCTACGCCGAGTTCGCCTCCACCCTCCCGGTGGCGGGCTCCGCGTACACCTTCTCGTACGCCTCCCTGGGCGAGCTGCCCGCCTGGATCATCGGCTGGGACCTGGTCCTGGAGTTCGCGCTCGGCACGGCGGTGGTCGCCGTCGGCTGGTCCGGGTACATCCGGGCGCTGCTCGACAACGCGGGCTGGCATCTGCCGGAGTACCTCGGCGGCCGGGACGGGGCCCACGGGTTCGGTTTCGACATCCTCGCCGCCGTGCTCATCCTGGTGCTCACCGGCATCCTCGTGCTCGGCATGAAGCTCTCGGCCCGGGTCACCAGACTCGTCGTCGCCGTCAAGGTGTCCGTCGTCCTCATCGTGATCGTCGCCGGTGCCTTCTTCATCGACGCCGGCAACTACAAGCCCTTCGTCCCGAAGCCGGAGCCGGTCGCCGCGGGCGGCGATCTCAAGGCGCCCCTCATCCAGCTGATGGTGGGCTGGGCGCCCGCCAACTTCGGGGTGATGGGCATCTTCGCGGCCGCCTCCGTCGTCTTCTTCGCGTTCATCGGCTTCGACGTCGTGGCCACCGCCGCGGAGGAGACCAAGAACCCGCAGCGGGACATGCCGCGCGGCATCCTCGGCTCCCTGCTCGTGTGCACCGTGCTCTACGTGGCGGTGTCCGTCGTCGTCACCGGGATGCAGCGCTACACCCAGCTCTCCGTCGACGCCCCGCTCGCCGACGCGTTCAAGGCCACCGGGCACCCCTGGTTCGCGGGCGTGATCAGCTTCGGCGCCGCCGTCGGCCTGACGACGGTCTGCATGATCCTGCTGCTCGGCCAGACCCGGGTGTTCTTCGCGATGAGCCGCGACGGGCTGCTGCCGCGCTTCTTCTCCCACGTCCACCCGCGCTTTCGCACCCCGCACCGGCCGACCGTTCTGCTCGGCGTGGTCATCGCGGTCGTCGCGGGCTTCACCAGTCTCAGTGAACTCGCCGAGCTGGTGAACATCGGCACACTGTTCGCGTTCGTCGTCGTCGCGGTCGGCGTGGTCGTCCTCCGCCGCACCCGGCCGGACCTGCACCGCGCCTTCCGCACCCCGTGGGTGCCGGTCATTCCCGTGCTGTCCGTCGCCGCCACGCTGTGGCTGATGCTGAACCTGCCCGCCGAGACCTGGCTGCGGTTCGCCGTCTGGATGGTGCTCGGCTTCGTCGTCTACTTCCTGTACGGCCGCACCCACAGCCGTCTGGCCCGTGGCCAGGACACCCCGGCCGTGCCCCCGTCCCAGGGCACTCGGGGGTGACCGGGAACACGCGGTGATCGGCCGGCTCACCGGTCCGGACCCGTATGTCCCGCTTCGGGGGAGAGCGCGGGGCCGGATAGCGTGCTCACCATGCTCGCCCCGCCCCTCGCCCCGCCACGGTCCGCAGCCGTACGGACGGCGTACTGGACGCGGCTGCTGCCGCTGCTGGCGGCGCTCGCCTGCGTCACCCGGGCGCCGTCCTTCGCCCGGCCGCTGTGGAACCCGGACGAGGGCTATCTCGCCGTACAGGCACGGATACTGGCGCGCGGCGGGCGGCTGTACGAGACGGTCGTGGACCGCAAGCCGCCGCTCGTGCCCTGGCTGTACGAGGGCACGTTCGCGGTGTTCGGATCGGGTTCGCTCACCCCGGTCCGGGTACTGGCGGTCCTCGCGCAGCTGTGCACCGCGCTGCTGCTGGCCTCCCTGGCCCGGCGCCGCTGGGGCGGCACCGCCGGGCGCACGGCCGGGGTGCTGTACCTGCTGGTGTCCGTCGGGCTCAATCCCGAGGACGCGCAGGCCGCCACCTTCGAGGTGTTCATACTGCCCTGCACCGCCGCCGCGATGTGGTGCGCCGACCGGCGCCGCTGGGGTGCGGCCGGGGCGGCGGTCGCCTGCGCCTTCCTCGCCAAGCAGACCGGCGGGGCGGTGCTGGTGCCGGTGGCGTGGCTGCTGCACCGGTGGGGCGCGCCGCCGGGCGGGGTACTGCGGCTGTCGGCGGGGATGGCGGCGCCGGTGCTGTGCGTGGCCCTGGCCACGGACCCGGCGGGCTTCGTCTTCTGGACCGTCACCGGCGTCGGCGCGTACGCCTCCTTCACCGGCTCCGAACTGCACGTCCTGGTCCGGGCGCTGGCCAACACGGCGATCCTGACGGTGGCCTGCGCGGGGCTGATCCCGCCGGTGGTCCGGGCGCTGCGGGTGGCGCGCACGGGCGCGACGGACCTGTGGCTGTGGCTCGGGTCCTCCGCCGCCGCGGTCGCCGTCGGCTTCCACTTCTTCGGCCACTACTACCTGCAACTGACTCCGGCGATCGCCCTGTTGGCGACGGCCGCGCTGCAGCTCCTGCCGCGGGAGCGGCTCGTGGCCGCGGTCCGCGCCACGGCCTGCTGCTGCGTCCTGTTCCTGTCCTGGGGGCTGCTGGCGCCCCGCGCCGACCTCGGGCACGCCCAGCGGCTCGCCGCCGCGGTCGGCGACCGCACGGCGCCCGGCGACCGGGTCCTGGTGTGGGGCATGCACCCGGAGACGTACTGGTTCGCCGCGCGCACGCCCGCCAGCCGCTATCTCACCGCGGGCCTGCTCACCAACTACAGCGGGGGGCGCAACGGGCCCCAGGTGGGCGAGAAGTACGCCGTCCGGGGCGCCTGGCCCGTCTTCCGCGCGGAGCTGGCCGCGCACGCGCCCGCCCTGGTCGTCGACGACTCCCGGGGCAAGCCCTATGCCCCCGCCCGGGTACCCGGCCTGCGGCGCCTGCTGACGGCCGAGTACGAGCAGGTCGGGCAGGTGGACGGGGCGGTGCTGTACGCGCGGGTGACGGGGGAGTAGGCGCGGCGGCGGTCAGGACGGGCGGCGGCACCTCGACGTCCGGTGAGGCCGCGCTGGGACGCCCGTGGGCCGTTCTGCCGCGGCACGATGTGCGGCCCGGCTGGCACCCTTGCCGGTCCGCTCAGCCCAGTGCCGCGCGCGGTCCCGTCACCTCCGCGCCCAACTCGGTCACCCTGCGGCGCAGTTCACGGTCGGACGTGATGACCAGACGGGGCCGGTGCGGATGTCCGGCGACCAGTTCGACGACCCGGTCGTCACCGCTGCCCGCTGCCGGCTCCACCCGCACCCCGGGCACGGACTGCACGTCGCGCGCGGCGCCCTCGACGACGAGCACGATCTCCACGGGGGTGGGACGGCCGGGCAGCCCCTCGGCGGCCAGCCGGTCCCGCAGCCGCTCGGCGGCACCCTTCCGGTCCCGCCACCACCCGTCCGGCACGGACCCGACCACATTCGCCGCATCGACGATCACGAGCACCGGAGACTCCACGTCCATGCCGCCAGGGTCCCACGGCTGCCGGGGCCCGTGCGCGCGGGCCGCCCCCACCGCCGCGCCGAGGGCGGCTTGGAGTGAGGTGGTGAACGGCGATTGGCTCATACGTGGCCGAGACGGCCGGCTCAGTGTGTACCTGCTGTCGGACGACGCCGTCCTGTGCCGGGCCGAACGCGGACCGGACGGGCCCTGGGGCGCCCCGCGCCCGGTGGGCGGCGACCAGAAGCTGCATCCCGTCCTCGCCGTCGGACAGGGCCGTGACGGCTACGCCCACCTCGTCTCCTGGCGGCCCACGGCCAAGGGCGAGTCCGGACTGGTGCACTCCACCCACTTCCGTCCGCACCTCGCCGCCCTGGACTGGAACCCGATCGGCCACCCGGACAAGAAGGGCCCCCGCACCGGAACGCCCGCGGTCGCCGTCGACGCACAGGGCCGCGCCCATGTCTTCGTCCGCAACAAGGGCGGCGGCGTGAGCCTGCTCGCCCAGAAGGAGAAGGGCGGCTGGGACCCCTGGCAGGACATCGAGGGCCGCGACGTCCAGGACGAACTGGCGGCCGTGACCGCGGAGTCGGGCCGCGTCGAGGTGTACGCGGCGGTCCCCGGCGGCATCCTGCACTGGCGCCAGGAGGAGCCGGGCTCCCGGCCGGTCCTGGAGGAGGCGATGTCGGCCCCGGCCCGGCCGGGCACGCTGTACGCGCTCGCCACCTCCCCCGACGCCACGACCCTCTTCTACACCGACGACTCGGGCTACCTGTGCGCCTGGCGCCCCGGCGGCAGGCCCAGCACCCTTCTGCCGTCCGCCGGACCGGGCCCGGTCGCCGCGGTCCGCTGTGAACTGGACGGCCACCTGAGCGCTCCGCTGGTCATGCGGTGATGTGCTGCCGTCGGTCGGCTGCGGCGCCGTTGTGGTTGGTCGCGCAGTTCCCCGCGCCCCTTCGGGCGCCTGAGCGCTTCGTTGGGAATGCCGCGATGTGTCGTCGGTCGGCTGCGGCGCCGTTGTGGTTGGTCGCGCAGTTCCTCGCGCCCCTTCGGGCGCCTGAGCGCTTCGTTGGGAATGCCGCGATGTGTCGTCGGTCGGCTGCGGCGCCGTTGTGGTTGGTCGCGCAGTTCCCCGCGCCCCTTTGGGGCGCTTCGGACTTCAGAGCGGCGGGTGCCCGCACCCCCGGGGGGGGGTACGGGCAGCCGGAGCGGTCTGCGTGCTGTTATGCCGGGACGCTTGCCGTGCCCGGTGTCAGGAACCGCTTGCCGTTGACTCGCTCGGAGATGCCCTCGCGGTCCAGGTACGGCGTGATGCCGCCCAGGTGGAAGGGCCAGCCGGCGCCCGTGATGAGGCAGAGGTCGATGTCCTGGGCCTCGGCGACGACGCCCTCGTCGAGCATGAGCCCGATCTCCTGCGCCACCGCGTCCAGCACCCGGGCCCGCACCTGCTCCTCCGTCAGCACGACGTCGCCCTGCCGCATGAGCGCGGCGACCTCGGGGTCCAGCTCCGGCTTGCCGCTGTCGTAGACGTAGAAGCCGCGCTTGCCGGCCTTGACGACGGCCGCGAGGTTCGGGGAGACCGTGAAGCGGTCCGGGAACGCCCGGTTGAGGGTCTCCGAGACATGCAGACCGATCGCCGGACCGACCAGCTCCAAAAGGACCAGCGGCGACATCGGCAGGCCCAGGGGCTCCACCGCCTTCTCCGCGACCTCGACCGGCGTGCCCTCGTCGATGACGTTCTGGACCTCGCCCATGAAGCGGGTGAGGATGCGGTTGACGACGAACGCCGGGGCGTCCTTCACCAGGACCGCGGTCTTCTTCAGCTTCTTGGCCACGGCGAAGGCGGTCGCCAGCGACGCGTCGTCCGTCTGCTCGCCGCGCACGACCTCCAGCAGCGGGAGGACCGCGACCGGGTTGAAGAAGTGGAACCCGACGACCCGCTCGGGGTGCTTCAGCTTCGACGCCATCTCCGTCACGGAGAGGGAGGAGGTGTTGGTGGCGAGGATCGCGTGCTCCGGGGCGACCGCCTCGACCTCCGCGAACACCTGCTGCTTGACGCCGGTCTCCTCGAACACCGCCTCGATGACGAAGTCGGCGTCCGCGAACCCCTCGGCCTTGTCGAGAACGCCGGTGACCAGCGCCTTGAGCCGGTTGGCCTTGTCCTGGTCGATCCGGCCCTTGCCGAGCAGCTTGTCGATCTCGTCCTGGACGTAGCCCACGCCCTTGTCGACGCGCTCCTGGTCGATGTCCGTGAGGACGACGGGCACTTCGAGACGGCGCAGGAACAGCAGGGCGAGCTGCGAGGCCATCAGACCGGCGCCCACCACACCGACCTTGGTGACCGGACGGGCCAGGTTCTTGTCGGGGGCGCCCGCCGGACGCTTGCCGCGCTTCTGCACCAGGTTGAACGCGTAGATGCCGGCGCGCAGTTCACCGCCCATGATCAGGTCGGCGAGCGCCGTGTCCTCGGCGTCGTAGCCCTGCTGGAGGTCGCCGTTCTTGGCGGCGGCGATGATGTCGAGGGCGCGGTAGGCGGCCGGGGCCGCGCCGTGCACCTTGCCGTCGGCGATGGAGCGGCCCCTGGCGACGGCCCGGTCCCAGGCCTCGCCGCGGTCGACCACCGGGCGCTCGACCTGGAGGTCGCCCTTGATCACCTGGGCCGTCCAGACCAGCGACCGCTCCAGGAAGTCGGCGCCCTCGAAGATCGCGTCGGCGATGCCGAGGTCGAAGACCTGCGCGCCCTTGAGCTGCCTGTTCTGGCTGAGGCTGTTCTCGATGATGACCGAGACCGCCTTGTCGGCGCCGATCAGGTTCGGCAGCAGGGTGCAGCCGCCCCAGCCCGGGACCAGGCCGAGGAACACCTCGGGCAGCGAGAAGGCGGGGATGGCCTTGGACACCGTGCGGTAGGAGCAGTGCAGGCCGACCTCGACGCCGCCGCCCATGGCGGCGCCGTTGTAGTACGCGAAGGTCGGGACCGCGAGGCCCGCCAGGCGCTTGAAGACCTCGTGGCCGCCCTTGCCGATGGCGAGCGCGTCCTGGTGGCTCTTCAGCAGTTCGACGCCCTTGAGGTCGGCGCCGACCGCGAAGACGAATGGCTTGCCGGTGACGCCCGCGCCGACGATCTCACCGGCCGCGGCCTCCGCCTCGACCTGGCCGATCGCGGTGTTCAGGTTCGCCAGCGAGGCCGGGCCGAAGGTGGTCGGCTTGGTGTGGTCGAGGCCGTTGTCCAGCGTGATCAGCGCGAAGCGACCGGCGCCGAACGGCAGGTCGAGGTGGCGTACGTGCGCCTGCGTGACGACCTCGTCGGGGAACAGCTCGGCCGCACCCTTCAACAGATCCGCGGTGGTGCTCACTTGTCCCCCTCGAAGTGCGGGTTCTCCCAGACGACGGTGGCGCCCATGCCGAAGCCGACGCACATGGTGGTCAGGCCGTAGCGGACGTTCGGCTGCTCCTCGAACTGGCGGGCCAGCTGCGTCATCAGCCGGACGCCGGAGGAGGCCAGCGGGTGGCCGTAGGCGATGGCGCCGCCGTACTGGTTGACGCGCTCGTCGTCGTCCGCGATGCCGTAGTGGTCGAGGAAGGCCAGGACCTGGACGGCGAAGGCCTCGTTGATCTCGAACAGGCCGATGTCCGAGATGGACAGGCCCGCCTTGGCGAGGGCCTTCTCGGTGGCCGGGATCGGGCCGTAGCCCATGACCTCGGGCTCGACACCGGCGAAGGCGTAGGAGACCAGGCGCATCTTGACCGGCAGGTCGTGCGCGCGGGCGAAGTCCTCGGCGGCGATGATCGAGGCGGTGGCGCCGTCGTTCAGACCGGCCGCGTTGCCCGCGGTGACCCGGCCGTGCACCCGGAACGGCGTCTTCAGGCTCGCCAGGTTCGCCAGCGTGGTGCCCGGGCGCATCGGCTCGTCGGCGGTGACCAGGCCCCAGCCGGTCTCGCCGCCCTCCGGGTTGGTGCGGCGCACCGAGATCGGCACCAGATCCTGCTGGATCCGGCCGTCGGCGTACGCCTTGGCGGCCTTCTCCTGCGAGCGCACCGCGTACTCGTCGGCCCGCAGCTTGGTCAGGTGCGGGAAGCGGTCGTGCAGGTTCTCCGCGGTCATGCCCATGAACAGGGCGGACTCGTCGACCAGCTTCTCGCTCACGAAGCGCGGGTTCGGGTCCACGCCCTCGCCCATCGGGTGGCGGCCCATGTGCTCCACACCGCCGGCGATGACGGCGTCGTACGCGCCGAAGGCGATCGAACCGGCGGTGGTCGTGACGGCGGTCAGCGCGCCGGCGCACATCCGGTCGATCGAGTAGCCCGGGACGGACTGGGGGAGACCGGCGAGGATGCCGGCCGTGCGGCCCAGAGTCAGGCCCTGGTCGCCGATCTGCGTGGTCGCGGCGATGGCGACCTCGTCGATCTGCTTCGGGTCCAGACCGGGGTTGCGGCGCAGCAGCTCCCGGATCGCCTTCACGACGAGGTCGTCGGCGCGGGTCTCGTGGTAGATGCCCTTCGGGCCCGCCTTGCCGAACGGGGTGCGGACGCCGTCGACGAAGACGACGTCCCTGACGGTACGAGGCACGATGGCTCTCCTCCAGGGTGCGGAATCACTGCCGCGCAGTACTGAGCGCGCGCTCAGAGCCCATGCTACTTATCAGTAACGTGACTGCCCAGTCCCGCAGGCGACAGCGGTGAAGGTCACACGTTCGGCGGCGCCGCGGGACCCCGGGCGGCTCGCCCTGCCGGTCTCTGCATGGGGCGTCGCCGCGCTTGGATCTTGGCTTGATCCCGACGTCTCCGTGGCGCCGACTGGGAGATCATCTCCGCGGGCGTGCTGATGCCGGTCCCTGTGCCCGCAGGGGTTCCGTTAGAGCGGCTTCGTCCCGGCCGACAGCGCGGCCACGAGCGCGGGGGCCACCTGCTCGATCTGCCACGGTCTCGCCCCGTACCCGGCGAGGGCCGCGGCCACGGAGTCGTCGTCGGCGGGCTTCGGCGGCTCCCAGCACAGCCGTCGCACCGTGTCCGGCGTGATCAGGTTCTCCTGCGGCAGGCCGAGCCGCTCGGCCAGCGCCGAGACCGCGGCGCGGGCCGCGGACAGTCGGGCGGCGGCGACCGGGTCCTTGTCGGCCCAGGCCCGCGGCGGGGGCGGCCCGGTGACCGGCTGCCCCGGCTGCGGCAGCGCTGACTCGGGCAGCGCCCTGGCCCGGTCCACCGCGGCCTGCCACTGCTCCAGCTGGCGCCGCCCGGTCCGATGGCCGAAACCGTTCAGTGCCGCGAGGGCGTGCACGGTGCCCGGCAGGGCGAGCGCCGCCTCCACGATGGCCGCGTCGCCGAGCACCTTGCCCGGCGACACGTCCCGCCGCTGGGCGATCCGGTCCCGCGTCTGCCACAGCTCGCGCACCACGGCGAGCTGGCGCCGCCGCCGCACCTTGTGCATGCCGGACGTGCGCCGCCAGGGGTCCTTGCGGGGCTCGGGCGGCGGGGCGGAGGCGATCGCGTCGAACTCCTGCAGGGCCCAGTCCAGCTTGCCCTGCCGGTCCAGCTCCTTCTCCAGCGCGTCCCGCAGGTCGACGAGGAGCTCCACGTCCAGGGCGGCGTACCGCAGCCACGGCTCGGGCAGCGGCCTGGTCGACCAGTCGACGGCCGAGTGGCCCTTCTCCAGGACGAAGCCGAGGACGTTCTCGACCATCGCGCCGAGGCCGACCCGCGGGAACCCGGCGAGCCGGCCCGCCAGTTCCGTGTCGAACAGCCGGCTGGGCACCATGCCTATGTCGCGCAGGCACGGCAGGTCCTGGGTGGCGGCGTGCAGCACCCACTCGACGCCGGCCAGCGCCTCGCCGAGACCGGACAGGTCGGGGCAGGCCACCGGGTCGATCAGCGCGGTCCCCGCGCCCGCGCGGCGCAGCTGCACCAGATAGGCCCGCTGGCCGTAGCGGTAGCCGGAGGCGCGCTCGGCGTCGACGGCGACGGGGCCGGAGCCCGCGGCGAAGGCGGCGACCGTCTCGGCCAGCGCGGACTCGTCGGCGATCACGGGCGGAACGCCCTCACGGGGTTCGAGCAAGGGGACCGGCGCCTCCGCCGCAGAAGATCCGCCGTCGTCCGGAGGGGTCCCTCCGGTGGTGCGCAGTGGCATGTCTGCTGCGGTCTCTTGGGCGTCGGTCACCTGTCAAGGGTATCCGTGTATCGAAGGCGCCCGTCGACGGAACGTTCCGTCGACGGGCGCCGTGGGGTCGTAAACCAGTCAGGTCGGTGACATGTGGGGGGCAGGGTCGGCAGGGGACGGGGTCGGGGACCTGCGGCCGATCCCGTGCGCGCCGGTGCGGGGCCGGGGTACGGATCCGGTCGTCGTCGGCGGGCTCAGTGGATGATGCCGGTGCGCAGGGCCACGGCGACCATGCCGGCCCGGTCACCGGTGCCCAGCTTGCGGGCGATGCGGGCGAGGTGGCTCTTGACGGTCAGCGCGGACAGGCCCATCGAGACGCCGATGGCCTTGTTCGACTGGCCCTCGGCGACCAGACGCAGCACCTCGACCTCGCGGCCGGACAGTTCGCGGTAGCCGCCCGGGTGGCTCGGGGCACCCGGGGGGCGGCGGTGCATACGGGCTGCGGCGGCGCCGATGGGGGCGGCGCCCGGTCGGGTGGGGAGCCCGATGTTGGTCCGGGTGCCGGTGACGACGTAGCCCTTGACCCCGCCGGCCAGGGCGTTGCGCACGGCGCCGATGTCGTCGGCGGCGGACAGCGCCAGGCCGTTGGGCCAGCCCGCGGCCCGGGTCTCGGACAGCAGGGTCAGGCCGGAACCGTCCGGCAGGTGGACGTCGGCGACGCAGATGTCGCGGGGGTTGCCGATGCGGGGACGAGCCTCCGCGACGGACGAGGCCTCGATGACGTCGCGCACACCGAGCGCCCACAGGTGGCGGGTGACGGTGGAGCGGACGCGCGGGTCGGCCACGACCACCATGGCGGTCGGCTTGTTCGGGCGGTAGGCGACCAGGCTTGCGGGTTGCTCAAGGAGAACGGACACCAGGCCTCCTGGGGTGCGGGACGGGGCCGGCTCGTGGGGGGTGAAGCCGGGACGAACCGTGCTTTCAAGGTCACAGTCGTCTTCGGCACCAAACCCGTCCGCCTTTAGAGAATGATCACGAACTAGTGAGAACATTCCGTGCAATTCGGACGCGCGATCGATCAGTCGTGGATCGAGCCGGTTCGAGCGGGTTCGCTTCGAGGGCTGAAAGTGGCCGTATCGACAAAGGGGTGGTCAACGAAATGATGATCGTCCGGCGGCCCGGGCGGTCAGCGGGACTGCGGATCCCTGCGCTGCGGCAGGGTCACCACCGACGCGTCGCCCGGGGCGGCCGGCGGCAGCCCCGCGATCTGGGCCAGCAGATCGCACCAGGACGCCAGATGGGCCGCCGTGTCCGGCACCCCGCCCAGCCCCTCCCGGGGCGTCCAGGAGGCCCGGATCTCGATCTGCGAGGCGGGCGGGCGCGGGGAAAGACCGCCGAAGTAGTGCGAGCCCGCACGCGTCACGGTGCCGCTCGGATCCCCGTACGTCAGCCCGCGTGCCTGGAGCGCACCGGTCAGCCACGACCAGCACACCTCCGGCAGCAGCGGGTCGGAGGCCATCTCCGGCTCCAGTTCCGCGCGCACCAGCGTCACCAGCCGGAAGGTGCCGCGCCAGGCGTCGTGCCCGGCCGGTTCGTGCAGCAGGATCAGCCGGCCGTCGGCCAGATCCTGGTCGCCGTCGACGACCGCCGCCTCCAGGGCGTACGCGTAGGGGGCGAGCCGCTGGGGCGCGGGTGTCGGATCCACCTCGATCTGCGGCCGCAGCCGCGCGGTCCGCAGCGCCTCGACTGCGGCCCGGAAGGCCGGCGGCGCCGAACTGTCCGTGTGCCCGTCCCCCTTCGCCTCGTCCATCCCACCAGCGTCGTCCGACAATCGTCCCTGAGCCGCAGCCATGCGGGGAAGAGTAAAGGGAACGGGCGCCGCGCGCAGGGAGAGACACCACCTAAGACATCCCCTGAGAGTGCACCCGAGGGCGTCGCCGCCTCCCGTCGAGGGCCCGGCCGGACCGGGTCCGGGACCGTGCGAGACTTTCCGTCGTGAGTGCCAACGCAAGCCCCACGGGCCAGCAGCCGACAGCGACGTACGACAGCGCCTTCCTCAGGGCGTGCCGGCGCGAACCCGTGCCGCACACCCCCGTGTGGTTCATGCGCCAGGCCGGCCGCTCCCTGCCCGAGTACCGCAAGGTGCGCGAGGGCATCCCGATGCTGGAGTCCTGCACCCGCCCCGAACTGGTCGCCGAGATCACGCTCCAGCCGGTGCGCCGGCACAACGTGGACGCCGCGATCTACTTCAGCGACATCGTCGTCCCGCTCAAGGCCATCGGCGTCGACCTCGACATCAAGCCCGGCGTCGGCCCGGTCGTCGAGCGTCCCGTCCGCACCCGGGCCGACCTCGACCGGCTGCGCGACCTCACCCCCGAGGACGTCTCCTACGTCACCGAGGCCATCGGCCTGCTCACCCGCGAACTCGGCCCGACCCCGCTCATCGGCTTCGCCGGCGCCCCCTTCACCCTGGCGAGCTATCTCGTCGAGGGCGGCCCGTCCCGGACGTACCAGCACGCGAAGGCGATGATGTACGGCGACCCCGGGCTGTGGGCCGACCTGCTCGACCGCCTCGCCGACATCACGGCCGCCTTCCTGAAGGTGCAGATCGAGGCGGGCGCCTCCGCGGTCCAGTTGTTCGACTCCTGGGCCGGCGCGCTGGCCCCCGTCGACTACCGGCGCTCCGTGCTGCCCGCCTCCGCCAAGGTGTTCCGCGCCGTCGCCGGATACGGCGTCCCGCGCATCCACTTCGGCGTCGGCACCGGCGAGTTGCTGACGCTCATGGGCGAGGCCGGCGCGGACGTCGTCGGCGTCGACTGGCGCGTCCCGCTCGACGAGGCCGCCCGCCGCGTCGGCCCCGGCAAGGCGCTCCAGGGCAACCTCGACCCGACGGTCCTCTTCGCCACCGAGGAGGCTGTGGAGGCGAAGGCCCGCGAGGTGCTCGACGCGGCGGCCGGGCTGGAGGGCCATGTCTTCAACCTCGGCCACGGCGTGCTGCCCGACACCGACCCGGACGCGCTGACCCGGCTCGTGGAGTACGTGCACACGCACACCGCCCGCTGACTCACCACGTCGGCCAGGGCCGGGCCCGCCTGCCGAACAGCAGCCGGGGCGGCTCCGGCGGGGGCGGGGTGCCCGGCCGCAGCGGCAGCGCGAACAGCATGCCGACGACGAAGCCGACGATGTGCGCCGCGTACGCCACCGTCCCGGTACCGGAGACGCCAAGACCGGACGAGTACACCGCCTGGAGCACGAACCAGAAGCCCAGCACCAGCCAGGCCGGCAGCCTGAGCGGCAGGAAGATCAGGAACGGCACGAGGACCCAGACCCTGGCCTTCGGATACAGCACCAGGTAGGCGCCGAGGACGCCGGCGATCGCCCCGGACGCGCCGATCAGCGGCTCGGCCGAGGCGGCGTTGAGCAGGGCGTAGCCGTACCCGGCCGCGTAGCCGCAGACGACGTAGAAGAGGAAGTACCGGATGTGGCCCATCCGGTCCTCGACGTTGTTGCCGAAGATCAGCAGGAACAGCATGTTGCCCAGCAGATGCAGCCAGCCGCCGTGCACGAACATCGCCGTGAAGACCGACAGCGGCGGCGACTTGTCGTACGACGGCGGGGCCACCACACAGCCCGGCCCCTGCGGGCCGACGCCCACCGCGCCGGTCGGGACCAGCCCCGGCAGCTGATGGTGGATCAGCTCTCTGGGCACCGCCGCGTACTGGTCCATGAACGCCTGCAGATGGCACAGCTGCGCCAGATCGCCGCCGCCGGACACGGAACCGGCCGTGCCGGGCGTGACCAGGAAGACGAAGACGTTCGCGGCGATCAGCGCGTACGTCACCCAGGGGGTGCGGCGCACCGGGTTCACGTCATGGACGGGGATGACCACACAGGAGTACTGCCCGCGACACGGCGGGCGAATCGGTGAACGCCGCCGGGCGTGGCTGCGTATCCCTGGGCAACCGACGTGAGGACCAGGCGATGAACGACCGAGTGACCCCGCAGACATTCCCCGCGATGCAGGCCCTGCCGGACGGCGAGGCGGAGATCTCCCTCGTGGTGCGGCTCCCGTGGGAGGACGTCGCCCGGCTCGGCCAGGAGGCCGGGCGGCTCGCCGCGCAGATGCAGCGGCCGGTGACCCTCGACGAGGCCGTCAGCCACCGCCTGCGGTCCGTGCGCGCGACCGCCTCGCACGCGAAGCCCGCCGGGGAACAGCCGCAGACCATGACCTCCACCGCGTCCGTGGCCTCCCTGCCCCGGATCAGCGGAACGGCATAGCCGGCTATCGCGCGGGGCCGGTGTTCCGGATCTTGGCCGCTGCCTTGCGGGCCGCCACCAGGACGGGGTCCCATACCGGGGAGAAGGGTGGTGCGTAGCCCAGGTCCAGGGCTGTCATCTCCTCGACCGTCATCCGCGCGGTCAGTGCCACCGCGGCGATGTCCACGCGCTTGGCCGCGCCCTCCCTGCCCACGATCTGGACCCCGAGCAGCCGCCCCGTACCGCGCTCGGCGAGCATCTTCACCGTCATGGGAGAGGCGCCGGGGTAGTAGCCGGCCCGGCTGGTCGACTCGATGGTGACCGTCTCGAACCGCAGACCCACCCGGCGCGCGTCCTTCTCGCGCAGCCCGGTGCGGGCGATCTCCAGGTCGCAGACCTTGCTCACCGCCGTGCCGACCACGCCCGGGAAGGTGGCGTAACCGCCGCCGACGTTGGTGCCGATGACCTGGCCGTGCTTGTTGGCGTGGGTGCCGAGGGCGATGTGCCGCTCCTGGCCCGAGACCAGGTCGAGCACCTCGACGCAGTCGCCGCCGGACCAGATGTCCTCCTGGCCCCGGACCCGCATCGCGAGGTCGGTGAGCAGCCCGCCGTGGCGGCCGAGCGGCAGCCCCGCCGCGTCGGCGAGCGCCGTCTGGGGGTGCACACCGATCCCGAGGACCACCACGTCGGCCGGAAACTCGGCGTCCTCCGTCGCCACCGCCCGCACCCGGCCGTCGTCCCCCGTGAGCAGCTTGGTGACGGGCGCGTCGTTGACCATGGTGATGCCCAGGCCCTCCATGGCCCGGTGCACCAGCCGGCCCATGTCCGGGTCGAGCGTGGACATGGGCTCCGCGCCGCGGTTGACGACCGTCACCTCGTAGCCCCGGTTGATCAGCGCCTCGGCCATCTCCACCCCGATGTAGCCCGCGCCGACGATGACCGCACGGCGGCCCCGGGTGTGCGCCAGCGTGTCCAGCAGGGCCTGGCCGTCGTCCAGGGTCTGCACGCCGTGCACCCCGGGGGCGTCGACGCCCGGCAGATCGGGGCGTACGGGCCGTGCGCCGGTCGCGATCACCAGCTTGTCGTACGACGTCCAGGACTCGGCACCGGAATCGACGTCACGCGCGCGTACCCGCTGCCGGGCCACGTCGATCTCCGTGACCTCGGTGCGCATGCGCAGATCGATGTCCCGCGCGCGGTGCTCACGCGGCGAGCGGGCGATCAATCGGTCGCGTTCGGGGACGTCACCGCCCACCCAGTACGGGATGCCGCACGCCGAGTAGGACGAGAAGTGGCCGCGTTCGAACGCCACGATCTCCAGTTCGCCGGGCCCCCGCAGCCGGCGCGCCTGCGACGCCGCGGACATTCCCGCGGCGTCGCCGCCGATCACGACCAGCCGTTCCGTCCCGCCCCGCGCACCGCTCATGCCCATGTGAACACGCTACGGGCGCGAGGCATTTCAGGCCCGTCCGGCCCGGTCCCGGCCGGCTCCGGGCTCAGCCCTCGTCGCCGGACTCCTGGGCGCCCGCGTCCCCGGACACCGGCCGGGCCTGGGGCAGCGGGCCCACGGCGGTGGTGACCGGCGCGGGCGCCGCGCGGCGCGGCAGCCGGGGCCGTACGACCCGCAGCCACACCAGGACGAGCAGCGCCGCCACGGCCGCGAAGGGCAGCACCGCGCCCAGGGCCAGGGCGATCCAGCGCAGCATCGTGACGAAGACGTGCCAGCCGCCCAGGACCGCGTCCAGGAAGCCGGGGGTGTCGTCCCGCGCGGTCCGCTTCGCCGGCGCCTCGGACAGCGTCAGGGTGATGGTGGCGAGGCTCGTGCGGTCCTTCAGGGACGCCTGCTGGGCGAGCAGCGACTCCAGGTCGGCCTCGCGGCTGCTCAACTCCCGTTCCAGGGTGACCACGTCGCTGAGCCGGTCCGCCCGGTCCATCAGCTCGCGGATCCGGGACACGCTGGCCCGCTGCGAGGCGATCCGGCTGTCCACGTCCACGACCTGGTCGGTGACGTCCTCGGCCCGCGCGGTGCGCGAAAGCAGCCTGCCCGTGCCCTGGAGGTCGGCGAGGACCCCGTCGTACGCGCCGGTGGGCACGCGCAGGACGACCCGGGTGCGCTCATGGCCCCCGGAGTCCCGGCTGGTGCTCTCCCGGCCGACGAATCCGCCCGCGCCCTCGGCGGCGGCGCGGGCCTCGTCCAGCGCCTTGGGCACGTCCGCGACCCGCACGCTCAGGGAGGCGGTGCGGATGATGTGCTCGGCCCTGATCCGGGGCGCCTCGGGGGCCGTCCCGGCGTCCGCTGCCCGGCCCGGCGCGCCGGCCTCGCCGACCGCTGCGGAGCCGGCGGCCGTGTCCCGCTCGGCCGGGCCGGCCGCGACGGCCTTGTTGTCACCGCCGCTCGCGCTGTCGGAGGCGCCGCAGCCGGTCAGCGCGACGGCGGCGGCCAACAGGATCCCGGCCAGGGCGGGCACGGGGCGTACGGAGCGTGAAGTGCGCATGTGGCGATTCCCCCAAGGGTCGTGACGACTGACGCTCCTACGACGCGGCACCCCGACGGGACGTTGGCGGGGGACGGTTCCGATGAGGTCACGGTCACGACGCGAGCGGGACACGAGGCGCCGAGTCGGCCGTCAGAGGTGTCTGAGAGGCTGGAGCCATGAGCGGATCGGATACGGGCACGGACCATGTCGTCGTCATCGGAGCCGGGATCGCCGGGCTGGCAGCAGCGCACCGGCTGCTGGACCGCGGGGCGCGGGTGACCGTGCTGGAGGCGGCGGACCGGGTCGGCGGCAAGCTGCTGGCCGGCGAGATCGCGGGCGTGCGGGTGGACCTGGGGGCCGAGTCGATGCTCGCCCGCCGGCCGGAGGCGGTGGCACTCGCGCGCGAGGTGGGCCTGGCGGACCGGCTGCGCACCCCGGCCACCACGACCGCCTCGATCTGGACCCGCGGCGCGCTGCGCCCCATGCCCAAGGGACATGTGATGGGCGTGCCCGGCACGGCGTCCGCGCTGGCCGGCGTGGTCTCTGAGGAGGGCCTCGCACGCATCGGCCGCGAGGCCGGACTGCCGCGCACCGAGACGGGCGAGGACGCGGCGGTCGGGGAGTACGTGGCGACGCGGCTCGGCCGCGAGGTCGTCGACCGCCTGGTCGAGCCGCTGCTCGGCGGGGTGTACGCGGGCGACGCGTACCGCATCTCGATGCGCTCGGCCGTCCCCCAGCTGTTCCAGGCCGTACAGACCCACGACTCACTGACCGAGGCGGTCCGCGACCTCCAGGCGAAGGCCGCAGCGGACCCGCGGACCGGCCCGGTCTTCCAGGGCATCGAGGGCGGCGTGGGCCGGCTGCCGCTCGCGGTCGCCGAGGCCGTGCGGGCGCGGGGCGGCGCCGTGCTCACCTCGGCACCGGCGACGGAGCTGCGCCGGGAGGCGGCGGGCGGCTGGCGCGTGGCCGCCGCCGACCGGGTGCTGCACGCCGACGCCGTGGTGGTCGCCGTGCCCGCGCCCGCCGCCGCCGGCCTGCTGGCCGCCGAGTCCCCGGGCGCCGCCGCCGAACTGCGGGCCGTCGAGTACGCCTCCATGGGCCTGGTCACCCTCGCCTACCGGCGGGACGCCGTGGCCCTCCCCGAAGGCAGCGGCTTCCTCGTGCCGCCCGTCGACGGGCACACCATCAAGGCGTCCACCTTCGCCTCCGTGAAGTGGGGCTGGATCGCCGAGGAGGACCCCGAGGTGATCGTGCTGCGCACCTCCGTCGGGCGGTACGGCGAGACGGAGATCCTCGGCCGCGAGGACGCCGACCTGGTCGACGTCTCCCGGCACGATCTGCGCGAGGCCATCGGCCTGACCGCCGAACCCCTCGAGACCCGGGTCACCCGCTGGACCGGCGGCCTGCCCCAGTACCCCGTCGGCCACCACGCGCGCGTGGCCCGCATCCGCGAGCACGTCGCCAAGCTCCCGGGGCTCGCCGTGTGCGGCGCCCCGTACGACGGCGTCGGGATCCCGGCGTGCATCGCGAGCGCGGAGGCCGCCGTCGACCGGCTCGCGGACGACCTGCGCGCGGGCGGTCCCACCGCGGTGGAGCCGACCACCGACCCGGTGCACGGCCCGCAGGGCGGAGCGGGAGAATAGGCACATGAGTGACGACGCCCCCACCACCGAGTCCGGCAGGATCCCCAACAAGGGCAAGCTGGCCAAGGACCTCAACGAGGTCATCCGCTACACGCTGTGGTCCGTCTTCCGGCTGAAGGACGCGCTGCCCGCGGACCGCACGGGCTACGCCGACGAGGTCCAGGAGCTGTTCGACCAGCTCGCCGCCAAGGACGTGACGGTCCGCGGCACCTACGACGTCTCCGGGCTGCGCGCCGACGCCGACCTCATGATCTGGTGGCACGCCGAGACCAGCGACCAGCTCCAGGAGGCGTACAACCTCTTCCGCCGCACCAGGCTGGGCCGCGCGCTGGAGCCGGTGTGGTCGAACATGGCGCTGCACCGCCCCGCCGAGTTCAACCGCTCGCACATCCCGGCGTTCCTCGCCGACGAGACGCCCCGCGCCTACATCAGCGTCTACCCCTTCGTGCGCTCCTACGAGTGGTACCTGCTGCCCGACGAGGACCGCCGCCAGATGCTCGCCGACCACGGCAAGATGGCCCGCGGCTTCCCGGACGTGCGCGCCAACACGGTCGCCTCGTTCTCCCTCGGCGACTACGAGTGGATCCTGGCGTTCGAGGCCGACGAACTGCACCGCATCGTCGACCTCATGCGCCATCTGCGCGGCTCGGAGGCCCGCCGGCACGTCCGCGAGGAGATCCCCTTCTTCACCGGACGCCGCAAGGAGATCGGCGAGCTGGTCGCGGGGCTCGCGTAGGACGCACCGTCAGGCCCGCTCGGCCTTGCCCCTCAGCGCGTCCCGCGGGGACTGCCGCTCGGCACGGCCGCCCGGTGTCTTCGGCCGCGGCTCCGGGCGCGGCGCGCACGCGGCGTGCCGCCCCGGGACCCGGCCCTCCAGCAGATATGCCTCCAGATGGGCGTTGACGCACGGGTTCGAACCGCCCGCGATCCCGTGCGTCCCCGTGTCCCGCTCGGTCACCAGGACCGAGCCGGCCAGCCGCCGGTTCATCTCCAGCGCCCCGGCGTAGGGGGCGGCCGCGTCCCGCTCACCGGCCAGGATCAGCGTCGGCGGCAGCTCGCCCGGCCCGGTCCGCACATCGAGGGGCTGCTGCCGGGGCGCCCGCCAGTAGGCGCACGGCAGATTGGCCCACACGTTGTCCCAGGTCTCGAAGGGCGCCACGCGCGCGAGCCGGGTGTTGTCGCGGTCCCACACCGCCCAGTCCGTCGGCCAGGGCGCGTCGTTGCACTCGACGGCCGTGTAGACCGCGTTCGCGTTCTCGGCCTCGGCGGCCGTCCCGGCGACCGGCGCGGCGATCCCCACCAGCGGCTCGGCATCGCCCTTGAGATACGCCGACAGCGCCTCGGCGCGGCTCGGCCAGAAGTCGTCGAAGTACCCGGCCGTCAGGAACGCGCCCTGCAACTGGCCCGGCCCGACCTTGCCGTCCGCGGGTTCGGCGGACAGCCGGGCCCGCGCCTGCTCGTAGCTGAGCCGCACCTGTTCGGGTGTGCTGCCGAGCCCGTACACGTCGTCGTGCCGGGCGATCCACTCGCGGAAGTCCGTCCAGCGGCTCTCGAACGCGGCCGACTGGTCCAGGTTGGCGCGGTACCAGATCTGCGCGGGGTCCGGGTTCACCGCCGAGTCCAGCACCATCCGCCGTACGTGCGAGGGGAACAGCGCCGCGTACAGCGCGCCGAAGTAGGTGCCGTACGAGGCGCCCATGAAGGTCAGCTTGTCCTCGCCCAGCGCGGCCCGCAGGACGTCCAGGTCACGGGCGTTGTTGAGCGAGTTGTAGTACTGCAGGGCGCTGCCGGTCCGTTCGGCGCAGCCGCGCGCGTACGCCTTCGCCTGCGCGATCCGCTCCTGCTTGTACGACGCCGAGGGGTGCGTCGGCGCCTGCGCGGGCCCCTTGTAGAAGTGCGCGGGGTCCTGGCAGGACAGCGGCGCCGAGCGGCCCACCCCGCGCGGGGCGTAGCCGATCAGGTCGTACGCGGCGGCGATCCGCCGCCACTCGGGCAGCACCCCGATCACCGGGAAGTGCAGGCCGGAGGCGCCGGGACCGCCCGGGTTGAAGACGAGGGCGCCCTGCCGCCGCACCTTGAGCTTGCTGTTGTGCGGGTCCTTCTGGGTGGCCCGCACCCGGCTGACCGTCAGGGTGATCTGCTTGCCGTCGGGGTGCGCGTAGTCGAGCGGCACGGACACGGTGCCGCACCGCAGGACTGCCGGCGCTTCCTGCTCGGCGGAGCACGTCCCGAAGTCGAAGCCCGCCGCCCGGGCGCGCGCGGCGGCCACCGCGGTACCGCGGGCCTCGGCCGCGGCGCCCGGAGCGCCCGGGGCGCTGTCGGCGGGGGCGGCGGCGAGGGTGGTCAGGAGCAAGGATCCGGCGGCCGAGTAGAGGGCGGCAGCTTTCATCGGGTATCCCTTCGGAGCGCGGCAGCACCGGTGCTGCGGCGACAAGAGGGAAGTTTCGTTCGCCTGCCGGCGAAGGCAAGCACCGTCCGGCGGTGTCGGCGCCAATGCTCCCCGTGCGCCCCCGGCGGGCCCGCTTGCGGGCTGGTCGCGGCGCGCGGTCCGGGCATCCCGGCCGGGGCGGGCAGCAGCAGCGTAATTCCCCTTCCCGGGCAGGTCAGGGGCTGGCGGGTGGCGGTGCGGAGGCGGCCGGCGGGAGCGTCGGGGAGGGTGCGGGGGAGGGGGCGACCGGGATCGCCGAGGCGACGTCGACCGCCGGCGGCGTGGAGTCGGCGCCGGACGGCGGGCCGCTCGCCGTCAAGTCCCGGGCCAGCGCGGCGAAGTCGACGTAGCCCGTCGCCTCCAGGACCTTGATGTGGTCCAGGACGGTGGCGTTGGCGTCGTCGGCGAGATCGCGCACCAGCGAGTTCTGGGTGCCGGCCCGGACCTCGGCGACGACGGAGAAGACCTTGCCGTGGGCCAGCCTGAGGATGTTGGCGAACTTGCGGTCGAAGTCCGTTCCCTGCGCGGCGTTCAGCTCCGCCAGCCAGTCCTGCTGCTGTGCGGTGGCCGCGTTGGGCAGGGCCAGGCCGAGCCGCGAGGCGACGAGGCGGACATGGGCGTCCAGAGTGGTGTGTCCCTCGACGAGATGCTGTCCGGCCGTCCGCACCGCCGGGGTGGTGCCCTTGCGCTCCGCCAGTTCGCCGGCCGGCAGTTCCCACAGTCCGGCCAGCCGGACCCTGATGACCAAGTCCTCGTCACGCGCGGACAGCGGGCCGTACGGTGTCGTCTCGGTCCGTGCGCTCAGCACGTCCGCGCCGGTCGTCCCGGACCGGTCGGCGTAGGACCAGACCGGGAAGACCAGCGCCGCGAGCGTCGCGGCCAGGCCCGCGATGATGAGCGCGGTGCCGCTGAAGATGCCTCTGCCCTTGATCGGGGGGCGCGGTCGCATGGTGCCTCCTGCGTGCGGCACCGCAAGCCGGTGTGCGTGGGGTGGGCGCGAGTCGGCATATTACTGCGCAGACCGCCCCGACCGTCCGCGTGGTCCGCGTCTGCCCGGCGCCCCGCCGCTCCCGGGTCCTGTCATCCCCTGCGGGCCAGTACCCGTCGTGCTGCCCGGCTCACCCGGGCGACCCGGCGCTGGGATCGTGGCGTGGGTCCCGATCGTTCCAGCCACCATGTGCGCAGCTCCCGCCGTACCCCGGCGTCCTCGGGGCGCCGTGTGCGCAGCAGATGTGCCACGAAGTCCAGCGCGTCCCGTCGGTATCCGCCGGTCATCGGCTGTGCCTGCGCGTAGTCGAGGAACGCCGGGCGGTACCGGGCACCGAGGACCGCGGGCAGTTCTGGCGCGACCTTGGCCACCACGTCCGCCCGCTTCGCGGCGAGCGCCCGTGCCTGCACCCCCATCCGCACCCGGTCGAAGCCCTCGGGCAGCGGGGTCCCGGCGACCAGCGCGGAGAGCACCGCAGCCTGGGCGAGCGCGACCCGTTCCCGGTTCGGTTCGGCTGCCGCCCGCGCGGCCGTCCGTGCCGTCGGCCGCGGGGCGGCGGCACGCCGGTGTACGGCGCCCTCGTCCACGGCCGTCCGGACGGCCGCCAACTCCCGCTCCAGTTCCCCGGGTCCGGGGAAGTTCTCGTCGCGCTCCAGCAGCACCCCCGGCGGCCGGACCCGGGAGGCCAGGTCGGTCAGGATGTCGAGGACCGGCCGCGGGACCGGGTGGGCGTGGCTGTCGTGCCACACGCCGTCGCGCTCGAATCCGCCCGCGACATGGACGTACGCGATGGCCTCCAGCGGCAGTTCGGCGAGCGCCCGGGCCGGGTCGTCGCCGCGGTTGACGTGGTTGGTGTGCAGGTTCGCCACGTCGATGAGCAGCCGCACACCGGTCCGGTCGGCCAGTTCGTACAGGAACTGCCCCTCGCTCAACTCCTCGCCGGGCCAGGAGATCAGCGCGGCGATGTTCTCCACGGCGAGCGGCACCGGCAGGGCCTGCTGGGCGATGCGCACGTTCGCGCACAGCACGTCGAGGGCGTCACGGGTGCGCGGCACGGGCAGCAGATGGCCCGCTTCCAGGCGCGGGGACGCGGTCAGCGGGCCGCCGGCCCTGACGAACGCGATGTGCTCGGTGACCAGGGGCGAGCCCAGCGCGGTGGCGCGTTCGGCGAGGGCGGTCAGTCGGCCCTCGTCGGGCCGGTCCGCGTCGCCGAGGCCGAGCGAGACCCCGTGCGGGACCACGGTCACCCCGCGTTCGCGCAGCCGCAGCAGCGACGCGGGCAGATGCCCGGGGCACACGTTCTCCGCCACGACCTCGACCCAGTCGATGCCCGGCATGTGCTCCACGGCGTCCGCGATCTCCGGTCGCCAGCCGATCCCCGTCCCCAGTCGTCGCATCGCCCTGCCCCCTCCGTGCCTCCTCGCCGCCGTCGTGGCGTGACGGAGGTATGGCCCGGCCGACCGGCCCCGAACCCCGCAGCCCGGGTCTTCAGAGCAACATTTGAGGTTCCCGGCGGCCGGCGATGCCGCGCGGGCCGGGTCAGGCTCCGCCCCGGCGGCCCAGAGCCGGATGGTCGGCGACCACCGTGTACGCGCCGGGGATTACTGCACAGATCGGTTCCATGAGCATCTTTCAGCCACAAAACACTTGCCTAGTGTTGTTTAGCGATCACCGATTGTGCCATTGGCGCGTGCGAGTGTCTATCGAAAAGACTCGAAAAGTCCTTTGTGTTCGGTGAGTTGAAGAATGGCACGCAACACGGAACCGGGGCTCAGGCCGGCAACAACAGCAAGGCCCCGCTCGTCTGCCACGGGGGAGGCAGACGAGCGGGGCCCGTGCACAAGGTCAGCGGGTCTGGGTGGGCTGGCCACGTCCGGGGCACATGGGCCCGCTGCCTGATGCTCAGCAGCGGGCCCGGTGGCGTCGACCGCCCTTGGCGTGCGGGACTGGTTACACGGGCCAGGAGTTCTCCGGTGTGTCCAGCCACGCGTGCTGGGCGCCGTCCTTGGTGACGGTGAGACCGAACCGGTCGTAGCCGGGCTCGCCGGCGTCCTGCCACCAGCGCAGGGCTGCGGTCACTTCGTGCCACAGCTCCCGGTCGCCGGACTGCCACACGGTCGTCGGCCGGCCGTCGCGGAACATCACGCACGCCCAGGAGCGGTCGGTGAGCCCGAAGAACCAGACCGGGCGTGCGCCGTCCCGCTTGTCCGCGACCGTGCAGTGGCAGTCGGGGACGCGGAGCCCGAGCGCGAACGTCCGGGCCTCGAAGCGGCCGGAGCCGAGCAGTTCGGCCTCGGTCACCTCCGTCGTCGACCGGGACGCCCCGCCGACCCCGTCCGGTACGTATGCCGAGTGGCCGTCGAAGGCCAGGCGCTGGGCGCGTACCTTCATGAACTCCGCGGCCCTGGTGAACGGTCCGCTCGCGCCCTCCGGGCCAACGGTCAGGCGCACGATGGCGTCCTCGTTGCCGAAGTGCGTGCCCCAGGGGGCCACGATGACCCCTTGGCGCCGGACCTGCTCCAGCCAGGCGCCGGGGATCTGCCGCAGCCCCGCGGTGGCGATGATCCGGTCGTAGGGTGCTCCCGCCGGATCGCCGAGCGCCCCGTCCCGGGTGAGGACTGTGCCGAGCAGGTCGGCGGCTGCGAGGCGGTCACGGGCTGCAGCCGCCACGTTGCTGTCGATCTCGATGGTCACGACCCTGTCCGGGCCCAGCCGGTGCGTCAGGAGGGCGGCGTTCCAGCCGGTGCCGGTGCCGATCTCCAGAACGCGGTGGCCGTGCTGTACGTCGAGGTCGCCCAGCATGCGGAAGACGACCGTGGGCATCGACGCCGACGAGGTGGGCATCTTGCCGGGGCCGTGGCCCTCGCCGTCGTCCCACTGGGTCACCAACGGCATGTCGGCACTCGCGAACGACTCCCAGTCTTCCGGGGCGGTGCGCCGGTCGACTTCCATGACCTTGCCGGTGTCCATGTCGAAGGGCCAGAAGACCTCCGGGAGGAAGGCGGACCTCGGCACGGCAAGGAACGACGGCATCCACTCCGGGGACATCGCACCGCTCTCCTGGAGGGAGTGGCCCAGAGCGGACCACTCCTCCCTCACGGCCAGTGCCATCAGACGGCGTAGCGGGGGCCGCCGTCGGGGGACGGGGGCTCCTCCGGCCCCGGCCAGGGCTCGCCCGGCAGTCCGTCGCCGCCTTCGTCGCCCTCGCCTCCGTTACCGCCGCCCAGGTGAATCTGAAGCTTCATCGCTGTCTCCGTTCGCTCGGTACATCGTTGCCCTGCCGGACTGCGCCGGGAAGGGGGTTGAGACCCGCTCCGCTGGAGACTTGCGGTGCTCCAGCGGAGCGGGAGGACCCGCCGAGCCGGGGTTGCGGTCCTCGGCCCGGCGGGGGTACGGGTGCGGCCCTGACCCGAAGCGGCCGCCATGGGGGTGCGTCAGCGCGGTACCTGCGCCAGCACCAGTGCGAGAACCGGGCCCGTCACGGCCGTCACGTACACGAGCAGGCCGGTGACCGTCCTCAGGGCGCCTCGCTCGCGCTCTCGTCGTGGTCGCACAGCGCCCACCGCCTCGGCCTGCGGCGTCGCCATGTCTCCGGCTCCTCGGGCATCCGGTGCCGCCCGGCGGCGATCAGCCGGGCCACGGTAAGGGGAGCGCACATCAGGGCAGCGGAGGCGATAGGCACGGACCAGTAGGACACGCGGGCCTGCGCTTCGAGACGCGTGACAGTTACTCGGGGGACGCCCAGGTAGGTGCCGCGGCCCAGGCAGTCGACGTCCACCACCCGCCAGTCGTCAACCGCCTTCTTCCATGTCACGGGCTTCGTGGCAGGCACCAGCGCGTAGTAGCGCTGTCCATGGGGGTCGTAGATGACGGGGCAACCATGGAGGGACTCGGCAAGGAACGCGTCGACTTCCGCGGACGCAAAGGGGCGGCCGACCGCAGCCTCCACCAGGCGCCCGGGCAGCCGGACCGCCGAGAAGAGGCCCCCGAGCGGCAGGAGGGCTACGCCGTGCTCCTGCCACTCCAGCCGGGCGCGGTCGCGGTGCGGGCCGTCGAGCGTCGATAACAGCCAGTGCTCCGTCGCCAGGTGCCGGTCTGTCCCCTGCATCGGTCACGCCTCCACGGTCACGGTGATCCCTCTCACACAGGCACCGTAGGACGCGGTACAACAGTGGAGGGCACGCAAAGTGCGTGCCTTGTTCCTGGGGCGCACGTGGACACTTCAGGCATCGGCCGCCGCATCGCGTACTGGCGCGCTCGGCGCGGCTTCACCCAGACCGACTTTGGCCAGCTCATGGGGCAGACGAAGCGATGGGTGCAGGACATCGAAGGCGGGAAACGACAATAAGACCCCCGCCTGTCGGTACTGGTGCGTGCGGCTGAAGTTCTGCGCGTACCACTGGAGCAACTCTTGACCGACAGCCTGTCCGAACCACCCGCGGGCAGTGCCCCGCCCGCCGACGCCATCGGCGTCATCGACGCCCTCTACGGGCCCGCACCCTCCACCGAGCCGCCCGCGCTGGCCGTCCTCCAGCAGCGCCTCGTCTACTGCTGCGAAGCGTTTCAGGCATGCCACTACGCCACCCTCGCCCGGGAACTACCCGCCCTGATCGCCGGTGCCGGGCAGGCAGCACACAACGCACCCGTCGGCGCCCAGTCCGAAGCCCAAGGCGTGCTGTCCCGCGTCTACCAGCTGGTGACGTCGTACCTGCACAAGTACGGGGAGGCGACCGCGACTCAGGCAGCGCTCGCCGCGGACCGCGCGCTCGTCGCAGCGGAGCGATCCGGGGACCCGGCCCAGATCGGGGCTGCGGCCCGCAGAGTGGCGAAGAGCCTCGTGTACCAGCAGCGGCCGGAGACGGCCGTGGAGTTCGCCATCACCTCTGCGTGCCGCCTCCAGGGCGGCCTCGTCGAGCGGGGACCGCTCGGCCTGTCCACCCTCGGCATGCTGTACCTGTCCGCCGCCCTTGCCGCGTCCTCGCAGGAACGCACCACCGCCCGGGTTCGCGCGGCCACCAACTTCGTCGACGAGGCCGCGGACGTCGCCAAGCGCCAGGGCGACGACCTCAACCAGGACTGGACGATGTTCGGCCCGACCAACGTCGGCCTGCACCGGGTAGACATGCTGATCCGCTTCGAGGACGGCTGGTCGGCACTCGAAGCCGCGGACAAAGGTGAGCCCGGAAGCGGTCGCCGGAATGACCCGGGAGCGGCAGGCCGGCCATCACGTCGCGATGGCACGCGCTTCGCTCTTGACACGGCACAAGGACACCGCGGTGAAGGAACTCCTGGCGGCTGACAAGCTGGCGCCCGAGGAGGTGCGGGGTCGGCCGGACACGGTGAACCTGGTCAAGGACATCGTCGGCGCAACCGCGTCCCCTGGCGGCGAGTTGCGTGCGCTGGCCAAACGCTGTGGACTCCGCGCATGACGACTCCAGTGCTATATCTGATCGCTTGTGCTGCAGGGCCCACCCAGTACATCGACGACGGCGTGCGTGCTGGGCAGGCTGACGGGTGGGACGTGTGCCTGCTCCTCACTCCGTCCGCGGCAGGCTGGTGGGAGCCGCGGATGCAGGAACTCGTGGAGTTGACCGGTCGTCCGGTGCGGTCGCGGTACAAGCTGCCGTGGGAGAAGGATGTGTTGCCGAAGGCGGACGCGATGCTGGTGGCGCCGATGTCGTGCACGACGCTGAACAAGTGGGGCGCGGGCATCTCCGACACTGTGGCGATCGGCATTCCGTCGGAGGCGGTGCACATGGGCGTGCCGGTGGCGGCGATGCCGTACTTCAACCAGGCGCAGGGTGCGCAGCCTGCGGTGGCGCGGTCGATCGCTGCGTTGCGGGAGCAGGGTGTTCTCGTGCTCGACGGGCCGGACGGTTATGCGTCGCATCCGCCGAAGCAGGGGAATCCGAAGGCGTTCCCGTGGGGTAGCGCGCTGGCCGGCGTGCGGCGGTTGGCCGGCGCCTGACGCCAGCGCGCCTGGGCATGACGAAATGGCCCCTGCCGCCCGAAGGCAGCAGGGGCCGATAGCCACTGGTCAGGGTGCCTTGGTTCAGCGGCGAGGGGTGAGTGTGCCCCTCCCATGGGGCCGGGGAGGGGCACACCCTGCGTGGACCGGCCGTTCCGGGCCTCGGGGCTGTGGTGGGTCCGAGGTCTGGTAGCGGTACCCAGTCTCATGCTGGCAGCGGTCCGCCAGGCCGTGGAATCGGGCGGGGTATCCAGGTGACAGCAGGGCGTTCGACACACACTTGTTCCCCTGCGAGCTCAAATTAGGCTCAGAAGATCAAGAAGCAGACTGACGTGCCCATGACCTTCACTTAATCTCCAAGTGGTGACCGACGTTCCTGATGGGGGAAACGGGATGCCGGACGAACCCACAGTGATACCGGCACCCCCCAAGGACTGGCCGAACAGCGAGTACTGTGGACCGTCGCACGGGGTCTACACACCGTCAACTCAGGGCAAGCAGTACCACAAGGGGGTGGGCCCCACGCTGGCGAATTACAACGGCACGTCCCGAACCGCCAAGTCGACCTTTACGTCAGAAGTGACCGGTGAAGTCGGAGTCAGCGTGACGTCCGGTCTGCAGACGAGCATCAACACGATGCTGGCGAAGCTCGAAGGCAAGTTCGACGTGAACCTGTCCGCGAAGCTCACCGCGAAGTTGGGCAACACCATCAGCGTGGACACGCCGTCCAAGAAGACTACGAATGCCAAGTACGGCGTCTACCGACTCAAGCACACAGGGGTCAGCTACATCCTCTACAGCAACTGCCAATCCTCCACTCGCAAAACCATCACCAGCTACAGCCCCTACAAGGTCGGCTGGTATCTCTGGGAGAGCTGATGTCCACAGTCGCCCGATCGACCCGCCGTCCAGGCGTCCTTGCGGTCTGCGTGATACTGGGTGGCTTCGCACTCGATGGCTGCTCAGGGAACGATCAGGCGGAAGGCCCCGACAGAACCACCACGCCTGCCACGACGGCGTCCGCAACGCCGGGGGAGAACTCCGCCAGGGCGGAACACATCGCGGGAGAAGCGGTCACCAAAGCCCCCAAGCTGCCATCTGGGGAACCGCTGACCCAAGTGGCTTCGGCCAAGGGCAACCGTGAACTTGAGCTGGGGCACATCACCACACAACCACTGTCCGTGTTGGTGAACTGCCAGGGCAAGGGCACGCTGACGGTCGAGGTTCGGCCGATGGGGCTCAGCTTCCCACTGGAATGCGTGGCCAGTGAGGTCAGCAGCACGTACAACGAGCTGCGTCTCAAGAAGGGCCGGGAGAACGGGGTTGTGTCCGTGACTGCTCCTTCCTCTGTCCGCTGGTCGCTTACTGTGGGCCAGTAGGCACGCAGCACTATGGACAGGGGTTGCCTGGCTGAAATCTAGATAACCCCTGTTCGCCTCGCATAACTCCGCTGACTTTGGTGCAGCACGCCAAGGACGGCTGCCACATGGCCGGTTGGATCTCCGCATCCAGCCCGCCAGGGCCGCCAAGAACGCCGATCGGGCGAGGGGCCACTGGGCCGGTACGCTGACCCCCGACATGGCAAGACGCCCCCTGTGCCGTCCGCAATCCGGGCGGCACAGGGGGCGTATCTGGCTCACTTGCCGATGGCCTGCCACATGGATACCGCGAGTGCACCAACGCCCGTCAGGCCGGCCACGGCTGGCAGTGGCCACCGGTTCTTCTTCAACGATTCGACCTCGGCACGAAGCGCGTCGATGTTCTTCTCCGTGTCTTCCCGGAGCTGGCGGACATCGGCGTCGGTACGGTTCGTGCGCTCGACCAGGACACCGAGCGTGCCCTTGATGTCGGCGAGCTGCGGAGATCCTCCGGGAGATCCTTGAGCAGGAGGGCGCGCCGTACGCCGACATGTCGGATCGCTGGGAGCGGACGGCGTGGGAGATGCCGATCTCCGTCGAGGACCGGAAGCTGATCGTCGACATGCTGCGCAAGGCAAAGGCGCAGAAGCGCGGCGAGCGCAGCGCGTAGACACCCCTGACGGACCCAGTCAGGGGTGTGGTGTCCCTGGGATTACGGCTGGGGGTGTGGCAGGGAGCTGACGCGGTGATGTCCCTCGACTGCAAGAGTTAGCCCGGGGGCGATCTCTGTGAAGCCGGCGTCCTGTACCAACGGGAGTCCGCTGACGGTCAGTTCGCGCCAGGACGCCGGGTCCGCGGTGCGCACGGCCAGGGGGAAGCCGGCGTCCCGCCAGTCGGCCCGCTCCGCGGCGGACAGTTCCCACCAGGCGAGCTGGGCGCCGTGCCCGGCCTGGGCCATCGCCTTGCCTGCCGACATGTCGAGCTCCGGGTTCAGCCACAGCACGGGCTGGGCCGGGTCGGGGCCCGGCGGCTCCGGGTCGTCGAGTTCGGTGCCGGACACCTGGAGCCGGGCCAGGTCCTTGGGCCAGGCGTCCAGCGGCACCGGCGGGAAGACCCGCACCTCCGCGGACTTCCCGGTGACGGTGATGCCCGGCAGCGCCTCGGCCCGCCGCCACTCGGCGCCCCGGGCCCGCCGCACCACCTTGCGGATCCGGGCGTCCTGCCAGTCCCGCACCGCCCGCGCCCACTCCCCGTCGCCCGCGCCCGCTCGTCCGCGAGCAGCACGAGCACGGCCCGCGCAGCGGTCTCCAGGGCGTCGGTGCGCGCGGGCGGCGCCGCCCGCTCGATCCGCACGACGAGCGGCAGCACGAACTGCGGGGCCTCGTCGCGCGGGGAGCGCGCGGCACGGAAGGGGCTGTCACCGGGGGAGTCAGGAACGTCGCTCACGACAGCCCACCCTACGGGGCCGGGCGGCGCCGCGGTGGCCCGGTGCGCACGGGCCGTCGGTCACCCCGAGCAGGCGGTGCGCTGCGCCTCCTGCCACTCGCAGGCGGGGCACAGCGTGACGCCCCGGTGCGCCTGCGGGTACTCGGTCGGCTCGCGGCACAGCACGCACTCCGCGTACGGCGGACCGCCGGCCGGGGCGGGCCGGCCGGGGCCGCTGAGCGGGCTGGGGTCCTCGTCGGTCATGTGCTCAGCGTAGGCCGGTCAGCGGCCGGCGCCGGTCTGCGAGATCAGCGCGGACACCTTCACGAACCGAAAGCCCCGCTTGCGCAGTTCCGGCACGATCGTGCGCACGACCCGCTCGGTCGTCGGGGCGGCGCTGCGGGTGCAGTGCATGACGACCACCGACCCGGGCTTCACCCCCTCCAGCACCTGCCTGACGACCGCGTCGGCGTCCGTCGCGAACGCGTCCCCGCTCACCACGTCCCACTGCACCGCGGTGACCCCGAGCCCGCTCAGCGCGCGCAGTGACTGCCGGTCGTAGCAGCCGCCGGGGAAGCGGAAGTACGGCATCGGGTGCGGCACGCCCGCCTTGCGGAGGGAGGTGTACGCCTGCTCCACGTCCGAGCGCATCCGGTCGACGGAGACGGTCGGCAGGCCGTAGCAGTCGGCGGTGAAGGCGTAGTGGCTGTAGGAGTGGTTGGCGACCTCGAACAGCGGGTCGCCGCCGATGGAGCGGGCCTCGGCCGGGTACTGCTCGGCCCATCGCCCGGTCATGAACACGGTCGCCGGGACCTTCAGGTCGCGCAGGGCGGCGATGAGCTCGGGGTTGTCGAAGTGCTCGCCCGCCGCGGCGCGCGGTCCCTGGTCGGCGGTCATGTCGGCGTCGAAGGTGAGGGCGACGGTCTTGCCCCCGGTGCGCGGGCCGTTCGTGAAGACCGGGGTGAGACCGCCGGGGCCCGGGGTGAGCGTGGGCGGGCGCGAGGGCGGGGCGGAGGAGGGGGAGGCGGTCGGCTCGGCCGGGGCCCCGCCCGCGGCGCGCGGGGCCTTGACGGTGCCGCAGGCGGCGAGGGCTGCGCCCAGGGCGCAGAGGGCGGTGATGCGGCGTACGTGAGTGAACACCGTACGAAGATATGACTGGAGAAGTGGCCTGTCGGACGACATGGCTCGGGGGCTGGGAGCGCGTCACCCGCCCGGCCCCGCGCGCGCTGTGGCGCCCGCCCGGTGGGCCGCCGGGCGTCTGCTCAGCGGCCGTAGCGGCCGGTCAGGGTGCCGGAGGCGAGGGTGTGGCCGGCGAGGGCGCGCCGGAGGCCGTCGGCGGTGGCGGTCGCCGGAGTGAGGTCCGGACGCCGGTCGGCGGCGTAGACCGTGAAGACGTAGTGGTGCGGCCGGTCGCCCCGCGGCGGGCACGGGCCGCCGTAGCCGGGCTTGCGGAAGCCGTTGCGGCCCTGCGCCGCGCCCTCGGGCGCGTGGCCCGCGGTCAGCGCCGTGGTGCGCGGCGCGATGTCCCACACCAGCCAGTGCGTGAACGGGCCCTGCGGGGCGTCGGTGTCCTCGACGAGCAGGGCCAGCGAGGTCGCTCCCGCGGGTACGCCGGAGAAGGCGAGCGGCGGTGAGACGTCCGCGCCGTCGCAGGTGTGGCGGCGCGGGATCGTACCGCCCTCGGCGAAGGCGGAACTCGTCACGGCGATGTGCTGCCCGGACGACGGCGCGGGGGAGGAGGCCGTGGGCGTGGCGGCCCCGCCGTCCCCACAGGCCGCGGCACCGCCGAGCACGGCGGCCAGCACTCCGACGATCACCGGACGGTTGCGCATGCGTTCTCCTGTGGTGCGCGGGTTGTGGCGGGTGACGGCCGGATGGCGGTGGGCGTCCGAGGGGCGGGGCGGTCGGGGCCCGCAGGGCTGCTCCCGTGGGGTCGCGGAGGACCGTGCGGGAGTTCGGCTGCCTGGCTCAGGGGCGGTCCGGGCGGGGGTCGGGGGGCGGTGTGTCCTCCTGGGGCGCGCGGGTCGGGCGGGGTGCCCGGGCGGTGGAGTGGTCCTGGCCGTTCGGTGCGGTGGATTCGGTGTGGGGTGCGGCGGGAGGCGCCGCGTCGCTGCCCGTCGGCGGCTGCTGTGCCTTCTCCAGGAAGCGGAGCAGCTCCACCGGGAAGGGCAGCACCAGCGTGGAGTTCTTCTCGGCGGCCACCGCCACCACCGTCTGCAGCAGCCGCAGCTGCAGCGCGGCGGGGGTGTCGGCCATCTGCTGGGCCGCCTCAGCCAGCTTCTTCGACGCCTGGAATTCCGCGTCGGCGTTGATGATCCGGGCCCGGCGCTCGCGGTCCGCCTCGGCCTGGCGGGCCATGGACCGCTTCATCGTGTCCGGCAGCGAGACGTCCTTGATCTCGACCCGGTCGATCTGCACGCCCCAGCCCACGGCCGGGCTGTCGATCATCAACTCCAGGCCCTGGTTGAGCTTCTCCCGGTTGGACAGCAGATCGTCGAGATCGCTCTTGCCGATGATCGAGCGCAGCGAGGTCTGCGCCATCTGGGAGACGGCGAACCGGTAGTCCTCGACGTTGACGATCGCGGCCGTCGCGTCCATGACCTTGAAGTACACGACCGCGTCGACCCGCACGGTCACGTTGTCGCGGGTGATGCCCTCCTGCGCCGGGATCGGCATCGTCACGATCTGCATATTGACCTTGTGCAGCCGGTCGACCCCCGGGATCACCAAGGTGAAGCCCGGCGTCCGGGTCGGGTCCATGACCCGCCCGAGCCGGAAGACCACGCCGCGTTCGTACTGCTTGACGACCCGGGCCGCCGCGGCCAGGTAGACCAGGCCGGCGGCACCGAGGCCCACGAGGGCGCCCAACAGGTCCGAGAGCATGGCGGCCTCCTCCGCTCAGCGGCCCGTTCCATCCGCTCCTGCAACGATATGCCCGGTGTCTGGTCCGGGGCCACGCCCCTGCCCCGGACCAGACGGGCGCGTTACCGCGCCGCCGTGAGCCGTACCGGCTCGGTCCCGGCCGAGCTGTGCCGCTCGGCCCAGGACTCCAGCGCCGTACGGCAGGCGTGATCCAGGTGGTGCAGGCCGGACAGGTCGAGCCGGACCGGCCGGTCCTTGGGCAGCGCCTCCAGGCTGTCGAGGATCTTCGGCAGCCGCAGGAAGGTCGCGTTGCCGGACAGATACGCCTCGACCGGGCCGGCGCCCTTGTCGACGAACTCCAGCCTGACGTGCGAGGCCTCCCACGCCGTCTTGGCGATCGCCATCGCCAGGCCGATGAGCACGCCCTCGAACATGCTGACCACGACGATCGAGACGGCCGTGACCACCAGGATCAGCGCCTCACCCCGGGACTCGCGCCACAGCGCGGCCAGCGCCCGCACCGGGATGAGCTTGGCGCCCGAGTACACCAGGATGCCCGCGAGGGCGGGGATCGGGATGTAGCCCAGCACGTCCGGCAGCAGGGCCGCGAACAGCAGCAGCCAGACGCCGTGCAGGACCCGGGACGCCTTGGTGCGGGCGCCCGCCTGCACGTTCGCCGCGCTGCGCACGATCACCGCGGTCATCGGCAGTGCGCCGAGCAGCCCGCAGATCGTGTTGCCGGCGCCCTGGGCGGCCAGCTCCTTGTCGTACTCGGTGCGCGGCCCGTCGTGCAGCCGGTCCACGGCCGCCGCGCTGAACAGCGACTCGGCGGACGCGATCAGCGTGAACGCGACGACCGTGCCCAGCACCCCGATGCCGGCGAGTTCGCCGAAGGCGCTCAGCGGCGGCGGCTGGACCGAGCCCAGCAGCCCCTGCACCTCGACGGTCGCCACCGGCAGACCGAGGGCCGCCGCCGCCAGTGTGGCGAGGCCCACCGCGGCGAGCGGGCCCGGTACCGCGCGGACCGGCGCGGGGGCGAACCGCCACAGCACGAGGACCGCGATCGTGCCCGCGCCGACGGCGAGGGAGGCCAGCGCGTCCGTGTCGGCGAGGGCGTCCGCGAGCGCCCCGGGCAGCCCCGCTATCTTGCCGGGGCCCGAACCGGGGGCCTCGGCGGCCAGCGCCGGATACAGCTGTCCGGCGATCAGCACCAGGCCGATACCGGCCAGCATGCCCTCCACCACCGAGACCGAGATGGCCCGGAACCAGCGCCCGAGCCGCAGGGCGCCCATCGCCATCTGGAGCACCCCGCTGACGAGCACGATCACCCCGAGCACGGGCAGCCCGAACTGGTGCACCGCCTCGAAGACCAGCACGGTGAGGCCGGCGGCCGGACCGGAGACCTGGAGGCTGCTGCCGCGCATCAGCCCGGTGACGATGCCTCCGACGATGCCGGTGACCAGGCCGAGTTCGGCCGGTACGCCGGAGGCGACGGCCACGCCCACGCACAGCGGGAGCGCGACCAGGAAGACGACGAGGGAAGCGGTGAAGTCCTGCCTGAGATGAGGGAACGGGTTCGTCACGGCGCCACTCACAGTGCTTCGAAGGTGTCGGTCTGCGCGACGTGCGTCCGGACGGCGCCGGTGTGCACCTCGTAGTACCAGGCGTGCAGGGCGAGTTGCCCCTGGGCCAGCTTCTGGGCCACGCACGGGTACGAGCGCAGCCGCAGCAGCTGGGTCAGGGCGTGGCTCTGCACGCCCTCGGCGACAGCGGGGTCCTCGGCCGCTCCGGCCGGGCGTGGGGTCGCGTGCGCCAGCCAGTCGCGCACGGCGGGTACGGCGGTCAGATCGTCGCCGCGCACCAGCGCGCCGACGGCACCGCAGTGGGAGTGGCCGCAGACGACGACGTCGCGGACGCCGAGCACCTCGACGGCGTACTCGACGGTGGCCGCCTCGGCGGTGGGGTGCGCGGACGCGTACGGCGGGACGATGTTGCCGGCGGTGCGCAGTTCGAACAGCTCACCGGGGCGGGCGCCGGTGATCAGGGCCGGGACGACCCGCGAGTCGGAGCAGGTGATGAACAGGACCTGCGGGGACTGGCCTTCGGCGAGCTTGGCGAACTCCTCAGGGCGCTGTCCGAAGGTACGGGCGTTGTCGATGAGGGGCTGCATGGTGTGTTGGTTCCTCCTGGCGCGCCGAGCCGGCGCGTCGGACGTGCACGACGGTGGTGGGGGCAGCCCGTCTCTCAGCAGCGGAAGACCTGAAGCACCGCCGGAGTGTGGGCTCTCGAGGGTCTCGGGATGCGGTGGTGCACGGCGCCCGGCGCGGACGCCGGGCGCGGGGTCGCCGTGGCCCGGGCGGGCCGCCGGCGCTCGTGCGCCCGCCTCGAGACGGCGGCGCGCCGGCGGTCACGGGCCTGCGACGGACCGGGCTGCTCCTCGAAGCGCTCTGTGTCGCGATGCGTTCCCGTGCCGTCGCGTGACGCCTTCCCGGAAATCTCGGATCCGGATGGAGTCTTGGCCTCGACATGACGGATTGTGTGCGCGGATGCGAAGGAATCCGCGGGCGCGAAGAATTGCAGAGTGAGCAGCAGGGTGGTGAGGAGCGTCAGCGCACTCCGGTGCGTTCTACCTCGGAACATGCGCCCCCCTCTCGATAATTCGCGCCTCTAGTACGTACCAAGCATTGGTCAATGGATGGTCAAGAAACACGTTAACCCTGCAAAGTTGTTTGCAGGGTTAACTCCGCGTTTCGGGCGCAGGAGAGAGTGAAAAAAGCGGGTCCTATGGCGTGAACCAGTCCTTGGCCCGCGGAATTTGATCGATTGTCAGACCGACACGAGGGGCTGCGCGTCCCGGGCGAGTGCGGTGAGCCGGGATATCGCGCGGAAGTACTTCTTGCGGTAGCCGCCGTTCAGCATCTCCTCGCTGAACAGCTCGTCGAAGGGCGCCCCGGAGGCGAGGACGGGCACCTCACGGTCGTAGAGCCGGTCCGCGAGGACCACGAGGCGCAGCGCCGTGGACTGGTCGGGCACCGCCCGCACGCCGGTGAGGCACACCGCCCGCACGCCGTCGGTCAGCGCGCCGTAGCGGCTCGGGTGCACCTTCGCGAGGTGGTCGAGGAGCTGCGGGAAGTCGTCGAGCGAGGCGCCCTCGGTGGCGTACGCCGTCCGGGTCACCTGCTCGTCCGAGTACGGCGCCGGCGCCTCGGGCAGGCCGCGGTGGCGGTAGTCCTCGCCGTCGATGCGCAGGGTGCGGAAGCGGGCGGACAGGCCCTGGATCTCGCGCAGGAAGTCGGCGGACGCGAACCGGCCCTCGCCCAGCTTGCCCGGCAGGGTGTTGGAGGTGGCGGCGAGCGCGACGCCCGCGTCGACCAGCCGGCCCAGCAGCGTCGACACCAGGACCGTGTCGCCGGGGTCGTCCAGCTCGAACTCGTCGATGCACAGCAGCCGGTGGCCGCCGAGCGTGCGCACGGTCTCCTGGAAGCCGAGGGCGCCGACCAGGTTCGTCAGCTCGACGAAGGTGCCGAACGCCTTGAGCGCGGGCTCGGCCGGGGTGGCGTGCCAGAGGGAGGCGAGCAGATGGGTCTTGCCGACGCCGTATCCGCCGTCCAGGTAGACGCCGCGCGGGCCGGCCGGGGTCTTCGCGGCCCTGGACCTGCCGAGGCCGAGGAACCCGCGCTTCGCGCCGCCCGTCGCGGCCGGACCGCCGAGACCGGCCGCGAAGTCTTCCAGGACCCGCACGGCCTCGGTCTGGCTGGGCCGGCCGGGGTCCGGCAGGTAGGTGGCGAAGCGGACCGAGTCGAAGCGTGGCGGCGGCACCATCTCGGCGACCAGCCGGTGCGCGGGGACGTGCGGCTCGCGGGCGCACAGGGACAGGGGGGCCGCGTCGGCGGCGGAGCCGGGCCGGGAGGCGGCGGTGGAGGACGACACGGTTCCCCATGGTAAGCGCCGTGTCACACTGCACCGCATGCGACGCCTGTTCCCTGTGACCGAAGAAACAGCAGCCCAGGACTCCGCCGCGGACGCCGCGCGGGCGGGGGCCGCCGCGTACCCCGCTGCCGGGGGCGTGGGCGAGCACGTGGATCGGGAGTGGAGCCTCGCCGAACTGGCCGCCGCCTACGCGTATCCCGGGCAGGACCGGACCGGCGGGGCGGCCTGGCTGCGGGCCAACATGGTGTCCACGCTCGACGGCGCCGCCCAGCACGAGGGGCGTTCGCAGCCCATCTCCGGCGCGGCCGACATGCGGATCTTCGGGACGCTGCGGGCCCTCGCGGACGCCGTGGTCGTCGGCGCGGAAACGGTACGCCGGGAGGGGTACCGCCCGGCACGCGCGCGTGCCGACTTCGCGGCGGCCCGGGAGGCGGCGGGGCAGGGCCCGGCCCCGGCCGTCGCGGTCGTCAGCGCCGGCCTGGAGCTGGACTTCTCGCTCCCGCTGTTCACCGAGCCCCTGGTGCCCACCCTGGTCCTGACCGGCGCCGCGGCGGACCCGGAGCGGATCGCCGCCGCCGAGCGGGCGGGGGCCCGGGTGGTGATCGCGGGCGACGGCGCCTGGGTGGATCCGGCGCGCGCGGTGCGGGCCCTCGCCGGGCTCGGCCACACCCGGCTGCTCAGCGAGGGCGGTCCCCGGCTGCTCGGCCGGTTCATTGCCGCCGGGGTCCTCGACGAGCTGTGTCTGACCCTCTCGCCGATGCTCACCGCGGGTGACGCCCAGCGCATCGCCGGCGGCCCGCCGGTCGCCGTGCCCCGGCGTTTCGCACTCGTGTCCCTGCTGGAGGATGCCGGATATCTGTTCGCCCGCTACCAGAGGTCCTGAAAACAGCGGAATGTATCGTTCCGTTTAGCTTTCGCCAGGCACACTGAAACCGGCAGGACCCGTGCCGTCACGGGGCAGGATGGTTTCCGCAGGGCCTGGTACGGCCCACGGAGGAGAGAGGGCCAGGGGCCCTAGAAGGAGAATGGGGCGCTGGTGTTCACAAGCGTTTTGATGATCGAGAAGGCACTGACGTCCGCCGACGTGGAGTTCGTCACCACCTTGCACGGGGACGAGTCGGTCGCCTTCCATGTGCTGCTCCAGCCGCGCGGCGACCAGGCCGACCGGCTGCTGCGGGCCATCGACGACATCGCCCTCGGCGAGCTCGACGACGCCGCCCGCGAGCGGGAGACGCCCGAGGGCGCCGCCGCGAAGGAGCCCGCCGAGCAGGCCCTGGAGGTGTCCCTCACCGCGTTGCGGGCGGCGGGCAGCCAGGCGGAGGGGCGGCTGGTCGAGGACCATCCGCTGGACGCCCTCAAGGCCCTCGTCGACGAGGTCGGGGCCGACGAGGTGATCGTCCTCACCGACCCGCACTACGTGGAGGAGTTCTTCCACCGCGACTGGGCCTCGCGGGCCCGGCACAAGGTGGGGGTGCCGGTGCTGAAGCTGTTCTCGCACAGCAGGGCCTGAGCGCGCCCCGGCGGAGCGCTCCGCGCCTCTCCGCGGCGGGCGCCGCTGGGCCGCTCGGGCCGGTTCCGGAGCGTCGGCGGGGGCGTGCGGCCGTGGGGGGCCGGCGGGTGGGCGGGCTGTGCGGTGCCGTCGGTCGGCGGCGCCGTGGACGGTCGCGTGGTTCTCCGCGCGGCTTCGCGGCGGGCGTCGTTCGGGCGCTCGGGCCGGTTCCGGAGCGTCGGCGGGGCGTGCGGCTGGGGGGCGTCCCCGGAGGGCAGTGTTCCGGTGGGCGGGCTTGTGTGGTGCCGCGGGGTTTTCCGGGCCTCTCTGCGGCGGACGTTGCTTGGTCGGGCCGGGTGGGTGGGGGGTCGCGCCCCAGGAGGGTGGTGTCACCGGCACGCAATAGGCTGGGGGCGCGTTCCTCGCGGGGCGCGCTCCGTCGTCGTATCGCATCTGGGAGACACGCGCATGGCACCCGGCCCTCGTACCGCCATGGACCGACCGCACTTCATCGGCATCGGCGGCGCCGGGATGTCCGGGATCGCGAAGATCCTCGCGCAGCGTGGAGCCAAGGTCGCCGGGAGCGACGCCAAGGAGTCGGCGACCGCCGAGGCCCTGCGGGCGTTCGGCGTGACCGTGCACATCGGGCACGCGGCCGAGCACCTCGCCGACGACGCCGACTGCGTGGTCGTGTCGTCGGCGATCCGCGCGGACAACCCGGAACTGGCCCGCGCCGCCGAACTGGGCATCCCGGTGGTGCACCGCTCCGACGCCCTCGCCGCCCTGATGGACGGCCGGCGGCCGATCGCCGTCGCGGGCACCCACGGCAAGACGACCACCACGTCGATGCTGGCGGTGGCGCTGACCGAGCTGGGCCTGCACCCGTCGTACGCCATCGGCGGCGACCTGGACGCCCCCGGCTCCAACGCCCTGCACGGCACCGGCGAGATCTTCGTGGCCGAGGCGGATGAATCGGACCGCAGCTTCCACAAGTACGCGCCCGAGGTCGCCATCGTCCTCAACGTCGAACTCGACCACCACGCCAACTACGCCTCGATGGACGAGATCCACGAGTCCTTCGAGACCTTCGCCGGCCGGATCGTGCCCGGCGGCACCCTGGTGATCGCCGCGGACCAGGAGGGCGCCCGGGAGCTGACCCGGCGGCTGGCCGGTTCGGTGCGGACGGTGACCTACGGCGAGCGCGCGGACGCCGACGTGCGGATCCTGTCCGTCGTCCCGCAGGGGCTCAGGAGCGAGGTCACCGTGGAACTGGACGGCGCGCCGCTGACCTTCACGGTCTCCGTGCCAGGCCGCCACTACGCGCACAACGCGGTGGCCGCGCTCACGGCGGGGGTGGCCCTGGGCGTCCCGGCGCCGGAACTGGCGGCGGCGCTGGGCGCCTACACCGGGGTCAAGCGCCGGCTGCAGCTGAAGGGCGAGGCGGCCGGCGCGCAGGTCGTCGACTCGTACGCGCATCACCCGACCGAGATGACGGCCGACCTGGAGGCGATGCGGGCGGCCGTCGGCGACGCCCGCATCCTCGTGCTCTTCCAGCCCCACCTGTTCTCCCGCACACAGGAACTGGGCAAGGAGATGGGCCGGGCCCTGGCCCTCGCGGACGCCTCGGTCGTCCTCGACATCTACCCGGCCCGCGAGGACCCGATCCCCGGCGTGACCAGCGAGCTGATCGTCGAGGCTGCGCGGGCGGCGGGCGCGGACGTCACCGCCGTGCACGACAGGGCGGAGTCCGTGTCCGTGATCGCGGGAATGACGAGGCCCGGCGATCTCGTTCTCACCATGGGCGCGGGCGATGTGACCGACCTGGGCCCGCTGATCCTGGACCGTCTGTCGCAGCAGTGAAGGGGCTGAGACTCATGTCGTACGACGTCGAGAAGCCGGACGAGCAGTGGCGCACGGAGCTGACCCCGGCCGAGTACGCCGTGCTGCGTCAGGCCGCCACCGAGCCGGCGTTCACCGGTGAGTACACGGACACCAAGACCACCGGCGTCTACTCCTGCCGCGCCTGCGGCACCGAACTCTTCACCTCGGACACCAAGTTCGAGTCCCACTGCGGCTGGCCGTCCTTCTACGACCCGAAGGACTCCGACGCGGTGGAGCTGGTGGAGGACCGCTCGCACGGGATGGTCCGCACGGAGGTCCGCTGCGGACGCTGCGGATCGCATCTCGGCCATGTGTTCGAGGGTGAGGGCTATCCCACCCCGACGGACCAGCGGTACTGCATCAACTCGATCTCGCTGCGGCTGGTGCCGTCCGAGAGCTGACCGTAACCGGCTGACGACGGACCGGACGATGCCCGCACAGGGAGCCGTGTGCGGGCATCATCACGTTTCACCGGGCGCAGCACGCTGCGGGCGCCGCTTGCCTCCGTAATACGCGTCATACGGTTGCTGTATGGCGAAGACCCGGATCAGCATCAGCCTGGAGCAGGCGCAGGCCGAGCGCATCAGGCGGCACGCGGAGCGGTCGGGCATGGATGTCTCGGCGTACCTGGTGCATGCCGCGACGCGGCAGATGGCCGAGAGCGATGCCATAGAGGAACAGTTCGCCGGGGTGGACGCGCTGATCGCCCGGGCGGAACGGGAAGCGGTCGACCTGCCTGAAGAGCCCGCCGCGGTGTCGGTGGAGCTGACGGAGCAGGAGCGCCGCGAGGTCGAGGAGGCCCTCGGACTCGTGCACGGCCGGGACCAGCAGGGCCGGCGGCCGGGGTATGCCCCGTGAGCGCTCGAGTGCCGGTGTACGACACCGGCATGCTCATCGCGCCCGCCGATCGCAAGGCGAAGGCGATGGCGCTCCATGAAGGGCTGCGGGCGGCCCCGCACCGAGCGCTGGTGCTCGGCCCGGTTCTCGCTCAGGTGTGGCGTCCCCCGTCCGGCGCTGGTGCACTCCCTGTCCGGGGCGCTCAAGGACTGCACCGTCCCTCAGGCTCGTACGTCCGAACCGCCGGTGCGGGAGACGAAGGCGGGCCGTCCGGAGTGCCTGGCCTGCGTCACGGGCCCGGACCTGGTCGACTGGCGGCGCATCGGCACTGCGCTGGGGCGGGCGGCCCTCCCGGCGAAGAAGCGGCCGGACGCGGTCGACGCCTGGGTGGCCCTCGCCGCAGCCCGGCACGGCAGTGCGGTCGTCTTCACCAGTGCCCCGGACGACATCCGCGCGTACCTGGCGGTGTTGGCCCCGCCGGATGTGCATGTGGTTGCCGTATGAGGCGGTGCGGCGGGGTGGGTGATGCCGGCGGTCATGGTCGTTGTCCTTCGGTTGTCGGTGCCACGGCCGGCGTTCAGGGCGGCTGTGTTCGCGGAGTTCGGTGTCAAGCGGCTTGGCCTGCGGTGATGGAGCGCGCCGTCGGCGCGTTCACGGTCTGCCGCTGCCAGATCGACGCTCCGGCGCAGATGAGGCCGATCAGGAACGGGTGAACGGCGCCGCGTTCGATGAGGCCGATGACGCCGATGGGGGTGTCGCCCGCGGTGAAGATCATCGCGAGGTAGAGCGTCATCGAAAGCAGGCCGATCACGCCTACCGCGATCAGCGCTGCTCCCATGCGCGGCGAGAGGCCGATGCGCCGACGCCTGCTTCCGAGCACGAGGGCGAGCGTGTTCCCGCCGATGAAGCCGGCGAAGGCACCCATGCTGTGGAACTCGCCGGTGCCGTTCTCGAGTGCCTCGCCGGATCCGGGAAACAGCGCGAGCAGGACACCGCCGACGGCCAGCAGCGTCGCGGGTACGAGCGTTGCCCAGCGGCGCCCTCCCGACAGATCGCGCAGCGTGGCGACCCCGGCCAGGATCGTGATCCCGAAGAGGAGGAATCCGGTGTTCATCACCCAGGCGAGGGGCGAGTACATGTACTGCCCGAACAGGGTCGAGGGCCCGTGGACTCCGAGGTTGCTGATGAAGTGGTGCGTATAGCTGTACGCCGGGTCGGTCCACGCTGCGGCGGCGATGAACTCCCCGAGCAGGAAGATCGCCGGCCCGGCGATGAGCAGCGCTCCCGCAGTCCGGCGCTGCGGAGACAGGTGCGCGTCGGTTTTCTCGGTCATGGCCGTTGTCCCTTTCCACTGGTGGTGCCGGGTCGGCGCGAGGGTCGCCGGAGATGGCGGCGGCGTACACGGCGAGCCATGGCTTCACTGACACACTTACTATATCGAGACTACTTTTGCCGTCAATGTAGTTAGTGTTCGAAGGTAGAGTGAGCGCATGGTGGATGCAGCGGCGGTCGGGCGACGCGAGCGCAAGAAGGCGGCGACGCGAGCGGCGATCCTGGAGGCGGCGACGACGCTCTTCCTCGCGCGCGGCTTCGACGCGGTGACCGTGCGCGAGATCGCGGACAAGGCCGACGTGTCACCCAAGACGGTCTTCACGCACTTCCCGCACAAGGAGGCGCTTGTCTTCAGTGACGAGGACGAGCGGCATGAACGCCTCGTCGCCGCGGTGAGCGGCCGCCCGGCGGGGACCACGATCTCCGACGCGCTGAAGGCCCACTACCTCGCCGAGATCGCCGCGCTCCACACCGAGCCCCAGCGTCAGATCCTTGCCCTCATGGAGGACACGCCGGCCCTGATCGACTACGCGGAGAAGATGTGGTTGCGCCACGAGGACGCCTTGGTCGCGACGATCACCGAGGAGTTCGGGCTCGCCGAGCCGAGTGACGAGATCCGCTTCTACGTCCGGTTCGCCCTGCACGTCCAGCTCATCGCCACCCGCGAGGCCGATCCTGAGCCGGCCGTCGATGCGGGATTCCGGCTCCTCGACAAGGGCTGGGCGCGCTACGGCGAGACCGGCGGACAGAGCGCGGCCGCGAAGGTGCGCTGAGCAACGCGGCGGCTTCCCGGGTGGGGTGAGTTCTTGAGGGGCTGGGACGGTTCTGTTTGAGAGCCTTTGGGGGTGTTACGTGTCAGGCGATGGATACGGTTTCTGCCGAGAACCGCGGCGCACGGTGACCGGGGCCGCGGCGGCGGGCTCGACGGGGCGCCCGCGCGGCTGAGCGCGCTGCGGGCGTACGCGGCCGGTATCGGGACGACGCTCGACGAGGCGACGACCTGCGGGGAGCTGACCCGGGCGGCGGCGGGGCTCGCGGGCGGCGCGGCGGCCGTTCTGCGCCGGGTCGGCGGGACCCTCACCGGCTATGCCGCGATCGCCGGGGACCCTGGTGCGCTGCCCGACGCCCGCCGGGCCGCCGCCACGGCCCTGGACGCCGGTTTCCCGGCGGACGGCACGCCGCAGCACTGGACCCACGGGGGCCGGCCCGCGCTCTGTGTGCCGCTGGCCACCGGCGAGCGCCACTACGGCGTACTGGTCTGCGGCCGGGACGCCGGGCCGTTCACCCCTGCGGAGGCCGAACTCCTCGCGCTGCTCGCGGAACGCGCCGCCTCGCACATCCGGCACGCCCGCGCGTACGAGCGGGTCAGCCGCACCGCGGGCGATCTGCAGCGGGCCCTCCAGGCCGAACCCGGCCGGCCGCACCCGAACCTGGCCGTCGCGATCCGCTATCTGCCGGCGGGGCGGCGGGCGCTGGTCGGCGGCGACTGGTGCGAGGCCGTACGGCTGCACTTCGGCCGCACCCTGCTGGTGGTCGGCGATGTCATGGGGCACGGCCTGGAGGCCGCCGTCGACATGCACGCCTACCGCTCCTCGCTGCGCTCCATCGCCTCCGCCGACCTGCCCCCGCACCGGGTGCTGCGCCAGCTGGACGACATCGCCGCCGCCGAGGCCGACCGCCGGCCCGCCACCTGCCTGCTCGCGCACGTCGATCCGGCCCGGCGGCGGCTCACGGTGGCCGGCGCCGGGCATCTGCCGCCCGCCCTGATCACCCGGGACGGCACGACGAGGCTGCTCCCCGTCCCCGTCGGACCGCCCCTGGGCACCGGCTTCGGGGGGTACGAGTCGGCCACGCACACCCTGGAAGGGGACGAGACCCTGGTCCTGTTCACCGACGGGCTGGTGGAGCGCAGGGGCGAGGACATCGACAGTTCCCTGCGCCGGCTGGCCGGGCTCCGCTTCGCGCCGGGTGCGACCGTCGAGAGTGTCCTCGACACCATCGTCACCCGTCTGGACGCCCGCCGTGCCGAGGACGACGTGGCGGTCCTGGCCGCCCGGGTCCGCCCGCGCCGCGGCACCGTCGCCGCGACGGATCCGTAGAGCGCGTCGCCGTGCCCGCGCGTGCTTCCGGCCACGGTCCGGTCACGACCCGGCGGCAGGCGCTCGCCCGCCAAAGTATGGAAACAGTCGCGGTCTAGACTCTGCACGCAACGGCCTGCGCACCGACGACCGTGGCCGGAAGTAGGCAGTATCTGCCAAACCCGAAGGGTATTCGGCGCTTTGATACGGATAGATTCAGTCACCAAGCGGTACCCGGACGGCACCGTGGCGGTCGACCGGCTGTCGCTGGAGATACCGGACCGCTCGATCACCGTGTTCGTCGGGCCCTCCGGCTGCGGCAAGACTACGACGCTCCGGATGATCAACCGAATGGTGGACCCCTCCGAAGGGCGCATCCTCCTCGACGGCGTCGACATCCAGGCGCAGCCCGTCAACACACTGCGCCGGTCGATGGGTTACGTCATCCAGAACGCCGGTCTCTTCCAGCACCGCAGCATCGTCGACAACATCGCCACGGTCCCCAGGCTGCTGGGCTGGAGCAAGCAGAAGGCCCGCGCGCGGGCCGCGGAGCTGATGGCCCGGGTCGGACTCGACGCCTCGCTCGCCAAGCGCTACCCCTACCAGCTGTCCGGCGGACAGCAGCAGCGCGTCGGCGTCGCCCGGGCGCTCGCCGCCGATCCGCCGGTGCTGCTGATGGACGAGCCGTTCTCGGCCGTCGACCCCGTGGTGCGCAAGGGCCTCCAGGACGAACTCCTGCGGATCCAGGAGGAACTGGGCAAGACCATCGTCTTCGTCACCCACGACATCGACGAGGCCATCAAGCTGGGCACCATGGTCGCCGTGATGCGCACCGGCGGCAAGCTGGCCCAGTTCGCCCCGCCCGCCGAGCTGTTGAGCGCCCCCGCGGACGCCTTCGTCGAGGACTTCCTCGGCGCCGACCGGGGCATCCGCCGGCTGTCGTTCTTCCCGTCCGGCGAACTGGAGCTGCGCACCGCGCCGGTCGTCGCGATCGACGCCGAAGCCGGGCAGATCGCCGCGCGCGCCGCCGACGAAGCGCCGTACCTCCTCGTCACGGACCTCGACGGGAAGCCGCTCGGCTGGAGCGCGGCGGAGGATCTCACCGCCGGGGCGATCGACCGGGACCGGCTGCTGTCGTACGGGCGGCCGTTCGTGCCCGGCACCGACTCGCTGCGCGCCGCTCTCGACGGCGCCGTGCTCTCGCCGACCGGCTGGGCCGTCGGCGTGGACGCCACCGGCCGGGTCGTCGGCGTCGTCTCGCAGCAGATCATCGGCGAGGCGATCCGCTCCGCGCACGCCACGGGACGCAGCACGGCGAAGGTCGGCCGATGAACGGCTTCTTCGACATCCCCAGCGACCTCCAGCACAGTTACTTCGGCCTGGTCGGACTGCATCTGCGCGAGGCGTTGCTGCCGGTGCTCGCCGGACTGCTCGCCGCGCTGCCGATCGCCCAGCTCTGCGTGCGCTTCCGCCGCCTCTACGCGCCCGTGCTGGGCGTGACGACCGTGCTGTACGCGATCCCGTCGCTCGCCTTCTTCGTGGTCCTCATCGACTACACCGGCCAGAGCGAGATCACCGTGATGATCCCGCTGGCCGTCTACAGCCTCGTGGTGTTCGTCCCGGCGATCGTGGACGGGGTCCGCTCGGTGCCCCAGGAGACCCTCGACGCCGCCACCGCCATGGGGCTCGGGCCGGTACGCCGCTACCTCCAGGTGCAGTTGCCGATCGCCGCACCCGCGATCATCGCCGGCCTGCGCGTCGCCACCGTGTCCAGCATCTCCCTGGTGAGCGTCGGCATGCTGATCGGCAACCAGGGCGGGCTCGGCAATCTGCTGCACGACGGCATGATCTACAACCAGCCCCGCCTGGTCTGGCTGTCCGTCGTCGGCACGGCCGTCCTCGCCGTCCTCGCGGACACTGTGCTGGTCGCCGTCCGACTGCTGCTGACGCCCTGGATGCCGCGCGACACCCACGGGATCCGCACCGCCGGGGCCGACACGCAGACCACCACCCGGCCCGAACCGACCGCGGTCGCCCTGGAGGACGCAGTCCGGTGAACCTACTCCACTTCATCAACGCCTTCTTCAGCGACGGCGCCCACTGGCACGGCTACGACGGCATCCCCACCCGGCTGCGCGAGCACGTCCAGTACTCGGTGCTGGCCCTCGCCGTGGCGGCCGCCATCGCCCTGCCGCTCGGCCTGCTCACCGGGCACACCGGACGCGGCGGCAACATCCTGGCGTCCATCGCCACGGCCGCCCGCGCGCTGCCCAGCTTCGGCCTGCTCGTGCTGATGTTCGTGCTGCTCGGCTTCGGCCTGCTGCCGGTGATGATCCCGCTGGTCGTGCTCGCCGTCCCGCCGATCCTGGTGACGACGTACGAGGCGGTGCGCTCCGTCGATCCGTCCCCGGTGGACGCCGCCCGCGGCATGGGCATGGCGGAGTCGCGGATCCTGCTGCGGGTCGAACTGCCCGTCGCGCTCCCGCTGATCCTCAGCGGGCTGCGCTCGGCGGCCATCCAGATCGTCTCCACGGCCACCATCGCCGCGTACGTCAGCCTCGGCGGCGTCGGCCGCTACATCGTCGACGGCCTCTACCAGCGCAACTACGAGAAGGTCGTGGGCGGCGCCACGCTGGTGGCCGTGATGGCCCTGGCGACACTCGCGGCGTTCTGGGCGGTGGCCCGGATCGCGGTGTCGCCCGGCGTGCGCAGGAGCGGCTGAGGGTCAGCCCTCGGTGCGGGCCAGCGCCAGCTCCAGTACGACGAGCAGCGCGTCCCGCACCGAGCCGCGTTCCCGGGCGTCGAAGACCACCAGCGGGACGCCGTCGGTGACGTCCAGCGCCCAGCGGACCTCGTCCAGGGTGTGCTCCACCGCGCCGTCGAAGGCGTTGATCGCCACGGCGAACGGGATGCCCTTGTGCTCGAAGTAGTCGACGGCCGCGTAGCAGTCGTCGAGGCGCCGGGTGTCGACGATGACGAGCCCGCCGACCGCGCCCTCCACGATGTCGTCCCACATGAACCCGAACCGGTCCTGCCCGGGCGTGCCGAACAGATACAGCTTGAGCGTCGGGTCGATGGTGATGCAGCCGAAGTCCATCGCCACCGTGGTCGTGGTCTTGCGCGGGGTGTGCGTGAGGTCGTCGACGCCCGCCGCGACCTCGGTGATCGCGGCCTCGGTGGTCAGCGGCTCGATCTCGGAGATCGCGCCGACGGTCGTCGTCTTGCCCACGCCGAAACCGCCCGCGATGACCATCTTCACCGGCAGGGGTGGTCGTACGGGGGTGTGCGCGGCAGAGCCGTGGACCAGTGGTTCAGTCGGTGTCACGGAGTACCCCTCGGGAGTCGGGGATGGCTCGGAGGCCATCGATAACCCTGCGCAGGACGGATGCGTCGTGGGTGCTGTCGAAGTCTGGCACGTAAACCGTCAACTGCCCGGCGGAGCGCAGGTCTTCGGCCAGCACGTGGACCACGTTGAGGTGCAGCCGCAGCCGGGCCGCGAGTTCTGCCAGCGACTGCGGCAGCCGGCAGGCGGCGACGATGTCGTGCCGCTCGAAGGAGAGCCCGTCGAGCGCGTCCAGACCCGCGACGGTGGCCACCACCTGGGTCTCGACGGGCATCGTCCGGCCGGAGGCGGTGTTCGCCACCCGGCCGGACGTGACCAGGAACGGCCGTACGGCGGGGGCCGGTCCGACCGGGTCGGGGCCCGGGGGCGGGGAGCCGTCCGCCATGGCGTCCTACGCTTCCTCTCTTCGGTGTCGGTGGGCCGGTCAGCGGGCCGACGCGACGCCGACGCTGTTCTTCAGTTCGAGTACCAGCTGGGGGCTGAGTGCGGCCCCGGCCCGGTTGGCGAACAGCGTCATCTCGTAGGCGATGTTGCCCAGCTTGGCCTCCTTGTCGGCGACCACACCGAGGACGGCGCCGCTGCCGATCGCGGAGACGATGACATGACCGCCCTCCAGATCGATGATGACCTTGTTGAGGCCGCCCAGACCGTAGTTGCCGGAGGCGCCGGCGGCCAGGCTGGTGATGCCGGAGACGATCGCCGCGAGCCGCTCGGAGTGCGCGCGCTCGCGCAGCTCCGACACGGCGATGAGCAGACCGTCCGACGACACGGCTATCGCGTCGACCACGCCCGCGGTCTCGGTGGCGAAGCGGTTCAGCAGCCAGGTGAAGTCGGCTGCGGCGGCCTGCAGGTCGGTCGGCGGGGTGCCGCCCGTCGGGGTGTCACCTGTCGACGTGCTCACTGCTCGGCTCCTTCCGGATGATGATTCTGGTCATGCGGCTGGTCCGCGCGCGCGGTCCCCGTGCCGGGGCGCGCGTGGCTGCCGGTGTCGCTGTCGAGCCGGGCCCGCGCCACGGCGGCCTCGAACTCCTCAAGTGCGTCGCGCTCGGCCTGCGCGTCCCGGGGGCGCGCCGCCTGCGGTACCGCCTGCTGGACGCTCGCGGTGGTGCGGAGCGTGGCTCCGCGTACCCGGCGGCGCAGCGGGCGGGCGCCCGCTGCGGCGTCGTCCGCGGGCGCGGCGGACGGCGGCATCTCGGTGCGGGCGCGCGGGATCAGCGGGGGTCGGCTGCCGGAGGCCGCGGTCTTCTCGTGGGGCGCGGCGGAGCTGCCCTCGGTCACGGCGGCGTTCTCCCTGGTCGGCGGGGCCGTGCCGGCGGCATCCTGCGGGACGTCGCGCCGGGGCAGACGGCGGGGGAGCGGGTCGTGCTCCGCGCCGGCGCCGTCGAGGGCGTACGCGTCCTCCCGGTCCGGGCGCGCCGGCGACGGACCCGAGGGCGCGCCGGAGGCGGTGGCCGGGGCGGACGGGCGCGGCGGCTTCACGGGCAGGACCGTGGCCGGGTGCGGGCCGGTGCTAGCGGGCGTGCCCGCCGCGGTGCCGGCCGGGCGCTCGGCCGGGGCGGCCCCGGCGGCGGCCGCGCCGTCGGCGGACACCGGGCTCATGGTGAGCAACAGCGAGGACGGCAGCGACACTTCGGCCGTGACACCGCCGCCCGGGGTACGGGTCAGCTCGACCCCGGTCTCCCAGCGGCGGGCCAGCGTGCCGACCACGAACAGGCCGAGCACCTTGGTCGGTACGAGGTCGAGGCGTTCGCGGCGGATCAGCCGGGCGTTCTCCTCGGCGAGGCGCTCCGCGCTCATGCCGAGGCCGTGGTCGGTGATGACGACGTGCGCTCCCTCGGCGCCGCAGCGGACGGTCACCTCGACGGGGCTGCCCTCCGGCGAGAACGACACCGCGTTCTCCAGGAGTTCGGCCACCATGAGGGTGAGGTCGCCGATGATGTCGGGCTCGACCATGGCGTCCGACGCGGTGTACAGCCGTACCCGCTGATAGCCCTCGATCTGGCCGAGAGCGGCCCGCACCACGTTGGTGAGGGGCGTGGGCCCGGAGTCCAGCACGGTCTCGCGGATGCCGGCCAGCAGCATCAGGCTGTCCGCGTTACGGCGCAGACGCACCGCGATGTGGTCGATGGAGTAGAGGCGTTCGAGCACGGCCGGGTCGGTCTCGCCGCGCTCCACCGCGTCGATCAGGGCCAGCTGACGAGTGGTCAGGTTGCTCACCCGGCGGCCCACGTTGCCGAACATCTCGGCGGTGTTGCGGCGGCTGAGCACCTGCCGCTCCAGCAGCGCTGCGGCGGTCGTCTGCACATGGTTGAAGGCCTCGGCCAGGTCGCCGATCTCGTCGCGCGCGGTGACCGGCATGTCCCGCAGCCGGGGCGGCCGGTCGTCCTCGGTGTCGTCGTCGGCCACCCGGGCGAGCTCCCGGCCGGCCACCTCGGCGACCTCCTGCGCCACTCCGGTCAGCGCCTGCACCGGGCGGATCACCGAGCGGCGGACCAGCACGGCGAGGGCGAGCCAGAGGGCGAAGCCGAGCAGCGCCCCGCCCAGCAGCAGCCCGGCGCGCCACTGGGCCGAGCGGGAGGCGTCGTCGGCCCGCTCGGCGATCTGGCCGATCAGCGAGGTGGTGATCTTCAGCCGGGCCGCGGCCTGCTCCGGGTAGTCGGGGTAGGCGTTCAGGGCGCCCTTGACCGCCTGCCGGATCTCCTCCTGGCTGCCCGACTCCAGCCTGCTGGTGTCGATCTGCAGCTCGGCGAACGACTGGGCGATGGCGCGCTGCGCGCGGGTGTGCTCCATCCCCGCCAGCTGCTCCGCCTGCGCCTCGGTGGCGAACCGGCCGAAGCGGTCGGCCTGGTGGTCGTACAGGTCGTAGGAGCCGACCGCGTTGGTGAACTCGATCAGCGCGTTGGTGTCCCCGGTGGTGGCCGAGAACACGCTGGTCTCGAAGGCGCCGTGGGCCGCGTCCGCGCGCAGCAGCGAGTCCAGCAGGTTGCCGGTGAAAGTGGAGGCGAGCGAGGTGTTGCGGTCCAGGCCGAGCCCGTCGATGAGGCCCTGGGCCGTGTTGGCGTAGGCCGGGTCGATGTTGTCGGCCGGCAGATAGGCCGCCTCGACCGAGTCGCGCAGGCTGGACAGGCCCTCGACCTCCCGCAGCGCCTGCGCCTCGCTCTCCGGCAGCCGGCCGCCGAAGGTGTCGAGCACCTTCTGCACCTGGGCGTCCACCGCCTCCTGGGCGGCCCGGTAGTCGGCGGGTGAGGGCCGGCTGACCCCGGACTCGTAGCGCACCGACAGCAGGATCGCCTGCTGGTGCTCGGCCTCCACCCGGTCCACCAGCCGCGCGACCTGCGCGCTGTCACGCACCAGCTGCGCCGCCGACCGCGCCGTGTTCGACTGCTGGACCAGATCCGTGATCAGGTACGACAGCAGTGCGGCGACCACGGCGAGCGGGACGCCGACGAGCAGATTGAGTTTGCGCCTGAAAGGCCACCGGTCGGCGAAGCCCCTGATGCCGCTCCGCGCCGGCGGGGCGTGCCGGGCGGGCGCGTCCACCTCGTTCGTGGACACCGGTCCTCCTTCGTGGGGGGTGTCTTCCGCGGGGCGTCTTCGCCCCGGTGTACGGGGCCTCGTCACCCCGTCGTGCTGGGGCGTCCTTGCCCCGGAACTGGTGCGCAACGACACCGAAACGGAACCAGTGCACCGCTGTGCCCGAAATCAACTGCGGTGAGACTACAGCTTGATTCAAGGACTGATCAGCTCGCCTTTCATCAAGAATCCGTTACAAAGAGAACGCTCCTCATACACAACTGACCACGGATCGAAGCCAATCGGTGACCCGCTGGCACTTGACTGGGCGAGAACTGGCTGGATTGGATCAGTGGCGAGCTGTTTCAGAGTTGTTCACCAACCCCGCCAACCCCACCGCCCACTGAACCCGGAACGGGAACCGTGACTTCCAACACCCACACCAGCAGGTTCATCCGGAGACACCGAGGCGCGGCTGCCGTCGCGCTCGCCGCTGCAACGGCCCTGCTGGCGGGCTGTTCCTCCGCCGACGGCACCTCCGACGACCCGCTCAAGGGCGAGAAGGCCAGCGGCGACACCGTCGTCGTGGGCTCCAACAACTTCGCCGAGAGCATCCTGATCGCCGACATCTACGGCGAGGCCCTGAAGGCCAAGGGAATCAAGGTCACCTACAAGCCCAACATCGGCAGCCGTGAAACGACGTACGGCCTGCTCAAGAACGGTTCGATCTCGGTCCTGCCCGAGTACAACGGTGCCCTGCTCGCCTACCTCGACTCGAAGGCCACCCCGAAGACCATCGAGGAGACCACGGCGGCCATCGAGGCCAAGCTCGACTCCAAGCTGACCCTGCTGGAGCCGGCCGAGGCCCAGGACAAGGACTCCGTCACGCTCAACGCGGCCACCGCGAAGAAGTACAGCCTGACCGGCCAGTCGTCCATCGCCGACCTCAAGGACGTCGCGAAGGACCTGGTCATCGGCGGTTCCCCGGAGTTCCAGACCCGGCACCAGGGCCTCGAGGGGCTGAAGTCCGTGTACGGCCTGGAGTTCAGCTCGTTCAAGGCGCTGGACGCGGGCGGCCCGCTCACCCAGGCGGCGCTGAAGAAGAACACCGTGCAGGCCGCCGACATCTTCACCACGGACCCGACCATCTCCAAGGAGAAGTTCGTGGTCCTCCAGGACACGGAGAACCTCTTCGGGTTCGCCAACGTCCAGCCGCTGGTCTACAAGGGCTCGCTCTCCCAGGAGGGCACCGACGCGCTCAACGCGGTGTCGGCCAAGCTGGACACGGCGACCCTGCTGGACCTCGACACCCAGGTGCAGTTGGAGAACAAGGACCCGCTGGACGTCGCCAAGGCCTGGCTGAAGTCCGCCGGCCTCGGCTGACGTCCGCACCGTGGACGCGAGCACGGACGGCGCGACGCGGGTGCCCCTGGTGTCCACGGACACCGGGGGCACCCGCGTCGCACTGGACGGCCGCGGCCTGGACCTGCCCGGACTCGTCCTGCTCGCCGACGCCGTCGCAGCTCCCTTCGTCCCCCCGGAGGCACTCGACCGGGCACACCGCGCCTGGGACACCATGGCCCGCCTGGCCGCGCACGGCCGCCTCTACGGCCGCGGCACCGGCGTGGGCGCGAACCGCTCCGTCCCGGTCGAAGCGGGCGACGAGACCGAGCACGGGCTGCGGCTGCTGCGCAGCCACGCGGGCGGCGCGGGACCGCTGCTGCCCGCCCGGCAGGTCCGCGCGATGCTCGCGGTCCGCGCCAACCAGCTCCTGGCCGGCGGCTCCGGCATCCACCCCTCCCTGATCACCGCCCTCACCGAGGCCCTGCGCCGCGGCGTCCACCCGGCGGTCCAGACATACGGCGGCGTGGGCACCGGCGATCTGACGGCCCTGGCCCAGACGGGCCTCACCCTCATCGGCGAACGCCCCTGGCTGGCCGCCGCCACGGACACGGCCCGGGCGCCGGACGTGGACCGCGGCCCCACCCGGCCGGCGGCCGGGACGGACGCCGCGCCGGCCGGGCTGCCCGCGCCTGTCACGCTGCGCGCCGGCGACGCGCTCGCCCTGCTCAGCAGCAATGCCCTCGCGCTCGGCCAGGCCGCGCTCGCCGGACACGCCGTGGCCGTCCTGCTGCGTGCCACGCACGCCGTCGCCGCGCTCTCCCTCGCCGCCGTCGCCGGGTCCCCGGAGGCGTATGCCGCCCCGCTGCACGCCCTGCGCCCCTACCCCGGACCGGCCCGCGCCGCCGCCGAGGTACGCCGGCTGCTGGAGCTGCCCGACCGGCCGGTCACCGCCGGGCGGCGCATCCAGGACCCGTACGGCTTCCGCGTCTTCCCGCAGGTGCACGGCGCCGCGCTGGAGGCCTGCGACGCGCTGCGCCGGATCGTCGAGGTGGAGATCAACACCCCCACGGAGAACCCGGTGCTGGCCGCCGACGGTCACGCCTACCACCACGGCGGCTTCTTCGCCGCCCCGCTGGGCCTGGCCCTGGACGGCCTGAACCTGGCCCTGCTGCAGACGGCCCAGCTCTCCGCCGCCCGCCTGTCCGCGCTCGGCCGCGCCGACCTGACCGGACTGACCGACTTCCTCGCCACCGGCCCGGCCGGCAGCTCCGGCACCATGATCCTGGAGTACACCGCCAACTCGGCCCTCGCGGAGCTGCGTTCGTGCGCCGCCCCCGCCTCCGCCGGGCACGCCGTCCTCTCCCACGGCCTGGAGGAGGCCGCCGGCTTCGCCGGCCAGGCCGCCCGGCAGACCCGGCGGGCGGCCGATGCCTACGCCACCGTCCTCGCCTGCGAACTGGTCGCCGCCGTACGGGCGCTGCGTCTGCACCGGGCGGCCCCGCCCGTCCCCGCGCTCGCGCTGGCCGCGGCCGTGCTCCCGCCGGACACCGAGGACCGTCCCCTGACCGGGGACATCACGACGGCGACCGACCTGCTGCCGCTCCTGGCAGAACTGTGACCGGGACCGCACCCCACCCCCGGCGGGCGGTGGTGGGGCGGCTCGCCCTCAGAGGTCGAACTCGTGCGGCGGGAGGTCCAGGGTGAAGCAGGCCTCCCGGACCACCGCCTGCTCGGTCTTGTCGAAGTCGCCGTCGGCGCCGCCGATGACGATGCCGATCTGGATCACCGCGCGGGCCTCGGCGGGCTTCTTCTTCGCCTTGGCGATCTCCTGGAGCACACTGACCTTGCCGAAGTCGAAGTCGGCGGTCAGCTTGTTCAGGTTCTCCTCGAAACGGCGCCGCAGATCGTCCGCGGGGAAGTTCTGCAGCACCTCGTTCGTGGCGATCAACTGGGCCACGCGCTGGCGCTCGGCCGGGTCGATGGTCCCGTCCGCGGCGGCGACGAGCGCGCACATGGCCATGCTCGCGTCACGGAAGGCACCGCTCTTCAGGTCGTTCTTCTTCGCCACGAGCTGGGTCTGCATCGTCGATGCGGACTCCTTGATGCGGTCCCACAGGGCCATGCGAACTCCTTGAATGCACAGTCGAATGCCTCTACAGCACCGTAGAAACTCTCGGGAGTCCCGTTAAGTTCCGGTGGCCCGCGGCACGATCACCTCGGTGCCCGAGGCCTCCGTCCGGCCCACCGGCAGCGTAGGTGCGGCGCGTTCGTCGCGTACCGGTCGACCGGCCGGAATCAGGGGGCGGTTTCCGGCCGTATGGCATCGACGGCCGGCGCGCGCCGGGCCGTTGCAGGCGTGATGACCTCCGGTGGGGCGGCTTCCGCGGCTGCTGAGCCGGTCGATGTGCAGATGCACCGACCGGACCGTCCGTTCTACGGTCCGGCCGCCGCGCCATTGAGAACCGACCGTCCGCCTCGTATCGTGGCGATCAACGGTGTGGCGCACACCTGTCCGCCGGAGCCTCCGCAAACCGGGAGAGAGCCGAGGGACACCCGTGCTTCGACACCGTCCGTTTACGGAAGAGGGCGGGCGATCAGGCTCGCCCGTACCACCGTTGTGCGTGCCGAACGCCCGGTCCGCACACCGAACGAGCGCTTTCGCATGGTGAGCTATCGTGTGCGGGGGGTAAAAACAAACGGCACGCCCCGTTCTTTTCCGGCCGTCAAGGAGTGTCCAGCAGATGGCGAGGCAGTTACGCGCCGAGCAGACCCGCGCGACGATCATCACGGCCGCGGCCGACCTGTTCGACCGTCAGGGCTACGAGTCCACCAGCCTGAGCGACATCGTCGAGCACGCCCGGGTCACCAAGGGGGCGCTGTACTTCCACTTCGCCGCCAAGGAGGACCTAGCGCACGCCATCATGGAGCTCCAGTCCAGGTCGGCCCGGCAGTTGACGGCCGAGGTGGACCGCCGCGGCTGCTCCTCGCTGGAGTCCCTGATCCGCACCACGTTCGGCATCGCCCGGCTCGCCGTCGAGGGCCCCATCCCCCGGGCGGGACTCCGGCTGGCCACCGCGGACATCTCCGTACGCCCGCCGCTCAGGCACCCCTTCACCGAGTGGCTGGAACTGGCCACCCGCAAACTCCTCGGCGCCGTCAAGGAGTCCGACGTCCATCCGGACGTCGATGTGGAGGCCGCCGCCCACTCCCTGGTCTGTTTCTTCGTCGGCACCCGCGTCGCCGGCCGCTCCCTCGACCCCGTCGGCCGGCTGCCCCGCCGGATCGCCGAGATGTGGCACCTGTTGATCCGCAGTCTGGTGCCGGTGCCCCGCAGGGCCCGCTATCTCACCCTCGCCACGCAGCTGGAGCGGGAGATCAGAACCGTCTGAACCGCGCGGTACGGTGACGGACATGCCCGACACCCCCGCCGCGCCCGTGCTCCTCGGCAACGCGCCCGGCTCGTTCCCGCACAGCGTGCTCGCCGAGCGGCACCCGGCGATCGTCCGCCAGGTACGGGACTCCTTCCCGTACGGGCCCGAGCAGCACCGCGCGCTGGACGCGCTGCTGAAGAGCTGCGCCGACGGCGTGATCGAACCGCTCCCCGCCGCCGCGGCCGACCGTGACCGATGGCGGGAATGGGGCATGGCGGCGCGGACCGGCCGGTCCTGGTTCGATGTGCCGTGGCTGTGGTCCGAGAGCCACTTCTACCGCCGGCTCCTCGACGCCGTCGGCTACTTCGGCCCCGGCGCCTGGCAGGGCATCGACCCCTTCCGGCCCGTGAAGCTCGCCGAACTCGACGCCGCGGAGACGGACGAGGAACTGGCCGCGCTGGACGCGCTGGAGGACCGGCCGGAGGACGAGCGGGCACGGGCCCTGCTGCACGGCTCGCTCTGGGGCAACCGCGCCGACCTCGGCTTCCGCCTCTCGGACACGGGTGCCGAGGCCCGGGCTGCGGTCCCCGCGCTGGTGCACGACGACAGCGACGCCCTGTGGGCGCGGCTCCCGCCCGCCGGCACCGGCACGCTGTGCCTGGTCGCCGACAACGCGGGCCGCGAACTCATCCCCGATCTGCTGCTGATCGCCCACCTGCTCGGCGAGGGCCGGGTCGGGCAGGCGGTGCTGCACGTCAAGCCGTACCCGTACTACGTCTCCGACGCGACCACCGCCGATGTGGTGGACGCGCTGCGCCGGCTCACGGCGGCGCCCGGCGCGGCGGCCCGGTACGGGCGGCTGCTGTGGACGGCCCTGGCCGACGGACGCCTCGACGTGCGGGCGCACCCCTTCTCCTGCGCCCCGCTGCCGTACGCGAACATGCCCGACGACCTGCGCGCCGACTTCGCCGCGGCCGTCCTGACGATCGTCAAGGGCGACCTCAACTACCGGCGTCTGGTGGGCGACCGGATGTGGCCGCCGACCACACCCTTCCGCGAGGTCACCGCCTACTGGCCCGGCCCCGTCGCCGCCCTGCGCACACTGAAGTCCGACGTGGTCACCGGTCTGGACGCGGCCACCGAGACCGCCCTCGTGCGGGCCGAGGGACAGCGCTGGCGCACCGCGGGCACGCATGCGCTGATCCAGGTCAGGACGTCACAACGACCGTAGCGGAGGCCGGCCGGGCGCTCGACGCATACGTGGCCGACCTGCGGAACTGGCTCGCCGGCATCCTGAACTGGCACCGCACGGTCGACCGTTACAAGCCCGGCTGTCTGGGCCGCCGCGCCAACGGCTTTCTGCCGTACCGCCCGACGCGGGCACCCTCACCGCGGGCCACGGTCTGACCCTGCTGCCCCGCGCTGCGGTCGCCGTACCGCCGGCCGAACCCCCGGTCGTGCACCCCGCCGCGTCGCCGCGGTCCTCCGGTGGGGGCCGGACCGGGGTGTCCGCGTGATCTTGTGGCTTCCCACCGCCGACCCCCGGGCAGTCTCACTCGTTCGTGGCTCGTCGGGTCCGGGCACGCCGGGTAGAGCATCTGCCGGAGGCGATCCATGGAACAGACAGCGTTGCGTCCCAAGCCCATGCCCGGTCAGGAGCAGCCGGCCGACCCCGCGCCCGGTTCCGCCCGGCGCCTGCACGCCGCCCGGCGGCGCGGCCGGCGGCTCAGAGCCCTGCTGTTCGGACTGTTCGCCGGCACGGTGCTGGTCCTGTCGGGCGTCGGGCTCGGCGCGGCCGGCGCCACCGTGATCGGCATGGGCAAGCTGGCCGATCTTCAACGCCAGGCGCCGCCCTCGCACCCGTCGGCCCCCGTCACCTCGGCCGCGTCACCGGGGCCCTCGGCCGCGTCGGCCGGCGCGACCCTCGGTGTCGAGGCCGTGGACGCCGAGAAGGCGGGGGCGCAGGTCATCGCCGTCCACGAGCCCGGCCCCGGCCACACGGCGGGCCTGGTCCGCGGCGACGTACTCCTCCAGTTCGGGCCGAGCCGCATCGACACGGCCGCCGACCTCGCCCGGGCCGTCTCCCACGCCCGCCCGGGAGAGCAGGTCACCCTCACCGTGCGCCACCACGACGGCGGCCACCAGCAGGTGACCGTCGTCCCCGGCATCGTCACCTGAGCACCGGCGAGCGGCCCGCCGGCCGGCCGGCGGCACGGCACCGGGGGGATGACCGGCCGCCGCCCGGTCACCGCGACGCGCGTCCATGACGGCTCGCGCCGCCCTCGGTGTGGGGGCAGGATGCTTCCCATGGTTGTTCGCCCTGCCCGCGCACGCGTCTCCGGAGGCCTAAATGTCCGGTAGCCCGCCCGCTCCCTTCACCGCCGACGACTACCGGGCCCGCATGGACCGCGCGGCGCGCTCAGCCGCCGACGCCGGACTCGCCGGGCTGCTGGTCGCGCCGGGACCCGACCTGGTGTGGCTCACCGGCTACGCGCCCACCGCCGTCACCGAACGGCTCACCCTGCTGGTGCTGGCCGCCGACCGTGACCCGGTGCTCGTCGTGCCCGCCCTGGAGGCCCCGGACGCCCGGAAGGCGGTCGGCGCGCCCGCGCTGACCCTGCGGGACTGGACCGACGGCACGGACCCCTACGCCGTGACCGGTGCCCTGCTCGCCCCGCGCGGCCGGTTCGGCATCAGCGACAACGCCTGGGCGATGCACCTGCTCGGCCTCCAGAAGACGCTGCCCGGCACCTCCTACGCCTCCCTCACCGACGCCCTGCCGATGCTCCGCGCCGTCAAGGACACCGCGGAACTGGAGCTGCTGGCCGCTGCGGGAGCGGCGGCCGACGCGGCGTTCGAGGAGATCCGGAAGGCCTCCTTCGCCGGCCGCCGCGAGTCCGACGTGGGCCGCGACCTCGCCGACCTGCTGCGACGGTTCGGGCACTCCCAGGTCGACTTCACCATCGTCGGCTCAGGACCGAACGGCGCCGACCCGCACCACGAGGTCGGCGACCGTGTCATCCGGCGCGGCGACATGGTCGTCCTCGACTTCGGCGGCCTGAAGGACGGCTACGGCTCCGACACCACGCGCACGGTCCACGTGGGCGAGCCCACCGACGAGGAACGCACGGTCCATGACATCGTGCGCGCCGCCCAGGAGGCGGGCTTTCGCGCGGTACGGCCCGGCGTCGCCTGCCAGGAGGTCGACCGCGCCGCCCGCGCGGTGATCGAGGACGCCGGGTACGGCGAGTACTTCATCCACCGCACCGGACACGGTATCGGCGTCACCACGCACGAGCCGCCGTACATGATCGAGGGCGAGCGGCAGCCCCTCGTGCCCGGCATGTGCTTCTCCGTGGAACCCGGCGTCTATCTGCCCGGCCGGTTCGGCGTGCGCATCGAGGACATCGTCACCGTGACCGAGGACGGCGGCCGCCGGTTCAACGACACCACCCGCGACATGGTCATAGTGGAGTAAGGGCACCGCCCCCGCGAGCAGGAGACACCCCCTCGACGACACCCCGGACGACAACGGCGCGACCATGACCCAGGCACCGACCCCCACCACGGACACCGTCCGCCGGCTGATCCGTGCGCTTGTCCAGGAGAGCGCGGACGGCGCCGCCGGACCCGACGTGCGGCCCGTCGCGGAGGGCGGCGAGCACGCCACGTGGTGGGTCGGCAGCCGCTATGTGCTGCGGCTCGCCCCCGACCGGGACGCCGCCGGCCGCCAGCGGCGCGAACTGCGCGTGCGCGACCTGGTGCGCCCGCACCTGCCGGTCGGCGTCCCGGTCAGCGTGGCGCACGGCGAGTGGGCGCCGGGACTGACCTACACCCTCGACACCAGACTGCCCGGCGGTTCCGGGGAGGAGCGCGAGGTGTCCGCCGTCGGCGAGGCCGACCTCGCCGGGCTGCTCACCGGCCTGCGCGAGGTGCCCGTACGGCAGGCCGAGGGCCTCGGCGTGCCGCGCGCCGCGCCGCGCTCGCTGGAGGCGCTGCGCCGGATGGCCGTGACCGCCGCCGAACGCCTGGGCGCCGCCGACGAGTTCGACCCCGCCCTGCTGCGGCAGCTCACCCGGGCCGGCGCGGCGCAGCTCACCGCCCAGTCCGGCACCGCGGTCCTGGTCCACCACGGCCTCAAGGGCGAGCACCTGGTGGTGAGCGACGACGGGCGGGTGCGCGGGGTCCTCGACTGGACCGACACGGCCGTCGGCGACCCCGCGGAGGACATCGCCGGGCTCGCGCTCGCCGTCGGGTCCGGCGCGGCCGTGCGCGCCGCCACCCTCGCCGACTACGGCGCCCGTCCCTGTCTGCGCGGCCTGTGGCTCGCCCGCTGCGACACCGTGCTGCGGCTCGCGGACCGCCTCGACGGCCGTGACGTGGGCCCCCTGCCGCTGCTGCGGACCCAGCTGCGGCGGGCCTGGGAGGCGATCCTGCTGGAGCGGGTGACCGAGTTCCGGGACGACAAGCCGGACGAGGCCGGGTAGCCGGGCCGCCCGGCGGGTCCGGCGCGCTGCGGCGGCAGCTCAGGCCTGGTCCAGCACCACGCACGACTCGCCGGGCAGGTGCAGCAGCCCGTCCGGGCCCGGCGCCTCGACCGGTTCCCAGGCGGCGAGCACCTCGGCCCGGCGGGTGCCCAGCGCGATCGCCGCGGGGCCGGGACCGAGGTTCACGGCGACGCGGATGTCCCCGCGGCGGAAGGCGAGCCAGCGCGCCTCCTCGTCGTACGCCACCTTGGTGTCGGCGAGATCGGGATCGGTGAGGTCCGGCTGCTCCCGGCGCAGCGCGAGCAGCCGGCGGTACCAGGCCAGCACGCGCGCGTGGGGCTCGCGTTCCGGCTCCGACCAGTCCAGGCAGGAACGCTCGCGGGTCGCCGGGTCCTGCGGGTCGGGCACGTCCTGCTCGGCCCAGCCGAGCGCCGCGAACTCCCGCCGCCTGCCCCGCCGTACGGCCTCCGCCAGGCCGGGATCGGTGTGGTCGGTGAAGAACTGCCACGGTGTGCCCGCCGCCCACTCCTCGCCCATGAACAGCATCGGCGTGAACGGCGAGGTCAGCGTGAGCGTGGCCGCGCAGGCCAGCAGGCCCGGGGAGAGGGCGGCCGACAGCCGGTCGCCCCGGGCCCGGTTGCCGACCTGGTCGTGGCTCTGGGCGTAGCCGAGCAGCCGGTGCCCGGCCGTGCGGGTGCGGTCCAGCGGCCGGCCGTGGTGCCGGCCCCGGAAGCTCGCATAGGTGCCGTCGTGGAAGAAGCCACCGGTCAGGGTCTTGGCGAGGGCGGCGAACGGGGCCCGCGCGAAGTCGGCGTAATAGCCCTGGGACTCGCCGGTCAGCGCTGCGTGCAGCGCATGGTGGAAGTCGTCGTTCCACTGCGCGTGCACCCCGAGCCCGTGCTCCGCGCGCGGGGTGATGATCCGCGGGTCGTTGAGGTCGGACTCGGCGATCAGGAACAGCGGCCGGCCCAGTTCGGCGGCTAGGCCGTCCACGGCCGCCGACAGCTCCTCCAGGAAGTGCAGTGCGCGCGTGTCCCGCAGCGTGTGCACCGCGTCCAGCCGCAGCCCGTCGATCCGGTAGTCGCGCAGCCAGGCCAGCGCGCTGCCCACGAGATAGCCGCGCACCTCGTCGGAGCCGGGCGCGTCCAGGTTGACGGCCGCGCCCCAGGGGGTGTGCTGGGTCTCGGTGAAGTACGGGCCGAACGCGGGCAGATGGTTGCCGCTCGGGCCCAGGTGGTTGTGCACGACGTCCAGGACGACGCCGAGGCCGAGCGCGTGCGCCCGGTCGACGAACCGTTTCAGCGCCTCGGGTCCGCCGTACGGCTCGTGCACCGCCCACGGCGACACGCCCTCGTAGCCCCAGCCGTGCCGCCCCGGGAAGGGGCACAGCGGCATCAACTCCACGTGGGTCACGCCCAGTTCCACCAGGTGCCGGAGCCGCTCGGCCGCCGCGTCCAGGGTGCCCTCGGGGGTGTACGTGCCCACGTGCAGCTCGTACAGGACGGCGCCCGGCAGCGCGCGGCCCGCCCACGGGGCACGCCATTCGTACCGGGTGTGGTCCACGACGGCGCTCGGCCCGTCCGGTCCGTCCGGCTGACGGCGGGAACGGGGGTCGGGCAGCACCGGGCCGTCGTCCAGCGCGAACCCGTACCGCGCGCCGTCGGCCGCCGCCGCCTCCCCCGACCACCACCCCGTACGGTCCGGATCGGGTTCCAACGCGCGCGTGGCTCCCTCGCAATGGAGCGTCACCCGGTCTGCCAGCGGTGCCCACACCTCGAACTGCACGGACGGTTCCCCTTCGTCTGCTCACCGTGATGTAGCCCGTCCATCGTGCCGTGAGCGGGGCGGATCCGCTTTTGAATCTTGGCTTTCCCGGTGGATGTCGCCAGAAGTACGCGCGCGTGGCGGGCGTTTTCGCGTCGCGGGGGTCTCCTGGACACCCCGGGTTCACTGACCGACAATCGCCAATGTGACGTCGTCCTTCGAGCACCACACATATCCCGCGCGGCTGTCCGACGCCGAGCGCGACAAGGCGCTGAAGGTGCTCCGCGACGGCGCCGCCGCGGGCCGGCTGTCGCACGACACGTTCGTGCGCCGCATGGAACTGGCGCTCATCGCGCGCCGGCCCGACGAACTCGCCGCGCTCACCGCCGACCTGACCCGGGAGGGCCGCTTCGCACGCGGCGTCCTCGGCGCCGTCGAAGCGGTCTCCGGGTTCACCGTACGGCTGCGCAGGGCCTGGCACGCCGAGCGGCTGCCCAAGCTGCTGCTGCCCCACCCGGCGGCCGGCCAGGCGCTGCGCATCGGCCGTGACCCGGCCAACGGGCTGCGCCTGAACCATGAGACGGTCTCCCGCGTGCACGCCGAACTCAGCCGCCAGGGCGGCATGTGGGTGCTCAGGGACCTCGGCTCGACCAACGGCACGAGCGTGAACGGGCGCCGGGTGATCGGCGCCGCCGTCGTCCGCGCGGGCGACCAGGTCGCCTTCGGCCGAGCGGCCTTCCGCCTCACGGCAGGCTGAACAAGCCCACCACCCCGCCCACGGGCAGCCCGACGGAAGTGCCGCTCCCGCCCATTGCTCGGCGGTGGGCCGGGAGTTCGGTCATGTGGTGCGGTCGCGGGCGTGGAGGGCCGCGGCCAGGACCGTGCGCGATTGGTGTTCGACCTGGTGCTCCAGCGGCACCCAACGGGCGCGGAAACGTTTCGCAAAGGCGTCGCACCAGGCCACGACGAGCTGTTCGAGTCCGGGCGCGGCCCGGTCGTCGGCGGCCCGGAGCACCCGCAGCAGCATCGCCGCCGCCCGCAGCGGCAGCCGCCGCCCGAACGCGTCCACGCTGCCGACGTACGCCATCGTCGTGTCGACGGGCGGCGTGTCGATCCAGTCCGCGGCCAGCCCCGGAATCAGTTCGAGCGCCCACCGGGCGGCCCGCAGCAGCGGACCCCCGGTGCCGTCCAGCCGCGGCAGCGCCTCGGCCAGCACCTGGTCCACCTGGAGCGCGTCCCGCTGCAACCGGTGCGCGAGCCGGCGCATCGCCGCCGCCGGGGCGGGATGCGGCGCCGGGTCGTCCACCAGGTCGCTGGCCCACATGGGCACCTCCACCACGGCTGTGAGACCGCCGTACCGGTGCGCGTGGTACCAGGTGCTGTGCCGCGCGTCGTCCGGCATGCTCGGGTACGCGACACCGGAGTCCGGCCCCGGCATCACCCGCACCCCGGGCCCCGAGGCGGGCCACCCGGCGGCGTCCGAGGCGCCCGTCTCCACCGGGATGTGCAGCTCGGCGGCGGACTTGGCGAACGGCTCGGCGAGCCCCGGCACGTCCCTGGTCAACTGCACCCAGCTGCCGCCCAGATCGGTACCGTGCAGCGTCACCTGGAGATAGGGCCGCACCTCGTCGATCACCCCGGTCAGGGCCCGGGTCTCGGGCGGCAGCCGGTCCGGCGGCAGCACCGAGGGCGACCACTCCGGCTGCTCGGGCCCGGCCGGGCGGTAGAAGCCGAGGTGGTAGTCGAGCAGGCTGCGCGGCGTCGGCGTCACATGCAGACTCGCCCCGTCCGGGTCCGCGCACAGCAGGAAGTGCCAGGCGGTGCCGGACCGCAACTCCCGCTCGTGCAGCACCCGTTCGGCGAGAGCGAGGAGCGTGGAGCCACCGGTCGGCTCGTTGGCGTGGGCGCCCGCCACCACCAGGACGGCCCGTCGGGCATGCCCCACGGACAGCAGGTGCAGGGGTCTGCCCGCACGGGAGACACCGACCTGTCGCAGTGCGCACAGGCTGGGCCGCTCCCTCGCCAACGCCCTGGCCACCGCGATGAGTTCAGGAACGCTGGGGTAATGCAGCTCCGGCAGCAGACCCACCCCCGACTTGTCCGCCTGACTTCGCCATCCCCAGTGCCGCACGACAGCGGGGAACTGTCAAGGACGACACCGCGGAGGCTCGGGCTCCGGTGCGGCGCCGCCGGGTCCGGGGCTCCACCCCCGGGACGAGGTGGCCCGACCTCCTGTGACATGGACGAACGTGACCTGCGTCCGCCCTGGCGCACGGTCATGGCCGGGGCGCCGCACCAAGGGACGTGACGGCTTCAGTCCGTCCCGCCGGCCCGCTCCAGCAGGGCCACCGGTCCCGGCCCGAACAGGTCCGCCACGCGCGCGTGGCCGTCGAACGTGCGCTCCGGGGCCAGCACGTCCGCCCAGCGGCCCGGCGGAAGCGCGAGCCGCGTGTCGCGCCAGCCGCCTGCCTCCGCCAGCCGCAGCGACAGCCGCGTCACCGCGGTCACCACCTCCCCGGACCGCGCGAACGCCAGACAGTGCGCCGCGGCCGGGCCCTCCGCGGCCAGCGGCGCGTACGTCGCCGCGTCCCCGAAGACGTCCGGACGGCGCGCGCGCAGCCGCAGTGCCGCCGCCGTCACCGCGGCCTTCTCCCCGGACCGCCCCGGCTCCAGGGGCTCCACGGACCCGGCGGTCTCCCCGGCCGGGAACCGCACCGGCCGCCGGTTGTCCGGGTCCACCAGCGCCCGGTACTCGTCCTCCGTGCCCTGGTACAGGTCCGGCACCCCGGGCATCGTCAGATGGACCAGGGCGGTGCCGAGGACGTTCGCCCGCACGTGCGCCGCCAGGGAGTCCCGGAGGGCGGCCACACGCGCGCCGGGCGCACCGCACGGCCCGGCCGCGACGAACGCCGCCACCGCCTCCTCGTACGCCGTGTCCCGCTCCGTCCAGCCGGTGTGCAGGCCCGCCTCGCGCGCGTGCTTCAGCAGCGCCTGCCCGACCCGCTCCGGGTCCGCCGGGCCCAGCCCGAACACCGTCTGCCAGGCCGCCCAGGCGAGCTGCGCGTCCGGCATCACGGCGGCGTCGCGGCTCACCTCGGCGAGGACGTCCGCCCACCGCCGCGGGCACTCGGTGAGCACGGCCAGCGCGGCACGCACATCGGCGCTGCGCTTGGTGTCGTGCGTCGACACCACGGTCCCGGTGCCCGGCCAGTCGCGCTGCACGCGCGCGCAGTACGCGTGGAAGTCCTTGGGGGACACGGCCGGGCGGCCCGGATCGCCGCCGACCTCGGTCGCGGACAGCAGCGGCACGTACCGGTAGAACGCGGTGTCCTCCACGGACTTGGCGCGCAGCGCCGACGCGGTCTGCGCGAACCGCGCCCGGAACTCGGTGAGGTCCGGACCGGCGCCGGGCGTCCCGTCCGCGGGCGGTCCCAGCAGCAGGCCGCGCACGACGTCCACCGCCTCCCCCTCCTCGGGCACGGCGAAGGCGTGCCGGGCCTCGGCGGCGGCCTCCCGGGTGACCACCAGGGCCGTGTCCCCGGAGCCGTACGGCCGGTACACCCGCAGCCGGACCAGCAGCTCCCGCAGCGCGGTGCGCAGCGCCCAGGGCGCGCGGTCGCGCAGCGCGGGGTCCGGGGAGGCGGCGCACAGCCGGCTCGCCACCCGGGTCAGCCGGTCCGTCTCGGCGGCCAGCTCGTGCGAGAGCACCTCGTGCGCGGCCCGCCGCACCGTGGCGTCCCAGTCGCCGCCCCGGTCCGTGCGCGGCGCCGCGAACCGCCGGTAGTGGCCGAGCAGTTCGCCGGCGCCCGCCGGGTCCGTGAACAGGCCGTCGACGTGCCGGAGGGCGTCGTAGCCGGTGGTCCCTGCGACGGGCCAGGAGGCGGGCAGCCGTTCCCCGTCGGCCAGGATCTTCTCGACGACGGTCCAGCGCCCGCCGGCCGCCTCGTGCAGCCGCCGCAGATAGCCGTCGGGGTCGGCGAGGCCGTCGGGGTGGTCGACCCGCAGCCCGTCGACCACGCCCTCGCGCAGCAGCTGGAGGATCTTCGCGTGGGTGGCCTCGAACACCTCCGGGTCCTCCACCCGTACGCCGATGAGTTCGGAGATGCTGAAGAAACGCCGGTAGTTGAGTTCCGTACGGGCCAGCCGCCACCACACCGGCCGGTACCACTGGGCGTCCAGCAGCCGGGGCAGCGGCAGGTGCGCCGTGCCCTCGCGCAGCGGGAAGGCATGGTCGTGGTAGCGCAGCACGTCGCCGTCCACCACCAGATGCGAGATCTCCGCGCCGAGCGGACCGCCGAGGACCGGCAGCAGCAGTTGCCCGCCCTGGGCCGCCGTCCAGTCGATGTCGAACCAGCGCGCGTACGGCGACGCGGGACCCTCCCGCAGCACCTCCCACAGGGCGCGGTTGTGGCGCGGGGCCAGCGCCATGTGGTTGGGCACGATGTCCACGACGAGGCCGAGCCCGTGCTCCCGCGCGGTCCGTGCGAGCGCCCGCAGGCCCTCCTCACCGCCCAGCTCACCCCGTACGCGCGCGTGGTCCACCACGTCGTAGCCGTGCGCGGAGCCCGGCACGGCCTCCAGGACGGGGGACAGATGCAGATGCGACACGCCGAGCGAGGCCAGATGCGGCACGGCGGCCGCGGCCGCCGCGAACGGAAACCCGGGCTGCACCTGGAGCCGGTAGGTGGCCGTGGGCACCCCCGGTGCGGACCGCCCGGCCGGCATAGGGACATCTGTCATGCAGACCTATGTACCCATCCCGTCCTCTGTCGTGTCACAGTCTCCCCCGCACGCACGCACCCACGCGCGCGTGGCGGACGGCCGGCGCGTGGGGCGACAGGCAAGATCTCTATTTCCCCTTGGAAACACGGCTGTTCAGGCCTCGGTGCCTGCGAGTTCACGTTCGCTCGGAACTGTTTTCGTGACGCGAACAGCCCATGGACGGAGCACTATGCAAAGCATGGTTCAAGGCGGGGTCGCCGGGCTCCGCCTCGACTGGAACGAGTGCGCGGGCGGGCCTTCTCCCGTGGCCGTCGCCCGAGTCGCCGCCAACGCCGCCGATCTCCACCGTTATCCGCGAGGGCTGCTGAGCGAGGTGTCGGAGGCCGTCGCCCGAGAGAACGGCGTGGACCCCGCCTCCGTGCTCTTGACCAACGGTGTGGACGAGGCCGTAGACCTGGTCCTGACCCTGGTCGACACCGCGTGGTTCGTCTCGCCCGGGTTCGACTCCTACTCCGACCGGGCCGCGGTCCTCGGCCGGACGGCGCGGCCGATCTCACTCGACGAGCACTGGGAACCGACCGTCTCCCCGGCCGAACTCGCCGGCCAGGGCGCCGTGTTCATCGCCCAGCCGCACAACCCGACCGGCCACCTGTTCGACTCCGCCTGGGTCGACGCGGTGGTTGCCGAGGCGGAACTGGCCTTCCTTGACACGACATATGCCGCGTTCGCCGGCCCGGACCTCCAGGGGACGCTGACCGATCCGTACCCGCTGGACACTCATCCCCGCCTGCTGATGTTCCGCAGCTTCTCCAAGAGCCACGGCCTCGCCGGTGTCCGGCTCGGCGCGCTGATCGGCGCACCCGGACTCATCAGTCGGCTGCGCGGAAACCAGCGCTTCCACTCGGTCGACTCCGTTGCCCTGCACGCCCTCGCCGGCGCCCTTGACGACCCTGGGCACCAACTCAAGCTGCGTGACCAGGTGTTGACCGAACGTCCGTACTACGTGAAGGCGCTGCACGCGCACCCGGTGTTCGCGGAGGCGCGCGACACCCACGCCAACTTCGTCGTCGCCCGCACCCGCGACGGACTGTCCTCGGCAGAGGTCACCCGGCGACTGGCCGAGCAGAACGTGTGGGTACGGGACTGCGGCGAGCTCGGTCTGACCGGATGGCTCCGGATCTCCGTCGGCACCCGCGACGAACTCGGCGAGCTCATCGACGCGTTGGACGCGGCCGATCCCTTCCCCGGTCCATGACCGCCACACATCCCGCACCGCACCACGCCCGCAGCTTCCTGAAAAGAGGGTCATGAACAACCCCGCAGTAGAGACGGATTTTGAGCACCGGCTCGTCGAGGCGATCCAGCCGATCCGTCATCTCGCCCTCGCCCATGCGCTGTACACGATGCTGGACAACGGCGTGTACCAGACCGTGAAGGCCGAACCCGGCCTCACCTCCGCCGCCATCGCCGAGCGGCACGGCCTGGACGCCGAACGCTTCGCGGGACTCTGCCTCTACCTCGCCAACGAGGGCTACTTCGCACAGCGTGCAAAGGGGGCGCAGGAGGGCTGGCATCTCACTGAGAAGGCGAAGGCACTCGAGCCCTTCCAGCCCTGGTACACGCTGCTGGTGGGCGGGTACGCCCAGACGTTCGGACAGCTCGGCGAGGTGCTCAAGCACGGTGCCCCGTTCGCGACCCGCGACGGGGCCAAGGTCGGCGCCGGTTCGTGCGGCATGAGCATGTTCGACGCGCTGCCACTGGCCGACCGACTCCTGAACACCCTGCCCGCGCAGGACCTCACCGTGGTCGACCTCGGCTGCGGAGACGCCGCGTTCCTGACCGAGCTTGTCCGGCGCCGTCCAGGCCTGCGCGCCGTGGGTATCGAGCCCGACGAGGTGGGCAGCCGGCTGGCCGAGGAACGCGTCGAGGCCGAAGGGCTGTCCGACCGCGTCACGATCCACCGGGGACGTGCCGCCGACGCTGTCTCCGTCGAGCTGCCGACTGACGGAACGCTCTGCTTCCTGACCGCTTTCGTGCTCCAGGAGATGCTGGAGCAGGAGAGCGAGGCGGCGGTGACGGAACTGCTGCGCAAGACCATGAACACCTACCCGGGCGCGTACTGGCTGGTCATCGAGGTGGACCAACAACTGGACGACCCCCGGACCATGAGCCACGCACTCGGTCTGTCGTACTACAACCCCTACTTCCTGCTGCACGTCATCACCGAACAGCGGCTGGAGAAGCGCGCGTTCTGGGACGACCTGTTCGACCGGGCTCAGCTCGACGTGGTCGACTTCGCCCACCCCGACGCGAGCGTCGACTCCACCGCGCTGGAACTGGGCTACCTGCTGCGCCGCCGAGAGCCGGCCCCACAACACGTCTGACGGCTCGCGCGGCACCCGCCTCTCCCTCCCTTGCTCATCACGGCCGAACCCGAGGATCCCCCGTGCTCGCCACCCCCACCCCCACCGTCACACCGACCGCCCTCGGCGTCGTGACGGCCCTCGCGCAGCATGCACGGAGCCGCCCCGACGCCGTTGCGATCATCGACGGCCCGGACGAGCTGACGTACCGGCGCTTATACGCGGCCGCCACCCACTACGCCGCGGAACTGCGCCGCTCGGGTGTCCAGCCGGGCGACTCGGTCGGCCTGTGTGCCAGGCGCGGCCCGGCCACGGTAGTGGCGATGTTCGGTCTGCTGCTGGCTGGAGCCGCCTTCGTACCGCTCGACCCGGCGGACCCGGACGAGCGGCTGCGGTCCGTCGCCGAGCGCGGCAGGCTCAACGCCGTGATCGCGCCCGAGCTCTGGGCGAGTGCGTTCGAGGCCGCCGGGCTACGGGTACTGCCGGCCCCGGGCACGCCCGCGCCGGAGGCGGCGGACGAGCCCGCGCCCCGGTCGGCGGAGTCCGGTACGGACACCGGCCCGAGCACCGGACCGGACGCAATCGCGTACGTCATTCACACCTCGGGAAGCACCGGGCAGCCCAAGGGCGTCGCCATCCCGAAAAGGGCGCTGGACCACTTCAGCCGGGAGATAGCCGCCGGGTACGGCCTCGGCCCCGGCGACCGGGTGCTTCAGTTCTCCTCCATCGCGTTCGACGGCAGCATCGAGGAGATCTTCCCGCCGCTGTACGCGGGCGCCACCGTCGTCATACGGCCCGAGGAGCCGCTGTCGTCCCCCGGCGCGTTCCTCGACTGGTGCGGCGAGCTGGGCCTCACCCTGCTGCACATACCGACGGCGTACTGGCACGAGGTCGTCGACACCATGGTGCAGAACGGAGTGCGGCTGCCCGCCTCCGCCCGCATCGTCAGTGTCGGCGGCGAGCAGATCCGGCAGGACCGCGTCGCCGACTGGCGGCGGCTGCACCGCGGCTCCCCGGTGCGGCTCGTCAACGTCTACGGCCCCACCGAGACCACCGTGGTCGCGACCTGGGCGGACCTGGCGGGTCCGGGCACCGCGGAGCGGGCCGAGGACGCGCCCGCGGCCATCGGCCACCCGCTGCCCGGCATCCTGGTCCAGATCATGGGCGCAGAGGGCCCCACAGCGCCCGGCGAGGAGGGCGAGCTGTACATCGGTGGTCCGACCGTCGGCGCCGGGTATGTCAACCTTCCCGAACTGACCGCCGAGCGGTTCTGCGTCGGCCCTGACGGCGTCCGTTACTACCGCACCGGCGACCGGGTACGGCGGTTGCCCGACGGCAGCCTTGTCCACCTGGGCCGGATGGACCGCCAGATCAAGGTCCGCGGCTTCCGGGTCGAGCCCACCGAGGTCGAGCAGGTCCTCCTGACCGACCCGCGCGTCCGCGACGCCGTCGTACGCTACGACGCCGGGCGGGCCATGCTCGTCGGCTATCTGCTGGCGGCCGGAGACGTGGCCGCGGGACCGGTCGCCCTCGACGACCAGGATCTGACCGAACTGGCCGCACAGCTGACGGACAGGCTGCCCGCTTACGCGGTGCCCTCCCGGCTCGTCCCGGTCGAGGCGTTCCCGCTCAACTCCCGCGGCAAGGTGGACGCCGAAGCACTGGCCGCCCTCCCCTTCCCCGCGACCGCCGGCGACGCGGCGCCGGGCCAGTCGACCGGGACCGGACGGGCCGTCGCCGGGCTGATAGGCGACGTGCTGGGCGTGGGGTCGGTCGGCCCGGACGACTCCGTCTTCCTGCTCGGCGCCAACTCCCTGACCGCGATCCGCATTCTCACCCGCGTCGAGCGGACGTTCCGAGTCCGCCTCACCCTCGCGGACCTGTACGCCAACCCCACCGCGGCAGCCCTGTCGGTCATGCTGGCGGACGCAGGCAGGCCCACTGGTCCGGTCACCCGGCCGAACGCGCTTCCCCACTCGCCCGAACCTGAAAGCGCGGCCAACGACGCGACCGCCTCGGTTTCCGACGAACTGCTGCCGCTCACCGCCTTCCAGCAGGACGCCTGGCTCGCCGAACAGCTCCAGCCCGGCACACCCATGAACACCCTGGGCCTGCGTTACCGCGTCACCGGCCCCGTCGATCCGGCGTCCGTGACGGACGCCCTGCGGCACCTGGCCGAGCGGCACGAGGCGCTGCGCGCGGTCTTCGCGCAGACGGACGACGGGCCGCTGATGGTCTTCGGTGGCCCGGCGCAGGACGGTCAAGTCGACGCCCACGACCTGACCGTCCTGCCGACCGCCGAACGCGAGGTCCGGCGCGGCGAACTGGCCGCCGCCCGGGGCCGTACCGTGTTCGACCCCGCGGCGGGCCCGCTGCTCGCGGCAACTCTGCTGCGGCTGGGCGACGACGAGTGGGAACTCGTCGTCGCCGTCCACCACTTGGTCTTCGACGGCTGGTCGGCGGCGGTTGTCGCCGACGACCTCGCGCACCTCCTGGGCGGTTCCGCGCCCGCCCCGGCAAGCCGCTTCTCCGCTCACCTGCGCAGGGCCCGGCGGGCCGCGGCAGACCCGGCCGGCCGCGCCGCGCTGCTCGACCACTGGACCACCCGGCTGGACGGCATCGACACCGACGTGGAGCTGCCGGCCGACCTGCCCCGCCCGGCGGTGCGTTCCTTCACCGGCGCCAAGATCGAGCACCGGCTGGACACGGCGCTGCTGGCCCGTGTCGACGAAGCGGCCGCTCGAGCCGGCACCACCACGCACGCCTTCGTCCTGGCGGCGCTGCAGACCCTGATCGCCCGCCTCACCGGCCGTACCGACATCACGGTGCTCGCGCCAGTCGCGCTCCGCGACGACCCGGCGAGCGAGCACGGTGTCGGCGCCTTCATCAACATCCTGCCGCTGCGGACCGACCTTTCCGGCGATCCGGATTTCCGGACAGCGCTGCGCCGCGCGACCGGGACGGTGGTGGACGCCCTCAGCCATCCCGACCAGTCGCTGGCCGAGCTGGTCCGGGCACTGCCGGTGCGGCCCCGCGCCGACCGGAGCCCACTCACCCAGGTGATGCTGATCGTGGTCAACACGCCCGCGGCCATGGCCGACCACGGCCCGGTGACGGTCGAGCACCTCGGCGACACCTTCCCCGGCACCACGAAGCTCGACCTGACGGTCATGCTGGACTTCCCGCCCGCGGGGCCGGTGCTGTCGGTCGAGTACGCCACCGAGTTGTTCCACCGAGCCACCGCGCAGCGGCTGCTGGAAAGCCTGCTCACGCTGCTCCGAGGCGCGCTCGACGACCCGGCGGCGGCGATCAGCCGTCTGCCCCTGCTGTCGGCGGAGCGGCGCCGCGAGGTGCTGGCCGCCGGCGGCGCGGCACAGGCCACGGCGGCTACCGCGCAGGACACCTCCGGCACGTTCGGCCGGGGTGGCGTGCACACCCTGATCGAGGAACACACCCGCCGGGCCCCGAACGCTCCGGCGGTGACCCACGAGGGCCGGCACTGGAGCTATGCCGAACTGGACGACGAGGCCGAACGGCTCGCCCGGCGACTGCGTGCCGCAGGGGTGGGCGCCGGCGACCGGGTCGGCATCCACATGAACAGGGGCCCGCTGGTGTACGCAGCGATGCTCGCCGCCTGGAAAGCGGGCGCCGCGTACGTACCCCTGGACCCGCGGCACCCGGCCGAGCGGCTGCGCCACATGTTCACCGACAGCGGCGCCCGCGCGCTGCTCACCGACGGCCCGGCCGAGTTCCCCGTGCCCGACGGCATCCCGGTCCTCCGCGCCACCCGTGCCGGGGCCGACCACGCCACCGCGCCGGAAACCGAGGACACCTCCGGAGCAGCCGTCGGCCACCCGGCGGCGACACCGGCCGATGCCGATCTCGCCGCGGCGACTCGGGGCGGCCTCGACGACCCGGCGTACATCATCTACACCTCCGGCACGACCGGACTGCCCAAGGGCGTGGTCGTCTCCCACCGCAACCTGTGCCACGCCGTGGCCATGTGGCAGGAGACGTACGAGCTGACGCCGGGGCTCTCCCACCTCCAGGCAGCCAATTCCTCCTTCGACGTCTTCGTCGGCGAAACCCTGCGCGCGCTCGGCACCGGCGGCCGGATCGTCGTCTGCCCGCACGAGACGCTCCTCGATCCAGCAGAGCTGTACGCCCTCTTCCGCGCCGAACAGGTCAACGTCGCCGAACTCGTGCCGACCGTGCTGCGCGGCCTGCTGGAACAGGCGGAACGCGCACCGGGCGCGCCTGGGCTCCTGCCCGACCTGCGGCTGCTGGCGGTGGGCGCCGAGAAGTGGTACGTCCACGAGTACCGGCGCGCCCTGGCCCTGGTCGGCCCCGGCGGACGGGTCGTCAACTCGTACGGCGTCACCGAGGCCACCGTCGACAACGCCTACTTCGAAGGCGACGTCGACGCCGAACCGGCGCAGGCGCCGCTGCCGATCGGCCGCCCCTACCCGGGCAATCACCTGTACGTACTGGACTCCCACGGCAAGCCCTTGCCCTTCGGCGTCCCCGGCGAACTGTGGATCGGCGGCGCGGGGGTTGCCGTCGGGTATCACGACCGGCCCGCGCTCACCGAGGAGCGGTTCCAGCGCGACCCGTTCAGCCCCGTCCCGGGCGCCCGGATGTACCGCACCGGGGACGGCGCACGGCTGCGCGCCGACGGGCTGACCGAATTCCTCGGCCGGCTGGACGACCAGATCAAGATCAACGGCCACCGCATCGAGTTGGACGAGGTGGAGGCGGCGCTGGCGGCCCAGCCCGAGGTGCGTGCGGCGGCCGCCGCGCTGTGGCCGGACTCCCGGGGCGTCACCCGGCTCGTCGGGTACGCGGTTCCGGCCGACCCGGAGCGGCCGCCGAGCGCGGCAGCGCTGCGCCGGGGGGTGCAGGAGATCCTCCCGCACTACGCGATACCGTCCCAGACCCTGCTGCTGCCCGCGCTGCCGCTCAGCGCCAACGGCAAGGTCGACCGCAAGGCGCTGCCGCAGCCGCCCGACCACCTGGGCGGCACCGGCGAGCGGGTCCTGCCGCGCACCCGGACCGAGAAGGAACTCGCCGTGCTCTTCGGCGAGGTGCTGGGCCGTGCGTCGATCGCGCTCGACGACGGCTTCTTCGAACTGGGCGGCGACTCCTTCGCCGCGCTGCGTCTGGTCCGCCTGGTGGAACATCGGTGCGGGGTGCGCGTCGCGCTGCTGGACCTCTACCGCAACGCAACGGTCGAGGGGCTCGCCGAGCACATCGGGCAGCGCACCGGGGCCGCGACCGGCGCGGAGGGGGCGCGGGCCACGGCGTCCGCGGTCGGCGGGGAGGGTTCGCTGCTCGAGCGGTTGACTCCGGCCGCCGACGGCCCTGCGGCGGCCACGTTGGTGTGCATCCCGTACTCCGGCGGGCACGCCCTGGCGTTCGAACCGGTCGCCCGGGCGCTGCCCGACACCTGGTCGCTCTACGCCCTGCAGAGTCCGGGCCGGGACTGGAGCCGTCCGGACGAGTCGGCGCTGCCCTTCGACGAGCTGATCGACCGCTGCCTGGACGAGATGCGCGAACTGCCCGGCCCGCTGTACCTGTACGGTCACTGTCACGGGTCCGCGATCACGGTTGAGCTGGGGCTGCGGGCGGAGGAGGCAGGGCTGCCGCTAGCCGGTGTCGCGATCGGCGCGATGTTCCCGATGGCGCGGCTTCCCGGACGTTTCTTCGACTGGGTGTACCGGAACTTCCCGGTGGACAGGCTGGTGTCGGACCGCGCCATCCTGGAGGAGATCCGGGCGCTGGGCGGGGGCATGTCGGAGTTCGACGACCCGGCGGAGTACGCCTTCGCCATGCGTGCGGTACGGCACGACGAGCGCGGCTCCGAGGACTTCTACGCCCGGTCGCTCAGCGCGCCGCGCGCACGCGTGCTGAAGGCGCCGCTGCTGAGCGTGGTCGGTTCCAAGGACCGGGTCACCGAGCTGTACACCGAGCGCTTCCACGAGTGGGAACACTACGCGGACGATGTCGAGCTGGCGGTGATCCCGAAGGCGGGCCACGGCTTCCTCAAGCACCAACCGGAGGAGCTGGCGGCCGAGGTGGTGACCTGGGCAGGCCGTACAACGGATACGACCGGGATCGCCCCGAGAGGGGCCGTACCGGACGGCACCGGGAAGCCGCGGACCCGGCGGTCCGCGCCGCCCCCCGTCTCGTCGGCGCCGGGCCCCAAGCCCGGACTGGGCCGGTTCGCGGTGGTCGCGGCGGGGCAGTTCGTCTCGACGGTCGCCGGCGCGCTCAGCCAGCTGGTGCTGAGCCTGTGGGCGTACCAGCAGACGGGCCAGGTGACCGCCTTCGCGTTCGTCACCGCGGTCTCGCTGCTGCCCGGCCTGCTGATCGGCCCGCTCGCGGGTGTGGTCGCCGACCGTTACGACCGCCGGAAGGTGATGCTGGGCAGCGATCTGGCCGCCGGGCTCGCCACACTGGCGATGATCGGCCTGATAGCCGGTGACAGCGTCAACATGCTGTACGTCTACCTGCTCTGCGGGCTGACCTCGGTCACGAGCGCCTTCCAGCGCCCCGCGTATCTCGCGGCCGTCGCCCAACTCGTCCCCAAGCCGTTCCTCGGACACGCGGGCGGGGTGACACAGCTCGGTACGGGAGCGGGCGCGCTGTTCGCTCCGATGCTGGGCGCCGGACTGCTGAGTGTCGTCTCCCTGCCGACGATCCTGTTCATCGACGCGGCCAGCTTCGCCGTGGCCGTGGCCACGCTGCTCATGGTCCGCTTCCCCGACCGTCTGTTCCGCAGGCGTGAGGAATCCGTCCGCTCGGAGATGCTGAACGGCTGGCGCTACATCACCCGGCGCCCCGGCCTGAAATCGGTCCTGTGGTACTTCATCGTCGACCACGCGTTGTACGCCGCCGGGTTCACCCTGATCACCCCGCTGATCCTGGTCGAGTACGACGTGTCCACCCTGGGCATGGTGCTCAGCGCCGGCGGGCTCGGGGCGCTGCTGGGCTCGCTCGCCATGAGCGTGTGGGGAGGCACCCGCCGCCGGACCGACGGCATGCTGCTCTTCATGGCCGCGAACAATGTCGGGCTGCTGGTGATCGGGCTGGCGGGCAGCCCGTGGATGCTGGTCGTGGGCATGTTCGGCATGGCGTTCACCGAGTCGCTCATCAACGGCCATTGGATCGCGCTGCTCCAGCGGAAGGTGGGCTTGGAACTCCAGGGCCGGGTGCTGGCCATCTTCCTCACCGTGGTCACCTCGGCGATCCCGTTGGGCAACCTGGCGATCGGTCCGCTGGCCGATCATGTCTTCCGGCCGATGCTGATGCCCGGCGGAGCGCTCGCGGACACCCTCGGACCGGTGCTGGGTACGGGGCCGGGCCGCGGTCTCGCGCTGGTGATCATCTCCAGTGGTCTGCTGCTGACGGTCTGGACGGTCCGATCCTGGTTCAACCGGAAGCTTCGCTTCGTCGAGGACGCACTGCCGGACGCGGTACCGGACGCCGAGATCGAGGACCGCGACACCGAACAGGCGCGCGCGGATGAGCGGCTGCGCCGGCTCGCCGCAGGACTCCCCCCGACAGGGGCTGCGGTGGTCACCGGCACGGCGGGTTCCTCCGTGCGGGCGGCCGACACCGCATCAGCCGTCGACGCGGCCGTGGCAGCGGCCGAAGAGGAGTGGCTGACGACTTGGCGCAGCGTCTATGACGCCTCGTACGCCGGTTCGTGGGACGCGATGGGCGAGGACTTCACGGGCTGGAACAGCAGTTACGACGGCTCGGCGATCCCCGTCGCCGAGATGCGCGAGTGGCGGGACGCGGCCGTCGAACGGATTCTCGCGGCGGCCCCGCGCCGGGTGCTGGAGATCGGCGTGGGCAGCGGGGCGTTCCTTGTGCGGATCGCACCGCACTGCGAGAGGTACGTGGGTACGGACCTGTCGCCGTTGGCTGTCGCAACGCTCGACCGGCAGTTGGAGGCGCATCCCGCGCTCCGGCAACGGGTGGAACTGCACGCACGGCCCGCCCACCTCACCGACGATCTGCCGGCCGGGTCGTTCGACACCGTGGTGATCAACTCGGTGGTGCAGTACTTCCCCAGCGATGCCTACCTGACCGCTGTGCTGACCGGAGTGCTGCGCCTGCTGGCGCCCGGCGGCAGAGTATTCATCGGTGATGTCCGCAACCTCCGTCTCCAGGAGTGCTTCACCGCCGGTGTGCAGCAGCGGCGGGCGCTGGCCGGGACCGCCGCGGCGACGCTGCGTGTCCTGGTCGACCGAGCGATCGAGTCGGAGAACGAACTGCTGCTCGACCCGCAGTACTTCGCGGACTTCGCCGGCCGGTGCGGCGACGTGGCTGCGGTGGACATACGGACCAAGCGGGGCGTGGCCGACAACGAACTGACCCGTTACCGCTACGACGTGGTCCTGACCAAAGCCCCGGTCAGCGTGGTGGAGCTGGCTACCGCGCCGGCGGTGGCCTGGGGGAGCACGGTCGCGACCCTGGAGGAGCTCGCCACGCGGCTGGCCGACGCCGAGACGGTGCTTCCGCTCCGCGTCACGGGAGTGCCCAACGCCCGTCTGCTGGACGACCTTTCCGCCTTGGACCGGCTTCCCGGCGCCGGGATGGTCCGCAGATCTGCGGCGGGGTCCCCGGCTCCGGACCCCGAGGAGTTCCACCGCCTCGGCGCCCGCCACGGGCTGTGGACGGCGACCACCTGGTCGCAGGCCGGCGACGACTGCATCGACGTGCTGTTCGGGCCGCCGGACGCCAAGCCGGACGATGCCTTCACCGGCCTGTTCCCGCCGCTTCCACCGGCGAACCGCCGGCTGGCCAACACCCCGTCCGCACTGGCACTTCAGGCCGGCCCCTCGGAGTAGACACCGCAGCCGTGCCCCTGCCGTGCCGCCGGGGGCGCCTTGGCCCCGAGCCTCGGCGGAAAGTGACGGAACCCGCCGTGACATGTCTCCCTCTTACCCGGCGACCAGCGCACACCGCGCCGCGCGAGACGCCGTGTGCCGAACCAGTGGGACCGACAACTCCCGGGAAAGCAGGGGGAGTAGGGGGACAACAGTGCGCGAGACAGTGCACCGACATCTGGGCAAGGTGGTGGCCGGTGCGGCCATCGCGGTGGCGGCGACCGCCGTGATGATCGGGATCACCCTGCCGGGCACGGCGGGAGCCCAGGGCGCGGGAGGCGCGGGAGGTGGCGCGGCGGACGGCCCGGCCACCGGGCAGGCCGCGCCCGGACGGGCTGCGGCGGTCGCGCCGGGCGTGGTCGAGCAGCCGCCGGCGCAGGGCGCGCAGGGCAAGGGGAGCGACCCGCTCACCGACGACGAGATCGCCCGGGTCGAACGGATCGCCCTGGACCGGCAGCAGTTCGGCGCCGCGCAGAACGTCGAGGGCGAGCGCGGCCCGCAGCGCCTCACCGTCGACCTCGCCGAGCCGGACGCCGGCGAGGTCGACGACCCGGCCGCGCCGCGCCGCGCGGACGTGACGTTCTACGACTACCGGGACGACACCCTCGTCACCAGGACCGTCGACCTCGGCGCCGGCAAGGTCGTGCGGACCGGCGTCCAGCACGGCGTCCAGCCGCCGCTGAGCCGCGCCGAGAACGCCGAGGCGGCCCGGCTCCTGATCGCCGACCCGCTGGGCGCGGGCCTGCGGGCGGACTACCGCGACGCCACCGGCCGGGACCTCACCTCCCCGGACCAGCTGCTGCTCAACGGGGCGGTCTACCGGGCCGCGCCGGGCGCCCAGCCCGCGGCCCTGGACAGGTGCGGCGAGCACCGCTGCGTACGGCTGTTCCCGAAGGTCGTCAACGGGCCGTGGATCGACGCCCGGTACCTGGTGGTCGACCTGAGCGCGGGCAAGATCGCCGCGCTCGACCGCGGCTGAGCCGCAGCCCGTCGGCCGCTTCGGCCCTCTTCCATGAACCCCGGTACCGCCCGATACCCGGTACCTTCCGCACCTCCTGCGAGGGAGTCATCTCTTCATGCGTGTGACCAGAATCAGCCGTGCCCGCACCCGGGCGGCCGTCGCCCTGTCCGTGGCCGCGCTGGCCGCCGGTGCCACCACCGGCACGGGCCCGGCCGTCGCCCAGCCGCGCGCCGCCGCACCGGCCGCCGCCGACTGCAGCGCCGCCTACCGCATCGAGCAGAAGCTCGCCGGCGGCACCACCTGGCGGATGTGCTGGCGCTACGACAGCAAGGCCGGGCTCGTCCTCGACGACGTCTCCTACCAGCCCAAGGGCGAGGCCAAGCCGATCAAGGTCCTCAACAGCGCCCGGCTCGGCCAGATCCACGTCCCCTACGACGACGGCAGCGTCGAGTACGACGACCTGACGGGCTTCGGCTTCGCCCAGGGCCTGATGAACCTGGCGCCGGGCGAATGCCCCGGCGGCACCATCAAGACCGTCAAGGTGCCGGACGCCTGGGACCCGCGGCACCCGAACGTCAAGGGCCTGTGCACCACCACCCGCACCCGCGGCCACGCCTACCGGATGCAGGGCGACAGCGCGACCAAGGTCTACCAGACCCAGGGCAAGGACCTGCTGGTGTACACCGTCAACCAGGTCGGCTGGTACGAGTACATCTCCGAGTGGCGCTTCCAGGACGACGGCACGATCACCATGAACGTCGGCGCGACCGGCAGCCTCTCCTACGAGGACTACGACGCGGGCGACGGCCGCGGCTGGCCGATCGGCAAGGGCGCCAAGGCCTACGCCACCAGCCACAGCCACAACGTCTTCTGGCGGCTGGACTTCGGCCTCGACGGCTCGTCCCGGACGAAGATCGAGCAGTACGACTCGACCGTCACCGCGCCGGCCCGCGGCCAGGAGGCCCCGACGGCCAGGACCACCCGCACCAAGGTCACCAAGGAACTTGCCGGGGACTACAAGACCTACCGCTGGTGGCGGGTGGTCAGCGCCACCGGCAAGAACAAGGACGGCCACGCCCGTTCGTACGAGATCGTCCCCGGAACCACGACCAGGTACCCCGGGCGCAGCTACACCCGGCACGACGTCTACTTCACCCAGTACAACAAGTGCGAGCAGTTCGCCAGCAACAACACCGGCAACTGCCCCGCCGGGGCGGGCAAGTCCGTCGACAAGTGGGTCAACGGCCAGACCCTCACTCACCCCGTGGTCTGGATGAACGTGGGCTTCCACCACATAGCGCGGGACGAGGACCAGCAGCCCATGCCGGTCCACTGGCAGGGCTTCTCCATCGCCCCGCGGGACGTCACCGCTATGAATCCGCTCACTCCCGATCAGCTCTCCTGGCAGAACGGGCACTGGCAGCCTCGCAGTTGAGAAACGACCCTGTCCATCCGGCTGCATCGCCGACCGCTCCCGGAGTACCCTTCCTTGATCGTTGGGACGGGGATGCTCGGGGGAGCGGAAGGCGGTGCACGGGTGGGCTCGGGAGGGCTGGAGCTGCCCCCTGGTGACGGGAGTCGCGAGGGGAACTCCACAGACGTCCCGCCCGGCGCGGTGTCCCTGGCCCGGCCGATGGACGCGGCGGGCTCGATCGGCCCGGAACTGGACTGGGGCACCGAGGCCTGGCTGGAGGTGCGCACCCGGGCCCAGCGGGCCGGCCGGGCCTACATCTGGCTGAACCTCGTCGAACAGCGGCTGCGCGCGGTCGTGGCCGCCGTCCTGCGGCCCGTCTACGAACCCGTCCACGGCGACGAGTGGGTGGTCGCCGCGGCCGGCCCCGCCGGCCAGGAGTGGGTGCAGCGCGCGGTTGCCGTGCGTGAAGTCAGCCGCCGCAAGGGCTACCTGCTCGATCCGGCCGACGACAACGTGCTCAGCTTCCTCACGCTGCCGCAGCTGCGCGAGCTGATGGTGCAGCACTGGCCGTGCTTCGAGCCCTACTTCGACGAGCGCCGGGACGTCGAACTCGCCCTGGACGAGCTGGAGGTCACCCGGAACGTCGTCTCGCGCAACCGCGCGCTGTCCGAGGCCGTCCTGGCCCAGGCCGAGCGGGCCTCCGCCCGGCTGCTGGAGATGCTCGGCACGGGCGGTGACGTGCCCTCGGCGCGGCGGCTGCCCGTCGACGCGGTGGAGGACCTGGTCGGCGACCGGTACGCGGACGTGGTCGCCGTGCACCCCGACCGGGTGCGGCTGCTGCGCCAGTTCCCCGCCGAGGACATCTTCGGCGGCGCCCGCCGTCTGGACGCCATCGGGATCGGCCTCAACCTGCTCGTGCAGAACTTCTCCGGGCGGCGCCTGGTGCGCCTGGCCGAGTCCGGCGGCCGGGTCCGTCTGCTCTTCCTGAACCCGGCCTCCAGCGCGGTGAAGCGGCGGGAGCGCGAACTGGGGATGAAACGGGGCGAGCTGAGCCGGTCGGTCGAGATGAACATCCTGCACATGCGCCGGGTGCGGTCCCGGCTGCGGGACCCGGGCGCCTTCGAGATCCAGGTGTACGACGAGACGCCGCGCTTCACGGCGTACCTCGTGGACGGCGACGGCGCGGACGGGGTCGCGGTGGTGCAGTCCTATCTGCGCGGGGCGCGGGGGATGGAGTCGCCGGTGCTGGTGCTGCGGGGCGGCAGCCGCCTGGTCAAGGCGGACGACGTGGTCGAAGCCGGGCTCTTCCCGACCTATCGCGAGGAGTTCGAGCTGGCTTGGGCGGATTCGCGCCCGGTGTCCTGAACCGTCCCCGGAGACAAGCGGAATGCTGTCCTCGGATTGTCAGTGGTGCGTGCGATCGTAAGGACCGCTGGGGGAACGCACCATCGAGAAGGGGGGCCGCCCATGGGCCGGCACCGGGAGCCGCTGATCGGCTTCGACCTGGAGACGACCGGGACTGATCCGCGCACGACGCGCGTCGTCCCGCCCGCCGTCGCCGCCGACGCCGCCGTGTGTCCTCGCGCTTCGGCAGGGGCCCGGGCCCGGCGGGGCGCGGCGGGCAGCGGGGTCCTGCGATGAGCTGGATCAGCGGGCCGCTGGTCGCCTTCGACCTGGAGACCACGGGGACCGACATCGAAAGCGACCGGATCGTCACTGCGGCGGTCGTGGCCGTGGCCGCGGACGGGCGACCGCCCGAGCCCCGGACCTGGCTGCTCGACCCCGGGGTCACCATCCCGCACCAGGCCTCGGCCATCCACGGCATCTCCACGGAACACGCCCGCAGACACGGCGTGTCGGCGGCGCCCGCGGTCGAGGAGATCACCTCGACCGTCGCCGATGCGCTGAACTCGGGGACGCCGCTGGTGGTGATGAACGCGCGGTACGACCTCTCGCTCCTGGACCGCGAGTGCCGACGGCACGGCATACGGCCGCTGGCGGCGCGGCTGCGGGGCGGGGCGTCACCCGTCATCGACCCCCTGGTCCTGGACAAGCACGTGGACCGCTACCGGAAGGGGTCGCGCAACCTCCGGGCGCTCTGCGAGCACTACGGGGTGCCGCTCGACGACGCGCACAACGCGGTCGCGGACGCGGTGGCCGCGGCGCGTGCCGTGCGGTCCATGGGCGCCAGACACTCGGTCATAGGCACGCTGGCCCCGACGGAGCTGCACGACCTCCAGGTCCGAGCGGCGGCCGAACAGGCGGCCTCGCTGCAGAGATACCTGCGCCGCACCTCGAACCCCGCGGCGACGGTCGAACCGGCCTGGCCGGTCGTGCCGTACGGTCACTGACCCCCGCCCCGACGCCCGGCCGCACCGGCGCGGCGCCGGACAGGGCGCGGCACGGGCCGCCGCAGGGCGCCCGCCGCACCGGGCCCGCGAGGCGGACGCCCGGTACGTCAGAAGGGGTGCCAGCGCACCGTTTCGTCGCCGTCGCGCAGGGATGCCACCCGGCGGCGGAACTCGGCCAGCGCCTTGGGGTTGGCCGGGGCGTGCTGGGCGACCCAGGCACAGCTGGCCGTCTCCCGGGCCCCGCGCAGCACCGAGCAGCCGGCCCAGTCGCGCACGTCCCAGCCGTACGTCCCGGTGAACGAGTCATAGGCCGCGGTGGGCAGGCCGTAGCGGTCGTGGGAGAGGGCCATGACCACCAGGTCGTGCTCGCGCAGATCCGCGGAGAAGGTCTCCAGGTCGACCAGGACCGGTCCGTCCGGGCCGATGTGCACATTGCGCGGGAGCGCGTCGCCGTGGATGGGGCCCGGCGGCAGCTGGGGGTTGAGCGCGGCGGCGGCCGTCGCGAAGCCGTCGCGGCGCTCGCGCAGATACGCCGCGTCCGCGGGGTCGATCGCGTCGCCCGCGAGCCGCAGCCAGCGCTCCACGCCGCCCAGCAGCTTGCGCGGCGGCAGCGCGAAGGGGGCGGCGGGCAGGGCGTGCACGAGCCGCAACAGTTCGGCCAGATCCCGGGGCTCGGCGGGCCGCAGGGACGCGGGCAGCCGGTGCCACACGGTGACCGGATGTCCGGCCACCAGCCGGGCCTCCGGGTCGGCCGCGCGCACCGCCGGAACACCCGCCTCGGCCAGCCATCCGGCGATCCGCAGCTCGCGCCGCGCCCGGTCGAGCAGTTCGGTGTCCCGCCCCACCCTGACCACCAGATCACCGGCGGCGAACACCGCGTTCTCGCCCAGGGCGAGGAGCCGCGCGTCCCGGGCCGGACCCGGCAGCACCCCTGCCATGGCCAGTACGTCCCGTGCGCGTGCCTCGTCCATCGTCCGCCTCCGTGGTCGTGCCCAGGGCGCCGCCCGGTGCCGGCGCCCGTCGGCCAGTCTCGCATCCGTACTGGTCGCGGCCGGTGCGCGGTGCCTTGACGCGGCCCGCCGCCGTCACGACCATGACGGGGCCCGCGCGGGGCCGTGCGGAGGGGGGAGACGCCGTGTCCGTGGTGACCGACGAGAGAGGGCGACCGGCGGGGCGGCCGGGCCGGGCCGTGCGGGCCACCGGTCACGGCGCCTGGTTCCTGGTGCTGCCCGCTCTGATCCCCATCCTCGTGCTGAGCGTGGGACCGCTCCTGTACGGCATCCTGCTGGCGTTCACCGACGCCCAGTCCGGCCGGACCGCGCCGACGCGGTGGATCGGCGGACTCAACTTCCGGGACCTGCTGCAGGACACGCTGTTCTGGGAGTCGTTCCGGATCGGGCTGGTGTGGGCCGTCGCGGTGACCGTCCCGCAGTTCCTGCTCGCGCTGGGCCTGGCCCTGCTGCTCGATCAGGATCTGCGGCTGCGCCGGCCGGCCCGGGTGCTGGCGATCGTCCCCTGGGCCATGCCCGAGGTCGTCGTCGGCCTGATGTGGCGGCTCGTCTACCACCCGGACGCCGGCGTCCTCAACGAGACCCTGCGCGACCTGGGCCTCGGCGAGGGCCGGGACTGGCTCGGCGGGCTCGGCACCGCCCTGCCCGCGGTGGTCGTCGTCGGGGTCTGGGCCGGCCTGCCGCAGACCACCGTCGCCCTGCTCGCCGGGCTGCAGAACACCCCGCGCGAACTGCACGAGGCGGCGGCGGTGGACGGCGCCGGCGCCTGGCGCCGGTTCCGCACGGTCACCTGGCCCGCCCTCAGACCGGTCGCCCTGGCCATCACCGCCCTCAACCTCATCTGGAACTTCAACTCCTTCGCCCTGGTCTATGTGCTGACCAACGGCGGCCCCGGCGGACGCACCCGGCTTCCCATGCTGTTCGCCTACGAAGAGGCCTTCCGCTACGGGCAGTTCGGCTACGCGGCGGCGATGGGATGCGTGCTGGTCGCGGTGGTCTCGGTGCTCCTGGCCGTCTTCCTGGCGGGCCGGCTGCGGGGAGGTGACGACGCGTGAGGACCCGTACCGGCGCGCGGCTCGGCCAGTACGCGGCGCTGCTCGCCTATCTCGCCTTCCTCGCCCTGCCGTTCCTGTGGCTGGTCTCCACCGCCTTCAAGCCACCGCGGGAACTGGCCAGTCCGCACCCCACCTGGATCCCGAGGGATCCCACACTCGCCAACTTCCGGCAGGCCTTCGACGAGCAGCCGCTGGTGCACGCGGCGCTCAACTCGCTGCTCGCGGCGCTCGGGGCCGCGGTGATCGCCGTACTGATCGGGACGCCGATGGCGTATGTCGTCGCCCGCCGCCGCACCGCGCTGTCCCGGGCGGCCACCGGATGGGTGGTGGTCAGCCAGGCGTTCCCCTTCGTCCTGGTGATCATCCCGCTGTTCCTGGTGCTGAAGAGCCTCCGGCTGATCGACTCCCTGGCCGGGCTGATCCTGGTCTACGTCGTGTGGGCGCTGCCGTTCGCGCTGTGGATGCTCGCCGGCTATGTGCGGGCGGTACCCGTCGAGCTGGAGGAGGCCGCGGCGGTCGACGGGGCCGGGCGGCTGCGGACGCTGGTGTCGGTGACCGCGCCGCTGCTGGCCCCGGGGATCGCGGCGACGGCGCTGTTCGCGTTCGTCACCGCGTGGAACGAGTTCTTCTTCGCGCTGGTGCTGCTGAAGACCCCGGAGAAACAGACCCTGCCCGTCGTCCTCACCCACTTCATCGGCGCGGAGGGCGTCGCGGACCTGGGACCGCTGGCCGCCGCCGCGTTCCTCGCGACCCTGCCCTCCCTGGTGGTGTTCGCGCTCGTCCAGCGGCGGATCACGAGCGGCATGCTCGCCGGGGCGGTGAAGAGCTGATGCGGACCCGGACGGCGGCCCTGCTCGGCGCGCTCCTGCTGCTGCTCGCGGGCTGTTCCTCGGACGGCGCGGACGGCACGGGCCCGATCCGGCTGCGGTTCCAGTCCCTGGCCTGGCAGCAGGAGTCCGTGGCCGTCACCAGGGAACTGGTACGGGAGTGGAACGCCACGCATCCCGGCGTCCAGGTCGAGTACGTCCAGGGAAGCTGGGACAGTGTCCACGACCAGCTGCTCACCGCCTTCGAGGGCGGCGAGGCCCCGGACCTCGTCCATGACGCCTCCGACGACCTCGCGGACTTCGCCCACGGCGGCTATCTCGCCGATCTCACCGACCTGCTGTCCGACCGGCTCAAGTCCGACATCCCGGGCCGGAGCTGGCGGACCACCACGTTCGGGGACGGGATCTACGGCGTGCCGTTCCTTCAGGAGCCGCGGGTGCTGATCGCGGACGCGGCCCGGCTGCGGACGTCCGGGGTGCGGATACCGACGCCGGAACACCCGTGGAGCTGGGCCGAGTTCCGGCAGGTGACCGCGCGGCTCAGCGGCGCCGGGACGTACGGGGTGGCCTGGCCGCTCAGGGAGCCCGTCTCCGCCACGCTCAACCTCTCCCTGTCGGCGGGCGGCCGGCTCTTCCACCGGGGCGCGGACGGCAGGGTGACGGTGCGGTTCGAGGCGGGTGACGAGGTGGTGCCGCGCACCGTCCGGGACCAGGTCGGCACCGACCGCAGCGCGCCCGGATCGACGCTGGGCAGCGGCGGCTCCGACACGCTGCCCGGGTTCTTCGGCGGCCGGTACGCGATGGTGCCGCTCGGCTTCTCCTACCGGCAGCAGGTCGCGCAGCAGGCGCCCGAGGGCTTCGAGTGGCAGGTGCTGCCCGCCCCGGCCGGCGCCGCCGGGCTCACCCAGGGGGTCAGCCCGCAGACGCTGTCCATAGCCGAGGACAGCCCGCACAAGAAGGAGGCCGCCGCGTTCGTCGACTTCCTGCTGCGGCCGGACAACATGGTGCGGCTGGCCCTCGGGGACTGGATGCTGCCCACCGGCACCCGGGCCCTGCGGGACCCGGCGCTGCACACCGCCGAGAACGGCTGGGCGGTCGGCGCCGCCCTGGCCGCCCATCTCAGCCCCGCACCCGCCCAGGCCGTGCGCGGCTACCCGGAGTGGAAGGACAAGGTCGCCACCCCGGCCCTCCAGGAGTACTACAGCGGAGCCATCGGCCTGGACGAACTCCGGCACCGCCTGGAACACGACGGAAACCTGATCCTGTCCCGCTACCAACGCTGAACCGCTCCGCACCGGCTTCTGAGCAGCGCCCCGGAAACCTCGTTGCACGAGACGTATCGTCTCGCCTAGCCTCGTGGCATGACCACTCCCGCGCATATCGCCATGTTCTCCATCGCCGCCCACGGCCATGTGAACCCCAGCCTGGAGGTGATCCGCGAACTCGTCGCGCGGGGGCACCGGGTGACGTACGGGATCCCGCCGGCCTTCGCCGAGAAGGTGGCCCGGACCGGGGCCCTGCCGGTGCCCTACACCTCCACGCTGCCCGGCCCGGACGCCGACCCCGAGGCCTGGGGGACCACCCTGCTGGACAACGTGGAGCCCTTCCTGGACGACGCGATCCAGGCGCTGCCCCAGCTGATCGAGGCCTACGAGCACGGCGGGCACGGCGTGCCGGACCTCGTCCTGCACGACATCGCCTCCTACCCGGCCCGGGTCCTCGCCCACCGCTGGGGTGTGCCCGCGATCTCGCTCTCGCCGAACCTGGTCGCCTGGGACGGCTACGAGGAGGAGGTCGCCGAGCCGATGTGGGCCGAGCCGCGGAAGACCGAGCGCGGCCGTGCGTACTACGCCCGCTTCGCTTCCTGGCTCGCGGAGAACGGGATCACCCGGCACCCCGATCCCTTCGCCGGCCGCCCCGCACGCTCCATCGTCCTGATCCCGAAGGTGCTCCAGCCGCATGCCGACCGGGTCGACGAACGCGTCCACAGCTTCGTCGGCGCCTGTCAGGGCGACCGCTCAGCCGAGGGCGACTGGCGGCGCCCGGCCGGCGCCGAGAAGGTGGTGCTGGTGTCGCTCGGCTCGGCGTTCACCAAGCAGCCCGCGTTCTACCGGGAGTGCGTCGCGGCCTTCGGGGACCTGCCCGGCTGGCACCTGGTGCTCCAGGTCGGCCGGCGCGTCGACCCCGGTGAGCTGGGCGTCGTACCCGCGAACGTGGAGGTGCGCTCCTGGGTTCCGCAACTGGCGATCCTGAAGCAGGCCGACCTGTTCGTCACGCACGCCGGCGCGGGCGGCAGCCAGGAGGGACTGGCCACCGTCACGCCGATGATCGCCGTACCCCAGGCCGTGGACCAGTTCGGCAACGCCGACATGCTCCAGGGCCTCGGTGTGGCCCGGCGTCTCGACACCGAGAAGGCGGACGCCGCGACCCTGCGGGCCACGGCGCTCGCCCTGGTCGACGACCCCGAGGTGGCCCGGCGGCTCGAGCACATCCGGGCCGACATGGCCCAGGAGGGCGGCACCCCCCGAGCAGCCGACCTCATCGAGACCGAACTCCCCACCCCGGCGCGCCGCATGTGAACGGGCCGGCGAGCCCCGGCCGGGGTCTGTGGGTGTGGTGTCCGGGTGGGGGCCCGGGGGTCTGCTGGCGTCGCATCCGGGCGGTGGCTTGTGCTTTCGGCCCTCGGGCCCGGGCCAGGGGCCCGCGGGTGTCGGCGTCGCGTGCAGGAGGGGGCCCGCGCGTCGGGACGCCGGATTCGGGAGGAGACACGCGGGAGCCGGCGTCGGGTCGGTGCCCGGGGCTCGTCGTGTCTCGTCTCGGGCGCGGGGCGGGCCACGTGGTGTCTGTCGCGGGTCGTGACCGAGAACCCCGCGGCTCCCCGTGCCGGGTCGGCCCCGGCCCGGTGGACGCGGAGACGCCGTCACCGGGAGGAGCTTGCGGGTGTGTCCCGCTCCCGGATTCGCGGCCCCCGGGACGGCACACCCCCGGCTGGCGTGGGGGAGGGCCCGTCGGTTCCCCGGGGGGAATCGGCGGGCCCTCGGGGGCCGGGTCAGACTCGCAGGGGTTCGTCCTTGTCCCGGTGGGCCGGGGGCGGCGGCTCCGGGGACTCGTCGTGGGTGAGGTCGGGCAGCCGGTGCAGCCACTTCGGCAGGTACCAGTTCCGCTCGCCCAGCAGGGCCATCACGGCGGGCAGCAGCACCCCGCGGATGACGGTCGCGTCGATGAGCACCGCCGCCGCGAGGCCCACGCCCATCTGCTTCATGGACTGCATGGACAGCGTGCCGAAGATCGCGAACACGGCGACCATGATGACCGCGGCGCTGGTGACCACGCCCGCCGTGGTGACCACCCCGTGCTGGATCGCCTCCTTCGTGCCGCGCCCGCGCAGCCGTGCCTCGCGGATCCGGGAGACCACGAACACGTGGTAGTCCATGGACAGGCCGAACAGGATCACGAAGAGGAACAGCGGCAGCCAGGTGACGATCGCGCCGACGCCCTCCGCGCCCACCAGCGAGGCACCCCAGCCGTGCTGGAAGATGGCGACGAGGATGCCGTAGGCCGCGCCCACCGACAGCAGGTTCAGCACGATCGACGTGATGGCGACGGTCAGCGAGCGGAACGACAGCAGCATCAGCAGGAAGGCGAAGACGACCACGAACGCGAAGACCGGGACGACGGAGCGGATCAGCTGGTCGTTGAAGTCCTTGGAGCCCGCGACCTGTCCGGTGATCGGCGCCCGGACACCGTCGATCTTGCCGAGCGTGGCCGGCCGCACCTCGTCGCGGAGCTTCTCCAGGCTCTTGCCCGCCTTGTCCATGTCGGAGCCGCCGACGAGCGGCACGGACACCAGGGCGACGTTCTGCGCGTCGTGCAGCTTGATGTCGACCGGGCCGCGCGACGCGCCCGAGTCGATCGCCTGCTGCTTGAAGTCGGCCAGCGCCTGCTTGACCTCGGGCGCGTTGATGTCCCGCGCCCTGACGACCACCTCGGCCGGCTCGGAGCCGCCCGGGAACGCCTCGTTGACCCGGTTGTACGTCTGCACGATGGCCAGGTCGTTCCCGAACTCCTGGTCCAGCGTGAGCTGCGAGGTCTTCATGCCCAGCGCGGGCGCCGCAATGGCCAGCAGCGCGCCCACCGCGACGACGACGGACACCACGGGCCTGGCGAGCACGCCCCGCAGCACGGCGGTCCAGAACCGGCTCTCGGCGGGGACGCCACGGTTGCGCCGGCGCAGGAACGGGATCCGCCCCTTCTCGACCCGCTCGCCCAGCAGCGACAGAAGCGCGGGCAGCACCGTCACCGACCCGACCATCGCGACCGCCACGACCATCAGCGAGGCCAGACCCATCGCCTCGAACTCGGCGATCCCGGTGAAGAGCATGCCCGCCATCGCCACGCACACCGTGACACCGGAGACGATGATCGCGCGCCCGCTGGTCGCGGCGGCGATCCTGAGTGCCGTGCCCGGGTCCCGCCCGGCCTCCCGCTCCTCGCGCTCCCGGCGCAGATAGAACAGGCAGTAGTCGACGCCGACCGCCAGGCCGACCAGCAGCATCACGGAGTTGGCGGTGTCGCTCATCGGCTGGACGTGGCTGACGAGGCCCATCAGGCCCATCGTCGCCACGATCGCGGTGATCGCGAGGGCCACCGGCAGCAGCGCGGCCACCAGCGCGCCGAAGGCGATCAGCAGGATGCCGAGGGCCACCGGCACGGCGGAGTACTCGGCCTGCTGGAAGTCGGACCCGAAGGCGTCCTGGTACTGCTTGGTCATGCTGGCGCCGCCGATCTCCTCGATCCGCAGCGAACCATGGTCCTTCTGCACGCCCTCGACGGCCTTCAGCACCGGCTCGACCCGGTCGGCGGCGGTCTCCGCGGCGCCACGCATGTCGAACTGCACCAGTGCGCTGCGGCCGTCCTTCGAGATCGTCCCCGTGTCGTACGGGGACGTCACGTCGGTGACCCTGCCGGTGGCCCCGACCGCCTCGACGACATCGGCGACGGCGGCCTTGAACGCGGCGTCCGTCGCCGTGACGGCGCCGTCACGGGCCTGGATCAGCACGGTCTCGCCGGCCGGCTCCTTGATCCCCGCGTCGTCGATGATCTGCGCCGCGGTGTGCGTCTCGCCCCCCATCTGGTCGCTCGCGTCGACGTCGACGCGGCCCGCGGCCGAACCGAGCCCCATCGCGAGGACGACGAACAGTACCCAGATCCCGACGGCAGCCCATCGGTGCCGTGCGCTCCAGCCGCCGGCCCGGGCGGCCAGGCCCCGCACCCGCGAATCTCCGTTCCCCATGACGGGCTTGCCCCCTCGTCTGCGGTGACGGCCCCGGCCGCCACGCGTTCGCTACGTGTCGTTTCGAAGGTAGGGGCGAGATAAGCGCATCTCGTCGTGCTGCCCGGTGAGCTGCGGCGGGCCCGGCTCATTCCGTGGGACCCCGGGAGCTCATCGCCCAGGAGTACGGTTGCCCCTTACATCTATCGGGGGGTGCGGGGAGGGGTATCAGGGGCGGCCGGCCGTGCCGCGTCCGATCCGTCAGCCAAGCACCCGCTTTGTGGTTACGCAGGTTTGTTGAACAAGTCACAGGCGCGTGTACAGGTTGCTCCCGCCGCTGCGATCGGCGAGAGTTTCGCCGAGCCCGCGACCACGGGCCCGGCCGTCGTGCCCGCCCCCACGGGGCACGACGGCCGCTCGTCGCTATCGTGTGCGGATGACGACGTATGCGGCGCTGCTGCGCGCGATCAACGTGGGAGGCAGAAGGCTCCCCATGGCCGAGCTGCGCCGGCTCCTGGAGGGCTTCGGCCATGACCGCGTACGCACCCATCTGCAGAGCGGCCAGGCGGTCTTCGTGTCGGACCACGCCGACGAGGACGCCCTGGCCGCGGAGATCAGCCGGGCGCTGGAAGCGCGGTTCGGCTTCGCCGTGGACGTGATCGTGCGCGACCACGCCTATCTCAAGGCGGTCGCCGACGCCTGTCCCTTCCCGGCCGCCGACCTCGAACCCCGCCGGCTCCACGCCACCTACTTCTCCGCGCCCGTCGACGCGGCCCGCTACGCGGACATCGACGCCGCCGCCCACCTCCCCGAGGAGTTCCGCCTCGGCGACCGCGTTCTGTATCTGTACGCGCCGGACGGCGTGGGCCGCTCCAAGCTGGCGGAGGTCCTGTCCCGGCCGCGCCGGACCAAGGACGTGATCGCCACCAGCCGCAACTGGAACACCGTGCTCAAACTCGTGGAGCTGACCGCCGGGGCGGAGTGACCCCGCGCACACCGCGGCCCGGCGGGGCTGTCGCGTTTGTTCAAGAGGCCCGCGCCCGCGCTGCCTAGCGTGGCCGCATGACGTACGACGCTCTGCACCCGTATATGACCGAATGCGCCGCCGAGGCGGCCCGTGTCGCGCGCGGGGTGCCCGCGGCCCGGCTCGACGACCGCACGCACTGCCCCGACTGGAACGTCCGCACCCTCGTGAACCACTGGGTCCTCTACACCTCGCACGGCCTGCAGCACCGCGCTCTGCGCAAGCCGCTGTCCGAGGAGATGACGGCCCGCGACTTCACCGCCGATCCCGGCTGGGCCGAGGCGTACGCCGCCCAACTGGACCGCGCGGTCGCCGCCTGGGCGGACCCCGCGGTGTGGGAGGGCGAGATCGACCTCGGCCCGGCGAAGATGCCGGCCGCCGAGCTCGCCGGGATGATCATCAAGGAGATGGCGGTGCACGGCTGGGACGTGGCGGTCGCCACCGGCCAGGAGTTCCACGTCTCGACGGGCGCCGCCCGCCTGGTCCTGGACGTGGTGGAGAAGCACGGCGACCTCTACCGGCAGTACGACGGCTTCGCCGACCCGGTGCCGGTGCCGGACGACGCGCCCGTGTTCGAGCGGGCGCTGGCGTCCAGCGGCCGGGACCCACGGCACTCGACAGGAGCCGGACATCAGCCCAGCTGTGACACCTAGACCGCACGGGACGCAGAACCAATTACCGGACGCCGAAAGGAAGTTCGGCGGGGTGCCCACGGCCCGCAGCGCCCCGAAGGGGCGCGGGGAACTGCGCGCTCAGCCACAGCGCGCCTGCGGTCGAAGGGGTGTTGTCAGCGAAGGGGTGTCTGCGAGGCGAGCTGCGCCGGGGCAGTGCCCCAAAGGGGCGCGGGGAACTGCGCGCTCAGCCACAGCGCACCGGCAGTCGAAGGGGTGTTGTCAGCGAAGGGGTGTCTGCGAGGCGAGTCGCGCCGCGGCAGTGCCCCGAAGGGGCGCGGGGAACTGCGCGCCCAGCCACAACGCACCCGCAGTCGACCGACGGCATGCCCTGGTCTCCCCGTCGGAGACACCGTCATACCGCTCCAGCACAACCCGGGCCACCTCAGGCGCCGCCCCCAGCACATCGGCCAGAACATCCGCATCCCGAGCGCCCCGCGCGATGCGGTCCGGCAGGAAACCGGGCGCCAGGACGTACGGCGCGACAGCCACCCGGTCGCAGCCGAGCGAACGGAGTTCCCGCACCGCCTCCTCGGTACGCGGGAACCCCGCGGGCGATCCCGCGGAGGCGAACGCGGGCCGCACGGCCAGCCAACCGGTCTGCCGCCACTTCCGCGCGATATCGGCGATCACTGCGATCGCCTCCGGGTCCGTGGACCCCGCCGAGGCGAGCACGACCCCGGTCGAGGGCCGGTCGGCGCGCGCCACCCCGGCCGCGCGCAGCCGGCGCTCCAGCGCCGCAAGCAGCAGCGGCGACGGCCCGAGCACCTCGGCCTGCCGGATCCGCAGCCGCGGCGGCGCGTCCCGCAGCACCGCCGGCACATCCGCCTTGGCGTGGAAGGCACGGGTGAGCAGCAGCGGCAGCGCCACCACGTCCCGTACGCCCTCCGCCGCCAGGGACTCCAGCACCCCGCGCACGGACGGGACGTCGAAGTCCAGGAAGCCGGTCGCCACCCGCAGCCCCGGCCGCAGCGACCGCACCCGCCGCACCAGGGCGTGGACGGTCGCGGCATGCCGCGGATCGCGGCTGCCGTGGGCGATCACCACGAGCGCGGGACGGACCGGTGTGCGCATGCCGTGCCTCAGCTCTTCACCAGCAGCCCGCGGCTGCGCAGCACCCACCGCTCCAGCGGGCTGAAGATCAGCAGGTCGATGGCGATGCCGACGAACAGGATCAGCAGGATGGCCTCGAACACCATGGCCATGTCGCTGGCGTTGCGGCCGTTCTCCAGCAACTGGCCGAGGCCCACGCCCAGGTCCGGGAACGACGCGATGATCTCGGCGGCCATCAGCGAGCGCCACGAGAACGCCCAGCCCTGCTTCATGCCGGCCACATAGCCGGGCAGTGCGGCGGGCAGCGTGACGTACCAGGTGCCCTTCAGACCCGTCGCGCCCATCGTGCGGCCCGCGCGCAGGAACAGCGGCGGCACCTGGTCCACGCCGGAGACCAGCCCGTTGGCGATCGACGGGACCGCGCCGAGCAGGATCACCGCGTACATCATCGAGTTGTTCAGGCCCAGCCAGATCACGGCCGGCGGCACCCACGCCACCGACGGCAGTGACTGGAGCCCGGACAGGATCGGACCGATGGCCGCGCGCACGAACCGCACCCGGGCCACCAGCAGACCCAGCGGGGTGCCGATGAGCAGCGCGAAGCAGAAGCCGAGCAGGCCGCGCGAGACGCTGGTCCAGATGTAGTCCAGCAGCGTGCCCTGCAGCCAGGCGTTCTGGATCTCGTGCCACACCGCCGTGGGGGAGGGCAGCTTGGTGGGATCGTCGACGATCTTGAGGGATATCAGGCCCTGCCAGACCACCAGGACCACGACGATCGCGGTGACCGGCGGCACGACCTTGTCGACGAGGGTCTTGCGCAGCGGTGTGCGGCCCGCGGCCGACGTCTCCAGCGCGTCGAGGCCCGCCTCGATGCCGGGCAGTTCGGCGGAGTCCGCCGTCTTCGTCTCAGTGCTGGCCATGGCGGCGGATCTCCCCACGCAGTACTTCGGTGATCTCGACGGACAGTTCCGCCACGGGGGCGTCCTCGATGCGCCGCGGCTGTGGAATGTCGACCGTCCACTGGCGGGCCACCCGGCCGGGCCGGGAGGACAGCAGGACGACGCGCTGCGCGAGCCGTACCGCCTCGCGCACGTTGTGCGTCACGAACAGCACGGACAGTCCGGTCTCGGCCCAGATGCGGGTCAGCTCGTCGTGCAGCACGTCCCGGGTGATGGCGTCGAGCGCCGCGAACGGCTCGTCCATCAGCAGCAGACTGCTCTCCTGGGCGAGCGCGCGGGCCAGCGCCACGCGCTGCCGCATGCCGCCCGACAGCTCGTGCACACGCTTGTCGTACGCGCCCTTCAGCCGGACCAGTTCGAGCAGTTCCTCGGCCGTGGTGCGGCGCTCGGGCTTGGCGACGCCCCGGAGCTTGAGGGCGAGTTCGATGTTCTTGCCCGCGGTCAGCCACGGGAAGAGGGCGTGCTCCTGGAACATCAGGGCCGGGCGGCCGTCCGTCGTGATCGAACCGGCGGTGGGCTCGTCGAGGCCCGCCACCAGGTTCAGCAGCGTGGACTTGCCGCAGCCCGACGCCCCCAGGAGGGTGACGAACTCGCCCGGCGCGACATCGAGGCTGATGTCGTCCAGGACGAGCTGCTGCCCGCCCGGCCCCGCGAAGGACTTGGAGACATGATCGAGGCGTGCCGCGTGTTCGACGGCCTCGGCGGCCTCGGCGTACGTCGTGGCCATGGTCGTCACCTCCTGGGAACGCGTCGGAATGGGTCAGCTGGTGCCGAGGCCGGCGGCGTCGACCGGGCTCTCACCCGCGGCCTCGAGGACCTTGTTGAGGATCGTCAGGTCGTAGATGCCGGCCAGGTCGGGCTGCTCCAGCAGGCCGGCCTTGACCGCGTGCTCCGCCTCGGTGTCGAGGGTGGACGCCAGCGGGTCGTCGGTGATCTGGATCGACTTCCACGCCGGGTCCAGCACCTCGGCCGGCAGCGCCTTGCCGGAGTCCAGCTCCAGCTGCTTGTTGGCCGCCGCCTTCGCCTCACCGGGGTTCGCGTTGATCCACTTGTTGGTCTCGACGGACGCCTTCAGGACCGCCTCGACGGCCTTCGGATGCTCCTTGAGGAACTTCTGCGACACGATGATGTTCGTGATCACGAACTTCTGGTCCGGCCACAGCGTGGCCTCGTCGAGCAGCACCTTGCCGCCCTCGGCGACCAGCTTCGACGCCGTCGGCTCCGGCACCCAGGCGCCGTCGAGGGAGCCGGCCTTGAACGCGTCCGGGGTCACCTTGTTGTCGCTGCGGACGACCGTGACGTCACCCTTGCCGCTCTGCGCGTCGACCTTCCAGCCCTGGTCCGCGATCCAGTTGAGGAACGCCACGTCCTGTGTGTTGCCGAGCTGAGGCGTGGCGATCCTCTTGCCCTTGACGTCCTTCAGGGACTTGATCTTGTCCGGGTCGACCACGAGCTTCACCCCGCCCGAGGCCGAACCGCCGATGATCTTCAGGCTCTTGCCGTCGGACTTGGTGTAGCCGTTGATCGCCGGGGAGGGGCCGATCCAGCCGATGTCGATGGAGCCGGCGTTCAGCGCCTCGATCTCGGAGGGCCCGGCGTTGAAGGTGGCGTACTGGGCCTTGGTGGCCCCCAGCTCCTTCTGGAAGAAGCCCTTCTGGTTGCCGACCAGCGCGGTCGCGTGGGTCAGGTTCCCGAAGTAGCCGATCCTGACGGAGTCCAGGCCGTCGATCTTCTCGGAGCCCGCGGCGACCTTCTGATCGGACGAGCTGTCCTTGGACTCGGAGCCGTAACCGCAGGCGGCGAGCGCGAGGAGGGGGAGTGCGGCGGCCACGGCGAGCCCGCGGCGGAGTGCGGAGGAGCGGTTGGCAGGCACGGGAGGTGTTCCTCTCGTTGGCCCGGCGGTCACGGTCTCTCAGGTCGTGGCCGGGAATTCGGCAGGTCTTCGGTCAGGGGGGTGGGGGGTGCGGGCGCGCAGGCAGTGCGCGTACGTCAGCGCACACATCGCGCCACCCCGCCCTGCCCGCTGCCGAGGGCGCCGCTGCCGACACGGCCGCCCTCCTTGGCGAACGTCGAGAAGAAGTCGGTCGTGGCCATGCTCAGAAGTCCCAGCCGTCGTTCTCGTCCTCGTCCTTGACCGGCGCGGGCGAGGCGAAGGACTCGCCGACCATGCCGGCCGTGAGCGTCGTGCCGTCGCTCGGGTCGATCAGGATGAACGAGCCGGTGCGGCGCGAGTCGGCGTACGAGTCGAGCGGGAGCGGTTCGGCGGTGCGGATCTTGACCCGTCCGATGTCGTTGGCGACGAGCCGGCCCGGGTGCGGGTGCAGGGAGAGGTCGTCGAGGGTGAGCCGGGACGGGATGTCCTTGACGATCGCCTTGACGGTGCGGGTGCCGTGCTTGAGCAGCACCCGGTGGCCGACGGCCAGCGGCTGGTCGGCGACGTGGCAGACGGTCGCCTCGACGTCCTGCGTGGTGGCCGGCGCGTCCTTGCTCGGCACGATCAGGTCGCCGCGCGAGATGTCGATGTCGTCCGCCAGCAGGATCGTCACCGACTGGGTGGTCCAGGCCGCCTGGACCGGCCTGCCGAGCAGATCGATGCCGCTGATCCGGGAGGTCCGGCCGGCAGGCAGGATCGTTACGTCATCGCCGACGTGGAAGGTGCCGGCCGCGATCTGCCCGGCGTAGCCGCGGTAGTCGGGGAGCTCGGCGGTCTGCGGGCGGATGACGTACTGGACGGGCAGCCGGGCGTGGCAGTGCGCCAGGTCGTGGCTGACCGGGACCGTCTCCAGGTGCTCCAGGACGGTCGGGCCGCCGTACCAGTCCATGGTCGCGGAGGGCTCCACCACGTTGTCGCCGACCAGCGCCGAGATCGGGATCGCGGTGACCTCCGGGACGCCCAGCTCCGTCGCGTACGCGGTGAACTCCTCGGCGATCGCGGCGAAGACGGGTTCCCGGTAGTCGACGAGGTCCATCTTGTTGACGGCGAGGACGACGTGGGGGACGCGGAGGAGGGTGGCGATGGCGGCGTGGCGGCGGGTCTGTTCGACGATGCCGTTGCGGGCGTCGACGAGGATGACGGTGAGTTCGGCGGTGGAGGCGCCGGTGACCATGTTGCGGGTGTACTGCACGTGGCCGGGGGTGTCGGCGAGGATGAAGCGGCGGTGGGGGGTGGCGAAGTAGCGGTAGGCGACGTCGATGGTGATGCCTTGTTCGCGTTCGGCGCGGAGTCCGTCGGTGAGCAGGGCGAGGTCGGGGGTGTGTTGTCCGCGGTCGGCGGAGGCGCGTTCGACGGCTTCGAGTTGGTCGGCGAGGACCGATTTGGAGTCGTGCAGCAGGCGGCCGACGAGGGTGGACTTGCCGTCGTCGACGGAGCCCGCGGTGGCGAACCGGAGCAGGGTGGTGGCGGGGAGTTCCTCGGTGGTCGTGGTGGTCATGCTAGAAGTACCCCTCGCGCTTGCGGTCTTCCATCGCGGCCTCGGAGAGTTTGTCGTCGGCGCGGGTGGCGCCGCGTTCGGTGAGTCGGGAGGCGGCGATCTCGGTGATCACCTTGTCGATGGTGTCGGCGTCGGAGTCGACGGCGCCGGTGCAGGACATGTCGCCGACGGTGCGGTAGCGGACCTGCCGTTTCTCCACGTGCTCGCCGTCCTTCGGGCCGCCCCACTCACCGGCCGTCAGCCACATGCCGTCCCGTTCGAAGACCTCGCGTTCATGGGCGAAGTAGATCTGGGGCAGGGCGATGTCCTCGCGGGCGATGTACTGCCAGACGTCGAGTTCGGTCCAGTTGGAGAGGGGGAAGACGCGGACGTGTTCGCCGGGTGCGTGGCGGCCGTTGTAGAGGTTCCAGAGTTCGGGGCGTTGGCGGCGGGGG
>NZ_PENI01000018.1 GCF_003688995.1 Streptomyces shenzhenensis | reverse complement strand
CGGACTCGCTGGGTGCGGCGGTGGGTGCGTCGCGTGCGGCGGTGGACGCGGGTTGGTATCCGCACACTCATCAGGTGGGTCAGACGGGTAAGTCGGTCTCGCCGCAGTTGTACATCGCGTCGGGTATTTCGGGTGCGATTCAGCATCGGGCGGGGATGCAGACGTCGAAGACGATCGTGGCGGTCAACAAGGACCCGGAGGCCCCGATCTTCGATCTGGTCGACTACGGCGTCGTCGGTGACCTCTTCGACGTCGTCCCGCAGCTCACCGAGGAGATCAAGGCCCGCAAGGGCTGACCCCCACCGAGGCCGTACGAGGCCCCCGTGACCGGCAGCGGTCACGGGGGCCTCGGTTCGTCCCGGGGCCGTCACCCCAGGGTCAGGGACGCCTGCACCGGCAGATGATCGCTCGGGAACTGGCCGTCGGCCGAGAAGGTGTTGACCGACGCCCGTCGCGTGCCGACCCCTGGCGTGGCCAGGATCCAGTCGATGCGGTCGCCGTCCGGCGTCAGCGGCCGGTAGCCGTGGAAGGTGGCGTACAGCGGGCCGCGTGCCTCCGCCGCGTCCCACGTGTCCACCAGGCCCGCGCCCAGCAGCGTGTCGTAGACCGTGCTCCGGTGGGCGGCGACATTGAAGTCGCCGGTCACGACGAGCGGCAGCGCGCGGTCGAAGCCGTGCACGCGCTCGGCGATCAGGGCGGCGGACCGCTCGCGCGCGTACTGACTCGCATGGTCGAAGTGCGTGTTGAGGACGTAGAACTCCCGGCCCCCGGAGCGCCGGTCCCGGAAGCGGACCCAGGTGACCATCCGGGCGAAGGCCGCGCCCCAGGTGTTCGAGCCGATCACGTCCGGGGTGTCGGAGAGCCAGAAGTGGTCGTACTCGACCGGGGTGAGGCGCTGGGTGTCGTAGAAGACCGCCATGGACTCGTCGCGGCTGCCGTGCAGGCGGCCGGCGCCGATCCAGTCGTAACGCGGCCCGAGATCCGCGTCGATGTCCAGCAGTTGTGGGAAGAGGCCCTCCTGGGTGCCGATGACATGCGGGGCCGCACGGCGCAGCAGGGTGCGCATCACCGGCCTGCGGACGGTCCAGCTGTTCGGCTCGGTGCTGCTCGCGTAGCGCAGGTTGAAGGACATGACCTCCAGTCGGCGGCTCGGGTCCGGCTCCGCCGAGGCGGCCGGGACGGACAGTGCTGTACTGGAGAGGGGCACGGTGACCGCCGCGGACAGGGCGGCCTTGAGACCCAGACGGCGCGTGACTCGGCTGTGGTTCGGCACAGGGGGCTCCTTCGCTGGGAACGGCCGGACGAGTCGGTGGGTACGAACGCGTGATACCGCCTTACGGGGTGGGCGTGAACATGACGACATGGCCGAGTGGCCGCCCGCGGACAGGGTGTTGACCATCCGGAATCCCCACGGATAGCTTCGTTCTGCGAATTGTTGATTCCGCAGAGCGGAAAATGGAGGTGGCGGATGGGCCAGGGCCGACAGGAGAAGGTCGCGACGAGCCTCGCGGGTGCCGTCAGCGAGGAGATCAGCGCCTCCCTCGCCCCGGTCGACGCCGAGCTGGAACGTCACTATCCGGGAGACCCCGGCACCCGCCGGCCCGTCCACACGGTCTACGTCCCCGGCGACGCGTTCGCTGCCGACACCGTCCGCTCCTGGGGCGACCGGGCCCTCGCGGCGCTCGACGAACACGCCCCCGACGCGGCCTCCTTCGGCGCCGTCCTCGGCCTCGGCGACGAACTCGCCGGCCCCGTCCACGACCGCGTACGCGCCAAGCTGGAGCGCGAGCCCGTCGAGGACCTGCGGGTCGACTTCGAGGACGGCTACGGACCGCGCCCGGACGCCGAGGAGGACGAGGCGGCCGCCCGCGCGGCCCGGCTGATCGCCGAGGCGTACGCGCACGGCACGGCGGCGCCGTACATGGGCATCCGCATGAAGTGCCTGGAGGCAGCGGTGCGCGAGCGGGGCATCCGGACCCTCGACGTCTTTCTGACCGGCCTCATGGAGGCCGGGGGACTGCCGCAGGGGCTGGTCCTCACGCTGCCCAAGGTGACCTACGCCGAGCAGGTCACCGCCATGGTGCGGCTGCTGGAGGCCTTCGAGAAGGCGTGGGGCCTCGCACCCGGCCGGCTCGGCTTCGAGATCCAGATCGAGACCAGCCAGGCCATCCTCGCCGGTGACGGCACCGCGACGGTCGCCCGGATGATCCGGGCCGCCGAGGGCCGGGCCACCGGACTGCACTACGGCACCTTCGACTACAGCGCCGGCCTCGGCGTCTCCGCCGCCCACCAGGCCGGTGACCATCCGGCCGCCGACCACGCCAAGGCGGTCATGCAGGTCGCCGCGGCGGGCACCGGCGTCCGCGTGTCGGACGGCTCCACGAACGTGCTGCCGGTCGGCCCGACCGAGCGGGTCCACGCCGCCTGGCGGCTGCACTACGGCCTCACCCGGCGTGCCCTGGCCCGCGCCTACTACCAGGGCTGGGACATGCATCCCGGCCACCTCCCCACCCGCTACGCCGCCGTGTTCGCCTTCTACCGCGAGGGTTTCGAACAGGCGGCGACGCGGCTGGCCCGGTACGCCGACCGGGCCGGCGGCGACAGCGGCATCATCGACGAGCCCGCCACCGCCAAGGCGCTCAGCGGATATCTGCTGAGCGGCCTGGACTGCGGAGCCCTGGACCTCGACGAGGTACACCACCTAACCGGCCTGACCCGCCCGGACCTGAACCACTTCACCACACCAACCCCACGACCCCGGCCATCGGACGGTCATGCCTGACAAAAGGCGCCCCGAAGGGAGCGCGGGGAACGGCGCGATCGGCCACGACGGCGGTGCGGTCGGCCGTTGACCGTTGTCTCGGGCGGGTCGGGTGAGATCCGCCGTGGTTGGGCGGCGCCCCGAAGGGGGCGCGGGGAACTGCGCGATCGGCCACGACGATGGCGCAGCCGACCGACGGCGTGACGGCGGTCGGCCGTCGTTTGGGGCGGGTCGGGCGAGGCCAGCTGTTGTTGGTCGGTGCCCCGGAGGGGAACGCGGGGAACGGCGCGATCGGCCGCGACGGCGGTGCGGTCGGCCGTTGACCGTTGTCTCGGGCGGGTCGGGTGAGATCCGCCGTGGTTAGGCGGCGCCCCGCAGGGGGGGCGCGGGGAACTGCGCGATCAGCCACGACGATGGCGCAGCCGACCGACGGCGTGACGGCGGTCGGCCGTCGTTTGGGGCGGGTCGGGCGAGGCCCGCTGTTGTTGGTCGGTGCCCCGGAGGGGGGCGCGGGGAACGGCGCGATCAGCCACGATGGCGGCGCAGCCGACCGACGACGCGTCACGGCCCTTCCCGCGGAGCGCTGGGCCCGCCCCCGGGACGGTCACCGCTCAGCCGGCCGGAGGCAACTCGCCCGAGCCGCGGGTGATCAGCCGGGTCGGCAGCTCGATGCGCTCCGGAGCGACAAGGCTGCCGTCCAGCTGCCGGAAGAGACGCTCGGCGGCGGTGCGGCCGAGGGCCGCCGCATCCTGGGCGACGACCGTGACACCCGGCCGCAGCAGATCGGCGAGTTCGATGTCGTCGAAACCGACCAGGGCGACGGGCCGGGAGTGCTCCGCCAGCACCCGGATCACGGTCACCGTCACCCGGTTGTTGCCAGTGAAGACCGCGGTGACGGGGGACGCCGCGGCGAGCATCTCCTCGGCCGCCCGGCGCACCCGCTCCGGGTCGGTCGCCCCCAGGGACATCCAGCCGTCCTCGACGGGTATCCCGGCGTTCTCCATGGCCGCCCGGTAGCCGCGCAGCCGCTCCGACGCGGTGTGGATGCCGGGCATGTCGCCGATGAAGCCGATCCTGCGGTGGCCGTGGGCGATCAGATGGGCCACACCGTCGCGGGCGCCGCCGAAGTTGTCGGACAGGACGACATCGGCGTCGATCTTCCCGGCCGGGCGGTCCACGAACACCGTCGCGACGCCCGCCCTGATCTCCGGCTCCAGATAGCGGTGGTCGTCCCCGGCGGGAATGATCACCAGCCCGTCCACCCGCCGGGCACACAGGGCCAGCGCCAGTTCCTGCTCGCGCTCCGGATCCTCCGCGCTGGAGCCGTTGATCAGCAGGGCGCCATGGGCGCGGGCCACCTCCTCGACGGCACGGCTGAGCGGACCGTAGAACGGGTCGGCGAGGTCCTCCAGGACCAGACCGATGCTCGCGGTCCGGCCCTTGCGCAGCACGCGCGCACTGTCGTTGCGGCGGAAGCCGAGCGCGTCGATGGCCTCCTGGACGCGGCGCTCGGTGTCCGGGGTGACCCCCGGCTCGCCGTTGACCACGCGGGAGACCGTCTTGAGCCCGACACCGGCGCGCGCTGCCACGTCCTTCATCGTGGGACGGTTGCCGTAGCGGGATCCGGAGAGTCGGTCGGCGCGGCGGGTGGTCTCTGGCACGATGCTGCGTCCTGTCCTGTCGTCCACGGGGGTGCGTAAGTGAATGGATCGGTGTGGTGTGAGGATATGGCGTCGAGCATAGAGCCTGGACAACGTTGTCAGATGCGGGAGACACTGTCCACCGCAATCACCGGCCCGCGCCCCCACCGCGAGACCGGGCTGCGTCTCGCTCTTGGTTTTCTCATGGTTGACGGGGAGATTCGACTCTGATGCACACCGACTTCGTGGCTGCGCTCGACATCGGCGGTACCAAGATCGCCGGCGCGCTGGTGGACGGCCACGGGCGGATCCAGGTCCGCGCCCAGCGCTCGACGCCCGCACAGCAGGACGGCGAGACCGTCATGCGGGCCGTGGCGGAGGTGCTCGGCGAACTCGCCGGATCTCCCCTGTGGGGACGCGCGAGCTCCGTCGGTATCGGCAGCGCCGGCCCGGTGGACGCCTCCGCGGGCACCGTGAGCCCGGTGAACGTGCCGGGCTGGCGCGGGTTCCCGCTGGTCGAGCGGGTGCGGGCGGCGACAGGCGGCCTGCCCGTCGAGCTGATCGGCGACGGCGTGGCGATCACGGCCGCCGAGCACTGGCAGGGCGCCGCCCGCGGCCATGACAACGCGCTGTGCATGGTGGTCTCCACCGGCGTCGGCGGGGGTCTCGTCCTGGGCGGCCAACTGCACCCGGGACCCACGGGCAACGCGGGCCACATCGGCCACATCAGTGTCGACCTCGACGGCGATCCCTGCCCGTGCGGCTCCCGTGGCTGCGTCGAGCGGATCGCCAGCGGCCCCAACATCGCCCGGCGCGCCCTTCAGGGCGGCTGGCGGCCCGGCCCCGACGGGGACGCCTCGGCGGTGGCGGTCGCGGCGGCCGCCCGCGCCGGTGACCCCGTCGCGGTGGCCTCCTTCGAGCGTGCCGCGCAGGCGCTGGCCGCCGCCATCGCGGCCACCGCGACCCTCGTGGAGATCGACATCGCGGTGATCGGCGGCGGCGTGGGCAAGGCGGGCGACATCCTCTTCGCGCCGCTGCGCAAGGCCCTCGGCGACTACGCGACCCTCTCCTTCGTGCGGCGGCTGACGGTGACGCCCGCCCAGATGGGCACGGACGCCGGCCTGGTGGGTGCCGCCGCGGCCGCGCTGGCGAGGCGGCCGGGCGCGACCGCGGCGGGGGTCTGACACCGGTCCGCGGTGTCTGCGGGAACGTTCACGCGCGGGCCGTGCGGCTCAGCAGCCGATCCGCGCGTCGGCCCAGTCCGCGTGGTCCGAGTCGATGCCGTCGCCGCCGTCGGTGACGACCAGCCGGACCACCTGGGCGCCGGTCACGTCCGCGGTCAGCGGCCGGGCCGGCATCGCGTTGGTGAGGACCTCGGTGGCGGCGGCCTTCGTGCCGTCGGCCCAGACCTCGAAGGCGACGGTGCCGTTCGCGCCCTTCTCGTCGTCCACCCCGACGTCCGCGGTGACCGTCTCGCAGGCCCCGCCCGTGTAGTAGTCGACGGAACTCTCCGCGTGAACGCCGAGCCCCTTGGCGTACACCACGCCGCCCAGCGTGAGGGGGTTGCCGTCGCCGGCCGCGCTCTCGCCGTTGCTGGTGTCGCGCTCCGCCGGACCCCAGCCGTTGGTGGCGGACAGCCACGGCAGATCGCCGAGGTACGACGTCCCGGACGGGGGCGGCACCACGACGGACACCGTCAGCGGCAGCGCGGTGTCGACGCGGGTTCCCGAGGGCGAGCGGTAGCGGGCCCGCAGCGTCAGGTCGTACGGTCCCGTCGGCGTGCCGGGCGGCGCGGTGACGCGCCAGCCGGTGCGCAGGGACCGGCCCGTCGCCAGCGATGCCGTCCCGGTGGCCGACGTCGGGGTGACGGTCCAGCCCTCGGGGCCGGTCAGTGCCACGGACACCTGCCGGGCCGGGGCGCGGCCGAGGTCGGTGACCGAGGTCGTCAGCGCGGCCGGGGTGCCCGCCTCGACGTACGGGCTGCCGTCCAGGCCGAGTTCGACCGCCGGCGGGAGCGCGGCCCAGCGGGGGTCGGCCTGGACCCGGACCAGGACCGTGCCATGGGCGGGGACGGTCGCCGAGACGGTGCCGGCGGTGTGGTAGCCGCGGTGCTGCCACAGGTCGCGCAGGGTGTAGCCGGGGGCGTCCGGGAGGCCCACGGCCCGTGCGGTCGTCGTGATGCGCTGGGCGGTGCCGGACTCGTTGAACAGGGCCACCGCGCGGCTGCCGTCCCGCATCTCCTTGGCGACGACCCAGCGTCCGCCCTCGGACGAGACGACCGTGCCCTGCCTGCCCAGCGGGTCCTGGTCGACGGCGATGACCTCCTTGTTGCCCAGGATGCCGAAGGTCGCAGGGGACGCCGTGCGCAGGTCGGTGCCGATGAGGAGCGGCGCCGCCATGATCGACCACATCGAGAAGTGTGTGCGGTACTCGGTGTCGGTCATGCCGCCGTTGCCGACCTCCAGCATGTCGGGGTCGTTCCAGTGGCCGGGTCCTGCGTACGGCGCGAGGGGCAGGTTCTGCTTCAGGATCGACAGCATCGAGCCCCAGCTGTCGCTGATGTCCCCGGTCGTCCGCCACAGCTGGCCGAGGTCCGCGGCCCATTCCCAGGGCTTGTTCTCGCCCCATTCGCAGATGCTGTAGACGATGGGCCGCCCGGTGGCCCGCAAGGCGTCCCGCATGGTCGTGTAGCGGAGCCGGGCGTCCACGCCCTGGTTATTGCAGTTGTCGTACTTGAGGTAGTCCACGCCCCAGTCGGCGAACTGCTGGGCGTCGCCGTACTCGTGGCCGAGCGCGCCCGGGAACCCGGCGCTGTTGCAGGTCTTCGTGCCGGCGCTGGTGTAGATGCCGAGCTTGAGGCCCTTGGCGTGGACGTAGTCGGCCACGGCCTTGATCCCGCCGGGGAAGCGGACCGGATCGGGGACCAGCCGGCCGTTCGCGTCCCGGCTCGGCAGGGCCCAGCAGTCGTCGAGGTTGACGTACTGGTACCCGGCGTCCTTGAGGCCCTTCGCCACGAAGAGGTCGGCGATGCCCTTGACCATCTCCTCGTCGAAGTCGGCGCGGCAGTGGGTGGAGTTCCAGTTGTTGAAGCCCATCGGCGGGGTGAGGGCGAGTCCGTCGGCCGGGGCGGACGCGACGGGTGCCTCGGCGGGGGCCGCCGTGGCGGGGACGGCGAGGCCGGCCGCGCACAGCAGACCGGCGGTGAGCGCTCCGACCGCTCTTCGGCGGGTTGTGCGGGTGTGAGGGTGACGCATCGTTACGTTCCTCCTCCTCGCGAAAGGCGGCAATGACGCCATGTACGTGTCATCGATGGGCGTTCACGGTAGAACCTGTCGGACTGTGGTGGAAGGGGAGCGGTGACGCGCGTCCGACAACGCGTCATATCCCTTGATCCACGGGCAATTCGGCGAAGGGGAGCGGCGCCGGACGTTCGGTTGTGTGGGGCGGCTCCCCGAAGGGGCGCGGGGAACTGCGACGAGGAGGACGGGGCGCCCCCGCGCCGGAGCGCGGTGGACCTGGACGGGGGAACCGCGGTGATCCGCGTGACCCCTGGCCGTCCGCGTAGTTGATCCGGGCATGAAGAAGCGCAGCATGCTCGCCATCGCCTCCCTCGCCACCGGTTTCGTCGTGGCGGCGATCACCCCGTCCCACGGCGCCGAGAAGGACGCCCTCGGCGATCTGAACGTCTCGGACACGCTCGGCACCGTCGACCACCTCGTCAGCCAGGACAGCCTCGGCTCCGCCGACCACCTCCCGGCGCAGGAGTAGCCCGGACCCCGCCCGCTGTCTCTGCCGGGGGCCGGTGTGCCGCGAAGGCGCACCGGCCCCCGTGGCGCGGCCCCTCAGCTGCGGCTGGTTTTCGTGGCAGTGTGGAGCGGGCAAGCCTCTGGGGGCCAACAGAAGAGGGGGAACCGTGATCGTCTGGATCAACGGTGCGTTCGGTGCGGGGAAGACCACCACCGCACGGGAACTGATCGACCTGGTCCCGAACAGCACGCTCTTCGACCCCGAGGTCATCGGCGGAGCGCTCACGCACCTGCTGCCGCCCAAACGCCTCGCCGAGGTCGGCGACTTCCAGGATCTGCCGATCTGGCGCCGGCTGGTCATCGACACGGCGGCCGCCATGCTGGCCGAACTCGGCGGGACCCTCGTGGTCCCCATGACCCTGCTGCGCCAGGAGTACCGGGACGAGATCTTCGGCGGCCTCGCCGCCCGCCGGATCGCCGTGCACCATCTGCTGCTCGCCCCGGCCGAAACGATCCTGCGCGCCCGGATAGCCGGGCGGGAGGTCCCGCCCGACCTGCCCGACGGCGAGCTGCGGGTGCGCCAGTGGGCGTACGACCACATCGAGCCGTACCGCGCGGCCCTCGCCTCCTGGCTCACCGCCGACGCCCACCCCGTCGATACCAGCGCGCTCACCCCGTACGAGACGGCGGTCCGGATCGCCGAGGCCGTCGCCGACGGCACCGTCGCCCCCTGTGACATCGTGCAGACCCCGGAACCCGCTGCGGAGACCCTCGCGGCCGGGGTGCTGCTCTTCGACGAGCGGGACCGCGTCCTGCTGGTCGACCCCACGTACAAGCCCGGCTGGGAGTTCCCCGGAGGTGTCGTCGAACCCGGCGAGGCGCCCGCCCGGGCCGGCATGCGCGAGGTCGCCGAGGAGACCGGGATACGGCTGGGGGAGGTGCCGCGGCTGCTCGTCGTGGACTGGGAACCGCCCGCGCCGCCCGGCTACGGCGGGCTGCGCCTGCTGTTCGACGGCGGCCGTCTCGCGTCCGCCGAGGCCGGCTCCCTGCTGCTGCCCGGACCCGAACTGCGCGCCTGTCGCTTCGTCACCGAGCAGGAGGCCGCCGCGCTGCTGCCGCCCGTGCGCTACGAGCGGCTGCGATGGGCGCTGCGGGCGCGCGAGCGGGGTGCCGCGCTGTACCTGGAGGCCGGCGTCCCCCTCGGCTGACCTCACGCGCCGGCATCGGCGGCCGGGCGGGACACCCGCCGCGCCCCAACGCCCGGTTCGCTGCCGCTGAGCAGCGCCATGACGGTGGCGTGGGCGGCGAGGCGCGCGGAACAGGACATGCTCCGATGGTCACCGCCGCACGCCATGTCGGTCCGCCGCTTCGCGCAGGACCGCCGACGCGCGCGCCGTGACCGGATCGCCGTGACCGAGGCAGGCCACCTCCGCGTCCAGGCCCGCGACCCTCGGCGCGGCGAACTCGCCCGCCCCGCCCGTGTGGTCCTCGTGGAAGTGGGTCAGCACGATCCGCCGTACGGACGGCGGGGCCCGTCCGAGTGCGGTGAGCGCGTCGGCGATCGTCCCGGCGTCGACGAGCGTTGCCGTGTCGCTGTCGGACCAGAGGTAGGCCTGGCCGACCGGGAAGCGCAGCAGGTGGAGGCGCGGGGGCAGCGCCATGACGTCCAAGCGCCGACCGCAGGGAGGGCCCCCGCCCGGGGGCGAGGACCCTCTGTCGTCGGCAGAGCGGTTCAGCCCGCGGCGTAGTTGCGCAGGAACAGCGCCTCCGCCACCGACAGCCGCTCCAACTCCTCGGGCGAGACGCTCTCGTTCACGGCGTGGATCTGCGCCTCCGGCTCGCTCAGGCCGATGAGCAGGATCTCCGCCTGCGGGTACAGCCGCGCGAGGGTGTTGCACAGCGGGATCGAGCCGCCCTGACCGGCGTACTGCATCGTCTCGTCCGGGTAGGCCACCGCCATGGCGTCGGCCATCGCGCGGTACGCCGGACTGCCGGTGTCGGCGCGGAACGGCTGGCCCTGCCCGATCTGTTCGGTGTGCACCCGGGCGCCCCACGGCGTGTGCGCCTCCAGGTGGGCCTGGAGCAGCTTGCTCGCCTCGGTCGCGTCGACGCCCGGCGGCACCCGCAGGCTGACCAGCGCGCGGGCGCTCGCCTGCACGGACGGGGTGGCGCCCACGACCGGCGGGCAGTCGATGCCGAGGACCGTGACGGCAGGACGGGCCCAGACGCGGTCGGCGACGCTGCCCTCGCCGATCAGCCCGACGCCGTCCAGCACCTTGGCGTCCGCGCGGAACTGCTCCTCGGCGTACGCGAGGCCCGTCCAGCGGCCCTCGGCGGCCAGCCCGTCGACCGTGGTGGAACCGTCCTCGGCGCGCAGCGAGTCCAGGACGCGGATCAGCGCGGCCAGCGCGTCGGGGGCGACGCCGCCGAACTGCCCGGAGTGCAGATTGCCCGCCAGCGTGTCCACCTGCACCCGCACCAGGGTCATGCCGCGCAGCGTGGTGGTGACGGTCGGCAGGCCGACGCGGAAGTTGCCGGTGTCGCCGATGACAATGGCGTCCGCCGCCAGCAGACCGGGGTGCTGCTCGGCGTACCGCTCAAGGCCGCCGGTGCCCTGCTCCTCGGAGCCCTCGGCTATGACCTTGACGGTCACCGGGACGCCGCCGTTCGCCCGCAGCCCGCGCAGCGCCAGCAGGTGCATGATCACGCCGCCCTTGCAGTCGGCCGCGCCGCGCCCGTACCAGCGTCCGTCGCGCTCGGTCAGCTCGAACGGCGGAGTGGCCCAGGCGGTCTCGTCCAGCGGCGGCTGCACATCGTAGTGGGCATACAGCAGAACCGTTTTCGCGCCCTCCGGTCCGGGCAGGCAGCCGTACACCGACTGGGTGCCGTCCGGTGTGTCGAGCAGGGCCACGTCCTGGAAGCCCTCGGCGCGCAGCGCGTCGGCGACCCAGGCCGCCGCGCCCTCGCTCTCGCTCTTCGGGAACTGGTCGAAGTCCGCCACCGATCTGAAGGCCACCAGCTCGGCGAGTTCCGCCTGCGCCCTCGGCAGCAGCGAGGCGACGGTCTCGGCGACCGGATTCGACGACATGGGCACGCTCCTCGTAGGTGCGACGTTGTAGCGGTGAGTACACCGATCCTCCCACAGTGGCCTGCGGCGACGTCCGCCGTAGGATGCGGGGGGACATAGGGTCTTTCCTGGTCGGGCGCGGTCGCGCGGCCGGGAAGCGCCAGCGGCAGCGGCTTGATCGGAGCAGTAGACCATCGTGAGCGGCGAGAACTCTTCGGCGGACGACGTACAGCAGGTGTGGGACGTCGTCGTGGTGGGCGCGGGACCCGCGGGGGCCTCCGCCGCCTACGCGGCGGCGGTCACGGGACGGCGCGTGCTGTTGCTGGAGAAGGCCGAGCTGCCCCGCTACAAGACGTGCGGCGGCGGCATCATCGGCCCCTCGCGCGACGCGCTCCCGCCCGGCTTCGAACTCCCCTTCAAGGACCGGGTGCACGCCGTCACGTTCTCGAACAACGGGCGCTTCACCCGCACCCGCCGCTCCAAGCAGATGCTGTTCGGCCTGATCAACCGGCCGGAGTTCGACCAGCAGTTGGTCGAGCACGCGCAGAAGGCGGGCGCCGAACTGCGCACCGGCGCCACGGTGTCCAGGGTGGAGCAGCACGGCTCCGCGGTGCCGGACCGGCGCACGGTCGCCGTGGTGCTCCAGGGCGGCGAGACCGTCCTCGCCCGCGCCGTGGTGGGCGCCGACGGCAGCGCCAGCCGTATAGGAGCGCATGTCGGCGTGAAGATGGAGCAGGTCGACCTCGGCCTTGAGGCGGAGATCCCGGTGCCGGACACGGTCGCCGAGGACTGGAAGGGGCGGGTCCTCATCGACTGGGGTCCGATGCCCGGCAGTTACGGCTGGGTGTTCCCCAAGGGCGACACGCTCACGGTCGGCGTGATCTCGGCGCGCGGCGAAGGCGCCGCCACCAAGCGGTACTTGGAGGACTTCGTCGCCCGGCTCGGGCTGTCCGGCTTCGAACCCGCCGTCTCCTCGGGGCACTTGACCCGCTGTCGCGCCGAGGACTCCCCGCTGTCCCGCGGCCGGGTCCTCGTCTGCGGCGACGCGGCCGGGCTGCTGGAGCCGTGGACCCGCGAGGGCATCTCGTTCGCGCTGCGCTCGGGCCGGCTCGCGGGGGAGTGGGCGGTGCGGATCGCCGAGGCGAACGACGCGGTGGACACCCGGCGCCAGGCCCTGAACTACGCGTTCGCGATCAAGGCCGGGCTCGGCGTGGAGATGAGCGTCGGCCGGCGGATGCTCACCGTGTTCGAGCGCAGGCCCGGCCTGTTCCACGCGGCCCTCACCGGTTTCCGTCCCGCCTGGAACGCCTTTCGGGACATCACCCGGGGGTCCACGACCCTGGGCGAACTGGTCCGCAACCACCCCATGGCCCAGCGCGCCCTGACCGCGCTGGACCGGCGGCCCGCCCCCGCGGCCGAGACGGCGGCGGACGACCCGGTCACTTCGTGAGGGTGATCCGGAAGACCGGGTGGTTCGGCGCGATGCGGCGCAGCTCGGCCTCGGGCGAGTCGGGGCCGACACCGCCGAAGAAGACGCCCACCTCGGCCTTCCAGCGTTTGAGGTAGGCGCGCAGCAGCGGAACCTTGTCGTCGTCGGCGATCTCGGTCGCCGTGAAGACGTCCACGTGCTGTCCCAGGCGCAGCTCGCCCCCGCCGGCCGCCCGCATGTTGTGCGTCCACTGGACGTGGCCGCGCGGGGCGAGCAGATACTGCTGTCCGTCCACGGTCAGCAGGTTCACGGGGGTGGTCCGCCACGCACCGCTCTTGCGGCCGCGTACCGCCAGGACCCGCGAGCCCCACACGCTGATGCCGCGGCGGGTCAGCCAGGACACCGCGCGGTTCATGACATTGACGGTGAACCAGCCGGGCTTCTGGACGTGTGTGGTCATGGCTACTTCCTCCTGGAAGCGATGTTCTCGCGGCGGGACGCAGGCCGAGCGACGTCGTGTGAGCAGTGCTCTCCCTCGACATCAGTGTGCGGCAGATCGACGCTCCACGGCAAGAGCGGTGCTCTCTTTTCGGTTCGCCGCTCTCTTTTGTGTGCAGTGCTCTGACTTCGTGGCACACTGCTGCGTATGACGACCGCACAGGGCGCCCGCGCGCGGGCCAGGAGGGAAGTCACCGCGGCGATCAAGGACGAGGCCCGCAGACGGCTCGCCGCGGAGGGGACCGGGAAGCTGTCGCTGCGGGCCGTGGCCCGCGAACTCGGCATGGTCTCCTCCGCGGTGTACCGCTACTTCCCGAGCCGCGACGACCTGCTGACCGCGCTGATCATCGACGCGTACGACTCCATCGGTGAGTGCGCGGAGCGGGCACGCGACGACACGGCCGCCGACGCCGGGCCCGTGGCCCGCTGGGTCGCGGTGTGCATGGCCGTGCGCGGCTGGGCGCTCGCCCATCCGCACGAGTACGCGCTGATCTACGGCTCGCCGGTGCCGGGTTACGCGGCTCCCCGGACGACCGTCCCGCCCGCCTCCCGGGTCGGCGTCGTCCTCATCGGCTTCATCCGGGACGCCCACCGGGGCCCCGGTCTCGTCGGCCTCGGTCTCCCCGCCGAGCTGCGTCCCGAGGGCGAGCGGCTGGCCGCCGACCTCGCGCCCGACCTGCCGCCCGAGGCGGCCGTGGCGCTCGTCGCGGCCTGGGCACAGCTCTTCGGGCTGGTCAGCTTCGAGCTGTTCGGCCAGTTCAACCGGCTCGTGGAGGACCGCGAGACGTTCTTCGGACACGCCGCGACCGGACTGGCGCACTCGGTGGGGCTGCGGTAGGCGCACGGCGGGCCACGGGGTCTGCGCAGCGGCCCGGGGCGGCCCGGACGTACTTCCCCGGGAGTACGCGTGATCACCTCGCCCGGCTGACGCCCGCCCCCGTGTGCTGCGTCTAGCGTGGCCGTCATGGAGGAGCAGTGGGCGCGTGCGCACGGCCCGGCGCAGTGGTGGCGGTACGGGCCACCGTGGTGGCAGCGGCCGGACGGCGCCGAGCCGCCGGCCGGCCGCCGGCCGTGGCGCTCCACCGTGCTGCTCACCGCCTTCGTCCTGATCGGCTCGAACTTCGCCGCGCACGGCCAGCCGGGCCGGGTGCCGCTGGACACCTACGCGCGCGTACTCCTCCTGGTCGCCTCGGGGCTGCTGCTGTGGCGGCATCGCCACCCGGTGACCGTCGTCTTCGGCACGGCCGCGGCCACCCTGGTCTACCTGGGCGCGGGCTACCCGTACGGGCCGGTCTTCCTGACCGTCGCCGTCAGCTGCGTCACCGCGGTCGTCGCCGGGCACCGCAGGGCCGCCTGGACGTCCGTCGGGCTGCTGTGGGCCGGGCACGTGCTGATCGCGCTCTGGCTCTACCGCCGGCTGCCGCCCCCGGGCGACACGGGCGGCAGCATCGGCCAGGAGATCGTGATCGCCACCTGGGTCCTGGCCATCGGCGCGCTGTCCGAACTGGCCCGGGTGCGGCGCGAACAGTGGATGCGGGAGCGGGCCGACCGCGCACAGGCGGCCCGGCGGCGCGCGGACGAGGAGCGGCTGCGGATCGCCCGGGAACTGCATGACGTCCTCGCGCACAGCATCTCCGTCATCAACGTCCAGGCGGGCATGGGGCTCGCGCTGCTGGACAGCGACCCCGAGCAGGCCCGCGCCGCCCTCACCACCATCAAGTCCGCCAGCAAGGAGGCGCTCGGCGAGGTGCGGCAGGTGCTCGACACGCTGCGCGCCCCGGGCGCCGCGCCGCGCGCCCCCGCGCCGGGCCTGGACCGGCTGCCGGAACTGCTGGAGCAGGCGGCGGGCGCGGGGCTCACCGTCGAGGTCGAGGGCGCGGCGCCGCGGCTCGCGCCGGGCGCAGATCTGGCCGCGTTCCGCATCGTCCAGGAGGCCCTCACCAACGTGGTGCGGCACTCGGGTTCACGGCACGCGCGCGTGCGGTTCGACCACGAAGCCGGCTCGCTGCGGCTGCGCGTCGACGACGACGGGCCCGCGACCGGTGCCGACGCCGGCGGCAGCGGCAACGGGCTGGCCGGCATGCGCGAGCGGGCCGCCGCCCTGGGTGGCACGATCGAGGCGGGCCCGCGCCCCGACGGCGGCTTCCGGGTGCTCGCCGTACTGCCGTTGCACACCGGGGCCGAGGAGGACGACCGGTGATCCGGGTACTGCTCGCCGACGACCAGTCCCTGGTGCGGGCCGGCTTCCGGGCGCTGCTCGACGCGCAGCCGGACATCGAGGTGGCCGGCGAGGCCGCCGACGGCGCCGAGGCGCTGGCCGCGGTGCGCGAACTGCGCCCGGACGTCGTCCTGATGGACATCCGCATGCCACGGCTCGACGGGCTGGCCGCCACCCGCCGCATCACCGGGGAGCCGGAGCTGCGGGACGTCAAGGTGGTCATGCTCACCACCTTCGAACTCGACGAGTACGTCTTCGAGGCGATCCGCTCCGGCGCCTCCGGCTTCCTGGTCAAGGACACCGAGCCGGACGAACTGGTGCGCGCCGTACGGGCGGTGGTCGAGGGCGACGCACTGCTGTCGCCGGGGGTGACCCGCCGCCTCATCGCCGAGTTCGCGGCCCGTTCCAAGCAGCCCGCTGCCGCCGCCGAGCTGGCCCGGCTCACCGAGCGGGAACGGGAGGTGATGGCCCTGGTCGGGATCGGCCTGTCGAACGAGGAGATCGCCCGTCGCCTGGTGGTCAGCCCGCTCACCGCGAAGACCCATGTGAGCCGGACGATGGTCAAGCTGGGTGCCCGCGACCGCGCCCAACTGGTCGTTCTCGCCTATGAGTCGGGCCTGGTGCGCCCGGGCTGGCTCGGCTGAGCCAGCCACATGTTTGCGCATTGAATGCACGCACATTTAATGTGGCCGAAACAATGTCGCCTCTCTGCTACCGTGCGTTCATGGTGGGGAAGAAGGCCGAGCAGGCGCTTGTGGACCAATGGCGGGACATCCTGGCACTGCACGCGCGTACCCAGTGCGAACTCGACCGCGCGCTCCACCAACACGGCCTGTGCGCCAGCGACTTCGAGGTGCTGGACCTGCTGTCCCAGGCCGCCGGTGCGAACCACGGCTGCTCGCTGCGCGTCCAGGAGATCTCCGAACGGATCCACCTCAGCCAGAGCGCGCTGTCCCGGCTGATCGCCCGTCTGGAACGGGACGGGCTCGTCGAGCGCGCCATGTGCGCGGAGGACCGGCGGGGCGTGCGCGTGGCGCTCACGGCGAAGGGACGCGTGCTGCACGGGCAGGTGCTGCCGCTGCAGCGCGCGGTGCTGACCCGGATGCTGGCGGGCTGACCGGCCCGCCGTCAGATCGCGGACGTCTCCTGCCACAGCGCGGCCAGCGCCGCGTCCCCGGTGACGCTCGGCACCTCCGCCCGGTTCCACAGCGCGAGGTACAACCGGTCGGCGGGACCGGCCAGTTCGGCATCCGCCCGCCCTGACGCGTCCCGCACGGTCACCGGCGGCAGATCCGACAGCCGTACGCTCCACACCGCGCCGCCGGCGGCGTCCGCCCCCACGGCCCGCACCCGCAGCAGCCGCGGCGCGTCGGTGCGGACCCGGCTCCTGGAGCGGGCGTGGAAGCCGCACAGCAACTCGTCGATGCCGTCGACCGCGAACTCCGGCGCGACCGGGGACGCGGGACCGCCGCGCGCCGCCTCGGCGTCGTACCGGTGCACGGTCGTCTCATGGGCCTGCCGGCGCGCCCAGAAGGCCAGCGGCGACGGGGACGGCACCGGAAGGAACGTCCAGCACGCCACGTCGGGCGGTGCGGCGGCCAGCGTGTCCACGAGCCGGCGGTGGCTGTCGCGGTACCAGGCCACCAGGGCGCCGCCGTCCAGGTCGGGCAGGTCCCCGAGCGGGCGCGGTCCGGCATGCGCGTCGGCGACGAACCCCGCCGCCCACCGGTGCACGGCTCCCGTGTGCCGCAGCAGATCGCGCACGCGCCAGTTCGAGCAGGTCGGCACCTCGGCGCCGGTCCCCGCCGCCTCGGCCGCCGCGGCCAGCAGCCGGCCCTCCCGGTCCAGGATCCGAACGAACTCCGCAGTCTCCATGGAGCGAGTGTGCCGGACCGGGGCGGCGCGGGTCCGGCGGGGGCAGGGGTTTCGATGGGGTGCCCGGTGGTCGTCAGTGCCGTGATGTGCTCGCCGCGCGGTCGGGCAGCCGGACGTCCGTACGGGGGCGGGGCGGTGCCGGGCGGCGGGGTTCGGCGGGGGCGCCGGACTCGATGTCGGCGACCAGCCGGGCCAGCGTGGCACGGCCGTACGGCGCCGGCAGTTGCCCCTCCACGGCCTCGAGAGCCCGCCGGGCCCGCCGCAGGGCCGGGCCGCGATGCCCGCACCGGTGGTCGACGACGGCACGGGCGCAGCGGGCGAGCAGGGCCGCCCAGGCGTCGTCGCGGATGCCGGGGTGGGTCAGCGCGCGGCGGGCGCTGTGCCGCGCCGCGTCGGGGTCGAAACCGGCCTGCACCAGCGCGAGGACGGCCCGGCTCACGGCCGGTGACGGGCCCGCCGGGGCGTGGTCCGGGACGGTGTCCGCGGCGAACCGGAAATGCTCGGCGGCCTCCCGGGCATCGCCCTGGGCCAGGGCCAGGACGCCCTGGACATGTGCGATACGGCCGATGGCGGCGTCGTCCCCGGCCAGCACGGCGGCGGGCCACGCCCGGTCCAGCAGGGCGCGTGCCGTGCGCGGGTCGTGGTGCGCGGCGAGCCACGCGGCCAGCCACTGCGCGCGCACCACCGACGGGCCGTCCGGCGCGCAGTGCGGCAGCAGGCGCAGCAGATAGCCGAGGCCCTCCTCGGCCCGGTCGTACACCGCCCACCAGAACCACAGGTCGACCACCATCTTCAGGGCGGCCTGGGCGTGTTCGGGCCGGGCGAGGGCACAGCGCACCGTGTCCGTCAGCTCGTCCCGCTCGTCGAGCACGAGGTGCACCGCCTGCCGCTGGCCGCCCGCGCTCCACAGGTGCTCCGCGACCGCGGCCACCCGGCGGCCATGGGCCACCCGCCGCTCGGCGGCCATCGGGAACTCGCCGGACTCGCGCAGCTGTTCGGCGCCGAACTCCCGGGCGGCGCGCGCCATCCGGTAGCGCGGCCGGCGCGGCCCGCTCCGATCGCCCACCGGCTCCAGCACCCCCAGCGCCGCCAGCCGCGCGAGCGCGCCCGGCACCCGGTGCTCCGCCACGGTGTCGCCGGCACACACGAACACCGCGGTCGACTCGGCGAAGGAGCCGGCGAAGGCGCTGGCCCGCGCCCACACCGTGCGCAGTTCGGCCGCGCACAGCCGGTACCGGGCGCGGGCCAGCCGGTCCTGCCGGCGGGCGAGCAGCGACGCGACCTGGGCCACCGGGCGGTCGGCGAGCTGCCCGGCGGCCCGTTCGATGGCTCGGGGGTGGCCCTCCAGCAGCCGGCACACCTCGCGCACCGCCCGCAGCTCGGCGCCCCGCGGGGCGAACGCCCGGGTCCGCGCCCGCGCCAGGAACAGCTCCACCGCCGGTGCCGCGCCGTCGCCGCCGGCCGGCTCCTCCAGCGCCAACCCGCGCAGCCGCAGCACCTGTTCGTGCCCGAGGCCCAGCGGCCGGTGGGACGTCACCAGGATCCGCAGGTCCGGTACGGCCATCAGCAGCCGTTGCGCCAGGCCCGTGCACTCCGCGCGGACGGGGTCGGCGTCGTCGAGGAACAGCAGGATCCGGGTGTCCCGCAGCGCACGCACCGCCCCGACGACATCCGGGTCCGCCGCGTCCGGGGCGGCTCCCGGCCCGGTGAGCGTCCGCACCACCGACGCGGCGAGCGCACCGGGCGGGCACGTCCCGCCGTCCGTGCCGCGCACCCGGACGATCCGCCGCCACGGCCCGTCGGCCGTTGCCGTCGTGACCGCGCGGGCCAGCCGGCTCTTGCCCACCCCCGCCCGTCCCGTCACGCTCACCATCCGGTGCGCGGCCAGCAGCTCCCGCAGCTCCCGCGCCTCCCGCTCCCGGCCGACCAGGTCGTGATCCTCCTCCGCGCGGGCCACAGACGGAACCCAGGAGCCGCCGACACCTGTCCACATGTACGTAACACCCCATGCCGTACTTCGCGCTTCACGGAAACCGACGGACCGCGCGGCGGTCGCGATCAGCGAACGGTCGCTGTCGCGCTGCCCCGGCACCCCCAACGCGTCACCTGTATGCCGGGTGGCGCCGTCGGGTGCCGAATCACACCCGTCAACGACCGGTCGAACCCGTGTCCGCCCCGTCCCTCCGGGGAATGGCGGCCGGTGCTACGTATGCCCGGGCGCGGCGTTCGGTGCCGCGGTGTCAACCGGCCACGGCGCGCCGCGTCGTGACACCGATGAGCGCCGCCACGGCCGCCAGCACCGCGACGCTGGTGAGCGCGGCGGGCAACGAGAACCAGTCGGCCATGAAGCCGATCGCGGGCGGCCCGAGGAGCATGCCGCCGTACCCCAGGGTGGAGGCGATCGCGACACCGCTCGGGCCGGCGAGCGTTCCGGCCCGCTCCACGGCGACCGGGAAGAGGTTGGCGAGGCCCAGCCCGGTGACGGCGAAGCCGAGCAGGGCCGCCCACGCGGAGGGGGCGAGCGAGCCCAGGAGCATGCCCGCCGCCGCGACGGTGCCGCCCGCGACCACGGTCCGGGTACGGCCGAGGCGCTCCAGCAGGGCCGTGCCCGTCAGCCGCCCGACGGTCATGGCGAGCGCGAAGCACGAGTAGCCGGCCGCCGCGATGCCCGGCGAGGTGTCCAGGTCCTGTTCGAGGTGGAGGGCGCCCCAGTCGGCCATGGCGCCCTCGCCGTAGGCCGTGCACAGCGCGATCAGGCCGAAGACGACCACCAGTCCGCGGGTCCGGCCGTCGAGGCGTCGCGGCGCCTCTCCGGCCGCGTCGTGCGCGCGCTCGGGCGGGCGCGGCGGCTCGTGCCGCAGCAGTGTGGGTCCCGCGGCGGCGGTCACCAGCAGCCCCACGACGGTCAGGCCGAGCAGATGCCGCGTGGGGGACAGCGCCCCGGCGACCAGCCCGCCGAGCCCGGCGCCGACCATGCCGCCGAGACTGAAGGCCGCGTGGAAGCTCGGCAGGACGGGCCGCTTCAGCGCGGCGATCAGGTCGATGGCCGCGCTGTTGAAGGCGACGTTGATCCCGCCGAAGGCCGCGCCGAACACCAGCAGGACGCCGCCCAGTGCGAGCGCCGAGTGGGTGAGCGGGGGCAGGGCGACGCTGAGTGAGAGCAGGACGGCGCAGACGACGGTGACCGGATGGGCGCCGAAGCGGTGGCACAGCCGCCCGGTGAGGGTCATGGTGACGACGGCACCCGCCGAGACACCGAGCAGCGCGAGCCCCAGCGTGCTCGCGGAGGCGTCGGTCTGGTGCTTGATGGCGGGGATGCGGACGACCCAGCCCGCGAAGATGAAGCCGTCGAGGGCGAAGAACGCGGTGATCGCCACGCGGAGCCGGGTCAGCGTGTCACCCGGCACGGTGCGCTGCGCACGGGTTTTGTTTATGAGCGGCACAAAGTCAGGCTAGGGGTGCGCCGGGAGCGCGGCAAGGGAGTTGACACGCGTTGCGCGTGCGTTCGGTCCTGTTCGCGCGCGGGCCGCCGATGCGCCGCAGCGGCCGTCAGACGGTCGCCACCAGTAGTTCCTCACCGCTCGACGGCCGCAGCCCGTCCGTCCGGCCCGCGAAGTAGCGCTCGGACAGCTCCGCCGCCGATACGTGCCGGGCCTGGCCGAAACCGGCCCGCAGGGCCAGGGTCACCAGTTCCTCCGGGACGAAGAAGCTGATGAACGGCGTACCGGAGGAGCGCGCCGCCTGCTCCATCGCCCGGCGCAGCGGGCGCTCCTCCGGCTCGATCCGCTCCAGCGTCGGCATGAACGTCGTGGTGAGCGCGGAGCCCGGCGCCAGCGCCGCGGCCTGGCGCAGCATGGCCTCGACGGCCTCCCGGGTCAGGTACATGGTGACGCCGGTGGAGGCCACGACGGCGGGCCGGTCCGCCGTGAATCCGGCCCCCGGCAGCAGTTCCCACCAGGACTGGGTCTCGAAGTCGACCGGCACGAGCCGGAGCGAGTCCGGGAGGCCGTACCCCGTCTCGGCCAGCCGCCGCCGCTTCCAGGCCTGCGGGCCTGGCCGGTCGATCTCGAACACCGTCAGGCCCGCGGCGATCCGCGGCCTGCGCTGCGCGAAGGAGTCGAGCCCGGCGCCGAGCAGCACGTACTGGCCGACTCCCCGGGCGGCCCGCTCGATCACCAGGTCCTCGACGAAGCGGGCCCGCGCCACGATCGACGCGCGCATGAGCCGGGTCTCCCGCGGATCCATGTCGGGGCGGGCCCGCCAGCCCTCGCCCGGGTCCGCCAGCCGCAGGCCGACCTCGTCGTCCAGTACGTGCGGCGGCGCGTCGACCAGCAGGTGCAGGGCCCGCCAGAGGGCGACCCGGACCGCCGTCGGATCCGCGACCGCCTCGGTCCCGTCCGCCACGGCGCCGCTCCTTCCGCTCGGGGGCCCGGCCCGTCCGTGCGGGACGCGGGCCGCCCCCGGCACCCAGCCTGCTGCACGACGGGCCCGGCCGCTCGCCGTATGCGTGAGCGCCGTCGGTCCGCGTGTTCGGAGTATGGGATACAGGTCGGTTAATGCTTGCGCACGTGCTGGTTGCGGGACGGTGAGCAGTCCATGATGGGCCCATGACGTTGGCGTCGCGCGCTCTCGCGCAATTGGCGACCTGGCCCGATCTGAGACGTGCCGTGCCGAGCTGCGGCCTGGGCCAGGCGCTCCGCTCGGCCCACGGCGAGATCGCCCACTTCCACTCGGAACGGGATGTCGACCTGCTGCTGACGGACCGCGCCATCCGGCGGTTCGCCCAGGATCTCAGGGACACCGGGGCGATCCGTATCGTGCCCGGCTCGCAGTGGGTGACCATACGTCTCGACGTCGCCAGCGACGTCGACCTGCTGCTGACGCTCGTGAGCGTCGCCCTCCAGGCCCAGCTGGTCTGGGCGGACCCCGTCGGGCGGCCCACGCTCGGCTGCAACGACCAGCGGGGCGCGGGGTTCGTCCGGGCCGATCCCGGCGGCATCTGAGACGGCCGCTGCCCGTGCCACCCGCCGGGCCGCTCGTGCACCGCTGCGGCGCCGCCTCTCGCGTCGCCGCCCGGTGTGCCGCTCACACCGCGAGGACCCGGATTCCCGCCTCCTCGAACCGGTGTGCCGTCTCCGGAGCCACTGCCGCGTCCGTGACGAGCGTGTCCACGTCCTCGGCCGCACAGATCCGGGCGAACGCCCGCTGTTCCAGCTTGCTGGAGTCGGCGGCGACGACCACCCGCTCGGCCCGCTCGCACAGCAGCCGGTTGATGGCGGCCTCCGCCTCGTCGTGCGCGGCGGCGCCGTGCGCGGCGTCGAAGGCGACGACCCCGAGCACCGCCAGGTCGAGGGTGATCTGGCCGAGCACACCGTCCGCGAGCGGGCCGATCAGCTCGTACGACTGAGGGCGTGCGACCCCGCCCGTCACCACGATCTTGAACTGGGGGCGCACGGCCAGCTCGTTGGCGATGTTGAGCGCGTTGGTGACGACGGTCAGCGCGGGTGAGCCGGTGGCGAGGTCGGCGCGCACGGCCAGGGCGCGGGCCACCTCCGTCGTGGTGGTGCCGCCAGTCAGGCCCACCGCCTCGCCGGGCGCGACGAGCCCGGCCACCGCGCGGGCGATGCGCTGCTTCTCGGAGGCGTGCCGGGCGGTCTTGTAGCGCAGCGGCAGCTCGTACGAGACGCCGTGCACCACCGCACCGCCCCGGGTGCGCACCAGCATCTGCTGCTCGGCGAGCTGGTCGAAGTCGCGCCGGATCGTCGCCGCCGAGACCGCCAGTTCGGTCGCCGCCTCCTCGACGTCCAGCCGGCCGCGCTCGACGAGCAGTTCCAGCAGCGCCTTCCAGCGGGCGTCGCGTGACATCCGCAGCCTCCGTTGCCCCGTCCCGTTCTCCGTCTGGGCGACCTTAGCGCACCCTTCGTGGCGGTGAATGCTTGATTGTGCTCGAAAGTTAGCTATATCTTGCATGAACAAGCAGTCGATGGAGGGGGCGGCATGACCCATGTCGAGGACGAGCTGAACAGCCAGCCCGAGTGCTGGACCCGGGCCGCGCAGGCGGCGCCGGGGCACGGCGGGGCGCTGCCCGCAGCGGGGGAGCGGGTCGCGATCGTCGGCTGCGGCACCTCGTACTTCATGGCGCAGGCCGCCGCCGCCCTGCGCGAGGGCACGGGCCAGGGCGAGACGGACGCCTTCGCCGCGTCCGAGTTCCCGTACGGCCGCAGCTACGACCGGGTCGTCGCCCTCACCCGCTCCGGTACCACCAGCGAAGTGCTGGACCTGCTCGGCCGGCTGCGCGGCAGCACGCCCACCACCGCCGTCACCGCCGACCCGGACGCTCCGGTGCGAACGGCCGCCGACGACGTCGTGGTGCTGGACTTCGCCGACGAACGCTCCGTCGTGCAGACCCGGTTCGCCACCACCGCGCTCACCCTGCTCCGCGCCCACCTGGGCCTGCACACCGACACCGTCGTCGCCGACGCCCGTACGGCGCTGTCCGCCCCGCTGCCCGAAGGGCTGGTCGACTGCACGCAGTTCACCTTCCTCGGCCGCGGCTGGACCGTCGGCCTCGCGAACGAGGCCGGGCTGAAGATGCGCGAGGCCGCACTGTCCTGGACCGAGGCGTACCCGGCGATGGAGTACCGGCACGGCCCCATCAGCATCACCACCAGCACCACGGCGACCTGGATGTTCGGCGAGGCGCCCGAAGGGCTCGCCGAACAGGTGCGTGGGACGGGCGGCCGATGGATCGAGGGCACGCTCGACCCGCTGGCCGAACTCGTCCGCGCGCAGCGGCTCGCAGTGGCCGTCGCCGCCCGCCGGGGCCTCGACCCCGACCGGCCGCGCCACCTCACCCGCTCCGTGATCCTCGCCCCCTGACCCGAGCGCCGCAAGGAGAAACCGTGCCCCTCGCAGCCACCGGTGAACTGGTCGCCCACGCCGCCGGAACGCGCTCCGCCGTCACCGCGTTCAACGTCATCACCCTGGAGCACATCGAAGCCGTCGTCGCGGGGGCCGAGGCGGCCGGCGCGCCCGTGATCCTCCAAGTCAGCGAGAACGCGGTCAAGTTCCGCTACGGCCGGCTGCTCCCGCTGGCCCGCGCGGCCGTCGCCGCCGCCGAGGAGGCGGCCGTACCGGTCGCTCTGCACCTCGACCATGTGCAGAGCGACGAGCTGCTGCGCCGGACGCCCGGCGCCGGGTTCGGCTCGGTGATGTACGACGCGGCCCGCCTGCCGTACGCCGAGAACCTCGCCGCCACCCGGGCCGCCGCCGACTGGGCGCACGCCCGGGGGCTGTGGATCGAGGCCGAACTCGGTGAGGTGGGCGGCAAGCCGGGGCAGGGCGGCGGGGCACCGCTGGACGCCCATGCGCCCGGCGCCCGCACGGACCCCGACGAAGCCCGCGCCTTCGTCGCCGACACGGGCGTCGACGCCCTCGCCGTCGCCGTCGGCAGCGTTCACGCCATGACCACCCGCACCGCGACCCTGGACCACGGCCTGCTCGGGCGGCTCGCCGCCGCTGTGCCCGTCCCGCTCGTGCTGCACGGCTCCTCCGGGGTGCCGGACGGCGAACTGGTCGCGGCGGTCGCGGGCGGCATCGCCAAGGTCAACGTCGGCACCGCCCTGAACGCGGCGATGACGGGCGCGATCCGCGGCTTCCTCGCCGCCCACCCCGAGGCCGTCGACTCGCGCAAGTACTTGAGCGTCGGCCGGGAGGCCATGGCCCGGGAGGTGACGCGGATCGTCCACGTCCTCGGCCGGCCGGGCCCCTGACACCGTCCCGCCGTGCGCCACACACGCCCGCACCTCGGCGAGCCGCCCCTCGTGGCGGCCGTCGGGGTGGGCGTGTACGGCGTCGTGAGCCCCGCCGACGTCTTCTTCCGGCTGCCCGGACCGGGGCAGCCGCACCTGTACGGCTACGGCTACGACGCCGGCCTGGGCGTCGACGGCACCCAGCACCTCGTCCGCCCGGGCCGGGTGCGCCTCGTACCGCCCCGGCGCGAGGTCCGCCACCGCTGGCGGGGCCGCTCCGAGCACCTCTGCGCACAGCTGCGCAGCCCCGTGGCGGGCCCCGCGCACCGCGTCCCCGTCGTCCAGTACATCGGACCCGAACGTCCGCTGCGCAGAGCCCTGTTGGGGCAAGCGGTGGCCGCCGTACTCCGGGCGTCGAGGGCGGCCGGGCCGAGATCTGGACCCGCTGTCGCGCACAGCAGGCCTGGCGTTCGCCGCCGAACACCCCGGTATCCACCCGGCGTTGAGCGCCGCCGTCGCCCACATCGAGGGCGGGGCCGGCCGGACCGCTGACCGTGCCGGAGGTCCGCCCGGGGCTCCGGCGTCTCGCACAACCAGCTGAACCGGCTCTTCCGCGCCGCCACCGGCGACACCGCCGTCGGCTGCGTCCGCCGCCGCGGACTCGACCGCGCCCGCCACCTGTTGTGCGCCTCGACCCCGTCCGTCGGTATCCCCGGCCCGCACGCCTTCGGCCAGGCATGCCGACGCGAACTCCGCGCCTCGTCCCGGGCGTTGAGCGCGGCGGCTACCGCTTGACGGCGTTCAGCACCACGAACTTCGGGTCTCCGGCCACGAGTCGGCAGTTGCCGAACAGGCGCCGCAGCTTCACGTGGTAGCCGAGGTGCCGGTTGCCGACCACCCACAGCTCGCCGCCCGGCCGCAGCGCGCGCCGTGCCCCGGTGAACATCCGCCACGCGGTCGCGTCCGTGAGCGCCTGATGGGAGTGGAACGGCGGATTGGTGAGAACGACGTCCACACTGCCCGCCGCCACCCCGGCCAGCCCGTCCCCGACCCGGAACTCGGCGTGCCCGGGCACGCCGTTGGCCCGGTAGGTCGCCTCCGCCGACGCCACCGCCTGGAACGACTCGTCCACGAACAGCACCTCGGCCCCGGGGTCGGCCAGCGCCACCGCCGTCCCGATGACGCCGTTGCCGCAGCCCAGGTCCACGACCCTGCGAGCACCCCGGCCGGCGGGCAGATGCCCCAGGAAGAACCGGGTGCCGATGTCGAGCCGGTCGGCGCAGAACACCCCCGCGTGATTGACGACGGTGCGCCCGGAGGCCGGGCCGATACCGTCGGGGAGCGGGTAGCGGTACGGCCACGGGTTGGCGGGGCGTGCCAGGGACGGGTCCGGGGTGCACAGGATCAGCCGCGCCTTCTGTTCGGCCGGCGAGGTGCGGGTCGGGCCGAGGATCCGCTCGAACAACCGGAGCGTCGAGGTGTGGATCTCCTTGACCATGCCGGTGCCGACGACGACCGTGTCCGCGTGCACGGCGGGCGCGAGCCGCAGCAACTGGTCCTCCAGCAGCGCAAGGCTCTTCGGCACCCGGACGAGCAGCACGTCGACGCGGTCGGGCGGCGGATCCTGGGTGCTGAGCAGGCGCACGGCACCGGGCCGCACCCCGGCCCGCGCGAGGTTCGCCCGGGTCGCCTCCTGGGCGAGGAAGGAGTCGGTGATCTGCACCGGCCGGTGCTCCGCCAGCGCCGTCACCAGCGCGCCCCAGCGGTCGCCGACGACCACGACCGTGCCGGACAGCGGGACCTCCCGCCCGGCCAGATGCCGCAGCAGATACGCGTCGGAGGCGTCCCAGGCACGCAGCCGGTCGCGCGGGTCCTCGGGAAAGCGGGACAGCTGGAACGCGCCCCAGGGGGTAGTCATACGGTCGTCCATCGTGCGTCCAGGCTAGGCCCTGTCGTCAAACTCCCGTCGTCCGCCCGGACGACCGGAGTTCGACGAAAGGACCCGGCGGAGCCGCAGCTCAGGGCCGGTCGGGCAGGATGGAAACCATGGAGGAGGAACTGTTCCCCCGAGAGCGGCTCCAGATCGCGCCCGGCGCGGTGCACGTACCGGACTGGCTGGACGCCGGAAGCCGGCGCGACCTGCTGACGGCATGCCGCGCGTGGGCGCGCCCGCCCGCCGGACTGCGCAGCGTCCGCACGCCCGGCGGCGGCACCATGACAGCGCGCCAGGTGTGCCTGGGCTGGCACTGGTACCCGTACGCCTACGCGCGCACCGTCGTCGACGGCGACGGGGCGGCGGTGAAGCCCTTCCCCGCCTGGCTGGGTGAGCTGGGCCGCCGGGCGGTGGCCGACGCGCTCGGCCCGGCGGCGGTCGCGGCGGCGCCGTACGACATCGCGCTGATCAACTTCTACGCGGGCGACGCCCGCATGGGCATGCACCGCGACGCCGACGAGCGGTCCGAGGCACCGGTGGTGTCGCTGAGCCTCGGCGACACCTGTGTCTTCCGCTTCGGCAACACCGAGACGCGCACGAAGCCGTACACGGACGTCGAACTGCGCAGCGGCGACCTGTTCGTCTTCGGCGGCGCGTCCCGCCGCGCGTACCACGGGGTGCCCCGGGTGCGGCCGGGCACGGCACCGCCCGAGCTGGGCCTCACCGGGCGGCTGAACGTCACCCTGCGCGTGAGCGGGTTGTAGGTTGCGGCACTGATTGCAGCGTATCGGGATCATGGGAGACTCAGCGCCATGAGCGGCAAGGCGGACCCCCGGACGGCGGGGGAAGGAACCACCTCGAGGGCGCGGCTGGACCGGGGGCGCGGGGCGCTCGGACCCGCGTTGGAGCTCGTGCACACGGGACGGGCGCCGACCCGGGCCGTGCTCACCGCCGAACTGGGCGTGACCCGGGCGACCGCCGGCGCGGTGGCCGCCGAGCTGGAGGCGCTGGGACTGATCCGGGTCGACGCCCGGCCGACCGCTGCGGCCGGTTCCCAGGGCCGTCCCTCGCATCGGCTGGCGGTCGCCGAGGACGGGCCCGTGGCGCTCGCCGCGCAGGTGCACGCCGACGGGTTCCGGGCCGCGCTGGTCGGTCTCGGCGGGCGGATCGTGGCCACCGCTCCGGGCTGCGGGACCGTCGCCGCCGACCCGGCGAAGGTGCTCGGCTCGGTGGTCGAGACGGGTGCCGAACTGCTCCGGGCGACGGGCCGCCGCTGCGTCGGCGCCGGGCTCGCGGTGCCGTCCGCGGTGGCCGAACCGGACGGCCTCGCCCTCAACCCGCTGCATCTCGCCTGGCCGGTGGGCGCGCCGGTGCGCCGGATCTTCGCCGAGTGCGTGCGGGCCGCCGGGATCACCGGCCCCGCGTTCGCGGCCAACGACGTCAACCTCGCCGCGCTCGCCGAACACCGGCACGGCGCGGGCCGTGGCGCGCGCGACCTGCTGTGCGTGGCCACCGGCCACCGGGGTGTGGGCGGTGCGCTGGTTCTCGACGGGCGTCTGCACACGGGCAGTTCGGGCCTGGCGCTGGAGGTCGGGCACCTCACGGTGAACCCCGAGGGCCGCCCCTGCCACTGCGGCAGCCGCGGCTGTCTCGATGTGGAGGCGGATCCGCTGGCGCTGCTCGTCGAGGCGGGCCGCACGCCCGGACCCGAGGTGTCGCTGCTCCGGCAGGCCGACGACCTCGTCCGTCACCACTACGCCGACCCGACGGTCCGCGCCGCGGCCGAGGCGCTGATCGACCGTCTGGGCCTCGGCCTCGCGGGCCTGGTGAACATCCTCAACCCGGACCGGATCATCCTCGGCGGCCTGCACCGCACCCTGCTGGACGCAGACCCGGACCGGCTGCGCGCGGTGGTCGCCGACCGGAGCCTGTGGGGCCAGAGCGGCGGCGTCCCGATCCTTTCCTGCACCCTCGACCACAACAGCCTTGTCGGCGCGGCGGAACTGGCCTGGCAACCGGTCCTGGACGACCCGCTGACCGCCCTGACCGAGCCGGCCTGACCCCGGCGCCCCACGGACGTCACCGCCCGGCGGCTGCGGCTGCCCGTCCGCGAGCGCCTGTCCGGCCTCCGGAGTGTGTCAGGGGCCGGCGTGCCGGGCGCGGGTCGTGGTGGTTGCGGCTGCCGTAGTGGTCTGCGGGCGGCACCGTCCTGTTCGGGACGCTGCCCCGGGGAGCATCCGCCCCGCATCCGCGTACTCCCCGGGAGGTAGCCGCACTGCCGCCGGACGTACGACGACCCGGACCCCTCTCCGGAGCGAGTCTCTGAGCAGTACCCGACTTGCTCGCGCGGAGGAGATGACCCGAGATGCAGACCCTGGCGAACTGGGACGGCGGACCCGGCCCGTGGATCCTGTTCTTCCCCCTGATCTGGGCGGCCGTCGTGATCGGCGGCGCGACCGTGTTGCGCCGCACGGTCCGGCGCGGGCGCGGCGCCCCCTGGTGGCCCGCGGACGCCGGACGCCCCACGGGCGACTCGCCGATCGCGATCATCGGCCGGCGCTTCGCCACCGGTGAGATCGACGAGGACGAGTACTGGCGGCGGCTCTCCGTCCTGGACGAGCGGTTCGGCCGCGCGGGCAAGGGCGGTGCGGTGTGACCGTCACGACCACCGTGCGCACGGCCGCGCGGGCCATGGACGGCGTGGACATGGACATCCCGGCGGCCCGGGCCCTCATCCGGTGCCGGCGCCGACCGTCGCCCGGAACATCATCCTGCCGCCGGCCCGGCGGGCGGCGCGCCCGGACGTCCCGCGGGCCATCGCCGCCGAGTGACGGGGTGACGGGCGGGGGAGGGCGGTCACCGCCCGGTCAGCCGACAACGGCCGACCGGGCGGGAGTACGGGGCACGGCGGCGGGCGCGCAGGCGACGGGTTCGGCCTCCGGAAGCCTGGGGGCGGGCTGCTCCACGGCCGTACGGCGCGGCACAGCCGCCCGCTGCGGCTTCGCCTCCGCGCGCGCCGGCAGCGTGAACCACACGACCTTGCCCTCGTCGCCGTCGGGCCGCGCGCCCCAGCTCTCGCTCAGCGCGGCCACCATGGCGAGCCCGCGCCCGCAGGTGTCCAGCGGTGCGACGTCCTTGAGGTCGGCCGCCACGGGAAGGCGTGGATCGTGGTCGCGCACCGAGACGGTGAGCCGGTCGAGCAGCAGTTCGATCCGCACGGTGCACGACTTGTCGGGCCGGGCGTGTTGATGGACGTTGCTCAGCAGTTCCGTGACCCCGAGCGCGGCCCGGTCGATCAACGGGTCCAGCTGCCAGTAGCGCAACTGCGCAGATACGATTCTGCGGACCTGGCCGATCCGCGACGGCAGGGCTTGGAGCTCCACCGTGCAGTGCCTGCTTGGGTGACTGATCACGGCTGCGACTCCCCGACGTGAGGTCCGGAAGAACACGGAGTACGGATCCAGCAAGGCGCCGGTGTCCAGCGGCCGCCTGCTGCAGTGGCCGGCGGGCTGGTTCGCAGCGTTATCGCCGGTAAACCCAGAGTGACGTGTGACCAGAGTGGCCCAGGACACAAGAGTGCGCAACTCGCCGTGATTCAGTCCCCGCGCCCCGCGGCCCGGCGTACCGCCTCGATGAACCGGCGCGCCGCGGGCGGGCCCGCGTGGCCGGGCGCCGGGTCGTGCTCGCCGAGCGTCAACACGTACCGCTGGCCGTTGAGATCGGCCAGCGCCCGGTCGTCCGGGGCGAACCAGGGCTTCGAGGCGCGCACCGCCTGGACCGGCGCGCTGTCGATCTCGCTGCCGTAGCTGGTGAGCAACTCCACCCTGCCGTCGCTGATCCGGACCTGCCCGGCCCGGGTGAGCGACCGCAGCCGCTTGTCTATCCGGACGCCCGTGGCCGTGAACTCCGGCTCCGCCATCCTTCCCCGCCCCCTCGCGTCTCTCGCCCGCCGGACCCGGACCCCGCCGGGGCGGGATCCGGTGCCGTCCGGCTCGTTCCGTGATCCAGTGTGCGCCTTCGCACGGGGTGCAGGCCCCGCACCCGGTGCAGTCTGCCCCCACCCGGCGCGGAGCACCAGTGCGCCAGGTGCCCCGCGGGGCCGTGCCCGAAGCACGCTCCGGAATGCGCCCCCAGCGTGCCCCGAGCACCGCACCCCCGTGTCGCCTTTGGGCTGCCCAAAGGTGTGTTTATGCAGGTGGGAAGCGATGCGGAAGCTGCTTATGATCGGAGTGCCGGTCGTCGTGGGCGCCGGCGGCCCGCGAAGTGTAAGGAGCCACGTCGTGAGCACCACCCCACAGACCCGGACCGGCGCCACCCTGGACGCCGACCACAGCGACCCCGGCTACCGCGCCTGGCTGAAGGAGGCCGTCCGCAAGGTCCAGGCCGACGCCAACCGCTCCGCCGACACCCATCTGCTGCGCTTTCCGCTGCCCGAGGAGTGGGGCATCGACCTCTATCTGAAGGACGAGTCGACCCACCCCACCGGCAGCCTCAAGCACCGGCTGGCGCGCTCGCTCTTCCTCTACGGCCTCTGCAACGGCTGGATCCGGCCCGGCCGGCCGGTGATCGAGGCGTCCAGCGGTTCGACGGCCGTGTCCGAGGCGTACTTCGCCAAGCTGATCGGCGTGCCCTTCATCGCGGTCATGCCCCGCACGACCAGTGCCGAGAAGTGCCGGCTCATCGAATTCCACGGCGGGCAGTGCCACTTCGTCGACGACTCGCGGAAGATGTACGAGGAGTCGGCCCGCCTCGCGGTGGAGACCGGCGGCCACTACATGGACCAGTTCACCTACGCCGAGCGGGCCACGGACTGGCGCGGCAACAACAACATCGCCGAATCCGTCTTCCGGCAGCTGGAGTTGGAGCGGTTCCCGGAACCGGCGTGGATCGTCGCCACCGCTGGCACCGGCGGCACCTCGGCGACGATCGCACGCTATGTGCACTACATGCAGTACGACACCCGGATCTGTGTCGCCGACCCGGAGAACTCGTGCTTCTTCGAGGGCTGGACCACCGGCGACCCGGACGTCACCTGCGACTCGGGCTCGCGCATCGAGGGCATCGGCCGGCCGCGCATGGAGCCGAGCTTCGTGCCCGGCGCCATCGACCGCATGATGAAGGTCCCGGACGCGGCCAGCGTCGCCGCCGTACGGGCCCTGGAACGGGTCATCGGCCGCAAGGCGGGCGGCTCGACCGGCACCGGCCTGTGGAGTGCGCTCAAGATCGTCTCCGAGATGGTCGCCGAGGGGCGCACCGGCAGCGTGGTCACCCTGCTGTGCGACCCGGGGGACCGCTACCTCGACAAGTACTACTCGGACGCCTGGCTGGCCGAGCAGGGCCTGGACATCGGGCCGTACACGGCCGCGATCGACGTACTGCTGGCGACCGGGACCTGGCCGGACTGACCGGCGGTCCGCAGGACGGCCGTCGCCCGGTCCGAGTGTGCGCGGGGCGCGTGCGGTCGCCGTCAGGCGGCTCGCGACGGCCGTCGCCGTCTGCGGGAGCACGACCGTCGCGAAGGGCGGGCGAACGCGTCCACGAGTCCTCCCGGCGGGACGCCTGTCGTGCGGGCCCGGTCTGTTGCGTACCTGCGCGCGACGCGACCAGCGTGCGGGCCGTGCGGCCGACCGGCGGGTGCGCGGCGGAGTCCGTCCTCGGCGGGGTTCTCACACCGGAGCGGGACCCGACGGGTTCCGGCCGGTCAGGCGTCGGTCCAGCGCGGTGAGCGCGGCGCGGAGCGCGCGGCCGACGCCGGGGCGCGCCAGGCGGGCGACGGCGCGGAAGAGCCACGTCCCGTCGAGGGCGAACGTCATCCGGACGCGGGTGCCGGTGCCGGCCGGGGCGAGCCGCCACTCCTCGGCCCAGGCGCGGGCGCCCGGCGTGTTCGCCCTGTCGACGCGGTAGGCGTACACCTCGGGAGCCTTCGCCGCGATCACCGACTCCTGGAACCGTGTGCCGCCCCTGAGCCGGATCTCCCGCCCGCCCTCGGTCGCCCGGGCGGACGTCACCGCCGAGAACCACTGTGGCCAGCCGGACACGTCCTCGGCGAGCGCGCGGAAGACGGCGTCGGGCGCGGCGGCGATCTCGCGCGTGAACACCAGGCGTACGGGGGCCGTTTCGACGAAGTCGAGCCCCACCGGGCGCAGACCGTGAGCCATGGACGCGAATCCCCTCGCGACATCCCTCGAACGAACGGGGCGTTGACGGTGCCGGGCCGTCACCCTAGCTGACGGGGCGTCAGTTGTCTGCGTCCTCGGCCGGAGCGCCCGCCAGCACCAGCCGGCGCAGGTGCTCGGAGATCTCCGCGCGCGCCGCCGCGGGCAGCCCCGCGTCGGTGACCAGTGTGTCGACCTGATCCAGCGTCGCGAACGAACTCAGGCCCACCGTCCCCCATTTGGTGTGGTCCGCGACCACCACCACCTGCCGTGCCGACTGCACCAGCCGCCGGTTGGTCTCGGCCTCCGCGAGGTTCGGCGTCGACAGGCCGGCCTCCACCGATATCCCGTGCACGCCGAGGAACAGCAGGTCGAAGTGGAGCGTGGCGATCGCCTGGTCGGCCACCGGCCCCACCAGCGAGTCGGACGGGGTGCGCACCCCGCCGGTCAGCACCACCGTCGGGGCGCCCTGCCGCTGCCCCGAGGTGCGCTGCGCGGCATGGAAGACGTCCGCGACCCGCACCGAGTTGGTCACCACCGTCAGATCCGGCACTTCGAGGAGCTGGTGCGCCAGCGCGTAGGTCGTCGTGCCGCCCGACAGGGCGATCGCGGTGCCCGGGCTGACCAGTTCGGCGGCGGCCCGCGCGATGTCCTCCTTGGCGCTCAGCTCCAGGCCCGACTTGGCCTCGAAGCCCGGCTCGTGGGTGCTCGCCTCGATGACCGGCACCGCCCCGCCGTGCACCTTCTCCAGGACCCCCTGGCGGGCCAGCGCGTCCAGGTCACGGCGCACCGTCATGTCGGACACGCCGAGCTTGCGCGTCAGTTCGTTCACCCGGACGCCGCCGCGGCGCCGGACCTCGTCCAGGATCAGGGCGCGGCGCTGCTCCGCGAGGAGGTTCTGATTCTCACTCACGTACGCTCCGGTCCTTTCGCCTCAGCCGTCCGACACGCCCGTCGCACCCGCTCCGACCAGGGTGTTCCGCCATGCCACCGGTGCGCGGGCGTCCCATCTTGTCATGGGTCGCCGCGCGTTGCGCCACCCCCCGCAGCGACGCGCAGACACCCCTCGGACACCGTGCGTCCCGCCGATGCTCACACGGATCGGGGAGATTCGGTGACGAGAGGTGTGCGGAGCACCCGGAGCGGAGATCCTGAAGGCCGCACGGACACAAGCCGTCGGCGGATCACGGGGGAAGAGCGAGAACAGTGGAGCGTGCGCAGCAGCAGACCGCGCCGGACGGGGCGAACGGCCCCGCGACGCGGCCCGGGACACCCCCGGTCGACCTGGAACTCCTGGTCCACGGAGTGGGGGGCACCACACCCGAGGAGATGCTCGACGATCCGTGCACGGTGCGGATCACCGGCGACGACACGGCCGCCGTCTTCCGGCGTGCCGCGGACGTGGACGCGGAGGACCGGCCCGAGGAGTACCGGGACAGACCGGTCCCCGAGGCGTACGTCTGGTGCAACCTCACCTCCGGCAACAGCGCCCGCGCCCTGTGGCTCCTGCTGCTGCCCTTCATGGTCGTCAACCTCGCCCACTGGATGCGGCCCGCCACCCGGGGCCACCACCGGACGGTACGGCTGTACGGGCTGCTGGTGCGGCTCGCCGGGCTCAGCCTCACGGTGCTGCTGGTGGCGGCGGCCTGCGAGGTCGCCCTGGACCTCGTGGCCTGGCAGTGCGCCGGCGTCGAGGCGTGCGCCGCGCGCCACTCCTGGCTGGGTTTCCTCTCGCCCGCCGCCTCCGGCGAGGGCTGGTGGAGCCTGCCCGGACGCCGGCTCGCCCTGGCCGCCCTGGTGCCGGCCGCCCTGACCTATCTGCTCTGGTACCTGTCGCGGCGCACCTGGAGCGCCTACGAGTCCCAGCCGCTGCCGCACCGCCCCGAGCCGGACGAACAGACCGGCCCGACCGCCCTGGGCAGCCCCGGCTTCTGGTACGGACGCCGGCTGGTGGCCCGGCTGCGCGCCGCCCACACCGCCGCGGGCCTGCTGACGGTGGCGGCGGCGATCGTCTCCCCGGCCGCCCGCTTCGACCGCGGGCCGGGCGGATCCGACGTCCTCGACAGCCTCGGCCGGCTGCTCATCGCCGCGCTGTGCGGCACGGCGGCGGTCGTGCTCTGGGTGGTGTGCCGCCGGGGCCGCAGCGAAAACCGCCTGGACCGGGAACTCGACGAGCACCTGGTACGCAGGCTGCCGCTGGCCGCCCTCGTCCTGCTCGCCCTCGCGCTGCCGTACGCGGGCTGGTCCCGGCCGGGCTGGCAGTCGGCCGGACGGCTGTCCGGGGACACCGCCTTCGGCGTCATCCCCCTGGTACAGGGGCTGCTGGTGGTCGTCATCGCCGTGGTCGCCCATCTGCTGCACCGCACCCCGCCCCCGGAACCCGGATCCGCCGGGCAGACGGGCGCCCCGGCCGGCCGGCGGGCCGCCATGCGCGGACTGGGCGGGCCCGCCGTCGCGCTGCTGGCCTGCGCGCTGGGCGGCGTGATGTCGGGCGGCGTCGCCCAGCGCGTCGCCGACTGGCTGGACGGCACCGGCTCCTCCATCGACGGCCCGCCCGTGCTGCTGACCTGGCAGGCGTCCGTCATCCCGCCGCTCCTGGTGGCGCTGCTGGCGCTGGTCGGCTGGCTGTCCTGGCGCACCTGGCAGCTCAGCCGCGCCGAGCGGAGCACGGTGCAGCGCGACTACCCGAAGGAGCCGGCCGACCCGGCCACCACCCGCCGTATCGCGCGCACCCGCGCGATGGCCGCGCTCACCGACCGGGCGCCCCTGCTCGTCGCCGTCGTCTCCGCCACCACGCTGCTGCTCGGCGCCGGAGCGCTGGTGGGCGGCCTGGACACCGGGAAGACCCCAGGGGAGGCGGCCGGGCACACCTACGCCGTCGTGCGGGGCGCGGCCGAGACCGCGCAGGCCCTGGGCTCCTGGCTGATCGGGCTCGGCTTCGTGCTGTTCGTCACCTGGGGGCGGCGCGCCTACAAGGACGCCTCCGCGCGGCGCACCATCGGCATCCTCTGGGACGTCGGCACCTTCTGGCCGCGCGCCGCCCACCCCTTCGCGCCGCCCTGCTACGCCGAGCGCGCGGTGCCCGACCTGACCTGGCGGATGGCGACCTGGACGCAGAGCACCGGGGGCCGCCTGGTGATCTCAGGACACTCCCAGGGCAGCGTCCTCGCGGCAGCCGCCGCCTGGCAGTTGACGCCGTCCGTGCGCAAGCGGGTCGCGCTGCTCACCTACGGCTCCCCGCTGGAGCGCCTGTACGGCCGCTGGTTCCCCGCCTACTTCGGCCCCGCCGAACTCGGCTCCCTGCACCGCGAGGTGGCCCGCTGGCGCAACCTCCACCGGCTCACCGACCCGATCGGCGGCCCGGTGCGGCTGCCCGGCGACTGCGGCCCGGACGTGGACCGCGCGCCCCTGAAGGACCCCCTCGCCCTCGGCCGTACCGCCCGGCATCCGCTCCCCGCGCCCGTCCTCGGCCACTCCGACTACCAGGCCGACCCGGCGTTCGCCGAGGAACGGGAGCGGCTGCTGGCCGGGCTGCGGCCGGACGTACCCGGTCAGCGCCCCGAACAGGCTCCCTGACCGGGGCCGTTGGGGGTCAGGGCAGCTCCGGCAGATCCTCCGGGTACAGCAGCGTCAGGTCGTCCGTGCTCGGCTCGGCGAGCTGGGCGACCCGGCTCGCGTGCCGCTCCACCATCGCCTCGAAGGTCTGCCGGGCGGTGCGGCCGTTGCCGAACGCGGCGCCCTTGGGGATCGCCGTGAAGTACTTGATCAGTGCCTCCGACGCGCCCTGCGCCAGCCGGTACTCGTGCTCGTCGGTCTGCTGCTCCACGATCCGCAGCAACTCGTCGGGCCCGTAGTCGCCGAAGGTGATGGTCCGGGAGAAGCGGGACGCCACACCGGGGTTGACGGTCAGGAACCGCTCCATCTCCGCCGTGTAGCCCGCGACGATCACCACCACCGCGTCCCGCTGATCCTCCATCAGCTTGACCAGGGTGTCGATGGCCTCCTTGCCGAAGTCCCGGCCGGCGTCCTCCGGCGAGAGCGCGTACGCCTCGTCGATGAACAGCACACCGCCGCGCGCCCGTTCGAAGGCCTCCTGGGTGCGGATCGCGGTGGACCCGATGTGCTCGCCGACCAGGTCGACCCGGGACACCTCTACGAGATGCCCCTTCTCCAGCACGCCGAGGGAGGCGAGGATCTCGCCGTAGAGCCGGGCCACCGTGGTCTTGCCGGTGCCCGGGGAGCCCGTGAACACCAGATGGCGCTTGACCGAGGCCGCCTTCAGACCCGCAGCAAGGCGGCGCCGGCCCACCTCGATCATGTCGGTGAGCGCGCGGACCTCGCTCTTGACGCTCTCCAGGCCGACCAGGGCGTCGAGTTCGCCGAGCACGTCCTCGGAGGTCCGCGCCGGCTTCTCCGGCTCCGCGGCGGCGACGAGCGGCTCCTGCTCGCTGCTGCGCTGCCCGGGGATCGCGCCCAGCAGCCCGGAGGAGGGGCTGGTCGTCTGCACGGCGGTCTCCCGGTCCGCGGGCGGCCTGAGCCCGCCGCCGCTCTCGTCGCTGGTGCAGTCCTCCACGACCGGCCCCGTGCCGGAGCCCGTGTCGGGGCCGCCGTCCGCGAACTCGTAGCCGCCGCGCGCGCACCGCTCCGTACGGCACTTCTTCAGCGTCGTACGAGAGCCGTCTATGACATGGAAGCCGTAGCCGCCGCTGCCCGTCACCCGGCAGCCCAGGAAGCTGCCGCGGCCGCCGGCCGAGACGTAGAAGCCCGCCTCCGCGGGGCCGTCCACCGTGCAGCGCTCGATCGTGGGGTCCGCGCCCTTGGTGACGATCACACCGGTCTGGGTGCCGTCCAGGGAGCAGTTGTTGAGCGTGCCGCCGCTGCCGTGGTCGCGGAACCAGGCGCCGGTGGCCGCGTCCCGGATGCGGCAGTCGTCGAGCTGCGCGGTCGCCCCGTCGCTGACCGACACGGCGGTGTTGCGCACCTGGGACAGGTCGCTGTCCACCACGTCCGCGCGGGAGCCCCGGTCCAGCACGAACAGGGCGTCCGGCACGTCGTGCACCCGGCAGGAGTCGAGCACTGCGGTCGCGCCGTCGCTCACCCACACCGCGGGGTAGTCGCCCGTGCTGTCGAAGATCTCGCACTGGTTGGCGTCCACGCGGGTGCCCGGGTCCCACACCGACAGGCCGTTGCGCCCGAACTGCCGCACCGTCGTCCGGGTCAGCGTGAGCACCGAACGGGAGCGCAGGTCGACCGCGTTCTCCGGGATGTCGTGGATGCGGCAGTCGGCGAGGGTCAGCACGGCGTCCGTGTCCAGCGTGACACCGTCCGCCGCGGTGCGGTGCACATCGCAGTCGGTGAGGTGTGCCGTGGCCCGCGCGGTGATCTGGGCACCGGCCCCGCGCACCTCGTAGACCTCACAACTCACCGCTTCCAGCGCGGAGTTCTCGCCCGTCACCATCAGGCCGACGCCCGAGGCGTGGTGCACCCGGCAGCGCTCCAGCCGGGGGTGCGCGCCGCCGCGCACCGTGACGCCCGCCTGCCCGGCCGCCACCACTTCGCAGTCCTCGTACACCCCGGCCCCGCCGTCGAGCACGGCGATGCCGATCCCCGCGGGGTTGTCCACGGTGCAGCGCCGCACCGTCGGGCGGGCGGTGCCGCGCACCTCCAGGCCCGAGGCGGACCGGGTGACGACCCGTACGTCCCGCAGCTCGGGTGTGCCCTCCTCGACGAGCAGCGCGGGCGCGGCGGCGTCCTGGCCCTCCACGAGGAGGTCCTGCACCACGGCCGAGGCACGCACCGTCAGCGGCACCCCGTCGACGGGGGCGATCCGCACGGAGCCGGGCGAGCCCTCGGGGCCGCGCAGCGTCACCGCCCGCTGGATCACCAGGTTCTCCCGGTAGGTGCCGGGAGCGACGGTGAGGACGTCACCGTCGGCGGCGGCCTCCAGGGCGGCGGCGAGCGATGCGTACTCACCCGTGCGGCGCCGCCACCGCGATGTGCCGGTGTGCGTCACCTGGACCGTGCCCTGTGCCATGGCGTTGCCGTGCCCCCACCTCGTCTACGTGGCTCGTACGCCGTGGGGCGCGCGGCCGGTGCCGCGGCCCCTGCGGCTCGTCGCGCGGGTCCTCGCCGAGTGTCTCGGCCGGTCCACCGTAGCGTGCGCGCGGGCGGTGGATCGACCAGAGGCGGCAGGCCGTCAACTGCCGGTGCCTGCCTTGCCCCAGTCCGGGCCGGCTCGGTCCCATGCCTGGTCCCAGCGTGTGTACCGGCGGCGGACCATGCGCCAGACGGCCATCCGTCTGCCGCCCTCGACCAGTCCCCCCGTCAGCAGTGCCGCGCCGAACCCGGCCAGCACCGCGTGCGTCGTCGCCGTCGTGGAGTCCAGCGGGCGGGCGACCGTGCGGCCGCGCGTGTCCGTCCACAGCGTGAAGCGGTCACCCGGGCGCGGGGAGGTGAGGTGCGCGAGGGTCGGGCCGTGCTGCGGGGTGCCGTCCGGGGCGGTCCACTCGGCCAGGACGCGGCTGCGGGGGTCGTGGCCCATGGGGGCGTCCGGGTCGGGCTGCGGCAGGGCGTCGCCCAGCTTGCGCACCACGGTCGCCGTGACCAGGTGCCGGGCGTGCTGCTGGGCCCGTACGGACCGTTGGAGGGCGTCCTGCGCGACGCTGCCGACGAGCGAGCCGACCACGGGTGCGGCCACCGCGATCAGCAGCAGCGTCCCGAGGGCCACCCATGCCTCGGCGAGATCGGTCGCGCGGCGCAGTGGATTGTGCCGCCAGCGCCAGAGACCGCTGAGTGCACGCAACCTTCCGCACCCCCCTTCCCGCTCCGTGATAACCGCTCGTGGAGCCGTTCATCCGCGGGCCCGGTCGAAGAGAGAGCGAAATCACCTCCGCTCCTGCGCAGCTTCGGCCGAGACCTTTCATGGACTTCTCACGCCATCCCAACGACCGGGCGACGGCGTCCGGTTCCCCGCGACGACGGGATCGAGCCAACGCCGACGACCGCCCGTCCGCGGGCGGTCCGGCGTGTGCCTGCCCCGAAGGGGCGCGGGGAACTGCGCGACCGGCCACGACGGTGCCGCAGCCGGCCGGCGGCCCGTCACGACCCTTCCCGCGGAGCGTTCAGGCGAGGATCCGCACCGGATCACCGACCCGGATCGTGCCGGTGGAGCGGGGCACCAGGTTCTGGCCGAAGACCAGCGAACGGCCGATGCGGCGGTGGCGCGCCAGTGTGTGGAGGGGCTCCGTGCCGCGCGCGGCGGTGCTCTGGTCGGTCGTGGTCACGACGCACCGCCCGCAGGCCTTCGCGACCCGGAAGGCCACCTCGCCGATGGCGAGGCCCGACCAGCTGTCCTCGGCCCAGGGCTCCGTGCCGGCCACGACCACACTCGGCCGGAAGCGGTTCATCGGCAGCGGCCCCTCCTGCGCGTGATCGCCCCGGGCCACCAGGGAGTTGAGGGCGTCGAGGGAGGCGAGCGTGGTCACCAGCAGCGGATAGCCGTCGGCGAAGCTCACCGTCTCGCCGGGCAGCGCGTGCTCCGGATCGATCGGGCGGCGCGTGGCCGGGTCGTCCAGGTGGACCAGGCGGACGTCCCTGCCCAGATGGCCGGTGCACCAGGCGTGCGCGGCGTCGTCGGCGGCGACGGCCTCCACCTTGGTGCCGAAGACGGTCACCGTCACCGTGCCCCCCGGCGCGGGGACCGGGACCGTCAGCGGCGTCCTCCCGGCCGCGGACAGGCGAACGCCGCCGCCGGGCAGCGGCTCGGCGGCGGCCAGCGCGAGGCGCGGCTCCTCGCGCTGGGTGACGACCTTTCCCCCGTCGTCGATCAGTGCCCAGCGTCGGTCTCCGGCCAGCCCCCAGGGTTCCACGGCGGCCTCCCGGGGCGAGACGCCCCGGAACGCCTTGACCGGATGGACGTGGATCGAGTGCAGCGTGGCGTTCCCCATGCCGCCATCGTGCCAGCCGGTACCGACAGCCGGGGAAGGCCGATCAGTAGCCGCGGTACTGCTGCTGCTGGTTGTTGTACGGGTCCTGGTACGGAGCCGGAGCGGGCCGGGGAGCCGCGGGGCGCATCGCCTCGTAGCCGGTGCCCGGCGTCATCGGCCGCGGCTGCGGGGGCTGCGGACCGGGGTAGCCGCGCGGCGCGGTGGCCTGCTGCGGGATGTACGCCGTGGGCGCCTGCTGCAGCGGAGCGGGCTGCGGCGCCTGCTGGTAGCCGTAGTGGGGGGCAGGCTGGGAGGGGCCCGCGGGGAGCGCGGGCAGTGCCGACGGCAGCGCGGGCAGGTTGCTGCCCGGCGTGTCGTAGGCCGCGGGGACCCGGATCGGGGCGATCTGCGGGGTGCCCCGCTCGGCCACGAGCGAGTCGTAGATCGGAGTGTCCGGGAAGGAGGCGGAGTAGTAGCCGCCGCCATAAGTGGAGCGGGGGGAGGTCATGGCACATAAGTTAAGCCCACGATGTGCTGGTTGGGGAGACCGATAAGAGGGTTGTTTTCCGTGTCGGCGGTGACGCGGGATCCCCAATCCGAGCGAACTCGGCAAAAAGGGGCGGCAGCCCGCGTTTGAATCGTGTAAAGGCCGAGTTCCCAGCAGGTTACCGGGGGTTGGACGGCGAGCATTGCGTACCGCCCGTGGGAGTTCATCGTCCCCCGGAATACGTTGGGAGGGTAGGGATGGCAAGAGACGGCCGGGACCCGGCCCGGCGACCACGTGATGGGGGCGGACATGTCAATGCCGAAGGGATCGAATGCGCAGGTGCCCACGGCGGCGCTGCGCGTCGAATTGGGCTGGCGCCCCGGACCCGGGGTCCCGGACGTGGACGCCTCGGCACTCCTGCTCGTGGCGGGAAAAGTGCGCTCGGACGGTGACTTCGTCTTCTACAACCAGCCCGCGCACTCCTCCGGAGCGGTCCGTCACGAGGGCAAGCGGAATGCCGCGGGGAGGGTGACCGACACCCTCCTCGTGGACCTCGCGCGCGTGGAGGCCGCCGTCGAGCGCGTGGTGCTCGCCGCCTCGGCGGACGGCGGGAGCTTCGGCCGGGTGCCGGACCTGTACATCGCGGTGACGGACGCCGCCCGTGGCGATGCCGTCGCCCGCTTCGACAGCACGGGCGCGACGGTCGAGACGGCCTTCGTGCTCGGCGAGTTCTACCGCCGCCAGGGCGGCTGGAAGTTCCGCGCCGTCGGCCAGGGCTACGACAGCGGACTGGAGGGGCTGGCCACGGACTTCGGGATCACCGTCGACGAGCCGCAGCACACGGCACCGCCCGCTCCGGTGACGCCGCCGGCGTCTCCCGCCGCCCCGCCGCCTCCGCAGACCGTGCCGCGTGCGGTGACCGCCCCGCCGCCGGCGGGCCCGCCGGTCCCACTGCCCCCGCCGCCGGCCGCCGCGCCCGTGCGCCTCAGCAAGGTCACGCTCACCAAGGCGGCCCCCTCCGTCTCGCTGGCCAAACAGGGCGGCACGTCCGGCGCCCTGCGGGTCAACCTCAACTGGCAGGTGCGCAAGCAGCTCGCCGGATGGGGCCGCCGGCGCGGCACCGCGCACCGGGAGCTCGACCTCGACCTGTGCGCCCTGTACGAACTCGCAGACGGCCGCAAGGGGGTCGTCCAGGCCCTCGGCAACGCCTTCGGATCGCTGCACCGGCCCCCGTACATCCACCTCGACGGCGACGACCGCACCGGCGCCGTGTCGAGCGGCGAGAACCTCACCGTCAACCTCGACCACACCCGGGACTTCCGGCGCATCCTCGTCTTCGTGACCATCTACGAAGGCGCCGACTCCTTCGCCGACCTGCACGCCACCGTCGCCCTCCGGCCGCAGCACGGTGCGCCCGTCGAGTTCTCGCTCGACGAGTGCACGGTGCCGTCGACGGTGTGCGCGCTCGCCCTGATCACCAACACGGGCGGCGACCTCGTGGTCCGGCGCGAGGCGCAGTACCTGGTGCCGGAGCGCGGCGTGAGCCCGCAGCGGACCGTCGACCGCGCCTACGGCTGGGGCATGAACTGGACACCCGGCCGGAAGTGACTGGCCCTCAGCCCTCGTCGGGCACGGCGTCGGGACGCGTGTACGTACGGCCCTTCCAGGCCGCGCCGCGCCCCCGGTAGTGCTGCACCGCCGAGTCGACCGTCATGAGGAGGTACAGGAACGCAGTGAACGGCAGCAAGGGGGCGAGCCACAGCGGCTGGCGGTAGTAGCGGAGCATCGGGACGTACGTCCCCGTCATCACCAGCCACGCCAGGGCACCGGTCACCGCGGCCGCCGTACCGCCCGTCGCCGCGCCCACGACCAGCGCCACGGGCGGCACGAGATACACCAGTCCCAGCCCCGCGACCGTGCCGGCGAGCAGCAGCGGATTGTGCCGCAACTGCGCGTACGCACTGCGCGAGACCATCCGCCACAGGTCCTGCAGCCGCGGATAGGGGCGCACACTGTCCACCCGCTCGGCGAGCCCCAGCCAGATGTGCCCCCCGCCGCCCTTCACGGCCCGCGCGAGCGCCACGTCGTCGATGACGGCATGCCGGATCGCGTCGGGGATCCGCGCCCGCTCGGCCGTCTCCGCGCGCAGCAGCACACAGCCGCCCGCCGCGGCCGCCGTACGCGCCCCGCGCCGCCCGATCCGGCGGAACGGATACAGCTGCGCGAAGAAATACACGAACGCGGGCACCACCAGGCGCTCCCACACGCTGTCCACCCGCAGCCGGGCCATCTGCGAGACGACGTCGAAGCCTCCCGTGCGCGCCGCCGCCACCAGGTGCCGCAGGCTGTCCGGCGCGTGCGCGATGTCCGCGTCCGTCAGGAGCAGGTACTCGGGGTCACGCGCGCGTGCCAGGGAGATGCCGTGGCGCACCGCCCACAGCTTGCCCGTCCAGCCCGCGGGCGGCTCGCCGGGCGAGTCCACCGTCAGCGGCAGCCCGCCGTGCCGCCCGGCCAGTTCGCGGGCCAGCTCCCCGGTGCCGTCCGCACTGCCGTCGTCGACCAGGAAGACCTCCGCCCGTCCCGGATACTCCTGCGTCAGCAGCGACGGCAGGCTCGACGGCAGCACCGCGGCCTCGTCGCGGGCCGGCACGACCACGCACACCGACGGCCAGTCGTCCGGGTCCCGGTGGGGCGGCAGACGGACGTCCGTCCGCCAGAAGCGGCCCTGACACAGCAGCAGCCACAGCCAGGCGGCGAGCGATACGGCGGCGATCCACAGGAGGGCACTCACCCGCGCAGTCTGCCCCACCGGACGGGCCCGCCGGGTCGCATCGTCTATCGTGGCCGGGTGAAGATCGCGCTCATGGACTCCGGAATCGGCCTGTTGGCGGCCACCGCCGCGGTGCGGCGCCTGCGGCCGGACGCGGATCTCGTCCTCTCCCTCGACCCCGACGGCATGCCGTGGGGCCCGCGCACCCCGGAGGACCTCACCGAGCGCGCCCTTGCCGTGGCCGAGGCCGCCGCGGCGCACCGTCCCGACGCCCTCGTCGTCGGCTGCAACACGGCGACCGTGCACGCGCTGCCCGCCCTGCGCGCCCGCCTGGAGCCCGGCATCCCGGTGATCGGCACCGTCCCGGCGATCAAGCCGGCCGCGGCCGGCGGCGGCCCCGTCGCGATCTGGGCCACACCCGCCACCACCGGCAGTCCCTACCAGCGCGGGCTCATCGAGGAGTTCGCCGACGGCGTGCCGGTCGCCGAGGTGCCGTGCTGGGGACTCGCCGAGGCCGTCGAGCACGCGGACGACGCCGCGATCGACGCCGCCGTCGCCGCGGCCGCCGGGCTGACCCCGCACGACGTGACGACCGTCGTCCTCGGCTGCACCCACTACGAACTGGTCGCGGAACGCATCCGCGCGGCCGTGCAGCGCGCCGCGGCCCCGCCGCTGGTCCTGCACGGCAGCGCCGGTGCGGTGGCCGCCCAGACGCTGCGCCGGATCGGCGAGCGGCCCGCTCCCGGCGCGCCGGCCGACGGCACCGTGACGGTGCTGCTGAGCGGCCGCGCGGGCGCGCTGCCCGCGCCCGCGCTGCACTACGCCGAGGGCAGCGTCCTGGTGGCCGCGAGCCCCGCCCGCTGACCACCGGCGGCCGGACGGGCACGCCGGCCCGCATCCCGCAACCCGGTGCGGTCACTGTGCGCAACGCGCTACCCGCGCAGCGAATCCTGAGTAACCTCGTAGGCATGCAGGACCACACCCACGACGAGGACACCGCCGACGCCTCGCACCCCGAGGTGTGGACCGGCCGCGCCACCAACCGGGTCCAGTGGCTGCTCGCGCTCGTCGGCGCCGCCTGTATGGCCCTCGGCATCGAACTCGCCGTGGCGTCCGCCTGGACCTCCGGCATCGCCCCGCTCGTCATGTCCGTCGTCGGCTGTATCGCGGCCGGACTGCTGGTCCTCTTCGGCACCCTCGCGTTCGTGCACGTCGATCTGAGGCTGGACCACGAGTCCCTCGAAGTGCGCTGCGGGCACATCGGGCTGCCGCGCCGCCGCATCCTGCTCAGCCATGTCGCGGGCGCCGAGTTCGCGCCGCACGTCACCCCGCGCCACTGGGGCGGCTGGGGGTATCGCTGGCGGCCCGAGAAGGGCACCGCGGTCGTCGTGCGCCGCGGCGAGGGCGTGGTGCTCCGGCTGTGGGACGGCCACACGTTCACGATCACCGTGGACAACGCGGAGTCCGCCGTTCGGGTGATCAAGGCCCGGCTGCGGACGATCACACCGGGCACCGCCCACTGAGACCGCCACCACTGCCGGGGCCCGGCCGGTGCCCCGGAGATCCGGCCCAGGCATGGCCGGCGGTCACGGCGAGCACCGAGTGCGGGAGTGCCGTGGGCCGCCCCTCCGGACCGCGTTGTCGGCGGCAAGGTCACCGGCCGTAGACTCCCGGGGTGACCGTCACCGCACCATCCGTGGACCAGCCGGACCGGCTCCGGGCGCGGCCGTGGCCCACACGCGGCTCCCGGCTGCTGCGTCCGGTCCCGGCCGCCGTCTCGGCGCTCTGCGGAGTGCTGCTCTACGTCAGCTTCCCCCCGCGCACACTGTGGTGGCTCGCCCTGCCCGCCTTCGCCGGCTTCGGCTGGGTGCTGCGCGGCCGGCGCTGGAAGGCGTCCCTCGGCCTCGGCTACCTCTTCGGCCTCGGCTTTCTGCTGCCCCTGCTGGTGTGGACCGGCGTGGAGGTCGGCCCCGGGCCCTGGCTCGCCCTGGTCGTCGTGGAGGCGGTCTTCGTCGCGCTCGTCGGGCTCGGCGTCGCCGCGGTCTCGAAGCTGCCCGCCTGGCCGGTGTGGGCGGCGGCCGTCTGGGTGGCCGGCGAGGCGGTACGCGCGCGCGTACCGTTCCACGGCTTCCCCTGGGGAAAGATCGCGTTCGGCCAGGCGGACGGCGTCTTCCTGCCGCTCGCCGCGGTCGGCGGCACCCCCGTGCTCGGCTTCGCCGTCGTCCTGTGCGGGTTCGGCCTGTACGAGGCCGTACGCGTGGCCGTCGAGGGCCGCCGCACCCGTGGCGTGCGCACAGGGACCGCCGCCGCGGCCCTGCTGAGCGTGGTCGTACCGGTGGCGGGCGCGCTGGCCGCCCGGCCGCTGGTGAGCGACAAGGCCGAGGACGGCACGGTGACCGTCGCGGTCATCCAGGGCAACGTGCCGCGTTCCGGCCTGGAGTTCAACGCCCAGCGGCGCGCCGTGCTCGACTACCACGCGCGCGAGACCAAGAAGCTGGCCGCCGACGTAGAGGCGGGCAAGGCCGCCCGGCCCGACTTCGTGCTGTGGCCGGAGAACTCCTCCGACATCGACCCCTTCGCCAACCCCGACGCGTCCCTCGTCATCGACGACGCGGCCAAGGCGATCGGCGTGCCCATCTCGGTCGGCGGGGTCGTCGAGCGCAACGGCAGACTGCTCAACGAGCAGATCCTGTGGGACCCGGCCAAGGGGCCCACACAGACGTACGACAAGCGGCAGATCCAGCCGTTCGGCGAGTATCTGCCGCTGCGCTCGCTGCTCGGCGCGATCAACGACAGCTGGACCAGCATGGTCCGCCAGGACTTCAGCCGGGGCACCAGGCCGGGCGTTTTCGACATCGGCGGCACCGGGGTCGGCCTCGCGACCTGCTACGAGGCCGCCTTCGACTGGGCCGTGCGGGACACGGTCACCCACGGCGCGCAGATGATCTCCGTGCCGAGCAACAACGCGACCTTCGACCGCAGCGAGATGACCTACCAGCAGCTCGCCATGTCCCGGGTCCGCGCCGTCGAGCACAGCCGGACCGTGACCGTGCCGGTGACCAGCGGCGTCAGCGCGATCATCATGCCGAACGGGAAGATCACCCAGAGAACCGGCATGTTCGTGCCGGACTACCTGGTCCAGAAGATCCCGCTGCGCTCCTCCGAGACCCCCGCCACCCGGCTGGGCATCCTGCCCGAGATCGCCCTCGTGCTGGTCGCCGCGGGCGGGCTCGGCTGGGCGATCGCAGCGGGTGCGCGCACCCGGCGCACCACCGACGCGTAACGGCAAGCACCGCCGACGCGTCCCGTCGGCCGCCGTGCGCCCCGCTGCCAGCGCGGGAGGAACGCGACCGGGCCCGTTAGTGTCGGGTCCATGGGTACTCCTGACTTCATCCGTACCGTCCGGGCCTCGGCGGGCCACCAACTGCTGTGGCTTCCCGGCGTCAGCGCCGTCGTCCTCGACGACCGCGGCAGAGTGCTGCTGGGCCGACGCGCGGACAACCACAAGTGGGCGGTGCCCTCGGGTATCCCGGACCCCGGCGAGCAGCCGGCCGACTGCGCCGCGCGGGAGGTGTACGAGGAGACGGCCGTCCGGTGTGTCCCGGAACGGGTCGTGATGGTGAAGTCCGGTGAAGTGGTCACCTACGGCAACGGCGACATCTGCCAGTTCATGGACCTCACCTTCCGCTGCCGGGCCGTCGGCGGTGAGGCGCGCGTCAACGACGACGAGTCCCTGGAGGTCGGCTGGTTCGAGGTGGACGCCATGCCGACGATGGACGAACCCCAGCTGTTCCGGATCAAGCAGGCCCTGTCCGACGAACCCACATGGTTTGTCCCTACGAGTTTTGAATGAAGTATGGGGCGTGACCATATGTGGCCGGGTCGGGGTGCTGCCTAGGGTCTGGGTATGACCTCGCTCAGCGCCCTGCCCGGCCCGCCCGCCCCCTCGCCCGACCTCTCCGGCCGTACCGCCCTCGTCACCGGCGCGGCGGGCGGTATCGGCGGCGTGTGTGCGCTGCGGCTCGCGGCCGCCGGCGCCACGGTGCGCGCCGTCGACCGGGACGCGGCCGGCCTGGCCGCGCTGGCCGACCGGGCCCGCGAGCTGGCGGGCACGGTCGAACCGCAGATCCTGGACCTGACCGACCTCGACGCCGCCGAACGCGCCGCCGCCGGCACCGACATCCTGGTCAACAACGCCGGCCTGCAACTGGTCCGCCCCATCGAGGAGTTCCCCCCCGACGTCTTCCACACGGTGCTGACCGTGATGCTGGAGGCCCCGTTCCGGCTGATCCGGGGCGCCCTGCCGCACATGTACGGCCAGGGCTGGGGCCGTATCGTCAACATCTCCTCCGTCCACGGTCTGCGCGCCTCCGCCTACAAGTCCGCCTATGTGGCCGCCAAACATGGACTGGAGGGCCTGTCCAAGACGGCCGCCCTGGAGGGCGCGCGCCATGGCGTCACCTCGAACTGTGTGAATCCCGGCTATGTGCGTACCCCCCTGGTCGAGAAGCAGATCGCCGACCAGGCACGGACACACGGCATCCCCGAGGAACGCGTGCTGTCCGAGGTGCTCCTCCAGGACAGCGCCGTCAAACGGCTCATCGAACCGGAGGAGGTGGCCGAGGCCGTCGCCTATCTCTGCGGCCCGCACGCCGCCTTCGTCACCGGCACCTCGCTCGTGCTCGACGGCGGCTGGACGGCTCACTGACCGGCCGGGCGAACCACGGGCCGGGGAGTTTTCCACAGGCCGGACGGGACGGGCCGACGATGCGGAATCCTGTGAGCATGTCTCGCGATCACCTGCACTCCACCAGGCGCCCCGCCGGCACCGCCGGGCTCCCGGCCGGTGCCGCCGGCCCGCCGGACGGCGACGCCGGGACGCCGTTCCTCGACCTGCTGGCCCGTGACGCCCCGGCCGAGGCCTACGAGCAGCCGGTGCTGCTCGCCCGCGCCGAGGGCCGGCCCGCCGACCGGATCGCCGCGCTGGAGCGGGCCAAGCTCCTCGCGCTCAGGGTCCGCGCGGAACTGGAGGGCCGGCGGCGGCGCGAGGCGGAGCTGTCCGCGCTCTTCGAGACCGCCCACGACCTCGCGGGACTGCGCGACGTGGACGCCGTCCTGCAAGCGATCGTGCAGCGCGCCCGCTCGCTGCTCGGCACGGACGTCGCCTACCTCAGCCTCAACGACCCGGCCCGGGGCGACACCTATATGAGGGTCACCGAGGGCTCGGTCGCCGCCCGCTTCCAGCAGCTGCGCCTGGGCATGGGGGAGGGGCTCGGCGGGCTCGTCGCCCAGACCGCCCGCCCGTACGTCACCGACGACTACTTCAAGGACGACCGCTTCCGGCACACGCTCACCATCGACACGGGCGTGCGCGACGAGGGCCTGGTCGCCATCCTCGGCGTTCCGCTCATGCTCGGTCCGCATGTCATCGGCGTCCTGTTCGCGGCGGACCGCCGCGCGCGGGTCTTCGAACGGGAACAGATCGCGCTGCTCGGCTCCTTCGCCGCGCTCGCCGCCGCCGCGATCGACACCGCGAACCTGCTCACCGAGACCCGTTCGGCCCTGGCCGACCTGGAGCGGGCCAACGAGATCATCCGGGACCGCAGCGCGGTGATCGAGCGGGCCTCGGACGTGCACGACCGGCTCGCCGAACTCGTCCTGCGCGGCGGCGGGGTGCACGACGTGGCCGCCGCCGTCTCCCAAGTCCTGGCGGATACCGTCGAGTTCACCGAGACCGGTGACGCGCCGGCAGGTGCGGTCGAGGCCTCACGGGCGGAGGGCCACGCGGTGCCCCACGGCGCCGACTGGATCGCCGCGGTCGCCGCCGGCGGGGAACTCCTCGGTGCGCTGGTGCTGCGCGGCCACCCCGGGCTCGACCCCGTCGACCAGCGCACCTTCGAACGCGCGGCGATGGTCACCTCGCTGCTCCTGCTCGCCCGCCGCTCGGCCGCCGACGCAGAGCAACGGGTCCGCGGCGAACTCCTCGACGACCTCCTCGACGCCCGTGACCGCGACCCGCGCCTGCTGCGCGACCGCGCGTCCCGGCTGCACGCCGACCTCGACGCCGTGCACGTCGTCCTGGCCGCCCGCCTCGGCGGGCCCGCGGCCGACGCCGAACACGAGGCCGCCGCCCGGCGCCGGCTGGGCGCCGCCGCCTCCCATCTCGCCGCGACCCGGCACGGCCTGGCCGCCGCCCGTGACGGCGGCACCGTCCTGCTGCTGCCGCTGGGCCCCGGCGACACCGCCACCGACGTGGCCCGCCGCGCCGCCCGCCACCTCGGCACGGCCGTCCACGAGCCGGTCACGGTGGGGGCGTCCGCCCCGGTCGCTGACCTCCTCGCCCGCCCCGAGGCGGTGGCCGCCGCCTACGCCGAGGGGCGTCGCTGCCTCGACGCGCTGCATCTGCTCGGCCGGTGCGGAGACGGCGCTGCGGCCGAGGACTTCGGCTTCCTCGGGCTGCTCCTCGGCGGCGAGCGGGACGTGACCGGCTTCGTCGAGCGCACCATCGGGCCCGTGGCGGCGTACGACGAGCGGCGCGGTACGCAGTTGCTGCGCACGCTCGACGCGTACTTCGCCTGCGGCATGAGCCCGGCCCGCACCAAGGACGACCTTCACGTCCATGTGAACACGGTCGCCCAGCGGCTCGACCGGGTGGCACGGCTCCTCGGCGCCGACTGGCAGGAGCCGGCCCGCGCCCTGGAGATCCAACTCGCCCTGCGTCTGCACCGGCTGGCAGCGCCGGCCCGGCACTGACTCCGTACGGGGCCGGTGCGCACGGCCAAGCCGACGGCCACCAGCGTCAGCCCGGCCGCCGCTACCGGTGGTGCCGGCCGTCGCGACCGGACGGTCCGCCGCCCGTCCGTCATGGTCCGGACGGGCGGCGGGGGCCGGGGATCAGGTCGCGGCGGCCGGACGGAACGCCGCGATGCTCCGGCGCGGGTCGGGAACCCGGAGCTGCGCGGTCACCTGCGCCAGGTCGGAGACGAACAGCCGCGCCAGCTCGGCGGTGAAGCCGGTCCGCACCACCAGGCGCAGCACGGAGACGTCCTGGCAGGGGGCGGGGAAGGTGTAGGCGGGCAGGTGCCAGCCACGGGCGCGCATCGCCTGGGACACGTCGAAGACCGTGAAGTCCGGGGTGCCGGGCGCCAGCCGGAAGGCGAAGGCGGGGAGTTCTGAGCCGTCGGTGACCAATTCGTACGGCGGCATGCCGGCGATCTGCGTGGCCAGTGCGCGGGCGGTCGAACGGCTCTGGCGGGCCAGGTTCCGCAGCCCTTCGAAGCCGTACCGCAGAAAGTTGTAGTACTGGGCGACGACATGGGCGCCGGGGCGGGAGAAGGCGAGGGTGAACGTCGGGGAACTGCCGCCGAGGTAGTCCACCTCGTGGACGAGGTCGTCGGGGAGGGCCTCGGTGTCCCGCCACAGCGCCCAGCCGAGGCCGGGGAAGACATGGCCGTACTTGTGCCCGGAGGCGTTGACGGAGGCGACGCGTTCGAGCTGGAAGTCCCACAGGAGGCCGGGGTCGAGGAACGGCGCCACCAGCGCGCCGGAGGCGCCGTCGACGTGCACGGGGATGTCGGTGCCGGTGGCGGCCTGGTAGCCGTCGAGGGCCAGGCAGATGTCCGCGACGGGCTCGTAGGAGCCGTCGAACGTGGAGCCCAGGACGGTCACCACCCCGATGGTGTTGTCGTCGCAGTAGGCGGTCAGGGTGTCGGGGGTGAGGTGGTAGCGGCCCGGTTCCATCGGGACGTAACGCGGTTCCACGTCGAAGTAGTTGGCGAACTTCTTCCAGCACACCTGGACGTTCGCGCCCATCACCAGGTTCGGACGGGAGACGTCCTTGCCCTGGGCGCGGCGGCGGGCCTGCCAGCGGCGCTTGAGCGCGAGCCCGCCGAGCATGGCCGCCTCGCTGGAGCCGGTGGTGGAGCAGCCGCGCACCCGCTCCGGGTGCGGCGCGTGCCACAGCCGGGCGAGCATCTGGACGCAGCGCTCCTCCATGGCCGTGATCTGCGGGTACTCGGCGCGGTCCGCGAGGTTCTTCTCCGCGGTCTCGGCCATGAGATGCCGCGCCTGCGGCTCCATCCAGGTCGTGACGAAGGTGGCGAGGTTGAGCCGGGCGTTGCCGTCGAGCATCAGCTCGTCGCGCACGCGGCGGTACACCGTGTCCGGGGACGATTGCGCCGCGGGCAGCTCCTCGACCGGCACGAGCAGCGTGTCGGCGGGCTGGGGGAGGAGATGGGGGGAGTCGATGAGGGTGTCTGGGTCTGCTTCCGGCAGGACGCCGGTATCCGGGATGGGCATGGGTGCCTGGAGGCCTTTCTGGTCCGAGTGGGGTGCGGCCCGCGTACATTCCGGACGTTAGATCTCTTCGTGGCCCGGCAGCCGTGCCGGTTACACCGATCTAGTGAGCGATTTGCGGAGTGATGAACCGGATTTTTCTCTTGTGACAACCGGTCATGGGCTCACCGTGGCATTGCCGTTCGCGGCCCCCGTGGGCCGGCCGCCGCCACGCGCGGTGACGACGGCCGGTGTGCGGGGCCGGTTCCGGCGGGGCGGCGAACCGCCCCGCCGGGTCCTTACTCCACCGTCACGGAGATGGTCGGGGAGTAGGTGGTGCCGGACATCACGCGGTAGTGCTGGACGCCCGTGGCGGTGGGCCGGGTGGTGAGGATGTACGACTCGCCCTGCAGGTCCATGGGGTCGCCCGCGGGGAGTGTGGTCCACTCGCCGTTCTTCTCCTGCTGCAGCGTCACCGGGTCGCCGGCCTGAAGACCGCTGCTGCGACCGGTGATCCGGATCTCCTCGCCGGACTTCACGGTGGCCGAGTTGGCCTCGGCCGTGAGCGTGGCGCGTTTCGGCACGGCGCTGTGCTTCGTGGTGGGCTTCGGGCTCGGGTCGGTGGCGGCGTGGGCCGCGACGGAGCCGGCGGACACCAGCGCCGCGGTCAGGGCGCCTGCGGCGACCGTCCGGACGGTACGGCTGCGGAAGGTGAAGGTCATGGTGACTCCCGTTGGTTGACGGATGCCCCCCTGGGCCGGACATGTGCCGTGGGGCCATGCCGCGCCTCCATCAGGGTGAACCGGGTCGCCGGGAGCGGCATCCCGATCAGTCCGCCGCAGCCGTCGGACGCCGTGACCCTCCGTGTGTCCGCGCAGGTGAAACGGCTGACGCGGACCCGGGGTCTCTTACGCTTCTCTTACCTTCGCGTCTCTGGCCCGCGTATCAGGAGCGCCTGGACCGGCGGGCGCGGGACGGTGTCAGGAGGCGGGCGCCGTGCTCCTCCAGGCGGGCTGAAGTGCGGCCCCGGCCTGGTCGGCGAGGGTGACGGCGACCAGGCGTGCCTGCAGGGACGGGACGTGGCCCGGCGTGGGCCGCAGCAGGAACCGGCCCTGGAAGCGGCCGCAGCCGAAGACACGCAGCTCGATGTCCTCGTCGGGCATTCCGAGGCGGTCGACGTCCCAGGTGCGGCGGCCCCAGGCGAGGGTGCCGTCGCTCTCCAGGCGGGGGGCGTGGCCCATGAGGGTGCCGTACTGGAAGCGGCAGCCGCGCAACCGGAGCAGGCCGACCAGCTGCACGCGGACGCACTCCACGACGGCGTCGGGGGAGGTCGCCGTCCGGGCCAGCCGGGCCGCGTGGTGGATCTGCGCCAGCTGGTCCGCGTCGGTGATGGCGACGACCTTCAGACGCCGGGCGCGGGCGGCGAGTTGGGACACGGCCAGGCCCACCGCGAGCAGCGTGACCGCCGTGGTCACGTCGGTGCCGCCGGTGATGTCGAGGCGCTCGTAGGGCACGGTGAAGAAGAAGTCGAACCACACGGTCGCGGACAGCGCGGCGAGCACGCCGGCCGGCCGCCGGCCGAGGGCCGCCGCCGCGACGACGACCACCATCAGTACGAGGGCGACGGCGGCGTTGGCCAAGCCGGCGCGGAAGGGCAGCAGCACCGCACAGACCGCGAGGGGCGCCGCGAGTGCGGCGAGTGCGGCGACGGGCCCTCTCACCAGGCGTTCGGGCATCGTGGACACCTCCTGCCGTGCATGTCTCCCGGTGTAGCAGCCGGTGCGCCGCGCCGGGCTCCCCTTGACGCCCCTCTTGCGCCGAAACATGTTTATTTTGCGGAATCTTGCTCGGTGGCAGCTCGCGTCGCGTCGCGGCGTGAGCTCACCGGCGTCCGGTGCCGGGTGGGGTCCGTTCAGCCGGTGCGGTGGGTGACGTGGACCGGGTCGAAGGCGATGCGGGTGCGGTGGCCGGCGGCCCAGGTGATCTCGACGGTGTCGTCGTGGACCGTGACGTCGGTGACCGCCCGCGCCGGCGGTGTGCCGTCCGGGGTCCCGTCGAGCGTGGCCAGGCAGACGTGCACGGAGGTGCCGCCCGCCGGACCGGTCAGCCGTGGCACCAGCGCCCACCGGGCGAAGGCGGTGCCCTGCGGCGCGCGCAGCGTCTCGGCCGGACCGTCCCAACCGTGCAGCGGGTGCAGGGCCGACGCGAGGCCCTCGTCGGGCCCGGTGGCCCAGCCGGTGTGCGTGACCCGCGCCCCGGCCGGCGCCCCGAGCACCCGGTGCGCCCGCAGCTCGTACCGCCCGAGTGCCACGGTCACGCTCTCCACCCGCAGCCCCGGCATCATTGGCGGCCCGGCCGCGAAGACGGGCCGGTGCCAGGACGCCGCCCAGCCCCAGCCGTCGCCGTGACCGGCGCCGAGCGGATGGACGCGACGCCGCACGCTGGGCCGTCCCGCCACCGCCACCGACAGATGGTTGTCCGCCGGGTTCGCGGACGATGTGGGCCCGGTCCGGGTGGAGTAGGCCAGCCGGCCGTAGTGCGGATCGTCGCCGGCCGCCGTCTCGCCCTCGTGCGGCCGGACGTGGTCGCTGCCGTGATTGTGCAGCCGTACGATGCCGTCCGCGCGGGTGGCCTGCACGAGCAGACCGGGCGCCGGCAGGGCCAGGACCCGGTCGGCCTCCTCCACGGGCGCGGCCTCCTCCCGTGCCGTCCACAGCGGATGGTCGCCGGGCGCCAGCAGCGACACGAACGCCTTCGACGCCCAGTACGGCGACGCGGGCCCGGAGTAGGGCTGCAGCGTGGGCTCGTGCGGGCCGTACCAGCCCAGGCTCAGCAGGCCGTCGGCGTTCAGCGCGCCGCGCTCCAGGAAGTGCCGCAGGCTCCCGCCGGCCAGCCGCCGGGAGACGCCCGGCGGCAGCGGGGTGTGCCCGGTGACGGCGCCCAGCGACACCGCGGCCGAGGCGGCGAACCGGTAGGTCAGCGACCGCCCGAAGTGCAGCGGCGCGCCGTCCCCGCCGAACATCAGGGAGAGGCCCGCCAGATGGGAGCGCAGCCGCGCGCCGTGCCGGACCAGCAGGTCCGCGTCGCCGCCCAGGTGCGCGTCGAGCACCGGATACAGGTGCAGGGCCCAGCCGTTGTAGTGGTCAAAGGCGCGGCCGTCGCCGTCCGCGTACCAGCCGTCCCCGCGGTACCAGCCCTCCAGCAGCTCCAGCGCCCGCTGCCGCACCGCCGCCGTCTCCGTGTCGCCGCGGCCCACCGACTCCAGGAACCCGGCCACGGTGAACGGGAAGAGATACCAGTTGTTCGGCGCGGGCACCTGCCGCAGCGCCCCGCGCAGCCACCGCTCCGCCCGGTCCCGTACGTCCTCGTCGAGGTGGCGCCACAGCCAGGGCGCGGTCAGCCGCAGTCCGAGCGCGACCGACGCCGACTCGACCATCGGCTGGCCCTGCACGTCGTGGTCGAGGATCAGCGGCCAGGACTCGCCGTCGTCGCGGCCGGGGGAGCGGGTGCCCGCGGCGAGGCCGCGCGCATAGCGGTCGAGCCAGCCGTGTGGATCGTCGCCGCCCGCGCCCGCCACCCGGAACGCGGCGGCGAGGAACGTCCGGGCGTAGCCCTCCAGTCCGTCGGACCGCACCCCCGAGCGGGAGGGCCGGCCGGGCAGGTCGAGGAGCGCGCCGCCGGGCGTGGCCCAGCGCCACGCGGCGGTGAGCAGACCGTCCGCCACCGCCTCCCAGTGGGGCCGGGTGTAGCCGGTGTACGGGCTGGTGTCGCGGTCCTCCGCGGGCAGTTCGAACGGGATGCTCATGCGAGGAAGGCCAGCCTTTCGCGTCGTACGGGATACCGGAAGCCGGCGCCGGAGGCCCAGCGGGCGGTCTCGGCGAGCGCGAGGTCGGTGAGCCGCCGCCACTCGTTGCCCTGGGAGCCGGCGAGGTGCGGGGTGAGCAGCACGTGGTCCGAGTCCCACAACGGGTGGCCCGCGGGCAGCACTTCGGGATCGGTGACGTCCAGCACGGCCCGGATCCGCCCGGCCAGCACGGCGTCGGTGAGCGCCTCCTGGTCGACGACCGCGCCCCGGGCGGTGTTGATCAGTACGGCGTCGGCCGGCATGGACCCGATCAGCTTCCGGTCGACCAGGCCGCGGGTCGCGGGCAGCAGCGGGGTGTGCACGCTGACGGTGTCGCAGCGGGCGAAGAGCTCGGCCAACCCGACGGGTTCGACGCCGAGTTCGGCCGCCTCCGCGGCCGTCACGTACGGGTCGTGCAGCAGCACCTCGATGTCGTGCGGGCGCAGCAGCTCGATGACCCGGCGGCCGATCAGCGAGGCCGACAGGATGCCGACCCTGCGACGGTAGTTGCCGACCGCGGCGGGCAGCCCCAGCCAGCTGTCGCGGGCGCGCGACACCCGGTAGTCACGGGCCCGTTCCAGCACCCGCTTGCCGCTGAGCAGGATCATGCCGAGCGTGTACTCGGCCACCGGCACGGCGTTGGCCGCGGCGGCGGAGGACACCTCGATGCCCCGCTCCCAGCAGGCCTCGGTGACATGGCCGCGGACACTGCCCGCGGTGTGCACCACGGCGCGCAGCCGCGGTGCCGCGGTCAGCACCGCCGCGTCCAGCGGCGGACAGCCCCAGCCGGTGACCAGCAGCTCGGCCTCGGCGAGCAGGGCCCGGGCCCGCGGTGTGCCGAGGTCGTCCAGCGCGGGCGGCGCGGCGAGGTCGCAGATCTCGCCGAGCGCGGCGAGCGCGGCCGGATCGAGGACGGCCGCGGCGGCGTCCCGGGACATGGCGAGCGCGGCCCGGGGCCGGAAGCCCGGACCCCGCGCCGACGGGGTCACTTGACGGCTCCCGCGGTCAGGCCGCTGCGCCAGAAGCGCTGGAGCAGTACGAAGGCGAGGATCAGCGGCAGCACCGCGAGCAGCGAGCCCATGATCACCACGGGGTAGTACTCGGGGGACACGCTGGCCGAGCTGTTCCAGGCGTACAGGCCGAGGCTGACGGGATACAGGTCCTGGTCCGAGAGCATGACCATGGGCAGGAAGAAGTTGTTCCAGATCGTGGTGAGTTGGAAGAGGAAGACGGTCACCAGGCCGGGGCCCAGCATCCGCAGCGCCACCCTGGCGTACGTGGTCAGTTCGCCGGCGCCGTCGATGCGTGCCGCCTCCAGGACCTCGTCGGGCACGTAGCCCTGGCTGAAGACGCGGCCCAGGTAGACGCCGAACGGGTTGAACAGGACGGGGACGAACACCGACCAGAAGGTGTTGACCAGCCCGGCGGCGGACGCCATCAGATACAGCGGCAGCGCGAGGACGGTCTGCGGCACCATGACCGCCGCCAGCACCAGGCCGAACAGCTTCTCCTTGTGCCGGAAGCGGTACTTGTCGAACGCGTAGCCGCAGGCGACGCTCACCAGCGCGCCGACCGCGGCGCCGACCACCGCGTACACCAGGCTGTTGAGGTACCACCGGCCGTACTGCCCGTCGTCCATGGCGAACAGGTCGCTCAGGTTCTGCACGAAGGAGAAGTCGTGCAGGGAGATCAGGGAGCTGCTGAAGAGCGCGTCCCGGTTCTTGCCCGCGGCCAGCACCAGCCACAGCACCGGCAGCAGGGTGTAGAGGACGGAGAGCGCCACGACGGTGTTGACCGTGGCCCGGCCCAGCAGCCGGGGCCGCAGGAGCGTGCTGTCGGCGGCGCTCATCGGGGCTCCTCAGGGGCGTCGGCGCGGCTGGTCCAGCGGGTGACGGCATAGGACAGCGCGATGGTGCACAGCAGCAGGATCACCGAGGCGGCCGCCGCCAGGCCGTAGTTGTTGCGGGTGAAGGCGGCGTCGTAGATGTACATGCTCGGCGAGAACCGGGAGTTGATCATCGGGGAGGACTGGCTGAGCAGCACCGGCTCGGTGAACAGCTGGAGCGCCCAGATCAGGGTGAACATCGCGACCATCACGATCGAGGCGCGGATCAGCGGCGTCTTGACCTGGAGCGCCGTGCGCACCGGCCCGGCCCCGTCCACCACCGAGGCCTCCAGCACCTCTCGGGGTACGGCCTGCAGAGCGGCGTAGAAGATCACCATGTTGTAGCCGAGGTTGCTCCACAGGGCGATGTTCACGATGGACGGGATCACGGTGTGCAGGCCCAGGAAGTCGATGGTGATGTCGGCGCGGGCGAACAGCTCGATGACCGGGCTGATCCCCGGGGTGTAGAGGTACAGCCAGATCAGGGCCGCGATGATGCCGGGGACGGCGTGCGGCAGGAACAGCCCCAACTGGGCCCAGGCGCGCAGGCGTACCACTCCGGAGTCCAGCAGCAGGGCCAGCGCCAGCGCGCCGGCCACCATGGCGGGGATGTACACCAGGCAGTACAGCGCCACGGTGGCCAGTCCGCCGAGGAACGTCGGGTCGGTCAGGACGGCGAGGTAGCCGCGCAGCCCGACGAAGACGGTGCGCTCGGGGCCGAAGCCGAGGCCCGGCTCGTCGGCGCTGAAGAAACTCAGGTAGACGGCCGTGCCGACGGGGATCAGGAACACCGTGACGAGCAGGGCGAAGAACGGGGTCATCAGCGCGCCGCACGCGGCGAGCCGGCGGCGCCGGGCCGCCGTGCGGGTGCGGCCCGCGCGGGCGGGCGCGGCGGACGGCGGCGCGAGGGCCGGCGCCGGGTCGGGGGCGGTCACGGACATGAGGTGTCACCTGCCTCTCGGGCGGCTCAGGTGCTGTGCTGGGTGGTCGCGAGGCCCAGGGCCCGCAGATCGGGCATGGTGCCGTCCTGCGCCGCGCGCAGCGACCCGGTGAGCGAGCCCTGGCCGGCGCCGACACGGGCGAAGGAGTCCTGCATGAGCCGCCCCGTGGCGGTCATCCGTGGACCCCACACCCAGCCGTCGCGGATCCGCTCCGCCTCCTGCCGGAAGAGGCGGTAGATGTCCTGGCCGCCGTAGTAGGAGCGGTCGAACGCCTGCCGTCCCACCGCGACCAGCGCGCTCACCGCCGGGTACTGGCTGCTCGTCCCGCTGGACAGCCGGGCGCGCAGCGAGTCGGGGTGGGAGACCTGCCACTCGATGAACTCCATCGCGGCCTCCGGGTGCCGGCTGTCCTTGGTGACGGCGAAGGTCGAGCCGCCGTGCGTGCCGACCGCCGGACGCTCCGGATCCCACTGCGGCAGCGGCGTGATCCGCCACTGCCCCCGCTGCGCGGGCCGCGCCTTCATCTGGGCGCCGGCGTCCCAGGCGCCGGTCAGCCGGGTGAGGACCAGCCCGTCGCCGATCTGCGCGTCGGACTGCCGGCTCTCCACGGCGTTCACGAAGACCACGTCGGCGTCGATGAGCCGCTGCCAGTACGCGGCGACCCGCCGGCTCGGCGCGTCGGCCAGGGAGACGTTCCAGGCGCCCTTCGAGGTGTCGAACCAGCGCGCGCCCGCCTGCCAGGCGTACGCCGCGAACTGGGTCGCCCCGTCCGTGGGGAACAGCACCAGCCGCCGGCCGGGCAGTTCGCGGCGCACGGTGTGCGCCAGGCCGGCGAACTCGTCCCAGGTGCGCGGCAGCCGCAGGCCGTGGCGCTCGAACAGGTCGGAGCGGTAGTGCATGACCATCGGCTCGATGTCCAGGGGCACGCTGAACACCCGGCCCTGGAAGGTGGTCAGACCGAGCGCCTGGGACAGCAGCCCGGCTCGTAGGGAGTCGCTGACGAGGTCGGTGATGTCACGGGCGACCCCGTCGATGGCGAAGCCCGGCACCTGCGGGTACTCGATCGTGGCGACGTCCGGGGCGTTTCCGGCCCGGGCGGCGTTGGAGAGCTTGGCGTAACCGCCCTGCTGCCCCGAGGGGATCTGCTGGAACTCCACCTGGATGTGGTCGTGCGTGCGGTTGAACGCCTCGACCACCTCCTGACTGCCCCGCAGGGCGGACCAGAAGGTGATCCGGGTCGTTCCACCGGTGCTGCGCGCTCGGCCGGCCGCTCCCGCGCTGCAGGCGCTCACGGCTCCTGTCAGCGGTACGGCGGCCAGCGCGGCGAGCACGGATCGACGGCTGTGTCGACCGGGCATGCGGCCTCCCGTGGCTCGTGCGTGTCCGGGGACACGCGATTCGGGACACGGGAATACTGTGCGGCCCCACACAACCGGTCAATAGATCGATCAGAAGAAAATAAAGCGGTCAAACGCTCATTCGCCGGTGTCGGTGTGCGCACGGGTCGAACCGCGCACGACCAGCGTCGGCAGCAGCTCGATCCGCCGCACCGACCACGCGGCCCCCCGCGCCTTGTCCAGCCGCTGGAGCAGCAGTTCGGCCGCCACCCGGCCGACCTCCGCCTTGGGCGGGGAGACGGCCGTCAACGGAATTGTGCCGATGCCGGCCACCACGTCGTCGTACGCCACCACCGAGCAGTCCTCGGGCACCCGCACCGCGTTCTCCGCCAACTGCTGGATCAGCATCAGCGCGTCCACGTCGCCGTGCAGCACGGCCGCCGTCGCCCGCTTCTCGCGCAGCAGCGCGGACAGCTCCGCGGTCTCCCGCTCCGTGTACGGGCCGCCCTGGCCGGCCGACGGCGAACTCAGCGCCCAGGCCCAGTCCGCCACCAGCGGATGCGCGCCGGCGATCTCCGTGAGCGCCGCCCGCAGCGTCCGCGCGGTGGGACTGTCGTCCCGGGTGGCGAACACGATCCGCCGGTGGCCGAGCGCCACCAGGTGCTCGACGGCCAGCCGCGCGCCGTGCCGGTGGTCCGAGCACACCGAGTCCACGGCGGACAGCGCGCTGCCGGGGCGGGGCCGGCGTTCCATCAGCACGGCGGGCACCTCCAGCGCGGACAGCCACGCGTAGTCGGCCTCCTCCGCGGCGAGGGACCGCCAGCGGGGCGCCAGCAGCAGGCCGCGCGCGCCGTCCGCGAGCGCCCGCTCCACCAGCGGGCGTTCGGCACCGGCGACCTGGGGCGCGATGTGCAGGGCGATGCGCACCCCGGCCTCCTCCAGCACGGTGCGCGCGCCGTGCAGGGCCTCGTACAGATACGTGTGCCGCTCGGGCACCACCACGGCGACGGCGTCCCCGTCCGGTACCTCGTCCGGCGGCAGCGGCTCGGGCAGCACGGACCGGACGACGCCGTGGCCGCGGCGCAGCCGGCCCGCGCGGGTCAGTTCCTCCACGTCCCGGCGCACCGTGACCACCGACACCTGCAGCTCCGCGGCGAGGTCACTCACCCGGGCGGCGCCCCTGGCCTGGACCGCGGCCAGGATCCGCTGCCGCCTGACGTCGACCGGCTCCCGCATGAGCCCCTCCCACCGTGCCCGCATTGTTCGTTTGAACGATGCGCGCATCATAACGATCGCCGCGCGGCCCCGGCCGGGTCACCGTGGGACGAGCCGCAGCGTGGTGCCGCGGGCGGCCACCATCGGGTCGACGTAGGCACCGCCGTAGCGGCCGTACTTCGTGCGGTACGCCGTGTCGATGCGGTCGTTGACGGCGGAGCCGGCCTCCTCGACGAGGGTGACGTCCCGGTCGACGCCGCCGGAGCGGATATGGCCCTCGTGGCTCGTGCGGGCGGTGCGCCACCACACGCCGGCGTCGCCGCGGTAGGAGCGGACGTAGAGGTCGTCGCCGTCGCGGACCACCCAGACCGGCACCGGCGCGCGGAGCGTGCCGTCGCCGCGGACCGGAGCCATCTGGAGCTCGTCGGCCGTCCCGATCCTGGTCAGTTCGTCGTTCGTCCATGCCGTCATCGCGGGGCCTCCACCTACTGTGTGATCCGTCAGTCACGAGACTTCCGGGGAGGCTCCGCATCGTGCGGAGCCTTCGGGGCCTGCGTCCGGGCGGCGTCGATGATCAGGCGCACGGCGTCCGCCGGAAGGTCCAGGTTCTTGGTCAGCCAGGCGGCGCTGACACCGTGCAGGGCCAGGATCCACGCCGCGTACAGGCGGTCCACCGAGATCTCGTCCGACGCTTCCAGGGCGATGCGGACCGCGTCGTCCGGGAAGCCGTCGAGGGTGTGCGAGGTGAACCAGGTCGCGTCGACCGGCCCGGCGGACGGCGGGTGCGGCGGTCGCCCGGGCCGGGGCCGGCCCTGTCGCAGCCTGGTGACCGCGGCGAGGGCGACGGAGGCGACGGCGACGACCGTCGCGGCCACCCCGGGATGCTGGGTGGCGGGCACCCAGACCGGCGGCAGGCCCAGGGCGATGTCGTGCGCCAGGCACGGGGAGTGAAGCAGCTGCCACATCGGAGCCTCCCTTCACACCACCATGCTCACGCCGTCGCGCCGCCCGTGTCACCTGCCGGCCCGGCCTGGCCCGGAGCCGGGCAGCAGGGGCAGGCGGGCACCGCACCGCGGGTCTCGTCGCGGGCGGCGGTTCACCGGGCGTGCGGGATCAGCCGGGCCGGTCCGCCGGAGCGGTCCGCGGCGGGGGAGCGGCGGATGGCGATCAGGGCGGCGTCGTCGCCGAGCCGGCCGCCGGTGTGGGCGAGCAGGTCGCGCTGGATGTGGTGGAGCAGGGACTGCGGGGAGTGCCCGGCCCACTGGGCGACCCGTTCCGTGAGGGGGTAGAAGGCGCCGTTACGGTCGCGGGCCTCGACCACCCCGTCGGTGTACAGCAGCAGTGTGTCCCCGACACCGAACGGCAGCGCGGCCACCGTGACGTCGTCCGGTCCGGTCAGACCGACCCCCAGCGGAGGCGAGGGGACCAGCTCGGGGGCGGTCGCGACCCGGTCGGCGCTCAGCAGCAGCGGCGCCAGGTGACCGCAGCTGGCCAGCCGGGCGACCGGATCGTGGTCGGGGATCTCCAGCAGGAGGACGGTGGCGAATCGCTCCCCCGCCTCCTCCGTGGGCTCGAAGTCGGCCAGGTAGCGGGTCACGCTCTGCTCCAGCGAGGCGGCCAGCTCGGGCAGGGCCGCGTTGTGGTGCGCGGCCTCACGGAACGCGCCGAGCAGCAGGGCCGCCTCCCCGATGGCCGACAGCCCCTTGCCGCGTACGTCACCGATGACCACCCGGGTGCCCTCCGCGTCGCGGGCCGCGGCGTACAGGTCGCCGCCGATCTCGGCCTCCTCCTCGGCGGCCATGTAGACGCAGGCGAGCTGCAGGGTGCCGAGCCGGTGGGGCAGCGGCCACAGCAGCACCCGCTGGGCCGCCTCGGCGACGGACCGCACCTGGGCCAGTTCGCGGGTGCGCCGCTCGCGCACCGCGCAGAACACCACGATCAGGAGCGACAGCACGATCAGGGCGAAGATCTGCACCAGGATGTTCCGCGTCCACAGGACGCCGGAATGCCAGCCGATGAACGCCTGGGCCGCCGCCGCGGTGGCCCCGATGATCCCCGTCACCAGCGGGCCCTCGAACCACGCGGTGACCGCGGGCGCGATGACCAGCAGGGGGCCGAGCACGATGTCGCCGGGGGTCACGATGTCGGCCACCGTGATCACCATGATGAGTCCCACCGGGATCAACAGCAGCAGACGGCTCGGCTGCCACGGCCGAGCGAGCAGCTGCGGCGAGGAGAACATGTCTTCCACAGTGCACCGCGACGGACGGGTGCGCGAGCACGGGCGTGATCGGACCGCCGCTCCCCGGGTGTCCTCGTGCCGTTCCCCCGTCCCGGGGCCCGGTCAGGACGTCATCACCAGCCAGGTCCCGGCCAGCGACGCCAGATACGGCACGGCCCCCAGCGGCAGGAACCACCATGGCGAACCCCCGCCGCGGTACACGATCAGCCCGGGCACCACCGAGGCGGCCACGGCCAGGACCAGACCGCACCAGGGCAGCCCCAGCATCGTGAGGATCCCGGACGTCGTGCACCGGAACGCGGGGTTCTCGGCCGAGCAGTTGTCCGTGGCGAAGATCGAGAGGTAGAGGACGAGCGTGTCGGCCAGGGCGCCGAGGCCGGCCAGCAGCCCCACCACGGTGAGGTAGGCGGCCGGCCACCGCTCGGGAGCGGGGGCCACGGTGTACGCCTGGTGCCGGTAGCCGTAGTGCTGGTCGCCGACGCTCATGGTGCCCCCCGAAGTCCCGCGGTCCGCACGGCCCGTGGCCGTCCGTCGGAAGTCACCGTAGGAGCCGTCCGGGCCCACGTCCTGAGCACGCGTACTCAGTCCGGCCGGGGACGATGCCCCGTTCGACCCGTCCGCGTCCGGGGCGAGGCGGTCAGGCGAGCGGCAGCGCCGATGCGAAGGAACCCGCGTGATGGACCAGCGGCGCTGCCTCGTCGACGACGGTGCCGTCGTCGACCTGGCCCACCACGAAGAGGTGATCGCCGAGGGTTTGGCGCGAGGTGACCCGCGCGGTCAGCCAGGCGCTCACCCCGTCGAGCAGCGGCACTCCGGCGGCGCCGGCGCGCCAGGCGACGCCAGCGAACCGGTCGATGCCGCTGGTGGCGAACCGGTCGGCGAGGGTCGTGTCCCGGGCGCCGAGCAGATGCACCGCGAACCGGTCCGCCGTCCGCACGGCCGGGGCCGCCGACGCCGTGAGCCCGACGCAGAAGGAGACCAGCGCGGGGCGCAGGGACACCGAGGTGAAGGACGTCGCGGTGAAGCCGGCCGGGCCGGGGACGGTGATCACGGTGACGCCCGCGGCATGGCGCCGCAGGGTGCTGCGCAGGATCTCGGCGGCGCCCGGGTCTGCGGCGCAAGGAGTGAGGCGGGGGCTGGCGGAGGCGGTCACGCGGCTTCCCTTCGGGCAGTACGGCGGCCGGCGCCGGGACACCGGGCCGGTGCGGGACAGGAGCGGGTGGGAGTCGTCGGCCGTCACGGATGCCCGACGGCGCGGCGGCGGGCCGGTCGGGGCGGTTGACGCGCGGGAGGCGTGGTCCGGGGGACGGCCGGACATCGGGTGAGCCGGCCCGGGGCACGCGGCGCACGGACGGGCCGGTGCGGCGTACAGCCGGTCGGACGGGGGACGGACGTCCCGTCGGGGCGTCGAACCGACGCCGTCGCTCAGCGACAGAGGGCGCTGGAGGTGCGTCGGTAGTCGACGTAACGACAGACGACACCGGGGTGCAGCGGATGCATGGTCCACATCCTCACGGCGTCGTCACGGCCCTGTCAATGGACACTCATTGGTGTCTCATTCGGCGAGATCCGTCGCGTCCGTTCCCCCGGCCCGACCGGCCCCCGCCGCGGCCGGCGCCTCGGGGTGCGGCTCGCGCAGCGCCGGATGGCAGGCCGCCTCCTCCGGATGGAGCCACAACACCCCGTGCGCCGTGGCGAGTTCGACCGCGCCGGCCGGCGGGGTGCGGTCACCCGTGAGCAGCTCCAACTCGGGCAGTGTGAGGGTGCGCCACCGCTCCAGTGCCGCCTCGGCCCGCACCGGTCCCGCCGTACGCAATGCGGTGCCGGCCGCGCTCCGGGCCGCGTCCAGGTACGCCCGCGGCGGACGCCAGCCCGGCACACAGACCCGTCCGCCGGGGCCGTCGAAGAGCAGCGTGGGCAGGGCGTAGCGCACGCCGTCGGCCAGTTCCTTGGCCCGGCCCGGATGCGGTCCGGGGGCGTCGAGCAGCCGCACCTCGCGGCACGGCCTGCGGGTCTCGGCGTGGTCCGCCGCGACGGCCGCCCGTGCCTCGGCCGCGGCCGCGTCGGCGCGCAGCACGTCCGTGTCGAGCCCGGGGATCCCGCGCACCGCCCAGGCCACGCCCGCCGCCGAGTCCGCGGGCGTCCCCGCGACGAACGTGCTCTCCCGCAGCCTGCGCAGGACCCGCTCGGCCGGCTCGGCGCCCTGGCGCTGCGCGGCCTTCGCGGCGACGGAGGCCGGCCAGCTCGTCCGGGCCAGCCAGTGCAGCCGCGCCGGCCGCGGCGCGCCCGTGTGCGCGGTGACGTCCCGCACGAAACCCTCGTACCAGCGCGCCTCGGCCGCGGGGTCGGGCGCCGGGTCGTCGCTCTCGTCGAAGAGGATGCCGAACACCCGCCGCCAGCCGAGCTGGTACCCGAAGGCCGTCCGCAGCAGCCGTACGGCGGGCTCGGAGCCCCACGCCCACGGGCAGGCGGGGTCGGTGAACTCGGTGACCGCGACCAGCGGTTCGGCGTCCGGCGGCGCACCCGTCATACGCCGACCTCCCGCCGCCGGGACCCGGCACCGGCCCCTTCGGCCGCCGCACCCCGCCGGGCGAGTTCGGCGATCGTGGTGCGCCGCAGCAGCGCCAGGGCGACGGCCTCCACGTCCTGCCACACGCCGGGCACCGCCCGCCCCGTCCCGGGATACGCCAGATCGGCCGGGCTCTCGTCGCGCACCGTGAAGAACGCCCCGTCCACCGCCGTCATCACCTCGGCCACCGTGATCAGGCCGACGTCCCGGCCGATCCAGTAACCGCCCTCGCAGCCACGCTGGCTGCGCACGAGCCCGGCGGCCCGCAGATCGCGGAAGACGGACTTGAGGAACCGGAACGGGATCTCCTGGGCCGCGGCGATCCCCTCACAGGTCAGGGGACGCGTGCTGTCCGCGGCCAGCTCCACCAGAGCCCGCACCGCGTAGTCGGCCTTCGCCGAGATATGCATCTGCACCGTCTTCCGTGTGGTCGGTCGCGCGCCGCGGCGCACGAGACCGTGTCCCGGCCGCCGAACGGGCGAACGGCATTGGACACATCTTGACATCCATTTGGCGGGCTCTCTACCGTCGCCGCAGGATCGTGCGCGTACTCGCCGACGGCCGGACGGCGAACGCCCGGCCACGCGGTCGTCCACGCATCCCCACCGTCGAGGCTGCCCGATCCGTTCCGTCCCGGCCGTGCGTCCCCGCCCGATCCGGCCGCACCCGCACCTTCGACGAGCAGGAACAGCCATGACCTCCAACGAGACACCCCCCGCCGCGTCCTGCCCGGGAGGCGGGGACGACGCGTTCCATCCCGACCTCACCCGGCCCGCCGGTCCGGTCCCGGCGCTGCGGGCGCGGCTGCACCACATCCGCGCCGACGCGCTCGACGGCGGCACCGCGCAGACCGAGGGGATGCGCCGCTTCGCCGCCATCAGCGGCGGCGCCGTCGGATCGGAACGCATCTGGATGGGCCAGACCCATGTCTCGCCCCGCACCGCCTCCTCCAACCACCACCACGGCGCCTCGGAGACCGCCATCCATGTCGTCGCGGGCAACCCGGAGTTCGTCTTCCTCGACGACTCCTCCGGATCGCCCGAGGAGATCCGGATCCGCACGGCACCCGGCGACTACGTCTTCGTACCGCCGTTCGTGCCGCACCGCGAGGAGAACCCCAGCCCCGACACCGAGGCGGTCGTGGTCATCGCCCGCAGCACCCAGGAGGCGATCGTCGTCAACCTGCCCGAGCTGTACGTGCTGGACAAGGAGCAGCAGACGGACTGACCCCCCGCAAGAAGGATGCCTTGAGGTGTCCTTTGGTGCGGGCCTCCGCCCGCCCGGACCCGCAGCCCCCTGACCCACGGTCAGGGGGCCGTTCCCTGAGCCGCCCGCCGAACCGTCGCCCGGCCGGTCCACCGAATGAGACATCAATTGGTGTCCATTGACAGTGGCTTGCGGCTGCCCCCAGGATGAGCAGCATGCTTACGACGCACCCCGGTGTGGTGTGCCGCTACGTGGACCTGCGGCGCACCTGTAGCGCCCTCTGTCGCTGACCGCCGTCCACCCCGGCCCACAGCCGCCGACCGCCGCCGGCCGTATCTGCCGGCGCCGCTCCGTGCGGGCGCGTTCGTGCCCGTTCTTCCCGCGCCTGTTCCCCCGCACCGCGTAGCACACGTCGGAAACCCGAACCCGCCTGGCGCCGGACCGGCCCTGCCCGCCGCCACCGGGCCGCGCCGCCCGATGTGTGCCGCCGAAGTCTCCCCGGCCCCGCCCGCCCCCGGGCGTGCGCCGACGTCCTCGCCCGCCCGCCGGGCCGTCCCGCGTGCCCTGGTCCGCCCGCCCCGGGCCGGGACCCGTCACAGAGAGAACGAGATGCCCGCACGACTCACCCTTCGCCGCCCCCGAGCCGGCGCCCGCCCGGTCCGACGGGCCGGCGGCCTGCGGCTCACCGCCCTCACCACTGCCTTCCTCGCCCTGCTCGCCCCCGCCCTGAGCGCCTGCGGCGGCGACACCGCGTCCGCCTCCGGAGACGCCACGCTGAAGTGGGCCTCCTCCTACTTCCCCGCCCACTGGGACCCGGTGGTTGCGGGCAGCGGTGCCCAGTTCCGCCAACTCGCCCTCGTCTACGCCTCGTTGACGCGCACGGACACGAGCGGCAAGGCCGTCCCGGACCTCGCCGAGAGCTGGGAGTACAACGACAAGGGCGACCGGATCACCTTCCACCTCCGCCCCGGCCTGAAGTTCAGCGACGGCACACCGGTCGACGCGAGCGCGGTCAAGGCCGCCGTCGAACGGGCCAAGACGCAGCAGAACTCGGCGCTCTTCGGCGACCTCACCTCCATCGAGTCGGTCGACGCCAAGGGACTCGACGCCGTCGTGCACCTCACCCAGGTCGACTACCAGATCCCCCAACTGCTCGGCGAACGCGTGCTGCAGATCGCCAGCCCCAAGGCCGCCGCCGACCCGTCGAAGCTGGACCAGCAGCCGGTCGGCGCCGGACCGTTCGTCGTCGAACAGCTGGTGCCGGGCACCAAGGTGCTGCTGAAGAAGAACCCGGACTACTGGGACGCGAAGAACATCCACATCGACGACGTCGAGCTGACCTCCGCCCCCGACACCGCCACCGTGGTCTCCGGCCTGCGGACCGGCGTCTACAACTTCGCCGACATCGAGCCCAGTCAGGCCAAGTCCGCCGAGCAGGCCGGCCTTGACGTCTTCATCCAGCCTGGGTTCAACGCCGCCAACATCAGCCTCAACGTCAACAAGGCGCCGTTCGACGACGACAGGGTCGTGGACGCCGTGCGCCACGCCGTCAACCGCAAGGAGTTCGTCGACAAACTGACCTTCGGCCACGGGGAGGCGACCGACCAGCCGTTCCCCAAGGGATACGTGGCCTACGACCCGTCGTCGGCGGACGCCTACCCGTACGACCCCGCGAAGTCGAGGAAGCTCCTCGTCGCAGCCGGCCACCGCAGCGGCGACATCGCACTCGACCTCGTCATCCCCGCGGAGGATCCGGCGGCCGAGATCGTCCAGTCGCAGCTCGCCGCGGTCGGCATCAAGGTCACCATCAAGATCGACAAGAACTGGGCCACGCCGTTCTTCGCCAAGGACCTGACGTTCTCGCTGTACAGCACCACCGGCCGCGACTCCGCCGTGCAGACGCTCACCGCCCACTTCGGCCCCGACGGCCCGCTGAACCTCAGCTCGCCGTACCAGCCCGCCGGTTTCGAGGCGGCCGTCGCCAAGGTGCGCCGTACACCGCTGGACGCGCCGGACTATCCGAAGGTCCTCCAGGCGGCGACCCGGGCCGGTCTGCACAGCAGGGCGCTGGTGTTCACGTACTCCTCGCCGAACCTCTTCGCCAAGAGCAAGTCGGTCTCGGCCCTGCCCAAGAACCCGGCACACATCGACTGGACCGGCGTGGCCATCGGCGGCAGCTGACCCGGCCCGCCCGGCACCGACACCCCGTCCACGACAGACAGCAACAGAGAGGGGGCGATCCCCATGACGACGACCGCGGCACCGGCGACACCCGCCCGCCGCCCAGGGGCCGCCGCGATCCGCGCCCGGCACGGGCTCGGCCGGGTCCTGGCCACCGTCGCCCGGTCGATCGGGATCTTCGTGCCCGTGTTCCTGGTCGCGACGTTCGTGACGTTCGCGCTCCGGTCGCTGAGCGGACTCAGCCCGGCCCGGATCCAGCTGGGCGAGGAGGCGACACCCGAGGCGATCCAGCGGGTCGAGGCCCAATGGGGTCTTGACCGGCCGTTCCTGACGCAGTATTGGGACTGGTTCACCGGCGTGCTGCACGGACAGCTCGGCGCCAGCTGGGTCAACGGGGCCGACATCTCCACGCTCATCGGCCTCGGCCTGGGTGTGAGCCTGTCGATCGCGACGTTCGCCCTGATCCTCGGCGTGCTCGCCGGCTTCGTCCTCGGCACGGTCGCGGCGCTGCGCCGCACCACCTGGATCGACCGGGCGATCACGGGATTCGTCACCGTGATCTCGGTGATGCCGGCGTTCGTCGTCGGCATCGTCCTGGTGGCCGTCCTCGCGGTGGGACTCGACCTGTTCCCGTCCGCCGGATACGTCCCGGCACGGCAGGGGATCGGCCCCTGGCTCGCCCACATCACCCTGCCGGCGCTCGCGCTCAGCCTCGACGTCGTCGCCGACGTCGCACGCCAGCTCCGTACGAGTCTCGTCGCCGCCTACCGCGAGAACTATGTGACCGGCGCGGTCGTCCGCGGGCTGAGCCCCCGGCGGATCTTCCTCGGGCACGTCCTGCGCAACGGTCTCGGGCCCGCGCTCGCCACCCTCGGCCTGAAGTTCCCCGCGCTCGTCGGGGCCTCCGTCGTGACGGAGTGGATCTTCGGCCTGCAGGGCTTCGGCCGGTTCGCCAACGACTCCGCGCAGGCCGGCGACGTGCCCGCCGTGCAAGGGGTGCTCGTGGTGTCGATCGTCCTGGTCGTCGCCTTCAATCTGGTCGTCAACCTGGTGCTGGCCCGGGTGACGCCGGCCGCCCGGCGGGGGGTGTGACCATGCTGCGCCGCGTCCTTGCCCTGACCTCCGGCCGGATCGCCGTCGGCATCCTCGCCGTGATCGCGCTGCTCGCGCTCCTCGGCCCGCTGCTCGCCCCCCAGGACCCCCTGGCCACCAGCGACAACACGCTCGCCGCCGCATCGGGCGCGCACTGGCTGGGCACCGACTACCTCGGCCGCGACGTCCTGAGCCGGCTGCTCGACGGCTCTCGCGTCAGCGTGCTCGGATCGCTCGAAGTCGCCGTGATGGCCCTGGTCGTCGGCGCGATCCCCGGCATCCTCTCGGTCTACCTCGGCCGGGTCTTCGAGTGGGTCACCCTGCGCCTCGCCGACACCCTGGTCGCGCTGCCGTTCCTGCTCTTCGCGGTCGCCGTGATCGCGCTGCTCGGCAACGGCATCACCCAGGCCATGCTCGTCACGGGCGCCCTGGTCTCCCCGCTGTTCTACCGGGTCGCCCGCGCCGCCACGCTCTCCGTCGCCCGCTCGCCGTACGTGGAGGCGGCGCTCGTCTCCGGCGCCTCCATCGGCTGGGTGGTGCGCCGGCACGTGTGGCTGAAGGTGCTCCCGCCGCTGGCCGTCGCGTTCGCCCAGACCATCGGCGTCGGCTTCGTCATCGTCTCCAGCCTGACCTTCCTCGGCATCGGCGTGCAGCCGCCCGAGCCGACCTGGGGCGGGCTGCTCGCCTCGGACCTGGGCTACCTCAGCCATCAGCCGTGGGCGCCGGTGGTGCCCGCGCTGCTGATCATGGTGACCGTCTGGGCCGCCAATCTGCTCGCCGACGCGATCCGCGACGTCTCCGGCGAGGCGGGCCGCGCGCTGGTCAACTCCCGCAAGGCCCGAGCCAACCGCCGCGCCGCGGCCGACCCCGTCTCCGCCGGAGGTACGCGATGACGACCCTGTCCAGGAACACGTCCCCCGAACCGGTCCGCGGCGGTGCACGGAGTGCCGCCGGGCCCGCCGACGCTCCGGCCCGTACGGGGGGCGTCTCGGCCGATGCGGGCGGTGGCCCGGTGGGTGCCGTTGTCGAACCGGTCGACGGCACGGCCGACTTGTCGGAGGGTACGGTTCCTGATCCGGTCCGTGGCGGTGGACGGAGTGCCGCCGGGTCCGCCGATGCCCCGGCCCGTACGGTGAGTGCCCCGATCGACACCGCCGATGCCCCGGCCCCCACCGCAGGCGTCCCGGTCGGCGGCGTCGGCGAGTCGGACGATGCCACCGGCGGTTCCGACTCGGCCGGGACGGCTGTCGCCGAGGAGGGGCCGGGGCGTGCCGCGGTCGCCCCCGTGCTTGCCCTGCGTGACGTCCGTATCAGTGACCGGGCCGGCGGGCGGGAGATCGTGCACGGGGTGAGCTTCGAGCTGACCCCCGGGAAAGTGGTCGGTATCGTCGGCGAGTCCGGCAGTGGCAAGACCCTCACCTGCCGTGCCGCGCTCGGCATCCTGCCGCCGCACTTCGAGGTGTCCGGCGGTTCCGTCGAGATCGCCGGCACCGACATCGCGACCCTGACGTCCGCGCAGTGGACCGCCCTGCGCGGCGCCACGATCAGCGCGGTCTTCCAGGACCCGGCGTCCTACCTCAATCCGTCGATCCGGGTGGGACCCCAGATCGCCGAGGTCGTCCGGGTCAAGAAGGGGCTGAAGCGGCGGGCGGCCCGGCACCGGGCCGTCGAACTGCTGGCCGCCGTGCAGCTGCGCGACCCGGAGCTGGTCTACACCCAGTACACCCACGAACTCTCCGGCGGCATGCTCCAGCGCGTGCTGATCGCCGCGGCCGTCGCCGCCGGCCCGCGCGTCCTCATCGCCGACGAGGCCACGACGGCCCTCGACGTCACCGTGCAGGCCGAGATCCTCGACCTGCTCGCCGACCTGCGCGACCAGGCCGGCCTCGCCCTGGTGGTCGTCTCGCACGACCTGGCCGTCGTCGCCCAGCTCTGCGACGAGGTCCTCGTCCTGCGCGAGGGCGAGGTGGTCGAGCACGGCCCGACACGACACGTCCTGCACGAACCGCGGCACGAGTACACCCGGCTGCTCGTCGCCGAGCACGAGCAGTACGGCCTGGAGAAGTTCCTGACGACCCGGGAGGCATCGTGACCGGCGACCGACGGCGAGAGACCGACCCGGTCCTGGAGGTCACCGGCCTCGACGTCCACTACGGCCCGCGCCGCCGGTCCCGGCCCGCGCTGAAGGGAGTCTCGCTCACCGTCGCCCCCGGCGAGACCGTCGGCGTCATCGGGGAGACCGGCTCGGGCAAGACCACTCTCGCCCGCGCCGTGCTCGGCCTGGTGCCCGCCGCGGCGGGCTCGGTCCGCATCGCCGGCGAGGACGTCCGCGGATACGGTCGGCGCCAGTGGCGCGGACTGCGCCGCCGCGGTGTCGTCCAGTACGTCTTCCAGGACCCGCTGCGCAGCCTCGACCCCGACCTCACCGTCGCGGACTCGCTGACCGAGCCGCTGCTCGTCCAGGGCGTCCCGCGCACCGAGGCGGCCCGCAGGGCGCGCGCCTTCCTGGACCGTGTCCGGCTCCCCGCGGACCTGCTCGACCGGCTGCCCGGTGAGCTGTCCGGCGGGCAGCGGCAGCGCGTCGCGGTGGCCCGCGCCCTGGTCACCGAGCCACGACTGGTCATCCTCGACGAGCCCGTCAGCGCCCTCGACTCCGCCAACCGCGTACAAGTCCTGGAAATCCTCAAGGAGTTGCGGGCCACCGGGGTGGCGCTCGTGCTCATCTCCCACGACCTCGGCTCCGTCGTCGGGACCTCCGACCGCATCGCCGTGCTGTACCGGGGCGAACTCGTCGAGGTCGGGCCCGCCCGGGATGTCGTCAACCACCCCCGGCACGCCTACACGCGCCTGCTCGTCGGCTCCGCCCCCACGCTCCGCGCGGCCCCCACCGACCGGGCCGGCCGCGCGGCACTGCGCGCGCTGCTGAACGCCTGAACACCCCACGGAGAGGAACAGCCATGTCCCGCACGATCCATCTCGCGCTGCACCCCTACGGCGTCGGCGGCCCCGGACAGCACGGCCTGTGGAAGGACGCGCGCGTCGCGAAGAACGCCAGCATCGACATCAACTACTACATCCGCCAGGCCAAGGCCGCCGAACACGCCTTGTTCGACGCCCTGTTCATCGTCGACAGCCAGTTCATCAACGCCACCTACCCGGCCCACTACCTCAACCGGCTGGAACCGCTCACCCTGTTGTCGGCCGTCGCCACCCACACCCGGCACATCGGGCTGGTCGGCACGGCGAGTTCGACGTACAACTCGCCCTTCAACCTGGCCCGCCGCTTCGCCTCCCTCGACCACATCAGCGGCGGCCGGGCCGGCTGGAACGTCGTGACGAGCTTCGACACCGGCGTGTCCCGCAACTTCGGGCTCGACGAGCACCTCGACTACGCCACCCGCTACGGCCGGGCCCTGGAGTTCGTCGAGGTCGCCCGCGGCCTGTGGGACTCCTACGAGGACGACGCCTTCCCCGCCGACGTCACTCGGAACGTCTTCCTCGACCCGGCCAAGCTGCACGAACTCAACCACGACGGCACGCACTTCAAGGTCGCCGGGCCGCTCAACATCTCCCGCTCCCCGCAGGGCCAGCCGGTGATCTTCCAGGCCGGGGTCTCCGAGGAGGGCCGCGACCTCGCCGCGCGGGTCGCCGAGGGCATCTACGCGCCCGGCGGCTCGCTGGAACAGGCCCAGGAGTACTACGCGGACATCAAGCGCCGCACCGCCGCCCACGGCCGCGACCCCGAGCACATCAAGATCTTCATCCACGGCGGCCCGGTCGTCGCCCCGACCGACGCGGAGGCCAGGCGGCGCGAGCGGGAGATCTTCGAGGAGGACAACGACTTCGAGCGCAACCTCGCGCTCCTCGGCCGCTCCTTCGGCGCCTACGACTTCAGCGTGCACGACCTGGACGCGCCGTTCCCGGACGTGGCGCACCTCGCCGAGAAGGGCGGCCGGACCGGCGCAGCGAAGATCGTCGAGCGGGCCCGGACCGAGCACTTGACGTTGCGTCAAGTGGCCGACTCCATGGGTGAGTTCCGCCGGTCGCCGTTCGTCGGGGCGCCGGAGGCCGTCGCCGACACCATCGAGCACTGGTTCGCCGCGGGCACCTTCGACGGCATCAACCTCGCCTTCCGCACCGACGACGACCTCGCCCTCTTCGTGGACGGCGTGGTGCCGCTGCTGCAGAAGCGCGGACTGTTCCGCACCGAGTACACCGCGGACACGCTGCGCGGCAACCTCGGGCTGCCGGTCCCCGCCAACCGGCACAGCCGCCCCGCACAGGTGTGAGGGCCGGCCCCGTGAGCGAGCCGCCGGAGACCGGACTCGACGCGCGGCAGGCGCCGCGCAGGTCCCACTCCTTCCACGGCGCCCCCGAGGAGATCGTCGCCGCGCTCCGGCGGGAGCGGGTTCTGCCCGTCGCGACCGATCCGATCACCCAGTTCGACCCCGCCGTCCCCGACCGCGATGCCGCGATCCGCGCCCCGGAGCTGATCGCGACCGACGTGGCGCCCGCCCCGGGCCGGCAGCCCGCGACCGAGCCCGCGACCGAGCCCGAGCACGCAGGAGTGTGAGCGCGAGATGACCGAGTACACCGAGCCGGGCGAGGCCGCCGGCCACGCCGACCACCACGCCCCCGAAGGCATCCGCACCCGCGGCACGATCGTGGTGGTGCCCGGCAGGGGCGAGAGCCCGGCGACCTACGCCCGGCTGGGCAGGCGGCTCGCCGCCGACGCCTACCGCGTCCGCGTCGTCGAGGCCCCCGACATCGGCCCCGACGACCTGTCCGGGGCGCTGGCCCGCTTCGGAGCCCGGCTCGCCGACGCCGTCGCGGGCACCGCGTCCGGCGACGGCGTGGTCCAGCCCGTCGTCCTGGTGGCCGCCGACACCGGGGCCGCCGCGGTCGCCGCGCTGCTGGCCCGGACGGACCTCCCCGCGGCCCGGCTGCCGCGGGCCGTCGTCCTCGCCGGACTGCCGGGACGTACCGCGGCGGCGGGCGCCACCTGGGAGGACGAACTGGACGTGCGCACCTCCTGCCCCGTCCACCGGGCCACCCTCACCGACGACCCCCTGGCGCGGCGCGGGCTGCTCGACGCCCCGGTGCCGGACGCCCTGCTCGCGGCGGCGTACGGCGGCGGCACCGCCGTCCCGGCCCTGTTCCTCGTCGGCGACGCCGATCCGCTCGCGGACCGTGCCGCCGTCACCCACCTCGCCAAGTCCCTTCCCCGGGCCCGCCTCGGCGTGGTCCGCGGGGCCCACCACGACGTCCTGAACGATGTGCAGCACCGCTCGGTGGCGGCCGAGATCGTCACCTTCCTGGAGACCCTGCGCAACGAACTGGTGCCGGTGATCGCCGTCGAGTCGAGCGGGTGGTGACCGGGCCCCGGTACGGACGGGCACGCTCACCCGTCCCGGGTGAGGCCGCCGCACCCCGCCCCGTGCACGCTGAGGGCATCGGGCACGAAGCGGTGCACGACGGAGCGGCACGGGCGGGCGGCTGCCCGGGACGGAGGACGGCGATGACCGCGCAGACGTACCTCGCGTACGACTATCCGCTGCTGAGCGCGTTCTGGACGATGGTCTGGTTCTTCCTGTGGATCATGTGGTTCGTCCTGCTCTTCCGGATCGTCCTGGACATCTTCCGCGACGACGCCCTGAACGGCTGGGCCAAGACGGGCTGGCTGATCTTCGTCATCGTGCTGCCCTTCCTGGGCGTCTTCGTCTACCTCATCGCCCGCGGCAAGAACATGGGACGCCGCGAGCTGGCGCAGGCGCAGGCGCAGCAGGAGGCGTTCGACGGCTATGTCCGCCGGACCGCCGCCGGCGCGACCGGCCCCAGCAGCGCCGACGAACTCAGCAAGCTCTCCGAGCTGCGCACCCGCGGCGACATCTCGGACGACGAGTTCCGGCGCGCCAAGGAACTGGTCCTGTCCGGCCACGGCACCGCCGCGGGCCCACCCGATCACTGACCGCCACGCCGGCCGCGCACGTCGCGCAGGACGGTGTCCCCCCGGCACCAGAGGGAACGGCGTCGCGCCCGCGTGTGCCGGTCGCGGAGCAGCGGGGTGGGGGCGGTCGGCCCCGGTGTGCGGGACGTTCGGCCCCTGCGGTGGTGGTGGGCCGGGTGCGACGGTGGGCGCAGGCCCGGGAGAACCGCGGTGTCGGCGCCCCTCCCTCGGGTGCCGCGGCCTCCGCGGCACCTCGTTCCACCCGTACAGGGTGACCGGGCGGGGCGGGCCCGCGTGCGGGAACGCAGGACGGCGCTGTCCGTCGTCGCGTATCCCCGGACGGCCGCGCGGGCCCGGCCCCTGCACCCGGGGGCCGGACGCGGGCGAACGAGCGGAGGTGCGTGCCATGGCCGTCACCGTCGCCCTGGCGGGCGACGCCATGCTGGGCCGGGACGTCGCCGAGGCCCTCGCCCACCGAAATCCCCGCCCCCTGTTCAGCCCCGCGGTGCACCACGCCGTACGGGACGCGGACCTGTTCCTGCTCAACCTCGAATGCTGCGTCTCCGACCGGGGTGCCCCGGTGGACCTGCCCGGAAAGACCTTCTTCTTCCGCGCCCCGCCGCGCGCCGCCGACGTGCTGGCCGCACTCGGCGTCGACGTGGCGGTCCTGGCCAACAACCACGCCCTCGACTACGGCCCCGACGCGCTCCTCGACACCCGGACCCGGCTGGCCCGGGCGGGCATCCGCAGCGTCGGGGCCGGGCCGACCGTCACCGAGGCCCGCGCCCCGCTCCGCCTGGCGGCCGGCGGACTGCGCATCGGCATCGTCGCCGTCACCGACCATCCCGACGAGTTCGCCGCGGACACCGACCGACCCGGCGTGGCCTACGCCGACCTCTGGCACGAGGACGTCCCCCACTGGCTCACCGGCACGATCGGCGCCCTGGCCGAGGAGACGGACCTGGTGCTGGTCAGCGCGCACTGGGGGCCGAACATGACCGCACGCCCGGTCCCGCACGTCCGGCATGCCGCGCCCGCCCTCACCGGAGCCGGGGCCGACCTCGTCGTCGGGCACTCGGCACATGTCTTCCACGGCTTCACCCGGCATGTCCTGTTCGATCTGGGCGACTTCATCGACGACTACGCCGTCCACCCGGCGCTCCGCAACGATCTCGGCCTGCTCTGGCTGGTCACCCTCGACGAGCACGGACCGCTGCGCACCGAGGCGGTCCCCCTCGCCCTCGACCACTGCCACACCCGCCTCGCCGACCGGGCGGAGTACGCCTGGATCGCCGCCCGGCTGATCCGCGCCTGCGCCGAACTGGGCACCGACGTCGTCGACGAGGGCGAGCGGCTCGCCGTCACCTGGCGGCGGCCGGCGGCCCGCGCCGGCTGACTCCGAGCCCGAGCCACCCGGATGCCCCGCCCCGCTCCGCCCCTCCGTGGCGGGGCGGCCGCGAGTCCCGCAGCGTAGAAGGGAGGGGAAGGGAGGGGAGAGGCGGGGAGGGGAGGGGACGGACGGCGCGGCAGGCACACGGCCGCAGGAGAGGCGGGACGGATGGGCACGGAGGTCTCGGGTCCGCGGATCGTGGTGGGCGTCGACGGTTCGCCGTCCTCGCACGCGGCGGTGCGCTGGGCCGTACGCTACGCCGGCCTCGTCGGCGGCCGGGTGGACGCGGTGGCCGCGTGGGAGCTGCCGGGGATCGAGAACTGGTCGGCTCCCCCCGTCGACACCGACTTCGACGAGGAGAACGCCCGGCGGCGGCTCGCCGAGGAACTGCGCGCGGCCCTCGGCGCCGAGCCGGCGGGCGCGGTCAGGGCGCTGCTGGTGCGCGGCCATCCGGCGGATGTCCTGCTGCGGGCGGCCGAGGGCGCGGAGGCGCTCGTCGTCGGCAGCCACGGGCGGCACGGCTTCGCCCGCGCCCTGCTGGGCTCCGTCAGCCAGCACATCGCACAGCACGCGCGCTGCCCCGTGGTGATCGTGCGCGCCGACGCGCCGTGACCGCGCCGTACGCAGGGGACGTCAAAGGGACCTTGGGGCCCCGGGCATGGGCTGTTCGGCCTCAGCGGGCCGGCGGGCCACGCGGTGCACTGGAAGGGGCAACAGCCGCAACCACGGCCGAGGAGGTACGGCGATGACGACACTGACACGCAGGCAGAGGTTCTCCTTCCCGGAGATCCCCGAGTGGTTCGAGACCTTCCCCGCACGGTTCGCGATGCCGACCATGGGCGACCTGTACACGGTCCGCGTCGAGGACTACCTGGAGGAGGGCCGCTACGTCCTGCGGGCGGAGCTGCCCGGCATGTCCCCCGAGGACATCGACGTGGCCATCGGCGACGGGATGCTGACCGTCAAGGCCGAACGCACCGAACGGGAGGTGGAGAAGAACCGCAGCGAGATCCGCTACGGCACCATGAGCCGGAGCGTCACGTTGCCGCCCGGCGCCGACGAGGACGACGTCAAGGCCGACTACACCGACGGCATCCTCACCGTCAGCGTCGGTCTTGGCAGCGAGAAGGCCGAGGCCAAGCACGTCGAGATCCATCACGGCGCCTGATCCGCAGTCCGGCGGGCCCGGACCGGTCCCGCCGGGACGCTCCCCGGGCCCCGGGACCGTCACCTGCCCGGGCGGTGCCCGCCCGGCTCCGGCTGATCCAGCTGGGAGGCGAGGACCGCGGCCTGCACCCGCCGCTGCACACCCAGCTTGGCCAGCAGCCGCGAGATGTGGTTCTTGACGGTCTTCTCCGACAGATACAGCCTCTTGCCGATCTCCCGGTTGGTCAGCCCGTCCCCGATCAGGGCGAGGATGTCCCGCTCGCGCGGCGACAGGCTCGCCAGTTCGGACGGCACGGCCGGGGTCTCCGCGGGATCGGCGCGCAGGGAGCGCATCAGCCGGGCCGTCGTCGCGGGGTCCAGCATCGACTGGCCCGAGGCGACGGTCCGTATCGCCGAGACCAGGTCGGAGCCCTTGATCTGCTTGAGGACATAGCCCGAGGCGCCGGCCATGATGGCGTCGAGCAGCGCGTCCTCGTCGTCGAACGACGTCAGCATCAGACAGGCCACGTCCGGCATGCGGTCGCGCAGTTCACGGCAGACGGTGATGCCGTCGCCGTCCGGGAGACGTACGTCGAGCACCGCGACGTCCGGGCGCAGCGCCGGGGCGCGGACGACGGCGTGCTCGGCCGTCGCCGCGTCGCCGACCACCGTGATGTCGGGCTCGGAGTCGAGCAGATCGGCCAGCCCGCGCCGTACCACCTCGTGGTCGTCCAGCAGGAACACACGGATGGGGTGCTGCTCCGTGAATGTGCGTGTGTCGGTCATGCGCACCTCGTTCCCGGGTGGAGGGCAGCAGTCCGGCTGCCCACGACAAGGATCATCACCCGCCCGGCCCGCCGGCACTAGGGCCGACCGGCCCCCTCACCGCGGCCGCCGCACGGGCCGGGCGGACCCGGCGCGGGACCAGCGGCCCCTGCCCCGCGGCAGCCCGCGGCCAGCAGGCTGGGACGGGATCGCGTCCCCGTACCGCGGAGGTGGAGCACCATGACCCGCACCCTCGGCCCGCGCACCCGGCACACCGCCGGGACGCCCGCCGTCCCCGCCCGGACCGCCGTCGACCCGCGCACGGGACGGTGAGGGCGGTGGACCGGCCGATCGTCGTCGGCGTCGACGGCTCCGAGCACAGCCTGCGCGCGGTCGACTGGGCGGCCGACGAGGCCGCGCTGCGCCGGGCACCGCTCAGGCTGGTGTACGGCTCCCTGTGGGAGCGGTACGAGGGCGCCGCGCTCGCCCGGGACCTCGGCAGGCCGTCCCGGCAGATCACCGGCGAACACATCCTCGCGAGCGCGGCGCTGCGCGCTCAGCGCCGCCAGGACCGGCTGCGGGTGGCCGTCGAGACGCTGCCCGAGGAACCGGAGTACGCGCTGGTCCGGGAGAGCCGCTCGGCCGCCGCGGTGGTCGTGGGCTCCCGCGGCCGCAGCGGCATGGCCGAGGCGCTGCTCGGCTCGGTCGCCATGACGGTCGCCGGCCACGCGCACGGCCCGGTGATCGTGGTGCGCGGCGGCGACGCGGCCGGCACCGCCACGCGCGGCCGGATCGTCGTGGGCGTCGGCGAGAAACCGGCCGACTCGGCGGCCGTCCGCTTCGCCCTCGACGAGGCACGGCTGCGCGGGGTGCCGCTGGACGCCGTACGGGCCTGGCGGGCACCCGCCCTGGAGAGCGCCGACAGCCCGCTGTTCGCCGACCGGCCCGCCCTGCTCCACGAGCAACTGGCCGCCGAGACGCTGGAGGAGGCGCTGCGGCAGGCGCCGGCCGACGTGGCGGTGCACCGGCACACCGTGGAGGGCCCGGCCCGGCGGGTGCTGGCCGAGTTCTCCGGCGCCGCCGACCTGCTGGTCGTCGGGGCCAGGCACCGCGGTGGCCACTTCGGCCTGCGGCTCGGCCGGGTCGCCCACGGCGTGCTGCACCATGCCGCCTGCCCGGTCGCGGTCGTCCCGCAGCCGGAATGAGCGGCTCACAGGCTCGCCGCGTGGTCGGGGACGTAGGTCTGCAGATCGCGCGGCGGGCGTTCGTACCCCGTCGACGGCGGCCGGTGCGGCAGCTCCAGCACCGGCGGGGGCACCTCGTGGTAGGGCACCGAGGCCAGCAGGTGGGCCATCATGTTCAGCCGCGCCCGGCGCTTGTCGTCGCTCTCGACGATGTACCAGGGCGCCTCGGAGATGTCCGTGTGCACCAGCATCTCGTCCTTCGCCCGGGAGTACGCCTCCCAGCGGGTGATCGACTCCAGGTCCATCGGCGACAGCTTCCAGCGCCGCACCGGATCGTCCAGCCGCCGCCGGAACCGCTCCTCCTGCACCGTGTCGCTCACCGAGAACCAGTACTTGCGCAGCAGGATCCGGTCCTCCACCAGCATCCGCTCGAAGATCGGGCACTGCCGCAGGAACAGCTGGTACTCCTCCTTGGTGCAGAAGCCCATCACATGCTCGACACCGGCCCGGTTGTACCAGGACCGGTCGAACAGCACGATCTCCCCGGCGGCCGGCAGATGCGCCACATACCGCTGGAAGTACCACTGGGTGCGTTCCCGCTCGGTCGGCTTCGGCAGCGCCACGATCCGTGCCATCCGCGGGTTGAGGTACTCCGTGACCCGCTTGATGGTGCTCCCCTTGCCCGCCGCGTCCCGCCCCTCGAAGATGACGACGAGGCGTGCGCCCTGCGTGCGCACCCACTCCTGGAGCTTGACCAACTCGGTCTGCAGCCGCAGCAGTTCCGTCTCGTACGTCTTGCGCGGCAGCCTTTCCTCCTGCTTGCCGGACATGCCGCCTCCACCCGCCGATGACCGTGCCGATGACTTCCGGAGCCCCCATGCCCCCCGTCGAACACCAGGACGCCACCGTACTTTCCGACGACGAACTGCGCACCCTGGATGCGCACTGGAGGGCTGCCAACTATCTCGCGGCCGGGCAGATCTACCTGCTCGCGAACCCGCTGCTGACCGAGCCGCTGCGCCCCGAGCACATCAAACCGCGACTGCTCGGCCACTGGGGCACCTCGCCCGGCCTCAACCTCGTCCACACCCACCTCAACCGGGTGATCACGGCACGCGGCCTCGACGCCCTGTGCGTGTGGGGCCCCGGCCACGGCGGGCCGGCCGTCGTGGCCAACTCCTGGCTGGAGGGCAGCTACAGCGAGATCTATCCGGACGTGTCGCGTGACGCGGCCGGGATGGCACGGCTGTTCCGGCAGTTCTCCTTCCCCGGCGGTGTGCCCAGCCATGTCGCCCCGGAGACGCCCGGCTCGATCCACGAGGGCGGCGAACTCGGTTATTCACTGGCCCACGCCTACGGTGCCGCCTTCGACCACCCCGATCTGCTGGTGGCCTGCGTCATCGGCGACGGCGAGGCGGAGACCGGCCCGCTGGCCGCCTCCTGGCACTCGGACAAGTTCCTCGACCCGGTGCACGACGGCGCGGTGCTGCCGATCCTGCACCTCAACGGCTACAAGATCGCCAACCCGACCGTGCTCGCCCGGCTGCCCGAGCCCGAACTGGACGCGCTGCTGCGCGGCTACGGACACGAGCCGATCCACGTGTCCGGCGACGACCCGGCGCAGGTGCACCGCGCCCTGGCCGCCGCGCTCGACCAGGCCCTGGACCGCATCGCGCGGGCGCAGCGCGCCGCCCGCGAGGAGGGCAGCACCGAGCGGGTGCACTGGCCGGTGATCGTCCTGCGCACCCCCAAGGGCTGGACCGGCCCCGCCGAGGTCGACGGCGTACCGGTCGAGGGCACCTGGCGCGCCCACCAGGTTCCGCTGCCCGGCGTCCGGGAGAACCCAGGGCATCTGCGGCAGCTGGAGGCGTGGCTGCGCTCGTACCGGCCCGAGGAACTGTTCGACGCGGCCGGCCGGCCGGTCGCCGACGTCCTCGCCTGCGTCCCGGCCGGCCAGGCGCGGCTCGGCGCCACCCCGTACGCCAACGGCGGCCTCCTCGTCCGGGACCTGCCGATCCGCTCCCTGGACGACTTCGCCGTACCGGTGGACAAGCCGGGCAGGGGCCTGCACGAACCGACCCGGATCCTCGGCGGCCTGCTCGAACAGATCATGGCGGACACCCGGGACCGCCGGGACTTCCGGCTGGTCGGCCCGGACGAGACCGCGTCCAACCGGCTGGAGGCCGTCTTCGAGGCCAGCGGAAAGGCCTGGCAGGAGCGGACCCTTCCGGTGGACGAACACCTGGACCGGCACGGCCGGGTGATGGAGATCCTCTCCGAGCACCTGTGCCAGGGCTGGCTCGAGGGTTATCTGCTGACCGGCCGGCACGGGCTGTTCTCCTGCTACGAGGCGTTCGTGCACATCGTCGACTCGATGGTCAACCAGCACATCAAGTGGCTCAAGACGTCCCGCGAGCTGCCGTGGCGGGCGCCGGTCGCCTCCCTCAACTACCTGCTGACCTCACATGTGTGGCGGCAGGACCACAACGGCTTCTCCCACCAGGACCCCGGCTTCGTCGACCACGTCCTCAACAAGAGCCCCGAGGTCGTCCGGGTCTATCTGCCGCCGGACGCCAACACACTGCTGTCCGTCGCGGACCACGCCCTGCGCAGCCGCGACTACGTCAACGTCATCGTGGCCGGCAAACAGCCGTGCTTCGACTGGCTGTCCATGGACCAGGCCCGCGTCCACTGCGCGCGCGGCGCCGGCATCTGGGAGTGGGCCGGCACCGAGAACGGCGACGAACCCGATGTGGTGCTCGCCTGCGCGGGCGATGTGCCCACGCAGGAGGTGCTGGCCGCCGCGCTGCTGCTGCGCCGGTACCTGCCCCAGCTCGCCGTGCGCGTCGTCAACGTCGTCGACATGACCCGGCTGCTGCCCCGCGGCGAGCACCCGCACGGGATGACCGACTTCGAGTACGACGGCCTGTTCACCGCCGACAAGCCGGTCATCTTCGCCTACCACGGCTACCCGTGGCTGATCCACCGGCTCGCCTACCGCCGCAACGGCCACGCCCATCTGCACGTACGCGGCTACAAGGAGTCCGGCACCACGACCACCCCCTTCGACATGGTGGTCCGCAACGACCTCGATCGTTTCCGGCTGGTCATGGATGTCATCGACCGGGTTCCTGGGCTTGGTGTGCGGGCTGCTGGGGTGCGGCAGGCGATGGTGGATGCGCGTACTCGGCACCATGGGTGGATCCGTGAGCATGGTGCCGACATGCCGGAGGTGGCGGAGTGGAGCTGGACGGCGTGAGGGCGCCGCGGGCCGGTGATCCTGCCCAGGTTCACCGGGGCTGTCGAGGTGCCGCGGTCGGCCAGGTCAGGGCGCGGGTGATGTCGGCGAGGGTGACGATGCCGACCAGGCGGTCGCCGTCGAGGACCAGGGCCCGGCGGAGGCCGCCCTCCTGGAGCCGGGGCAGCAGATCCACGACCGGCTCGTCGGGGGCGACCGTCACGACGTCCGGCAGACGGCGCATCACATCGCCGACCGTCGTCCGGGACCGGGCCCGGTCCGGGGTCCGGTCGGCCATCGCCATGGTGAACAGCCCGGCCACCGAGCCGTCCGGCGCGACGACGGGGAAGGCGGAGTGCCGGTAGGGGCCGAAGGGCCCCTCGGCGAGCAGACCGGCGATGGTCGTCCAGGCCGGGACCGTGACCGGGTCCGGGGTCATGACCCGGCCGACCGGCACGCCCTTCAGAACACCCTGCATCTCCGCCTGCCGCACCTCCGCGGTCGCCGCCGCGATCAGGAACCAGCCGATCAGGGCGGACCACAGACCCGAGAGGTTCCCGGCGAACAGGACGGCGGCGAAACCGGCCGCCACCAGGAACCAGCCGAGCCCCCGCCCCGCGGCCGAGGCGCCCCGGGTGGCGCGCAGCCGGTCGCCGGTGCGGTGCCACAGGAACGCCCGCAGCAGCCGGCCGCCGTCCAGCGGAGCGGCGGGCAGCGCGTTGAACACGGCCAGCACGATGTTGATCGCGGCCAGCCAGGCCACCGCCTCGACCAGCAGCCCGGAGACGCGCAGCGCCGCCAGCCACACCGTCAGCCCGGCGAACACACCGCCGGCCAGGGCGCTGGTGAGCGGCCCCACGCCCGCGATGCGCAGCTCCGCGGCCGGCGACGGCGCCTCGCCGTGCAGCCGGGCCGCGCCGCCCAGCATCCACAGGGTGATGCCGTCGACCTGGACGCCGTTGCGCCGCGCGACCACCGCGTGCGCGAGTTCGTGGACCAGCAGTGAGCAGAGGAACACCACCGCGGTCAGCAGCGCGAGCGCCCAGTAGACCGTGGGGGAGTAGCCCGGGTGGGCCGCGGGGAAGCGGCCCCGGGCCAGGGCGAGCGTCACCAGCGCGACGATGACCAGCACGCTCCAGTGCAGCCCGACGCGTACGCCGGCGATCCGGCCGAGGAACAGCGTCTCCTTCACGAACCTCTCGCCTCGCCCTCCGGCTCCCGGTCCATGATCCGTCGCCCGCCCGGCGGTCAGGGTCGGGCGAGCGCGCCCCGCGGAGCACTTCCGCGGTACCTCCATTGTCCGGCGCCGCGCGGCAAGCGGACAGGGCCGGCCGGCACCCGGCGGGGACCGTGGAGCCCGGTCGGATCAGGCCGGGCGCGGCGGCGGCCGGTCGGCGCCTGTGCGGCCGGACTCGGGCCCGGTGGCTTCGCGCCCGGTGGCCTCGGGCCGCTCGGCGCCGGGCCGCGCCGTGTCCGGCCCGCCGGCTTCAGGGCCGCCCGAGTCCGGGTGGCCGAGGTGCGCGGTGAACCAGTCGCGGGCCAGGACGGCGGCCGTGGCCAGCGTGCCGGGCTCGGCGAACAGATGGCTCGCGCCCGGCACGACGGCCAGCCGGTGCTCACAGCGCAGCCAGTCCGCGGCCAGCCGGTTCAGGCTCAGCACCCGGGTGTCGAGACTGCCGACGATCAGCAGCGTCGGGGCCCGGACCCGGGCCAGCGCGGCGGGGGAGGCCAGGTCGGGACGGCCGCCGCGGGACACGACGGCGCCGATGCCGGGATCGTCGGCGGCGGCCTCCAGCGCCGCCCCGGCACCGGTGCTCGCGCCGAAGTAGCCGACGGGCAGGGCGGTCTCCCGGCGCAGCCAGGCGGACGCGCCCTGCAGCCGACGGGCCAGCAGCACGATGTCGAACACGTTGTGCCGGTCCCGCTCCTCGTCCTCGGTGAGCAGGTCGAGCAGCAGGGTGCCCAGACCGGCCCGGTTGAGTACGGCGGCCACGAACCGGTTGCGCGGACTGTGCCGGCCGCTGCCGCTGCCGTGCGCGAACGCCACCACGGCCGGGGCCCGGTCGGGCAGCACGAACCGGGCGGCCAGCCGCACCGGGCCGGCCGGCACCTCGACCTCCCGGTTGGGCGGCCGCGGGCCTGCGGCGGGTGCGGGCCGCGCGGCCCCGCCGAGCAGCGCGGCGACCTCGTCGTCACCGGTCTGGGCGAAGTCGTGGTACCAGGCGCCGACCGCGCCGAGATGGCGCGGCGTCTCCAGGCACACGACCTCGTCGGCCACGTCCCGCAGCCGGGCGAGCGTGCGCTCCGGACCGACCGGCACGGCCAGCACGACCCGGGCCGCCCCCGCGTGCCGCACCACACGGCAGGCGGCCTCCGCGGTGGCACCGGTGGCCACCCCGTCGTCCACGATCACCACCGTCCGCCCGGGCACCGGCACCGGGTCGCGGCCGGCCCGGTACCGGTGCAGCCGACGCTCCAGTTCCGCCCGCTCGGACTCCTCGACGGCGGCCAGCTCGCCCGGTCCGAGGCCGCAGTCCGCGACGACGTCGTCGTTGAGCACCCGCACACCCCGCTCGCCGATCGCGCCGAACCCCAGCTCGGGCTGCCACGGCACGCCGAGCTTGCGGACCACCAGCACGTCCAGGGGCGCGGTCAGCGCCCGGGCCACCTCGTACGCCACCGGGACGCCGCCGCGCGGCAGCCCGAGCACGATCACGTCCGCGCCGCGCAGCCGCTCCAGCCGCCGGGCCAGGCGGCGTCCGGCGTCGGTGCGGTCCTCGAAACGCATGCGGCACCTCCTCGCGCCCGCCCGCGGACAACCGCCCCGCCGGCGGACAACCACCCCTCTCCATTGGAGCGCGCCCCGGCCGAGTCGGCGCGCCCCGGCCCGGTCAGCCTCCGCCCAGCAGCGCCGGCATCCGCGGGTGCACCTCGAAGACGTCCGTCAGTCCCGTGGCCCGCAGCAGCCGCCGGAAGGCGGGGCTGTCGGTGACCAGGCGCAGCCGGCCGGCCCGGTCGTGCACCCGGTTGCGGGTCCGGCACAGCACGCCGAGTCCGGCGCAGTCGATGAACTCGACCCTGCGCAGATCGAGCACCAGGTCGGGGCAGGGCCCGTCGGTCAGTGCGTCGAGCCGCGCCGCGAGCAGGGAGGCGACCAACAGGTCGATCTCGCCGTGCAGCGTCACGACGGTCGCCCCGCCGACGACCCGCGCCGTGTGCGACGGGCCGCCGGAACCGGTCCGGTTGTCGGTCATGGCATGAGGGAATCCGCTGGAGCGGCTCGCGCGGAAGGGCCGGTCGGTACCCGCATGGGGGCCTGCCGGGTCCATCGGTCCCCCGGACCCCGCGGGCGGCTGGGCCCCGTCGGCCGGGCAACGGGGCCGACCGGCCCAAGCGCGGCCACCGGCCCGCGGACAAGCTGGATCTACGGGACAATCCCGGCGTCGAGGCGAGTCGGTCCGCGCCGGAACCCGGTGGGCGGCGCGTTCAACGGCCGGGTACGCCCCGGGGACACCGTCGGCGCGGGGCCAGCTGGCCTCGCCACGGCCCGGCTGTCCCCGCCCGAGCGGATCACCGCCGTGGACCAGGCTCCGGAGGACCGGCTGGAGGTGGCCTGGCGGCTCGGCACGCACGCCGTGGCCGACGCCCGTGCGGCTCCCCGGCACCGCGCCGACGACCTCGCCGGCGGGCCCGGCGCCGACGCGGCGACCGGGGCGGTCGGCGTGCCGGCGGGCCGGGCGCCGTGGAACTGCGACGAGGCGGCCGTCCGGGCCGCCTGACGAGAGGACGTGACGGCCATGGCCGAACACTCCCGGACGAACGTGGCGGAGGGCACGCCCCTGGGTGACCTGGGCCGGCGGCTGGCGACCCGGCGCACCCAGCTCGGCCTGTCGCGGCGGGAGACGGCCGCGCGCGCCGGCATGGCGCCCAGCTACCTCCGCTACCTGGAGGAGCACCCCGGCGCCGCACCGGGCAGCGGCACGCTCATCCGGCTGGCCGAGGTCCTGCAGACCACGGTGAACGACCTCACGGGTGGCACCGTGAACCTGCCGCCGGGACCCGGACGGGCCGCGCGCGCCCCCGCGTTCACGGAGCTGGGCACGGACGAGTGCCGCTCCCTGCTGTCGTCGCACGGCGTGGGCAGGCTCGGCGTGCCCACGGCCTCGGGCCCGGTGATCGTGCCCGTCAACTACAGCGTCGTCGACGACACCATCGTCTTCCGCACCGCGCACGGCACCACACCGGCGCTGGCGGCCGGCTGCCAGGTCGCCTTCGAGGTCGACCACATCGACGACGCGTTCAGCCGGGGCTGGAGCGTCCTGGTGCGCGGACACGCCCGGACCGTCACGGACCCCGAGGAGGAACACCGGCTCGCGGCCCGGGCGTACAGCACGCCGTGGGCGGGCGGCAAGAGGAACCTGTGGGTGCGCATCGACCCGTACACCCTCACCGGACGCCGGATCATCGACTGAGCCGGGGCCGGTCCGGGCCCGGACAGGACCGAGCCGGGCCCTTCGCCGGGCGGCCCCGGGACCGACGGCCCTCGTGCCCGGCCGGGGCCCCGCGGAGGATGGAGCGTCACGGCCGTACCCAGGCGAGAGGCGGGACGAAGATGTACGCGAACGACGGATTCCGCGAGCTGGACCGGCAGGAATGCCTGCAACTGCTGGCGAAGGTGCCCGTCGGCCGCATCGTGCACACGCGGCAGGCCCTGCCGGCGGTGCTGCCCGTGAACTTCGCCCTGGACGGCGACGGCACCGTGCTGCTGCGCACCTCCGCGGCCTCGGAACTGGTGCGGGCGATCCACGGATCGGTGGTCGCCTTCGAGGCCGACCAGGTCGATCCGGACACCCAGTCCGGCTGGAGCGTCGTCGTCACCGGCGCGGCCACCGTGGTCACCGACGCCGCCGAACACGAACGGCTGGTGCGCACCGGCCCGCGCTCCTGGGCGCCCGCGCCGCACGAGGTCTTCGTACGCATCGCGCCGGAACTGGTCACCGGGCGGGAACTGGTCGGCGGCCGCAGCCTCTACGGGCTGACCCCCTGAAGCCCCGTCACCCGGGCCCCGGCACGGACCGGGACGGCGCGCAGCCGTCCACGGTGAGCCGGATCCCGGAGACCAGATCCGGGCGGATACGGACCGCGTGGTCCATGGCGCGCGCCACCCAGGGGTGCAGCAGCCGCCGGTAGCGGGCCAGTTCGTCCGGGTCGGTGACCAGCCGGGCGTAGCCGGTGACCACCACGCTCCAGCCCAGATGCGTGTCCGGGTCGATGGCGTCGGCCTCGTAGGCGACGACCACGCCCGCGCCGTCGGCCCAGCGGGCGTGCGAGGTCAGTTCCGCGCCCTCGTGGGTGCGGATGACGATGTCGCCGTCGTCCAGGACGTGGTTGACCGGGCGGACGGTGGGCAGCGCGTGCCGGGTGAAGACGATCCTGCCCAGCGACACGCTGCCGAGCAGCCGCAGGGCTTCGGCGCGGTCGAGGTCGACGCTCCGGCGGGGTCGGTCGTCAATGCTGGTCATCGCGGCTTTCCGGACGGGTGCGCGGCTCGCTTCGCGGTGCTGCCATGACGCCGGAAGCGGCCGTGGACGGATCGGACAGATCATTCGAACCGTGCCGCGGGCGGTTTCGCTAGGGCCTTTCGGCCCGGGAAACGACCTTCGCGCGAATGGCCGAGCCCCGCCGCCGGGTCCCGCCCGGGGCGGCCCGGCGGCGGGGGAACGGCACCGGATTCGGCTGCGCGGTGGCACCGGGTACGGCAGAAGCGGCACCGCGGGGGATCGGTGCCGCTCCTGTCCTCCAGTGTCGCCGCGGCCGCACCCCCGTCACCAGGGCCGATCGGCCCTGTTCCGGCGCGCCGGGCGACCCTGACGGCGCGCCCGCGGTGACGGACGGCGGTCAGCGGGGGCGCGGGCGCCGGGCGGGATTCCTTACCGTCCCGGGCTCTGGGCCATTACCGTGGCACATGACGGGCTGGGCGGTGCCCACGAGGCGAGGGGAGCTGGAGGAACGCTGGTGGGAAGCTCCGACGAGTTCCAGGATGCCCGCGTCCGGCTGCCGCAGCTGAAGCTGGACGAACTGCTGGAGGAGCTGCAGGCCCGTATCGACGCGGCCCGCGGCACGCGCGACCGTGTGCACAGCCTGCTGGAGGCGGTCCTCTCGGTCGGCCGGGAACTGGATCTCGAACAGGCCCTGCACTCCATCGTGGAGGCCGCCGTGGTGCTGGTCGACGCGGAGTACGGGGCCCTCGGCGTGATCGGTCCTGACGGCACGCGGCTGTCGGCCTTCCACACGGTCGGCGTCACCGAGGAGCAGATCGCCGGGATCGGTTCCTTCCCGGAAGGGCACGGCATCCTCGGCGAGCTGATCCGGCTGCCCGAGCCGCTCCGGCTGGCGAAGATCTCCCAGCACCCGGCGTCCTACGGCTTCCCGTCGAACCACCCGCCGATGAACACCTTCCTCGGTGTCCCGATCCGGGTCCGCAACCAGGTCTTCGGCAATCTGTACCTGACGGAGAAGCGCGGCGGGGCGGAGTTCGACGAGGAGGACGAGTCGGTGCTGTCCACGCTGGCCGTGGCGGCGGGCGTGGCCATCGACAACGCCCGGCTGTACGAGGAGTCCCGGCTGCGCGAGCGCTGGCTGGAGGCCAACGCGGAGATCACCCACAGCCTGATGGCGGGCAGCGAGCGCGCCCAGGCCCTCGGTCTGATCGCCGATCTGGCCAGGGAGATCACCGGCTCGGCCCTGGCGGTGGTCGCGATGCCGATGGAGGACACCGGTTCGCTCGCCGTGGAGATCGCCGTCGGGACGGACGCGGACGCGCACCGCGGGCTGGTGCTGCCCATGGCGGAGAGCCTGATGGGGCTGGCCTTCGCCGCCGCCGCGCCGGTCACCAGCGCGGACGTCGCCCACGACGACCGCGTCTCCCAGGAGCCCCCGCGGTTCGACGGCCTCGGCCCCGCGGTGGCCGTCCCCATCGGCACGGGCGGCGGCGGTGTGCGGGGCGTGGTCCTGCTGGTGCGCGAGTCCGGGCAGGCGCTCTTCTCGGCGCAGGAGACCGGGACCCTCCAGGGCTTCGCCGCGCAGGCCGCGATCGCCATGGAGCTGGCCGAGCGGCGCCAGGACGCCCAGGAGATCGCGGTGCTCAAGGACCGCGACCGGATCGCCCGAGATCTGCACGACCTGGCGATCCAGCGGCTGTTCGCCACCGGGATGACATTGCAGAGCGCGGGCCGGTTCATCGAGCACGCGGAGGCGTCCGCACGGGTGCTGCGGGCCGTGGACGACCTCGACGAGACCATCAAGATCATCAGGTCGACCATCTTCGGGCTGCGGGCCCGTGAGGGCGCGGGCCACGGCGGGGGACTGCGGGCCCGCGTGGTACGGGTGGCCGGCGAGGCCGCGCCGGTGCTCGGCTTCGCGCCCAGTGTGCGGATGGAGGGCCTGCTCGACACCGATGTGCCGCGGGACATCGCGGACCATGTCGTGGCCGTGCTCTCCGAGGCACTCACCAACGTCGCCCGGCACGCCCACGCGGACCGGGCCGAGGTGGTGCTGACAGCGGACGGCCGGGGGGTGCGGCTCACGGTCGCCGACAACGGCGTGGGCATCCCGCCCGGGGGCCGCCGCAGCGGACTGAACAACCTGGCGGAACGGGCCGAGCAACTGGGCGGCCACCTGACCCTGACAACCCCCCCGACAGGCGGCACCACCCTGACCTGGCAGTCCCCCCTACCACCCACCTGACCACAAGCCCCGTCAGGGGCGCGGGGAACGGCGCGATCAGCCACAACGCTCCCGCACCCGCCAGAACCCCGATCCCCCCGAGCTCTCAGGCGCACCGCCCCCCCGGCAGGGCTGAGCCTCGGACCCGCCGCGGTCAGGGCAGCACGCCGCTGCCGTAGGGCGCGTACAGATCGAGGAGGCGGATGCGGGACGCGTGCAGCCGGTGGGCGACCACCCGGCCCACCCAGACCGCGACGGCCCGCCCGAACTCGGCGTCGTCCGCGCACATCGACCGTACGGTCTCCGCGTCGAACTCGTACGCCCGCACCGGACTGGCCGCCTCGGCGCCCAGCTGCCACACATACGGCGGGAAGTGCCAGGACCAGCCCACCAGTTCGCCCGCTCCCAGCGACTCGACGACGGCCGCGCGCCGGCCCGGTACATGCAGGTCGAGGTCGACGGTCCCGGTGCGTATGATCCACAGTTTGTCGGCCCGCCGGCCCTCCTCGAACAGCCGGGTACCGGCCTCGAAGGAGACCTCGCGGGCGGTCCGCATCAGTCGTTCGCGGTGCTCGGCCGCGAGGCCCGCGTTCATGGTGGTGGAGGAGGTCATCGCACCGGCTCCCTTCGTTCGCTGCCCTCGGCGACGGCGAAGCGCGCCGTGGGGCTCTTCCTCCCAGCGTGTCCGCGCGCCCGGCCGGCCGCCACGGGCCGCCCGGACCGGATCCCGGGTCGTTCGGCCCCGGCGGCGGAACGAACCGTCCCTCGCACCCGCCGCCGGCCGGTGCGACCGTGAGAGGGGGCGTCCCCGCGCCGCGCCACCCGCGGCCCGAGGAGAGGCGGTGGCGACGATGACCTGGCCCCTGGTCGTGGGCGTCGACGGATCGGACGGGAGCCTGTGCGCGGTCGACTGGGCGGCGGACGAGGCCGCCCGGCACGGTCTGCCGCTGCGGCTCGTGTACGCGTCCCTCTGGGAGCGCTACGAGGCCGGCACCGCAGGTGAACGCGCACGCCCGGCCGAACGCCGGCTCGCGGAGCACATCGTGGCGGCAGCGGTCGCCCGGGCCGGGCGCCGGGCGCCGGGTGTGGAGATCGGTACGGACATCGTCCCCGAGGAGGCGGCCGACGCCCTGCTGCGCGAGGCCGGTCACGCCTTCGCGGTGGTGACGGGCACCCGCGGTCACGGCGGTCTCACGGGGCTGCTGCTCGGCTCGGTCGGCCGCACCGTCGCCGACCACGCCGACGGCCCGGTGATCGTCGTCCGCGGGGACCGGGCGGGCCTGGCCGGCACGCACGCGCGGATCCTGCTCGGCGCCGGCGAACCGGACACCGCCGCCGAGGCCGTGCGCTTCGCGTTCCGTGAGGCCGCGGCGCGCAAGTGCATCCTCGACGTCGTCCGCGTCTGGCACTGCCCGGTGTACGAGAGCGCCGAGTTCCCCGCGTCGGCCGAGGACCCGGCCCGCGCGCACGAGCGGCAGGCCACCGCCACCCTGGACGCGCTGCTCGGGGACGCCACCGCCGAGCACCCCGGCGTCCGGGTGCGGCCCGCCACCGTGCGGGGCTCGGCGCGCAGGGCCCTGCTCCACCGCTCGGCCGCCGCCGACCTCGTGGTCATCGGTGCCTGCCGCTCGACCGGCCCCTTCGGGCTCGGGTCCGGCCGCGTGGGGCACGCCCTGCTGCACCACGCGGCCTGCCCCGTGGCGGTCGTGCCGCCCCGCCGGTGACCCGCCGCCCGCTCCGTCCGACCGCGCCGGTGGCGGACCGTGCCCGCAGCTCGGACAGTGGGGTGAGGAGGAGGACAGGACGAAGGGGTGCCGCAGTGACCGGCTGGACCTGGGAGTACGACGGCTACGAACCCGCGGACGAACGTCTCAGGGAGTCGCTGTGCACGCTGGGCAACGGCTACTTCGCGACCCGCGGGGCGCTCCCCGAGTGCGTCGCGGACGACGTGCACTACCCCGGCACGTACGTGGCGGGCTGCTACGACCGGCTCACCTCCGAGGTGGCGGGACAGCAGGTCCGGACCGCCGAGAACGCCGCGAACGCCAAGAACGCCGAGAAACCCGCGAGCCTCGAGAACGAGGACATGGTCAATCTGCCGAACTGGCTGCCGCTGCGCTTCCGCCCCGCCGGGCACGACTGGCTCACCCCCGACACCGCGACCGTGCTCGACCACCGCAAGGTCCTGCACCTCGACTCCGGCCTGCTGGAGCGGCACACCCGCTACGGGCTCGGCGACGGGCAGGTGCTGTTCGTGCGGCAGGTGCGCCTCGTCCACATGGCGGACCCCCATCTGGCCGCGCTGCGCACCGAGTTCACCGCCGAGGGCTTCGCCGGCGAACTCGACGTGGAGGCCGCCCTCGACGGCGGGGTCAGCAACAGCGGCGTGGCCCGCTACCGCGATCTGGACGGCCGCCACCTCACCCATGTGCTCACCGGTGCCGCCGCCCCCGACACGGTCTGGCTGCGCTGCCGCACCCGCACCTCGGACATCCGGATCGGCCTGGCCGCGCGCCTGACCACGGACGTGCCGGTGACCGTCGCGCACGAACCCCCGCGGGTCGTGCAGCGGCTCCGGCTGAGCCTCACCCCCGGCCGTACCGTCCGCGTCGACAAGACCGTCGCCCTGCACACCTCCCACGACCTCGCGATCGGCGACCCGCTGCGCGCCGCCACCGACCGGGTCGGCGCCGCAGCCGGCTTCGACGAGCTGCTCGCCGGGCACCGCACGGCCTGGGACCAGCTGTGGACCCGCACCGGCCTCGACGTCCCCGGCCGGGCGGGCCACATCCTGCGGCTGCACCTCTTCCACGTGCTCCAGACCCTCTCCCCGCACACGGCCGACCTCGACGTGGGCGTGCCCGCCCGCGGGCTGCACGGCGAGGCGTACCGCGGCCATGTCTTCTGGGACGAGCTGTTCGTCCTGCCCTACCTCAACCTGCACTTCCCGGAGGTCTCCCGCGCCCTGCTCCGCTACCGCCACCGGCGCCTCGGGCAGGCCCGCGCGGCGGCCCGAGCGCTCGGCCGGCGGGGCGCGCTGTTCCCGTGGCAGAGCGGCAGCGACGGCCGTGAGGAGACCCAGCGGCTGCATCTCAACCCGCGCTCCGGGCACTGGCTGCCCGACCACTCCCACCTTCAGCGGCACGTCGGTTCGGCGATCGCGTACAACGTGTGGCAGTACGGCGAGGCGACCGGCGACACGGAGTTCCTGCACACCGAGGGCGCCGAGATTCTGCTGCAGATCGCCCGCTTCTGGGCGGACTCGGCCCGCCACGACGCACACCGGGGCGGGCACCGCATCCTCGGTGTGGTCGGCCCCGACGAGTACCACGACGCCTATCCCGACGCGCCGCGGCCGGGCCTGGACGACAACGCCTACACCAATGTGACGGCCGCCTGGGTGCTGGCCCGCGCCCTGGATCTGCTGCGCACCCTGCCCGAGCCGCGGCGCCGCGAACTCGCTGAGCACATCGGCCTCGCCGACGACGAGCCCGAACGCTGGGAGGAGGTGTCCCGCACCCTCCATGTGCCCTTCCACGACGGCGTCATCAGCCAGTTCGAGGGCTACGGCGAACTCGCCGAACTGGACTGGGACCACTACCGCAAGCGCTACGAGGACATCCGGCGCCTGGACCGGATCCTGGAGGCCGAGGGCGACACCGTCAACCGTTACAAGGCGTCCAAACAGGCCGACGTGCTGATGCTCGGCTACCTCTTCTCACCCGCCGAACTGCGCTCCCTCTTCGAACGGTTGGGCCATCGGCTCGACGAGGAGACCTGGCGGCGCACCGTGGAGTACTACCTGCGCCGCACCAGTCACGGATCCACCCTCAGCGGACTGGTGCACGGCTGGATCCTGGCCAGGGACCGGCGCGCGGACGCCTGGATGTTCTGCCAGGAGGCACTCCGCGGCGACATCGCCGACCTCCAGGGCGGTACTACCGGCGAGGGCATCCACTTGGGTGCCATGGCCGGCACCCTGGACCTCGTCCAGCGCGGACTGACCGGACTGGAGACCCGGCAGGAGGCGCTGTGGCTCGATCCGGTGCCGCTGCCGCAGCTGTCGTCGTACGGGTTCTCGCTCCGTTACCGGGGACACTGGGGCATCCGGCTGCGGCTGGAGTGCGGGAAGCTGGAGGTCGCCGTCCCGCCGTCCGACCTCGCCCCGGTCGACCTGCGGCTGCCCGACCGCACGGTCGGCGTCCGGCCCGGGGAGACGTTCCTCCTGGTGCTGGCGGACTGACCCGTGCGCCGGCCATGGACCGCTGTCCGCCGGCCATGGACCGCCGGGCGCAACGCCGTCCGCCGGTTGCGTGCCGGGCGCCTCGGCACGCGCCGCCGTCGTCACCGGTGGACGGGGCCGGCCAGCTGCACGATGTCGTCGGCGGCCACGTCGTGCAGCCGTACGGCGAGGTCCTCCAGGGCGCGGCTGGCGGCCAGTTCGTCGCCGACCTCCGGGATCGGCCGGTCGACCGGATTGCGCCGGGCGAGGCCACGGCCGGTGAGCCGGGACGTGTCGCGGGTGGTCAGCACGGCACGCGCGTGCGTGTCGTCACCCTCCTCGGTGATGTAGATCTGCACGGTCCACTGCTTGGCTTCCACCGTGTCCACCTCCCGTGGGCGACCCCCCTCTTCCCTTCAGGCTGCGCGCGTGCGCGGATCCGGTCCAGAGCCGAACGGCCCTTTCCACGCGGCCCGGCGGCCGTCCCGGGTCAGGCCCCGCCGTCCGTCAGCGGCCGTACGGTGAGGATCTGCTGGGCGTGGCCGACCGGCCCGTCGGCGTCGTGCAGGACGGTGCTGGTCAGCCCCTGCCCGGTGGGACCGAAGACGACGGTCGTGTCCAGGCCGGCCCAGCGGCCCGCGGGCCGGCGGTGCAGATGGATGGTCAGGTCCACGTTGGGGAACATCCAGGCCGTGGGGGACTGGCGTACGGCGATGCCGTTGGCCGTGTCGACGAGGGTGACGTAGCGGGCGAGCGGACCGGCGGGCTCGCCGGCCACCAGGTCGAGGTCCGTGGTGACCCAGGCGGTCGTGCGGCCTGGCTCGGGCGGGGCGACGGTGCGGACGTCCAGGGAGGCGATGTAGCCGCCGGGCCACAGGTCGCTCATCGCCCACCGGTCGAGCCCCTCCGGCGGGGGAGCCGGGCGCCGGCGCCACCGGCGACAGCCGTGGTGTCCAGGCCGGCCAGCAGCCAGAAGCGGCCCCGGACCACCGGGCGGCCCGCGATCAGGACGACGGCTTCGAGCAGTTCGATCGTGCGGCCGGGGCGCACGGTCTCCACGCGGATCTCGCACTCGTCGAGCGCCGGGCGCCCGAGGATGTCGTAGCTGATCCGGGCCGGCACCAGACCGGTGTCCGGGCGTTCCGCCAGAAACCCGTCGACGGCGTGCACGACGAGCCCGCCGAGCGGGCTGAAGTGCTGCTCGTCCGGGCTCCAGGCGCCGCTCGCGTGCGGGGTGGGCTTGAAACGGTGCTCGTCGATGCGCTCGTAGTAGCTGCCGGTGTTCAACGGACTCCTCTTCTCGGGCCGCTCACAGGGCGTTGAGCAGGACCACATAGACGGCGGTGCCGAGCCCCACGCTCAGGATGGTGCGCCGGCCGGACAGCAGATGAACCCCTATGGTGACCGCCACGGCGAGCAGCGCGTACCCCAGGGCCCCCGGCTCGGCGGTGACCGTCGTGTGCAGGGCGGTCACGGCGAGGATCGCGAGGATGCCCACCGGCATCCACACCGACAGCCGCCGCACGATCGCCGAGCCGCGCAGCCGGCCCAGCACCGCGAACGGCACGGCGCGCAGCGCGAGTGTGAGGGAGAAGACGACGGCCAGCACGGCGACGAGGTAGGGGGTGCTAGGCATCGGCGGTCTCCTTGGCCGGGCGGCGGGCGTCCTCGGCCGGGCGGCGGGCGGCCCGTGCGTGCCGGGCGAGCAGCAGTCCGACGAACATCAGCAGCGCGGTGAACAGGGCGACGCCCGGGGTCAGTACGAGCGCCACCGTGACGCTCGCCCCGGCGAGCAGCACCGAGGGGATCTCCCGGCGGGAGCGGAACGCGTCCAGGGTGAGCACGGTGAACAGGGCGCACAGGGCGAACTCCAGGCCCTTGACGGGCGCCGGCAGCGCCGCGCCGAGGGCGACGCCCACCAGACCGCCGCCGACCCAGTACACCTCGCAGGCGATCTGCATCGCGAGGAGCCGGGGCGCGGACCGCTGGGCCGCGGGCAGCGACGCGTTCACGGCGTACGCCTCGTCGATCATCGCGTAGACCGCGTACGCCTTGGCCACCGGGTGCCGGACCAGGTGCAGCGGGAACGAGAACGCGTAGAAGACATGGCGGAAGTTGACCACGAGGACGGTCAGGGCGACGGCCGCGAGCGGGGTGACGGCGGCCGTCATGCCGACCAGCAGGAGTTCCAGGGAGCCGGCGAACGCGGACACGGACAGCGCGGGGGTGAACCACCAGGGCAGCCCGGCCTGCAGGACCAGCAGACCGAGCGCGATGCCCAGCGGGAAGATCCCGAGGCCGGCCGAGAAGGAGTCGCGTATCCCGGCGGCCGTCCGCTGCCGCCGGGTCGCCGGGACCGCCGGTGCCGTCATGAGGGTGGGGGCGTCTTGTCGCACCCCTTCATCGTCCCGCAGAAGCCGCCCCACGTGATTGCGAATATTGCTCGGGTGGGGTTCTCTGGTGCAATATTCTTTCGTGGACGGGATCGATCGGGCAATCATCGCCGAGCTGGAGCGTGACGGGCGGCTGACCAACGTGGAGCTGGCGCAGCGCGTCGGACTCACCACGGGACCGTGCCTGCGGCGCGTCCAGCGGCTGGAGGCCGACGGCGTGATCCGCGGCTACCGGGCGGTCGTCGACCCGGCCGCGGTCGGCCGCTCCTTCGAGGTCCTCATCGACCTCAGCCTCGAAACGCAGGACGCGGAGACCGTGCGGCGCTTCGAGGAGACGATGGCCCGGGCCGACGAGGTCGTCGAGCTGCGCCGGCTGTTCGGCAGCCCCGACTACTTCGTGCGCGTCGCCGTGGCCGACCTCGCCGGCTACGAGACCTTCCTCAGCCACCACGTGATGACCATCCCGCGGATCAAGAACGTCGTCTCGCACTTCACGATGAAGACCGTCAAGGCTCCCTAGGCCTCCCTAGGCCTCCCTAGGCCTCCCTAGGCCCTGTCTGCGCCTTGCCGCACGGATCGGAGTACGCAGATGCCCGACCAACTGCCCGTCACCCTCCAGGACGTCCGGGACGCCGCGGCGCGGATCGCCGGCGTGGCCCACCGCACCCCCGTACTGCGCTCACGCACCCTGGACCGGCTCGTCGGCGCCGAGGTGCGGGTGAAGTGCGAGAACTACCAGCGCGTCGGCGCCTTCAAGTTCCGCGGCGCCTACAACGCCGTCTCCCGGCTGCCCGCGGACCAGCTCGCCAGCGGCGTCGCCGCCTACTCCTCCGGCAACCACGCACAGGCCGTCGCGCTGGCCGCCCGGGAGCTGGGCACCACCGCGGTGATCGTGATGCCCGAGGACGCCCCGCGCGCGAAGCGCGAGGCGACCGCGGGCTACGGCGCCGAGATCGTCACCTACGACCGCTACGCCGAAGACCGGGTGGCGATCGGACAGGCGCTGGCCGCAGAGCGCGGACTGGCGCTCGTGCCACCGTACGAGCATCCGCACATCATCGCGGGGCAGGGCACGGCGGCCCTCGAACTCATCGAGGACGTGGGGGAGCTGGATGCCCTGGTGGTGCCGGTCGGGGGCGGCGGCCTGATCGCGGGCAGCGCGGTCGCGGCCACCGGGCTGCTCCCCGGGATCCGGGTCGTCGGGGTGGAGCCGGAGGCCGGCGACGACACCAAGCGGTCCCTGGAGGCCGGCCGGCGCATCGCCGTCCCGGTGCCCCGCACCATCGCCGACGGCCAGGCCGCGGAGATCCCCGGGGAACTCACCTTCTCCGTCAACCGGCGCCTGCTGGACGGCATCGTCCTGGTGAGCGACGACCAGATCCGGGAGGCGATGCGGTTCGCCTTCGAGCGGATGAGGACCGTGGTCGAACCGAGCGGCGCGAGCGCCCTGGCCGCGCTGCTGGCGCACCGGATCGACCCGCTTCCCCGCCGGATCGGCGTCGTCGTCTCCGGCGGCAACATCGACGTCCGGCGGTTCGCGGAACTCCTCGACGGCTGACCCGGGTCGGACGGCCCCGCCGCCCGTTGGCCCAACGGTCCCGGAACACCGGTGACCGGTTCGCGGCGGGCGAGACGACGCGCCCGCGTGAACTGCCCCCGCACCACCCCCGGTTGCACCACCCTCACCCCATCGGCGCTGTGGGACGGGGCTACGGTGGACGTGCGATGCCGGGCGGGCCCGGACGAGGACGAGCGGCGGCGGTCCCGCCCGTCGTCCGTGTTCCGCGGCGTGCGCCGTCCGCGCCGCGGGGGCCCGCAGCCGCCCGGCGCCGCAGCGAGGTCGGCCGGAACTGCTTCCCGCGAGGGGGTGCTCCACCCGGTTCCGGCGGGAAGGTCCCAGCGAAGGGCCGGGCGAGCGAGAGGGGGACGGCCGTGCGGGTCGTGCTGCTGGGCACCGCCGCGGACGGCGGCTTCCCGCGGTGGAACTGCGCCTGTCCGCTGTGCGCGGCCGCCCGGGACGGCAAGCTGCCCCCGCGCACCCAGGAGTGCGCGGCCCTCACCGGCAACGGGCGCGACTGGTGGCTGCTGAACGCCTCACCCGACCTGCGCACCCAGCTCACCGCCACCCCCGCGCTCTGGCCGGGCGCCGGCCCGCGCGACACCCCGCTGCGCGGCGTGCTCCTGACGGACGCCGAGGCCGAGCACGCCGGCGGGCTGACCATGCTCCGCGGGACCCCCGGCCTCAAGGTGTACGCGGCCCCGCCCGTCCGCGCCGTCCTCACACCGCTGCGCGCCGGGCTCGACCGCTACGCCTCCTGGGAGTGGGCCGACAGCCTCGCCGACGGCGGCTTCGTGCTGGCCGGCGGCCTGGTCGTCACGGCCCACCCGGTGGGCGCGCAGGCCCCGGCGTACGTACCGGCGCGGGCGGCGGCGCCGGGCGCCCCGTGGGTGACGGCCTACCGCGTCGAGGACCTGGCCACCGGCGGCGTCCTGCTGTACGCGCCCAGCGTGGGCGCCTGGAGTTCCGCGCTGGACGACCTGTGCGCCGCGGCCGACTGCGTGCTGCTGGACGGCACCGTCTTCGATCCCGCCGAGACGGGTGCGGCGGTGCGCGGCGGCGCCGGGCGGGCGGCCACCGGGCCGCACCTGCCGGTCTCGGGCCCGCAGGGCAGCCTCGCCGCGCTGGCCCGTCACCCCGGCCGCCGCCGCGTCTATATCCGCATGGACGACACCAACCCGCTGCTCGACCCCGCGTCACCGGCCCGTGCCCGGGTGGCGGCCCAGCGGGTGGAAGTCCTGCCGGACGGCGCCGAGTTCGTGGTCTAGCCGACCGGGCCGGCCAGCGTCCGCGCCAGCACCGCCCGCTGCCGCGGCAGCACCTCGGTGTGCAGGTCACGGCCCTTGCGGGTGAGCGCGACCCACACGCCGCGGCGGTCCTCGGCACACACCGAGCGCTCCACCAGGCCGTCCTTCTCCAGCCGTCCGATCAGCCGGGACAGGGCGCTCTGGCTGAGATGGACCCGTCCGACGAGGTTCTGCACCCGGCACTGGTCGCCCTCCCGGAGCGACTCGGTGGCCAGGATGTCGAGCACCTCGAAGTCGCTCGCGCCCAGGCCGTACGGGTGCAGGACCCGGTCTATCTCACACATCGTGCGCGCGTGCACCGACAGGATGCCCCGCCAACGATCCTCAAGCCGGGCGTCGTCCGTCTTGACTGCCATACCCGCACGGTAACACCGATCCGGCCAATTGTTGAGCATGCAACTAGTGCGAACACATGCGACCCGCGGCCCGCTTCACCGTCATTCCGGCTCGGCCACCGCCGGCCGGGCCCGGCCGTGCGGGCCGGTTGTGGTCCGGAGTCCGTGCGGGGTGGTCCGGGCGGGCGGTCTTCGGGCCTTCCGGCGTTCGGTCCCGGACAACGGGTGAGGAGTCGGGGGCGCCGCCGTGCCGGCTGCGGGACGGTGGGGGGCCGGGGCACGAGGGTGGCTCCGCCGGAGGTGACGAGGTGCTGCGGACCCCCGTGGGCAGGACGCGCCTGGAGATCCTCGAATGGCTGAAGGATCCCGCCGGCCACTTTCCGCGCGGGCGCGGGCGCCACGCGGATCCGGCCGAGGACGGCGTCACCGCACGCGCCGTCGCGGCCAAGCTTGGTGTGTCCCGCCGGGTCGCCGACAACCACCTCCGGCTCCTGGCCGGGATCGGTCTGCTGCGCACCAAGCGGATCCGGCGCCGTACCCACTACCGGCGCGACGAGGTCCGTATCGCCGAGGTGTCCCGGCTGTTCGAGAAGGGCTGGTAGCCGGGCGTCCCACGGTCCCGGCGGCACGCCACGCCAGGGGTTCGGCGAAACGGGACGATACGGGCATGGAGAGTAAGAAGTCGTTGTGAACGGGTGAGGCGCCGCCCCCGTGCCGGGCCCGGTGTCCCGCCGCGCCGTCCGGCCGACCGTACGGTGAGGCCCGGGCGTGACCCGGCCTCTTCCGGGGTGCCTGCGCGGTGCGCACCGCGGGCTGCCTGATCCGCGGCCCGCCGACGGCCGTGGCGGCGTCCGGGCGCGGGTGCTTGCGGTGTGCCCGGGCGTAGTAAGACTGTCTACAGCACTGTCGACCAACTCCTCAGAACTGGATCCCATGAGCGCCATCTCCGTCGGTCAGGCCGTCGTCCTCGGAGTCGTCGAGGGGGTGACCGAGTTCCTCCCCGTGTCCTCCACCGGCCACCTCAAGATCACCGAGGGGCTCATGAACATCCCCGTCGACGACAAGTCCGTCGTCGGGTTCTCCGCCGTCATCCAGGTCGGCGCCATCGCCGCCGTGCTCGTGTACTTCTTCAAGGACATCGTGCGGATCGTCTCCGCCTGGGGCCGGGGTCTGCGCGATCCCGAGGAGCGTGTGCACCACGACTACAAGTTCGCCTGGTGGGTGATCTACGCCACCCTCCCCATCGTCGTCGTGGGCCTGGCCGCCAAGCCGTTGATCGACGGCCCGCTCGGCTCGCTGTGGGTGGTGGCCGGCTCGCTGATCGCCGGCAGCGGCGTCATGTGGGTCGCCGACCAGATGGGACGGCACAAGCGCGGTGAGGACGACACCTCCTTCAAGGACGCGATGCTGGTCGGCTGCTCGCAGATCCTCGCCCTGCTCTTCCCCGGCTTCTCCCGCTCCGGTGCCACCATGTCCACCGCGCTCATCCTCGACCTGGACCGGGTCGCCGCCACCCGCCTGTCCTTCTTCCTCGGCATCCCGGCCCTGACCGGCGCCGGCATCTACGAACTGAAGGACGCCCTGGGCGCGGGCGTGGGCGCCGCCCCCCTCGCCGTCGGCACGGTGGTCTCCTTCGGCGTCGCCTACGCCTCCATCGCCTGGCTGCTGAAGTTCGTCGCCCGGCACTCCTTCAACGCCTTCGTGCTCTACCGCCTCGTCATCGGCGCGGTCCTCTTCGGCCTGCTGGCCACGGGCGTGCTCGGCAGCTGACGCCCCCGCCCGGCTGTGGGTGCGCTCGGCAGCTGACGCCCCCGCCTGGTCGTGGGCGTGCTCGGCGGTTGACGCCCGCCCGGCTGTGGGCGTGCTCGGCAGCTGACGCCCCCCGCCTGGTCGTGGGCGTGCTCGGCAGCTGATGCCCTCCTGGCCACGGGCGTGCCCCGGCAGCGGACGCCCGCAGAGGCCGGCGTCGGCGCGCCGCGATCGCGGGACACCCGCGCGCCGCACCCCGCCGCCCACCCGGACCGACCGCGCCTCGACGCCGTACGCCCCTCCGGCGCCGCGCGCGAAGAGGGCCGCGCCCGCGCGGCCGCCCGGGACGCGGCCGACCGCAGGGGGCGCCGGACACGTGAAGGCCGTCTTCCGCCGCCCTTGACAGTTCCCCGACGTGCCCCGGAGTATCACTCTCGTGAACCTGTCAGACAGCCAGACAGGTGGCCCGGGGCCGCGGCGCGTCAGCGCGATGGAAGCGGTACTCGCCCACCTCCGCGGCACCATCGAGAGCGGCACCTACGCGATCGGCGACAAGCTCCCCTCCGAGGCGGAGCTGTGCCGCACGCTCGAAGTCTCCCGGCCCGTGCTCCGCGAGGCCCTGCGGGCACTGCAGACGATGGGCCTCACGGTCTCCCGGACCGGCAAGGGCACCTTCGTCGTCGCGAACGCCGTCGAGGACCCCACCTTCGGCGACTACGCGGCCAGCGACCTGCTGGAGGTCCGCCGCCATGTGGAGATCCCGGTCGCCGGGTACGCGGCGCTGCGCCGCACCCCGGAGAACCTCGACCACCTGGCGCACCTCCTCGACCGCATGGAGCGGGAGACGGACACCACCGCCTGGGTCGCCATGGACACCCTCTTCCACCTCGCGGTGGCCGAGGCCGCGCAGAACCCCGTCTTCCGCCGCGTCATCGAGGAGATCCGGGACGCGCTGGCCCGGCAGTCGGCCTTCCTCAACGAACTCGGCGGGCGGCGCGAGCAGTCCAACCGGGAGCACCGGGCGATCGTCGAGGCGCTGACCGACGGCTCCGAGCGCGACGCGGTGGACGCCATGTCCCACCATCTCGACCGCGTCGAGACCACCCTCACCGACATCGTGCGCCGCGGGCGCGCCGACACCTCCACGGAAGGCGGACCCGAGGCGTGAGCGAGCAGAACCGCACGGACGGGACACGTCCTTCGCACCCCCGCGGCCGCCTGGCGCGCACGTCCACCGGAGCCGACGCGTGAACCCCGCGCCGGTCCGTCCCGACTCACCCATCGGCCAGGCAGTGATGCACAGCAGTCCGCCCGCGGACGCACCCGTCGTCCGGGAACCCCTGCACGCCCCCGTCGCCCATCTCCTGCGCGGCGGGGTCGTCGAGGGCGTCCACCACGGTTCCGTCGTCGTGCTCGGCGCCGACGGTGAGGTCCTCTTCCAACTCGGCGACATCGAGGCCGCGTTCTACCCGCGCTCGGCCCTCAAGCCCGTCCAGGCCGTGGCCATGGTGCGGGCCGGGCTGCCGCTCGACGGCGAGCTGCTCTCGCTGGCCGCGGCGAGCCACTCGGGCGAGGAGCGCCACCTCGCCGGCGCCCGGCGCATCCTCGAACTGGCCGGTCTCACCGAGGACGACCTGCGCAACGTCCCGGACCTGCCGTTCGGCCCCGCCGTCCGGGACGCCTGGGTGCGCGAGGGCCGGCCGCCCTCGCGGCTCGCCCAGAACTGCTCAGGCAAGCACGCGGCGATGCTCCACACCGCGCGGCTCGACGGCTGGTCCCTGGACGACTACCTGGACCCGGCCCACCCGCTCCAGCAGGCGATCGCCGAGACCGTCGTGGACCTCACCGGGCAGCGGATCGCCCGGGTCACGGTGGACGGCTGCGGCGCCCCGCTGTTCGCCGTCTCCCTGCACGGCCTGGCCCGGGCCGCCGCCCGGATCACCACCGCCCCGCCCGGCACCCCCGAGGCGCGGGTCGCCGACGCGATGCGCGAGCACGCCGAGATGGCCTCCGGGGCCGGGCGGGACGTGGCCGCGCTGATGCGGGCCGTGCCCGGGCTGCTCGCCAAGGACGGGTTCGAGGGGGTCGAGGTCGCCGCGCTGCCGGACGGCCGCGCGATCGCCGTCAAGATCGCCGACGGCGCGGCCCGGGCCCGCGTCCCGGTCGCCACTGCGGCGCTGGCCCGCGCCTGCGTCGACCCGGCGCTGCTCACGGAGTTCGCGGGCGAGCCGCTGCTCGGCGGCGGAGCACCGGTCGGCCGCGTACGCCCGGTGCGCGCACTGGACCCGCTGCCCCTGCCGGCCGGCGCCTGACACCCCGGCCGGCGCGCACGACCCGCCGCCCACCCGCACCCTCCCGAAAGAGGAACCGCTCCGTCATGACCGCCGCACTCACCCGCCGCGAACACGACCTGCTCGGCGACCGGGACGTTCCCGCCGACGCGTACTGGGGGATCCACACCCTGCGCGCCACGGAGAACTTCGCCATCACCGGCACGCCGATATCGGCCTACCCGCACCTGATCGACGCCCTCGCCGCGGTCAAGGAGGCCGCCGCCCTCGCCAACGAGGAACTCGGGCTGCTGGCACCCGAGAAGGCCGCCGCGATCGTGGCCGCCTGCCGGGAGATCCGCGCCGGCGACCTGCACGACCAGTTCGTCGTCGACGTCGTCCAGGGCGGCGCCGGCACCTCGACCAACATGAACGCCAACGAGGTCGTCGCCAACCGCGCACTGGAACTGCTCGGGCACGACAGGGGCCAGTACCGGCATCTGCACCCCAACGAGGACGTCAACCTCGGCCAGTCCACCAACGACGTCTACCCGACCGCGGTGAAGATCGCGACCGTCTTCGCGGTGCGCGGCCTGCTCAAGGCCATGGCGGTCCTCCAGGACGCCTTCGCCCGCAAGGCCGTCGAGTTCCGCGACGTGCTGAAGATGGGCCGCACCCAGCTCCAGGACGCGGTGCCGATGACCCTCGGGCAGGAGTTCTCGGCGTACGCCGTCATGCTCGACGAGGACCGCAGCCGGCTCGCGGAGGCCGTCGAGCTGATCCACGAGATCAACCTCGGCGCCACGGCGATCGGCACGGGACTCAACGCGCCCGCCGGGTACGCCGAGGCGGCCCGCCGCCGGCTCTCCGAGATCACCGGCCTGCCGCTGGTCACCGCCGCCAACCTGGTCGAGGCCACCCAGGACTGCGGCGCCTTCGTGCAGATGTCCGGCGTCCTCAAACGGATCGCGGTCAAGCTCTCCAAGAGCTGCAACGACCTGCGCCTGCTGTCGTCCGGCCCGCGCGCCGGCCTCGGCGAGATCAACCTGCCGCCCGTGCAGGCCGGTTCGAGCATCATGCCGGGCAAGGTCAACCCGGTGATCCCCGAGGTCGTCAACCAGGTCGCCTTCGAGGTCATCGGCAACGACGTCGCCATCACCATGGCCGCCGAGGCGGGACAGCTCCAGCTCAACGCCTTCGAGCCGATCATCCTGCACTCCCTGTCGGAGAGCATCACGCATCTGCGCAACGCCTGCGTCACGCTCGCCGAACGGTGCGTCGCCGGCATCACCGCGAACACCGACAAGCTGCGCGCCACCGTGGAGAACTCCATCGGCCTGGTCACCGCGCTCAACCCGCACATCGGCTACGCGGCCGCCACCGACATCGCCAAGGAGGCCCTGACCACCGGCCGTGGCGTGGCCGAACTCGTCCTGGAGAAGGGCCTGTTGCCCGCCGCGACCCTGGCCGACCTGCTGCGTCCGGAGATCGTCGCCGGCAACGGGGCGCCCACCGTCTGAGCCGCGGCGAGGCACCGCGGCCGGTCCGGCGGCACAATGGCGATCATGACAGTGACGTCGTCCGCCGCCTTCCTGCCGGTCCTGGAGCGCATCGCCGAGGAGATCGGACGCACCCCGGGCCGCGGGCGCCCCGCCGACTACATCCCGGCGCTCGCGGCCCGCGACCCGCGCAGCTTCGGCATGGCCGTCGCCGAGCCGGACGGGACGGTGTACGGGGTGGGGGAGTGGCGCCGGCCGTTCTCGACGCAGTCCATCACCAAGGTCTTCACGCTCGCCCTCGACCTGTTCCGCGAGGGCGACGCACTGTGGGAGCACGTCGGCCGCGAGCCGTCCGGCAACCCCTTCAACTCCCTGGTGCAGCTGGAGTACGAGAACGGCATCCCGCGCAACCCGTTCATCAACGCGGGCGCCCTCGTCGTCACCGACCGGCTCCAGACCCGTACCGGGGACGCGGCCGGGGAACTGCTGGCCTTCCTGCGCGCCGAGAGCGGCAACCCGGACCTGGACTTCGACCTGGAGGTCGCCGCCTCCGAGACCGCGCACGGCGACCGCAACGCGGCCCTGGCCCACTTCATGGCCTCGTACCGCAACATCGACAACCCGGTCCCCGTCCTGCTCGACCAGTACTTCCGGCAGTGCTCCGTCGCCGCGTCCTGCGCCGACCTCGCCCTCGCCACCACCGTCCTGGCCCGGCACGGCGTCCGCGCCGACGGCACCCGGCTGCTCACCCGTAGCCAGGCAAAGCAGGTCAACGCGGTCATGCTGACCTGCGGCACCTATGACGCGGCGGGCGAATTCGCCTACCGGGTCGGCCTGCCCGGCAAGAGCGGCGTGGGCGGCGGGATCATCGCGGTCGTGCCGGGCCGGTGCGCGCTGTGCGTCTGGAGCCCGGGCCTCGACGAGCGCGGCAACTCCGTGGCGGGAGTGGCGGCCCTCGACCGTTTCACCACGCTCACCGGCCTGTCCGTCTTCTGACCGGGCGGCCGGTACGGGTCCGGTCACACGCCGGTCACGAGCAGGTCTCTCACCGGTGAGTGGCACGTCGCCTTGCGGCCACCCGGCGTTGACACGCTTGCCGAGTGTTGGCCATGGCTTTCCCCGTCGATCTCCGCCGCTGCCAGATGCTCGGCCTGGCCGGTACCGCCTTCCTCGCGCTGGGCGGTGAGAGCGCCGGAGCCCTGCCCGTCCAGGAACTCCTGACCCCCGCGTCGGCGCGGGCGGCCCTCGGCCTGGTCGGGGTGTACTTCGGCGTCGTGCTGCTGATCGCGGCCTGGGCGCTGCTCGGCCGGGTCGTCCGCGGCCCCGAGCCCCCAAGCCCGCGCGCCCTGCTGCTGGTCCTCGTGGTCTGGGCGAGCCCGCTGCTGCTCGCGCCGCCGCTGTTCAGCCGGGACGTGTACAGCTATCTCGCGCAGGGCGCCATGGTCGACGCCCACATGGACGTGTACGCGTACGGGCCCGCGCAGCTCGGCGGACCGCTCGCCGACGAGGTCGCCCCCGTGTGGCAGAACACCGCCGCCCCCTACGGCCCGGCCTTCCTCGCCGTCGCCTCGGCCCTGTCCGGTCTGACCCGCGGCGAACTCCCCGCCGGGCTCGTCGGCATGCGGCTGGTCGCGCTCCTCGGCGTCGCCCTGATGGCGGCGGCCCTGCCCCGGCTCGCCCGGCACAGCGGCGCCGACCCCGCCGCCGCGCTGTGGCTCGGCGCCCTCAACCCGCTGGTCCTGCTGCACCTCGTCGCGGGCGCGCACAACGACGCGATCATGCTCGGACTGCTCGGCGCCGGCCTGGTCGCGGCGCTCGGCCGGTGGCCCGCCGTCGGCGCCGTGCTGGTCACGCTCGCCGCCCTGGTCAAGGCGCCCGCCGCGCTCGGCCTGCTCGCGGTCGTGGTGCTCCAGGCGCGCGCGGGCCGCGGCCCGCTGCGCGCCGTCCTGACGACGGCGGCCGCGGCCGGGGCGACCACGGTCGTCGCGACGGCCGTGGCCGGCACCGGATACGGCTGGATAGGCGCCCTCGACACCCCGGTCTCCTCGCACAACTGGGCGCTCACCAGCCTGCTGGGCCGGGCCACCGGGGCGCTGCTCACCCACCTGGGCAGCGATCTGGCGCCGCTCGCCGTCCCCGCCTGGCACGCGCTCGGCCTCGCCGCCACCGCCGTCGCCGTCCTCTTCATATGGCTGCGGCTGCGCCCGCGCCCGGTGTACGCACTCGGTCTGAGCCTCGCGGCGGTGGCCGCCTTCGGCCCGGCGATCCGTCCCTGGTACGCCCTGTGGGGCCTGTTCCTGATCGCGGCCGCCGCGCCCAGCACCTCGGTACGGCACCGGGTGGCCGCCGTGACGGCCGCGCTCGCCCTGGCCGTGCTGCCCAGCGGTGCCCCCGCCGACACCGGGCAGCTGCTGCTCGCCGTCTCCGGCGGCGTGCTCGGCGTGGTCGTGCTGTGGCAGGCCCACCAGGCCGCGCAGGCCCCGGCGCTGGGCCGGACCGCATGAGAGCGCCGCGCACCGAACGGAGCCGGCTGCGCCGGCTGCGCCAGCTGCTCATCGTCATGGTCCTCGCCGCCGCCGTGACCGCCTTCACGGCCACCGTGCCGCTGCTGCGCGACTTCTTCGACCTGCGTGTCTACCACGGGGCGGTCGACACCTGGATCCACCACGGCGGCCGGCTCTACGACTACCGCGTCCCGGGCACGACGTACGGCTTCACCTACCCGCCGTTCGCGGCGGTCGCCATGCTGCCGATGGCCCTGATGGGACTGCACACCGCCATCGCGGTCTGTCTGCTGCTCAACCTCGGCGCGCTGGCCGTCGTGCTGCGCCTGCTGGCCGGGCCCGACTGGCGCCGCCACGGCTGGTTCGGCTGGGCGCTGGCCGTGTGCCTGCTCGCGCTGTTCGAGCCGGTGCGCGACACCTTCAGCTTCGGCCAGGTGAACGTGCTGCTGCTGGCCCTGGTCCTGGTCGACGCCTGGCTGCTGGCCACGGGCCGGGACCGCTGGGCGGGCGTGGGGATCGGGCTGGCCGCCGCCGTCAAACTGACGCCCGCCGTCTTCATCGGCCTGCTGCTGCTCACCCGCCGCTGGCGGGCCGCCGCGACCGCCACGGCGGTCGCGCTCGCGGCCACCGCCCTCGCCGCCTGGGTGGACCCGGGGGCCTCGCGCTTCTACTGGACCGAGGCGCTGTGGGACACCAGCCGGGTGGGGCGCCTCGACTATGTCTCGAACCAGTCGGTGCAGGGCGTGCTGGCCCGCCTGGGCGAGACGGGCCGCCCGCTGTGGGCGGCGGCGGTGCTGCTGGTGCTGTGCGTGTGGGCGTGGCGGGCGCGCCGGGCCGTCGCGGCCGGGGACTGGACGGCGGCCTTCGCCCTCACCGGCCTGGTGGCCTGTCTGGTCAGCCCGATCACCTGGGTGCACCATCTGGTGTGGCTGCTGCCCTCCTTCGCGGTGCTGGTCCGCACCGGGCACCCGCGGACCGCGGGCGCCCTGTACGCGGTGCTGTGCACCAGCGTGGTGTGGCTGTGGTTCGAGGACGCCTCCGGCGTCGACGGGTTCCTCGGCAGCAACGCCTACACGTGGATCACGCTCGGCCTGCTGCTCGGTCTGCCGGTGGGTCAGCCCCGGGCGCCCCGCTGGAACTTGACCCGCAGCGCCAGGGCCACGGCGCCCGCGCTCAGCCCTGCCATGCCCGCGATGACGCCGGGCTCCGACCAGCCGGAGCCGGAGTCGGGCACGGACGCGGCGACCGCGGCCGGGGACGGCACCGGGGACGGGGCCGCGGTAGGCCGGGGCTTGTCCCGCAGCGCGTCCAGCGAGCCGACCGGGTCGACCCGCCCGGCGGCGGCGAACCCCCAGTCCAGCAGCGCGCGCGCCTCCTCGTAGACGGTGAGGCCGTTGCCCTCCTGAGGGTTGAGCACCGTCACCACGAGGGTGCGCTCGCCCCGGCGGGCGGCGGCCACGAGCGTGTTGCCGGCCTCGCTGGTGTAGCCGTTCTTGATGCCGAGCAGCCCGGGGTAGCGCGCCACGCCGTCCTCGCCGGTCAGCAGCCGGTTGGTGTTCTCGATCCCGTACGAACCGTCCACGCCGGGGAAGGCGGCCGACGCCGTCGAGCAGTAGCGGGCGAAGTCGGGGTCGCGCAGTCCGGCCCGGCCGAAGACGGCCAGGTCGAACGCCGAGGACACCTGGCCGGGGGCGTCGTAGCCGTCGGGCGAGACGACGTGGGTGTCGTGGGCGCCCAGGGCACGGGCCTCGGCCTGCATCCGGGCGATCGTGGCGGCCCAGCCGCCGTTGAGCGAGGCCAGCACGTGCACGGCGTCGTTGCCCGAGCTGAGGAAGACGCCGCGCCACAGGTCGGACACCTGGTAGGTCTGCCCCTCCCGGACTCCGACGACGCTGCTGCCGTCGCCGACACCCGCCAGTTCCTTCGCGGTCACCCTGTGCCGGCTGCCCCCCGACAGGGCCGGCAGCACGGTGAGGGCGAACAGCGTCTTCAGGGTGCTGGCCGGCGGCAGCTTGCGGTGCGCGTCGTGCGCGGCCAGCACCTCGCCGGTACCGGCGTCGGCGACCAGCCAGGACAGCGCGGTGAGGTCGGGCAGTTCGGGCGCGCCGCGATGCGGCCTGACCTTGGTGCCCTTGCCGAAGAGGACCACGGGCTGCGGCACCGCGGCTGTCGGCGGGGCCGGAGGCGACGGCGCGGCGGTGCTAGGCCGGGCGACGGCCACCGTGGGCGTGAGGGCCAGCATGCCCGCCACACAGAGGGCGCAGGCCGGCACGGCCCACCGAGAGGCAGATCCGATTGTCATATGAGCAACGTAGAAACGGAGCTGCCGTGGTGCGCGCTGTCCGGGCCGCATGGCGTCCCCGAGCAACCCGGATGTCCCACACGGGCGCCCCGGGCCCGCCGGGTCCGGCCGACCGAACGGCTCAGCCGGACGGCAGCGTCGGCCGGACGCGGCGCAGAAACGTCGCGTTGTCGGGGGTCTCCCGTATCCGCTCCAGCAGGGTCTCCACGTTCGCCGGTCCGCCGTCCCTGCTCCGCAGGGCCCGGCGCAGACCGCGTACGGTCGTCAACTCGGCGGGGGTGAGGAGGAGTTCCTCGCGGCGGGTGCCGGACGCGGTCAGGTCGACGGCCGGGAAGACACGGCGCGCGGCGAGCTGCCGGTCCAGGCGCAGTTCCATGTTGCCGGTGCTCTTCAGCTCCTCGAAGAAGAACTCGTCGGCGCGGGAGCCGGTCTCCACCAGCGCGGTGGCGAGGACGGTGAGCGAGCCGCCCTCCTCGGCCTGGCGGGCGGCGCCGAAGAACCGCTTGGGGCCGAGCAGCGCCGCCGCGTCGACGCCGCCGCTGAGAGTGCGGCCGCTCGTGGCCGCCGCGTTGTTGTGGGCCCGGCACAGCCGGGTCAGCGAGTCGAGCAGGACGACGACGTCCGCGCCGTCCTCGACGAGCCGCTTGGCCCGTTCGATCACGAGTTCCGCCAGCGCGATGTGCTGTTTGGGCGTCCGGTCGAAGGTCGACGCGTACACCTCGCCGCGCACCGAGCGCCGCATCTCGGTGACCTCCTCGGGGCGCTCGTCGAGCAGGACCACCATGAGATGGCACTCGGGGTGGTTGCCGGCGACGGCGGCGGCGAGCTGCTGGAGCAGCACGGTCTTTCCGGTCTTCGGCGGAGCCACGAGCAGCCCGCGCTGGCCCTTGCCGACGGGCGTGAACAGATCGATGAGCCGGCCGGCCGGTCCGGACGCGGGGTGCTCGAGCCGGAGCCGTTCGTGCGGGTGCAGCGGGGTGAGGTCACGGAAGTGGGGCCGCTCGCGCAGCTCCGCGGGCGCGCGGCCGTTGACGCGCCCGACATCCGTCAGCGCGCGCTGCGCGCCGCGGACGCCTTCGACGAGGTCGCCCTTGCGCAGGCCGTGCCGGCGGATCAGCGCGGCCGGAACCTGCGGGTCGGACGGCGTCGGCAGGCAGCTCTCGGCCCGCAGGTGTCCCTTCCCGTGCGCGTCGATGTCGAGGACACCGGTGACGGTCCGGTCGGCCGAGGGCGGTGACTGCACCGGGGGGTGTTCGAGGATGGTGGTCATGGATGGTGGTCCTTTCGCGGACGCTGTGCCTGGCATCAGGCGGGTGAAGGGAGGGGAGGGGGAGGGCCGCGGGGAGGGCGCGGAAGAGCGCCTGGGCGGCGGACAACACCTGGGGCAGGGCCACGGCCACTGCCGACGGGGTGTGCGGGAAGCCGGCGTGACGGCCGGAGAACGGCGGCCCCATCGGCGAACTGAGGTGAGAGACGAAGAGAGACGCACCGGCGCCCACGACGGGGCGTACACAAGTGCTGAGGGAAGCCTACCACGCCGCGTCGGCGTCCGCGGCGGAGAGCTTCCGGTGCGGGGTGTCGATTCTGCGCGGCCCCGTTCGCCGGTGGGGTGTAGGAAGTCCATGAGGACCGGGAGGACCCATGAAACACATGCTGCCCGCCACCCGCGCCGACCTGCGCCCGGGGCTCTAGGCTGACCGGATGTTCAGCCCCGAGGGACCCAGCCTGCGCGAACTCGCCGTCCAGGCGCTGTCGTCGGTCGAGCACGGCTACGACCTGCTCGCCCCGAAGTTCGACCACACCCCCTTCCGCACCCCCGACGACATCCTGGAGGCCGTCGCCGCGGCGCTCGCCCGGCTCGGCCCGTTCGCCGACGGGCTCGACCTGTGCTGTGGCACGGGCGCCGGGATCGACGTGCTGACCCGGGTGTGCCGGCGGAGCGTCACCGGGGTCGACTTCAGCGCCGGCATGCTCGACGTGGCCGGCCGGCACGCCCACCCGGAGGGCCCGCGCGTCCACCTGGTGCGCGGGGACGCGCGTGCCCTGCCGTTCACGCCCGCCTTCGATCTCGTCGTGAGCTTCGGGGCGTTCGGACACTTCCTGCCGCGGGAACTGCCGGGGCTGTTCCGCCAGGTCCACTCCGTGCTGCGGCCGGGCGGCGGCTTCGCGTTCCCGGTGTCGGCCCCGCCCCGCCCCACGAGCGCCTGGTTCTGGATCCTGCTCGGCTTCGACACGGCGATGCGGGTGCGCAACGCCGTGTGGCGCCCGCCGTTCGTCATGTACTACCGGGCCTTCCGACTCGGCTCCGTGCTGGACGAGTTGGAGCGCGCCGGCTTCGGCACGGAACTGCACGCCCTGCCCGAGTTCGGCCGACGCGCCGACGGCAGCCCCCGCGCCCGACTGGTCGTGGCACGGCGCCTGTCCTGAACGGCCACTCGGACGGCGTCGGCCGGCGGGTGACCGCAGGGCACGTCGCGGTGCCGCGCCCCGCTCAGGCGTACGCGCGCAGCCAGCGCACCTTCGCCGCGTCCTGGAACGGGCCGCCGCCCTCGTGGTCGTTGAACTCGTACACCTCGATCGACTTGTCGTCGTGCGCCCAGGCGTTGTACGCGGCGAACACCGTGGACGGCGGACAGGTCTGGTCCTCCAGCGCGGCCGAGAACAGGGCGGGGGCCCGGCCGCGGGCCGCGAAGTGGACGCCGTCGAAGTAGGACAGGGTGCGCAGCACGTCCGCGGACCGCCCGCGGTGCGTCTTGAGGTAGAGGCCGATCTCGCGGTACGGGTGACGGTCCGTCAGCGTCGTCGCCCGCGGGAAGTCGCACAGGAACGGCACGTCGGGGGCGACCGCCACCAGGTCGGGAACCAGTCCGCCCACGGCGAGCGTGATGCCGCCGCCCTGGCTGCCGCCGAGCGCCACGGTCCGGCTCGCGTCGGTCAGCGGATGCGAGCGGGCCGCCTCGACCGCACGCACGGCGTCCGTGAACACCCGCCGGTAGTAGTAGTTCTCGGGCGCGTCCACGCCCCGGGTCATGAATCCCGGGTACGCGGGCACGGCGCCCACGGGGTCGGCGGTGCCGCCCCCGCCGCCCCAGGCGCTGCCCTGCCCCCGGGTGTCCATCACGAAGTGCGCACGGCCCGTCGACGCCCACAGCAGATGCTCGTACGGCAGCCCGCGCCCGCCGCCGTAGCCGACGAACTGCACGACCAGCGGCAGGGGTTCCGCGGCATCGGCGGGCAGCACCAGCCAGCCCTTGACCGGATGGCCGCCGAACCCGGCGAACGTCACGTCGTGGACCCGCACCGTGGACAGACCCGTGTCGACCGGTTCGAAGCGGGCGTCCAGGTCGTGCTCGCGCGCCTCCTGGAGCGTCTTGGACCAGAAGGCGTCGAAGTCCTCGGGCGCCACGGACGCGCTGCGGTACTCACGGAGTTCGTCGAGCGGTAGGTCGAACAGGGCCATCAGCAGCCGCCTTTGCGAAGAGTGAGTGCGGATGATCACACCGTACGTCCCTGCTCGGAGCGGTCGCCAGAGCCGTGCGGCCTGCGGGACGCCGGGCCCGCCGACGGGGCGGCCCGGCGGATTCAGGTCCGCCCTGGGGTCCAGTCCGGGCCGGTACGGGCCCACTCCCGTTCCCACTCCAGCAGCCGGTGGCGCAGCGCGATCCTGCGCGCGACCCCGTGGGCGAGGAGTACCACCGCCGCCGCGCCGCCCGCCGTGCACGCGCCGACGACCACGGTGTGCTGCCAGACCGCGATGGCGTCGGGCGGCGCGCCGACGCCGCGTCCGCGGGAGTCGAACCAGACGTCCACCATCTCCCCGGTGCGCGTGCCCGCCGGGACGTGGGCGACGGCCGTGCGCTCCCGGGCACCGGACTCCGCCCAGCGCACCAGGGCCCGCCGGGCGCTCTCCCCGCCGTCCTCCGTCGCGGGCAGCGGCAGGGCCGTGCCCCCGATCACCTTCGCGCGCACGATGTGCCGGTCGGCCCGCTGCGCCGCGGCGGTCGCCGCCGCCCGGTCGTGCGCCCCGCGGCCCGCCCACACCCCGACGAGGGGCACACCCACGAACAGCAGCACGGCGACGCCCAGCGCCGTCCACGCCTCCACGACGTCCGACCGGCGCAGCAGCGGATTGCCGCGCCGGTGTCGGCCGCACACCAGGGTCCGCATGTCGACCTCCTCGCCGTCGCGCCCCGCGCATCCCTGCGAGCCCCCACATCGCTCTCGTACCCCGTCCGGCACCGCTCGCCCACCTCACACACATCAGGGACGGTGCGTTTGTGGCGCGGGAGCCCGCAGCGGCGCCCGACATTCACGGACGCGCCCCCGAACCGCGGACCCCGTCTCAGCCGAAGCGCTCGATGCGGATCCGGTCCACCGGCTGACCGGCCGCGACGAGCAGCCGCGAGGCATGCTCGGCGAACCCGTTGGAGCCACACACATAGGCCTCCCACCCACCAGGCGGCTGCTCGGCCAGGAGCGGCGCCATATGTGCCGCCGCGAGACGTCCGACCGGCACACCCTGGGGTGCGCTCCGGGTGAACACGGCGGTGGTCTCGGCGCCCAGCTCCCGAGCGTAGATCAGCTCCTCGGGACGGCGTGCGGACACCAGCAGCCGCAGCGACACGGCGAGTCCGCGCGCCCGTTGGTGCCGGACCATCGACATCAGCGGTACGACCCCGGACCCGGCGCCGATCAGCAGCGCCGGCCGGTCGCCCGGCCAGGCGAAGAAGCCGCTCAGCGGGCCGCGCACCTCGACCGTGTCCCCGGGCCTGGCCACCGTGTGGAACCAGCCCGACACCTCGCCGCCCTCGATGTGGTCCAGGGTCAGCTCGATGTGCCCGGAGCCGTCCGGAGCCGACGCGATCGAGTAGTGGCGCTGCGCCACATAGCCGTCGTCGGCCGTGAGCCGCAGCATCAGATGCTGGCCGGGCAGATGCCCCGCCCAGTGCGGCACCGCGAGCCGGAAGGTGGCGGCACGCGGGGTCTCGCGCCTGACCTCGGTGAGGGTGGCCGTCCGCCACACCGACGCGGCCTGGTCGCCGACGGCGATGCGCCCGGGCACCGCGAAGCGCGTGCGGGGAGCGAACGTCTCAGTCACCGGAGTACCGCTGCTCCTCCCAGGGGTTGCCGCGCGCGTGGTAGCCGTTGCCCTCCCAGAACCCGGGCTCGTCGTGGTCGAGCAGGGTGAGACCGGCGATCCACTTGGCGCTCTTCCAGAAATACAGATGCGGCACCACGAGCCGCGCCGGGCCGCCGTGCTCCGGTGCCAGCGGTGTGCCGTCGTACTCCCAGGTGATCCAGGCGCGCCCACCGGTGAGGTCGGCGAGCGGCAGGTTCGTGCTGTAGCCGGTGTGCGAGTACGCGACGGCATGGGTGGCGGACACATGGGGCCGGACCAGGGCGAGGAAGCAGTCCAGCGAGACGCCCCCGAACCGCACCCCGAACTTCGACCAGCCGGTCACACAGTGGATGTCACCCTCGTACCCGGACGCCGGAAGCGCGTGCGCCGCCTCCCAGTCCCAGGTGTGCGGCTCGGCCACCAGCCCGTCCACGCGGAACGACCAGTCGGCGGGCGCCAGGTCCGGGGTGACCTCCGCGGAGAGCACGGGCCAGTCGTCCCCCGCGTCGTACTGGCCCGGCGGCAGCCCCGGATCGAGGACGCGCGGACGCCCGGTGAAGCCTCGGGTGACATGCATGATTCCACCGTACGCTGCGGCCGACGGTGCTCCGTACCAGGTCAGTGCCCCGAACATGGCGGCCGTGTGAACTCCGCGCCGGACCGGGAATAGCCGCCGCACGCTCGGCCTTGCCGCTGAATGCCGGCACACCGGGACGGCACTGGACGCCGGACCCGGTACGCCGGCGCGAGGGCAAGGAGAGTGAGGAAGCAGATGCCCAAGGCGTACGTCTTCACACAGTACGGGGGACCGGAGACCGAGGCATTCGCCGACGTCGGCCGCCCCAGGCCGGGCGCCGGTGAGGTGCTGGTCGCGGTGCGCGCCGCGGGGGTGAACCCCGTCGACTGGAAGCTCCGCGAGGGCCTGCGCCGCCCCGGCGACTCGGGGGACCGCGCGTTCCCGGCCGTGTTCGGCAACGAGGTCTCCGGCGTCGTGGCGGAGGTCGGCGACGGCGTGACCGCCATCGCCGTCGGGGACGAGGTCTTCGGCAACACCGTCGCCGGAGGGTACGCCGAGTACGCCCTGCTGCCCGCCGCGGTGACCGCGCACAAGCCCGCCGGGCTGTCCTTCACCGACGCGGCGACCCTGCCGGTCGCGGCGGCCACGGCCTACGACGGCATCCGCCAGCTCGACCTGCCCGCCGGAGCGACCCTGCTGGTCACCGGGGCGGGCGGCGGCGTCGGCGCGGCGGCCGTGCAGATCGCCCGGTCCCTCGGGGTGCGCGTGGCGGGCGTGGCGAGCGAGGGCAAGAAGGACTTCGTGGAGTCGCTGGGCGCCGTGCACGTGCCCTCCGGACCTGACCTGGCCCGCCGGGTGCGGGCCGCCGCGCCCGACGGCATCGACGCCGTCTACGACCTGGTCGGCGGCGAGGTGCTGACCGAGGCGGCGGGCCTGCTCGCCGACCGGACCCGGCTGATCACCGCGGGCGCCCCGCCCGAGACCGTCACCGAGCTGGGCGGAGCCCGGGTCGCCCGGGCCCGCACCACGGCCGTGCTCGACGCGGTGGCCCACCTCGTGCTGACCGGTGTGCTCGACCCACATGTCACCCGGACCTACCCGCTGGACCGGGCGGGCGAGGCGCTGCGCGCCGTCGAGGACGGCCACACCCGCGGCAAGATCGTGATCGAGGTCGCCCGGTGAGCGAACCGAACCCGCGGGCCGGCACCGCCGCCCGGACCGAGCACGTCCTCGACCACCCCGCCCTGGCCTCGCTGACCGGCCCGCACGCCCGCTTCGCCGAGCGCCGCGGCCGAGTGCTGCGCTACCCGGTCGACGTGTCCCCGTGGCTCGCGCTGCCCGACGATCCCGACGCCGACGACTGGGCGGACGCCGCGGCGCTCGCCGGACCCGGCGCCGAGGTCACGCTGGCCGGCTTCGGCGGACAGGCGCCGCAGGGATGGGAGATCACCTTCCAGGCGGCAGGTGTCCAACTCGTGGACGACGGCCTCGCCGCCGCCCCCGACGCGGAGGCGGTCCGCCTCGGCCCCGCCGACGTCCCCGAGATGACCGACCTGGTCGAACGCACCAAGCCGGGCCCGTTCCTGCCGCGCACCGTCGAACTCGGCACCTATCTCGGCATCCGGCGCGGCGGGGCCCTGATCGCCATGGCGGGGGAACGGCTGCATCCGCCCGGCTGGACCGAGATCAGCGCGGTCTGCACCGATCCCCTCTTCCGCGGCGAGGGCCTGGCGACCCGGCTGGTCCTCGCCGTGGCGCACGGCATCCGCGCGCGGGGCGAGACACCGTTCCTGCACGCGAGCGCGGAGAACACCAACGCCGTCCGGCTCTACGAGTCGCTCGGCTTCCGGCTGCGGCGCAGAACCGTGTTCCTCGCCGTCCGGGCACCGCAGCGCCTGGCGGACGGCCGGGAAGCCCTACGGGTCTGACCGGATCAGGTCAGCCGGCGGCAGGCCCGGACGCCGCCGCGTTGTAGCGCTCCAGATATCCGGCGAACCGCTTCAGATCCTCCTCGGGCCAGTCCGTGAGCCGCTCCCGGAAGACGGCCCGGCGGCTGCGGGTGACCCGGTCGAGGATCTCCTGCCCAGCCGGCGTCAGACGCAGCACCTGGACCCGGTGGTCCGCCGGGTCCTGCCGTCGCTCGATCAGCCCGGTCCGCTCCAGGGCGGCCACCTGGCGGCTGACCGTGGACTTGTCCAGGACGTAGTGCGCCGCCAGGTCCGTGGCCCGGCAGCCGCCGCTCTCCTCCAGATGGCCGAGCAGGGTGTACGACACCAGGGACAGCTCGGGGTGCATGCGGCCGGCCGAGGCCCGGGCCCGGCGGGCGAAGACCGTCATCTCGCGCTGGATGGTCTCGATGGCCGTCTCCGCTGCCGTCACGGTGATCCCTCCTGCGAAGCTCCGGATGTCTCCGGCCGTCTCTGCCCGTCGCTGTCCGCTCCGGGCCACCCCTCCCTGGTTGCACCGTACAACTTGATTCGGCCGCGGTCCGGCCGGAGCCGGAGCTGAGCGCTCCGCTGGAATTGCCGCGATGTGCCGTCGGTCGTCCGCGGCACCGTCGTGGCTGGTCGCGCAGTTCCCCGCGCCCCTTCAGGGCGCTGCCGAACCGCAGCGGACTTCACCGGACCTGCTCAGCTTCGCTGTCCGACCGCTGGGGTAGGGTGGCCGTCCGGCCGCGGAACGTCCCGGCCTGTGCCGTCGAGGAGGTGAGACCCATTACCGCTGTGTCAGGTCGGGTGCTCACCCCTCACCGCGGCGGGCGTCGCCGGTAGCCGGTGCCCGCGGGAGCGCCCTTCGGCCCCCAGGTCACCGAAAGGCTCTCGGCTTCCATGCCCCTGCTCACCCCTTCCGCCGTCGTCGCCGCGCTGCGCGCCGCCGGCTGCGTCTTCGCCGAGGACGAGGCGGAGTTGATCCTCGGCACCGCCCGCACCCCGGACGAACTCACCGCCATGGTGGACCGGCGCGCCGCCGGGCAGCCCCTCGAACACGTCCTCGGCTGGGCCCGGTTCCACGGACTGCGGATCACCGTGGAACCGGGCGTCTTCGTGCCCCGCCGCCGCACCGAGTTCCTCGTCGACCAGGCACTCGCCCGCTCCCCGGGCGCCCGGGTCGTCGTGGACCTGTGCTGCGGCTCCGGCGCCGTGGGCGCCGCCCTGGCCGCGGCGCTCGGCCCGGTCGAACTGCACGCCGCCGACGTCGATCCGGCCGCGGTGCGCTGCGCCCGCCGCAACATCGCGGCGTACGGCGGACACGCCCATGCGGGCGACCTGTTCGAGCCGCTGCCCCGCACGCTCCGGGGCCGTGTCGACATCCTCGCGGCGAATGTGCCGTACGTCCCGAGCGGCGAGGTCGGGCTGCTTCCCGCGGAGGCCCGTGACCACGAGCCGCTGCTCGCCCTGGACGGCGGCGTGGACGGCCTTGACGTGCTGCGCCGCGTCGCCGGCGCCGCGCCCGGCTGGCTCGCCCCCGGCGGCTGCCTCCTTGTCGAGACCAGCCAACAGCAGGCACGGCCGGCCGTCGAGACCCTCGCCCGCGCCGGCCTGACCACGGCCCTGGCGGTCTGCGAGGAGCTGTACGCGCACGTGGTGATCGGAGTCAGGGAGTAGCCGATCGCGGTCGGGGGAGCGGGGCGGCATGGCAACCGGTGCTTTTCGCCCCGCGCCCCGGACCCGTTGCCCCACGCACAGGTCGACCCACCACCTCCCGCCGAAGCCGCCCTCGACCAGGAAGGCCGTGGCGCCCTCCACCAGCGCGCCCGAGCCGGACGAGCCGCTACGGCGGACCGCGGTGTCCGGGCCGACGGCCCAGGTCCACCGGGCGCCGTCGTCGCTCGCGACGGTCACCTGTTCCGCCGTCGGTCCTTGCGCCGGTGCCTGCTGCCGGACCCGTACGACCCACCGGCCGGTGCCGGGGTCCGCGACGGTCGCCTCACCGTGCACGCCCACCCCGCCCGGCCGCCCGGGCCGTCCGAGGCGGTGGCGTACGCGACCGCGCCTCCCACTCCGGAGGGACGGGCCGGACCGGTGCGTGTCACTCGGTCGTGGGGTCCACGGACCGTGCGATGAGGAGCGCCACGTCGTCGTGGTTGTCGGGGTGGTGCAGCGTACGCAGCAGCAGGTCGCAGACCTCCTCCAGCGGGCGGTCCGGCCCCTCCAGCAGGGCCAGCAGCGCGGCCAGGCGCTCGTCCAGCGAGTGCCGGCGGGTCTCCACCAGCCCGTCGGTGTAGAAGACCAGCCGGTCGCCGGGGGCGAAGTCGACCGCGGTGGTGGAGAAGGCGACACCGCCGACGCCCAGCGGCACGCCCGTGGGCAGCGCGAGCAGTTCCGGCGGCTGCCCGGCGCGGATCCGGACCGGGGGCAGATGACCGGCGTTGGCGATGCGGCACTGGCCGAGCCGGGGGTCGTGGACGGCGTACACACAGGTCGCGATGGAGTGGTCAAGACCCGGGGTGATCTTGTCGAGCTGCCGGAGCAGCACGGCCGGGTCGAGGCCGAGCGAGGCGAGGGTGGCGGTGGCGGTGCGCAGCCGGCCCATGGTGGCCGCCGCGCCGATGCCGCTGCCCATGACGTCGCCCACGACGAGCGCCGTCCTGCCGTCGTCCAGCGAGATGACGTCGAACCAGTCGCCCCCGACCTCGCTCGCGGCGCCCGCCGGCTGGTAGCGCGAGGCGACCTCCAGGCCGGTCATCACGGGCGGCCGGCCGGGCAGCAGGCTGCGCTGCAGGGTGAGGGCGGTGTCACGGGCGTTCTGGTACCAGCGGGCGTTGTCGATCTGCACGGCCGCGCGGGCGGCCAGCTCCCCGGCCAGCAGCACGTCGTCCTCGTCGAAGGGCAGCGGATTGCCCGCGCGTTTGAGGTCGAGGGCGCCCAGCACCTCGCCGCGCGCGATCAGTGGCACCGCCAGGTAGGAGTGCACGCCCGCCCGGCGCAGCAGCTCGGCCGCCTCGGGGGAGTGGGCGATGTGGTCGAGGTCGGCGTCCCTCACCTGCGGCACGACGACCGGGCGTGCGGTGCGTACGCACGCGGTGACCAGCCGGTCGGGGGTGTACCGGACGCGCTCTCCGGGCGGGTCGGCGGCCCGGACCGCGTCCGTCTCCGGCACCGCCCGGACCGCGAGCGGGCGGATCAGCGCGGGCTCGGCCGGTCCCAGGGTGCTGCGGCGGCCCTCGACCACGGCGTCGAGCAGGTCGACGGCGGCGATGTCGGCCAGTTCCGGCACCGCGACGTCGGCCAGTTCACGGGCGGTGCGGTCCAGGTCCAGGGTGGTGCCGATGCGGGCGGAGGCGTCCGCGACGAGGGCCAGTCTGCGCCGCGCGGCCTCCGCCTCGACACCGGCCCGGTACTGCTCGGTGATGTCCACGATCGACGCCGCGACACCGAGCACCCGGCCGATGGCGTCCTCCAGCCGGTACAGCGACAGCGACCAGGCGTGGTCCTGGTCGGGATCCGCCGGGGTGCGGCCGACGACGGCCCGGTCGATCAGCGGGCAGCCGGTCTCCAGGACGTGGTGGGCCGCGTCCTCCACGGTCTCGAAGTCCAGCAGCGGCAGCACCTCGCGCGGGGTGTGCCCGATGAGTTCCTCGGCGGGGACGCCGTCCATCCGGACCAGCGCCGCGTTGACCGAGACGTACCGCAGCTCCGTGTCCAGCACGGTCAGCCCGATCGGCGACTGCTTGACCATCCGCTCCGACAGGGCCACGTCCTGTTCGAGCCGGGACACCGTGGACCGGTCGACCGCGAGCCCCAGCGCGAACACGTCGCCCCGGTCGTCCGTCAGCCGCATGTTGCGGAACTCCACCAGGCGCGTGCCGCCGTCCTTGACCCGGATGGGAAACGCGCCGGCCCAGCTCTGGCCGGTCGCCATCACGTCGGCGAACAGCTTACGGACCAGTGCGATGTGCTCCTCGTGCACCATCAGGCGGGCCGCGTACCGGCCCAGGGCCTCCCGCGCCGAGTAGCCGAACAGCTCCTCGGCCTGGGGGCTCCACAGCACGACGCGCCCCTCGACGTCCAGCACGACCGAGGCCACGCCCAGCACGTCGAGCAGCCCGCTCGGCCGGACCGGGCCACCGCCCCCGGCCAAGGGTGCCTCGGCTGCACTCATCGCACGCACCGCCTCACACCGTCCTCGCGGCACGTCGTCCCCCGGGCCGGATGCCCCTGTCGTATCGCGCCCACGCCCGGCTCTCCGACGCCGTCGTCCGCTATCTCCACCATCCCTCAACTCGGGGGCCGGCGTACGGCGAAACAAGGCGGAACAAGCGGTCACCGGTTTGTCTGCCACTTGTCTGTCACCGGAGCCGGTGGCGAACGCCGTCGGCGGTCACCGGTTCACCGGTCACCAGTTCACGGGCCACCACGCGCGCGTTCACCCCCACGTTTCCCGATTGGTCTGTACATGCTCATCGGATCCGGGCCAGACTGTCCGCCGAACGCGCCACCCACCCCCCACCACCGAGGAGCCGGCACCCATGCCCGTGTCCGCCCGGCAACGTTGTCACGCAGTCCTGACCGGACTCGTCGCGCTCGCCACCGCCGTCGTCGTATCCGTGTCCGCCGCCCCGCCCGCCTCCGCCGCCGACACCTGGACCGAGGTCGGCTCCGACCGCGCCGACCCGCTGACCGAGAGCCAGGGCCTGGCCTCGGTGGAGGTCCCGGCCGGCAGCCCCAACCGGTACACCGGCATCGGCACCATCCCCGTCGACCTCGCCTCCCGCGGCTGGAACCACGTGGGCGACCCCGACGCCTCCTACGACGGCTACTACATCGAGCCCTACCAGCGGGACTCCGGCAGCACCAAGATGTTCCGCGTCCAGGCGCCGGGCGGTGCCTGGTCCGAGTACGTGCACACGCTCAGCCCCGGGGAGGCGCTGAACAACTCCTGGGTCGCCGTCTCGCCGGGCGGGCAGTGGATGCTGTCGGGCGAGTACGGCACGATGAACCGGCTCCTGGTCTTCCCGACGCCGGGCGTCAACGCGGGCACGTCGCCCTCCGCGAACCTCCCGCAGGCCGCCACCGTCCGTCTCGACCACGCCGTGCGCGACGTCCAGGGCTGCGACTTCTCCGGCCCCACGACCCTGCTGTGCTCCTCCGACGACCCCGAGGGCAGCCTCTTCGGCATCACCAAACCGCTCCTGCAGATCGACCTGTCCGCCGAACCGAACGGCACGGCGGACGTGTCCGGCCATGTCACGGCGCTGCGTCAACTCCCGCTGCGCAGCGCCTGCTCCGGCACCTTCGAGGCGGAGGGCATCGACTACGACCGGCGCACCGGCACCCTGCGCGTGATCGTCGTCTCGCCCGGCTTCTGTGTGCTCACGGACAGCAAGACGTACCGGTTCACCCGCGGGTGAACCGGCGCGCCGGGGCGGCGCCACGCACCGGTAGTGCCCGGCGGCGGGTGGTGCTTTGCTGAGGGATGGGCGCGGTTGCGCGGGGTGTCCCCGTTCCACCGCAGCGCGGCCACGAGAGGAGCGATCATGAAGAACATGCGGCGGTCGCACCCGGAGTCCGTCTCGGTGGAGATCAGCGGGTGCTCCAAGGAGGACGCCCGGATCGTGTTCGACGTCCTGCGGGCCTGCTTCGCGTGCGACCGCGGTGCCGACGAGGTGCCGCAGCAGCTCCACGAGACGCGACCCATGGTGTGGCTGGGCACCTACGACGTGGCGGACGCCCATGAGGTGCCCGCACCGCCCGTCCGGCTCGGGTCCTCCGTCCTCGCGGACGTCCAGGGCGGCTACTGGGCCGTCGACCGGTTCCGTACGACTCTGGGCTCCCTGTTCGCCGTCCAGGAGACCTGCACCGCCTCCGGCGACCAGGAGCGGGATCTGCACCTGCGGCTGGAGAGCCGCTGACGTCCGTTCCCCCGCACGCCCCGGCCGGCCGCCCGCCGACCGGGGCGTCGCCCGTGGCACGGGCTCACCTCCTCCCGGTTGCCCTCGTCGGGGCTGGAGCTGACCGGGGGCCGGCTCCGCGCCCGGGCCGGCCCGCCGGGCCGCCCGCGTCCCAGGATCCGAAGCCGCACCGGGACGCCCTGCTGTTCCGGCCGCACACCGCCGCACGGTCGGCCTCGACGCCGATCTGTATCGCCGTCTCGACCTGCGCCGGCGGCAGCCGGCCGAGTACGAGGAGATCGAGCGCCGTGACGTCCCGCCGACCGGCGCCGGCCCGCAGGACCGGCCGTGCCACCTGGTCCTGCGCGCGGGTGTCGGCCTGGAGATGTCTGGACCCGATGACTCACCCACGCCCTGGAGGAGATCGAGACCCTGCCGCCCGACGGCCTGTCCGGGCGGGGGGACCCGACCGCGGACGCGGGGGAGGGGAGCCGGCCCCGGGGGCCGGACGGAGCGGGCCGCCCGGGGACCGCGCCGGCCGCTGCCGCGGGCCGTCCCGCGACGGGTGACCGGCCGGGGCCGGTCGAGTGCGCACCCGGCGCGGGAGCGGGCGTTCAGAGGCGGTGGGGCTTCGAGCGGCGCCGCAGGTACCAGCCCGCGGCGATCACCCCGCCGCCCACGAGGGCCGCGCCGATGCCGATGGTGACCGGACCGTAGTCGTGCACGGTGCCGCCCTCACCGCCCGCGACGCCCCGCTGCGGGGCGGGCGTGGCGGTGGTCTGGGGGGCCTGGGTGGGATTCGGGGCCTTCGCGGCGGAGACGATGACGGACTGGGAGCCGGCGGTGCCACCGTTCGAGCACACCACGACGACCGTGTACGTACCCGGGCTGATGTCGGACCAGGCCGCGGACTGACTGACGGTGGTGCCGGAGAGCGCCGCCTGGCGTCCTTCGGCGAAGTTCGTCTGGCCCGCGGCGAGCAGGGAGGCGTTGCCCCAGCTGCCGTTGATCTGGGTGCACGCGCTGGTGACCACGGACACGGTGGACGCGTTGGTGCTCACCGAGATGCCCGAGGCCGCGGTGGACGGCCCGGCGAGCCCGACGGGCAGCGCCGCGGCGGCGGCCAGTAGCTGGCCGGAGCGGGAGAGGAATCGAGTAGTGCGCATTGGGCTTGCCCTCCGGCGGCACGGTTGGCGGAACGTCCCATGCACCGCCGAGGGTCGGGAAACGTCCGTGCTGCCTCACCCGCATCCCATGCGGCGCCGGGCCGTCCCGCAGCCGGACCGATACCGTCCGGGTGAGTGGCTGCTCCGTCCGGGTCAACTCCCTTAACCCTGTGGCCCGGAGCCGGACCCCGAGCCCGTCGTCACCTTCCGCTCCGCCGAGAACCCGCCCCAGGTGCCGTCCGGCAGCCTGGCCCGGATCCGCACCCGGTGGGCGACCCCGGCCTCCCGGCCGATGTAGAAGCTGTGCGCGGCCCGGCCCTCAGGCGGGGTGCCGCCCCACACCAGCGAGGTGGGCTGCCCGCGGTCGAGCTGGATCTGGTACTCCGTGACCACGCCGTCGGCGCGCGGCGGGAGCCAGGACAGGTCGAGGTAGTGGGCCCCGTCCGCGCGGTGCGTCGTCACGCGGAAGCCGGTGGGCGCGGTGTCGCCGCCGTCGTCGTCGGTGCCCGGTGTCGTCAGCCGGACGGCGGCACTCGGGGGCGAGACGTTGTCCGCCGCGTCGCGGGCCCGGATCGTGAACGTGTAGCGGGTGCCGGGCCGCAGTCCGGTCACCACCGTCGCGGTCTGGCTGCCGCCGACGCTGTGCACCTTCGCCGTTCCCTGGTAGATGTCGTACGACGCCACGGTCCGGTCGTCCTCGGCCGCGCCCCAGGACAGCTGGACCGCGCGGCTGCCGGCCGCCCGTCCCGTCGGCCTCGCCGGGCGGGAGGGCGCGGAGCGGTCCGCCGCGACGGCGGCCGGTGTCCGCGCCCGCACCTGCCGGCTGCTCGGGCCGAGCCGTCCGTCGCCGTCCCGGGCCCGTACGGTGAAGACATATGTGGTCGACGGCGTGAGCCTGGTGACGTCCACCATGTGCGCGGAACCCGGCACTTCGCTGATCTTTGTGGTGCCGCGATAGATCTCGTAGGCGTGGACGCCCGGTGCGCTCGCCACCGCGTTCCACATGACGTGCACGCTCGTGGCGCTGCCGGCCTGTGCGGTGACACCGGTCGGCGCCCCCGGGGGCCGCTCGCCTCCGTCGTCGGCCGCTCCGCTCCAGCCGCAGGCCGCGACCAGCGCCAGTGCCGCCAGGGCCGGTGCGTGGGGTACGGGAACGCGTCGCACGGCTGTGCCTCCCCGGGGACGGCAACACGGCAATGGTCCGGACCAATATGCCCGGCCGGTGCGCTCTCATCAAGAGGGCCGTGTTGGTGACCACCCCGGAACGTTACGTATGCTGAAGCTCCTCACGGCCGAACTCTCCGGAAATACAGGGGAGTTCGCGCCTGTGGCGCGGAACGCTGTCGTCGCTGATCCCGCGCCGTGCGCGGGTGGTCGGGGTGGTCTGGGCCGATGCGGGCCCGGGCCCCCGGCCCCTGCCGACCATGGGGCGCGAGCATATTCCTGTGCTGGGTTTCGTGGTGCCCGCGCCCATGTGTCACCGGCCGATGTCAGACCGCCGACCAGCCATTGTCCACCGGCAGGATCGCGCCGTTGATGCTGCTCGCCGCGTCCGAGGCGAGGAACACGATCGCGGCCGCCTGCTCCGCCGGCTCACTGGTGCGGCCCATGTTGCCGAAGTACGCGCCGAGGGCGGCGGGTCCGTGCGCCCCGTCCGCCGCGTCCACGGTGATCGCGGTCCTGGTCCCGCCCGGGGCGATCGCGTTCGCCCGGATGCCCTGGCTGCGGTACATCACCGCGAGGGACTTGGTCAGGCCGATCACCCCGTGCTTCGAGGCCGTGTACGCCGCGCCCGCCGCGCTGCCCCGCAGGGCGGCCTCGGAGGCGGTGTTCACGACGACGCCCCGACCCGCCGCCAGCATGTGCGGCAGCACCGCCCGGGTGAGCAGGAACGGGGCGGTCAGATTGACCCGCAGCACCCGCTCCCACTCGGCGTCGCTCACCTCCGCCAGGGCCGACATGCGGTCCATGATCCCGGCGTTGTTCACCAGGACGTCCACCCCGCCGAAGTGCTCCACCGCGGTCGCGACCAGCCGGTCCACCACGGCCTGCTCGCTGAGGTCGCCGGTGACGGCCACGGCCGTGCCACCCGCCCGGGTGATCTCCTCGACGGCCGCGCCCGCTCCGTCGGCGTCCAGGTCCGCGACCACCACCCGGGCGCCCTCCGCGGCGAAGGCCAGCGCCGCGGCCCGCCCGATCCCTGATCCCGCACCGGTGACGACGACGCTCCGGCCGTCCAGTCCGCTGGCCATGACCCGCTCCCCATCAGTTGATCCAGTTGGTTCGTCTCGCGTGGTGCGCCGGGCGGAGCGCCCGGCGCACGCGCCCACCCTACGACTTATTGTCTGTGAGTGACATAAAGTCGCGGTGGAGAATTCCGGTGGCAGCAGCAGCCCGAGCCGGAGGACCAGATGACCGCAGCGAGTGGACGCACGGGACGACCGCCCCTGACCGAGGAGCGCAAGGCGGAGATCCGGCTGGGGATCGCGCGGGCCGCGGTCGACCTGTTCGTCGGCCAGGGCGTCGCCGCGACCACGGGGGAGCAGATCGGGCGGGCCGTCGGGGTCTCCGCGCGCACGGTGTGGCGCTACTTCCCGAGCAAGGAGGCCTGCGTACGGCCGCTGTTCGAGGCCGGGATCGAGGAGATCGCCGGCTGTCTGCGCGCCTGGCGGCCCGGCCGGCCGCTGGCCGAGGTCCTCACCCGCGCGGTACCCGCCGACAGCCGCCTGGTGGCGGGCCCCGACCGCGCCACCATCGGCGCGCTGGTCCGGCTGACCCGCGACGAGCCGGGGCTGCGGGCGGTCTGGCTCCAGTCGTACGACGCGGCCGAGCCGGCGTTCGCCCGCGCCCTCGCCGAACGGGCCGGAGTGTCCGCCGACGAGCTGGGGCCGACCGTCCAGGCCGCCATGTTCAACGCGGCGCTGCGCGCGGCGATCGAGCACTACGCCTGGCGCATCGACGAGGAGGACACCGACGCCACGACGGCGGAGACCGAACTGACGGCAACCCTCAGCTCGGCCCTCACCCTCGTGGCCTCAGGACTTGCCTAGCGCGGCCCACCCCGGGGAGTGGCGCTCACGCCTTCCGGTACGTGTACGCCTCCGCGGCCGCCGCCTCCACTGCGTCCAGGTCGCCGCCCGCGGACGCCGTGACGACCGCCGCCACGGCGCCCTCGACGAACGGGGCGTCCACGAGCCGGGTGCCATCCGGGAGTTCGTCGCCCTCCGCGAGCAGCGCCTTCACCGTCAGCACCGCGCTGCCGAGGTCCGTGATGACGGCGACCCCGGCGCCCCGGTCCACGGCTGCCGCGGCGGCGGAGATCAGCTCGGCGCTGGTGCCGAGCCCGCCGCCCTCCGTGCCGCCCGCCGACGCGACGGGCACCTCCGCGCCGCCGCCCGCCAGACCCCTCGCCAGCTCGGCGACCGAGTCGGCCACCGCGGCGCTGTGCGACACCAGCACGATGCCGACCCGCTGCCCGTCACTCATCCCCGGCCTCCGCGAGCCCGGCGATCAGCAGCGCGGAGGAGGTGGCACCGGGATCCTGGTGCCCGATGCTGCGCTCCCCGAGATAGCTCGCCCGGCCCTTGCGGGCCAGCAGCGGCACCGTCGCCACGGCTCCCGCCTCGGCGGCGGCCCGCGCCGCCGCGAAGCCGTCGCCGAGCGCGTCGACGGCCGGCAGCAGCGCGTCGATCATGGTCTTGTCGCCCGGTGCGGCACCGCCGAGCGCCATGACCCCGTCCACGCCCGCCCGCAACGCGTCCGCGAACTGCTCCTCGCCGACCTCGGCTGCGTCACCGAGCGCCTTGCCCGCGCGCCGCAGCAGCGTCCCGTACAGCGGCCCGGACGCGCCGCCGACCGTGGAGATGAGCTGCCGTCCGGCGAGCGTCAGGACGGCGCCCGGCGTCGTCGGCGCCTCCTTCTCGAGGGCGGCCGTCACGGCCGTGAACCCGCGTTGCATGTTGGCGCCGTGGTCGGCGTCCCCGATGGCCGAGTCGAGAGCGGTGAGCCGTTCCGCCTCACGGTCGACGGACGCGGCGGTGGCGGCCATCCAGCGGCGGAAGAAAGCGGCGTCGAGCACGGGATCTCCTTGCGTCGTAGGTACGTTGGTCGCTGCGAACGCCGAGTCACATCCCCCAGCGCAGGGCCGGCGTCCGCACCGGCGCGTCCCACAGGCGCAGCAGTTCCTCGTCGACCTGGCACAGGGTGACCGAGGCGCCCGCCATGTCCAGGGAGGTGACGTAGTCGCCGACGAGGGTGCGGGCCACCGCCACGCCGCGCTCGCCGAGCACCCGCTGCACCTCGGCGTTGAAGCCGTACAGCTCCAGCAGCGGGGTCGCGCCCATGCCGTTGACCAGGACGAGAACCGGGTCGCGCGGGGGCAGGTCGTCCAGGATCGCACCCACCGCGAAGTCGGCGATCTCACCGGAGGTCATCATGGCCCGCCGCTCGCGGCCCGGCTCGCCGTGGATGCCGATGCCCAACTCCAGTTCGCCGGGCGGCAGATCGAAGGTGGGGCTGCCCTTGGCGGGGGTGGTGACGGCGCTGAGGGCGACGCCGAAGCTGCGGGAGTTCTCGTTGACCTGGCGCGCCACGGACTCCACCCGCTCCAGCGGCTGTCCCTCGGCGGCCGCGGCACCCGCGATCTTCTCCACGAACAGGGTGGCTCCCGTGCCGCGCCGGCCCGCCGTGAAGAGGCTGTCGGTGACCGCCACGTCGTCGTTGACGAGCACCTTCGCGATCCGGATGCCCTCGTCCTCGGCGAGTTCGGCCGCCATGTCGAAGTTGAGGACGTCGCCCGTGTAGTTCTTCACGACGAACAGCACGCCCTCGCCGCTGTCCACGGCCGCGGCGGCGCGCGCCATCTGGTCGGGGACCGGCGAGGTGAACACCTCGCCCGGGCAGGCGGCCGACAGCATCCCGGGCCCCACGAAGCCGCCGTGCAGTGGTTCGTGCCCGGACCCGCCGCCGGAGACGAGCGCGACCTGTCCGGCCACCGGAGCGTCCCGCCGGACGATCACCCGGTTCTCCACGTCCACGGTCAGCTCGGGATGGGCCGCCGCCATCCCCCGCAGCGCGTCCGCCACCACGGTCTCCGGGACGTTGATCAGCATCCTCATGGGTACCTCCAATTGACGCTAACAGATGGCCTTCTGAGCTGCATTTCAGCTGGTCGGTACGGGTGAGCCCGGTTGCCGGACGCGGCGGACCGCGGTCGGCGGCGGGCCCCCGGCGGTGGTGCCGCGGGCTCGGTGCTGTCGCTGTGATGGGCTGTCAGGTGTTCGGGGGCGGCTCATGCGTTCCCCTGGCAGTATCGGCCTTGGGGCAGCGAAGGTCACGGTGGGCGGCGAGACGGGTGGCGGTCAGGGTGCCGCGGGCCCCGTTCGGGGTGCGGAATCGGCCCGGCCGCCCGCGGCCACGGCCCTGAACGCGGTCAGCGACTCCTGCAGCACCTGTGACAGTTCGCGCTCCTCGCCCGCCGCGGTCCAGCGCTCGAAGCCGACCTTGAAGACGGCGACCCCCGCCTCGGCGGTCAGGCTCGCGGCGGGCTCCGCGACGCCGCGGCGGCGCAGCGCGTCGGCGAGCGTGGCCGACAGCGACGCGAGCTTGATCAGTTCACGCTCCAGCAGTTCCGGGTTGGCCATGACGACGGCCTGCCGCCGCCGGGCGTGTTCGCGGCGGTCGGCGAACATCGGGCAGATCGCCGCCAGCCCCGCCGCGAGCGCGTCGATCGGTGCCGCGGACCGCGGAGCCCCGGTGACCGCGTCCACGAACAGTTCCTGCAGCGCGCCCGAGCCGTCGAACAGCACCTCGCGCTTGTCGGCGTAGTGCCGGAAGAAGGTCCGCTCGGTGAGGCCGGCCCGCCCGGCGATCTCCGCCACCGTCGTCTGCTCGTAGCCCCGCTCGCTGTAGAGCGCCAACGCCGCCTCCGCCAGGCGCCCGCGCGCATTCGGCTGCCATCTACCCATGGGCGGATCCTACGTGATGGCAGTGCCTGACATCGCATGTTAGTGTCGATGACAGTCACTGACGTCAACATTCTGGGGTCTCTCCCATGCGCATTTTCGTGACCGGAGCGTCCGGCTGGATCGGCTCCGCCCTCGTTCCCGAACTCATCGGCGCGGGCCACCAGGTCGTCGGGCTCGCCCGCTCCGACGCCTCAGCCGCCGCCCTCACCGCCGCCGGGGCGGAAACCGTCCGCGGCACCGTCGACGACCTCGACGTCCTGGCCTCCGCCGCCGCCGCGTCGGACGGGGTGGTCCATCTCGCCTTCAAGCACGACATCGCCTTCAGCGGCGACTTCCAGGGCGCCACCGACGCCGACCGCCGTGCCGCCGACACCCTCGGCGACGCCCTGGCCGGCACGGACCGCCCCTTCGTCCTCGCCTCAGGACTGGCCGGGCTCAAGCCGGGGCAGGTGGCGACCGAGCGGGACATGCCCACCGTCGACGGCTCGCAGGCGGCCGCCCGCGCGGCTACCGCCACGGCGGTGCTCGGCCTCGCCTCGCGCGGTGTGCGCTCGTCCGTGGTGCGGCTCTCCCCGACCTGCCACGGCGACGGGGACAAGGGGTTCATGGCGACCCTGGTCGCCATCGCCCGGGCCACGGGCGTCTCCGGCTACCTCGGCGACGGCGCCAACCGCTGGCCCGCCGTCCACCGTCTCGACGCCGCCCGGCTGTTCCGCCTGGCCGTCGAGAAGGCACCCGCGGGGACCGTGCTGCACGGCGCAGCGGAGGAGGGCGTCGCGATCCGCGACGTCGCCGAGGTGATCGGCCGGCACCTCGAGGTGCCGGTGGCCGCCGTGGCCCCCGAGGCCGCGGCCGAGCACTTCGCCTGGCTGGGCGGTTTCCTCGGGCTCGACGCCCCGACGTCGAGCACCCTGACCCGCGAGCTGCTGGACTGGCAGCCCACCCACCCCGGGCTCCTCGACGACCTCGACAAGGGCCACTACTTCCACACCCCGGCCACCGCCTCCTGACCACAGGGTCCGGCCGCCCGCGCCCACGGACCCACACCCGTGACGCCCCTGTGAGGCAGCCAGGCCGCATCCGCCCGCGCGGGCGGATGCGGCCTGGCCGCCGGCGTTCCCGCTCCCCGCTGCCCCCGGCGGCCCCCCGCGCACCGTGCTCGGGACGGTCGCGTACGGTCGGGAGGTGAGGGAGCAGGAGAACAGGATGCAGGGGACGTGCCGGGAAGGAGGCGGCCTCGTTGATCGACGAACTCGACCGGAACATCGTCCGGAGCCTCACCCGCGACGGACGCACCCCGTACACCACGCTCGCCCGTGAGCTGGGGGTCTCGGAGGCGACGGTGCGTCAGCGGGTGGCGCGGCTGCAGGAGAGCGGCGCGCTGCGCATCGTCGCGCTGTGCAATCCGCTCACCCTGGGCCACCAGTCCGTCCGGCTGATGGTCCGGGTGCAGGACCTCACCCCCCGCGCGGTCGCCAAGAGCCTCGCGGACATGCCGATGGTCAACCATGTGGCGCTCTGCGCGGGCAGCCAGGACATCTTCCTGGAAGGCACGTGCCGGGACCAGGCCCAGCTGGTGCAGCTGCTCGACGAGATCAGGATGCTGCCCGGGGTGTCCCGGGTGCAGGTGCTGCTGCTCCTCGAGCTGTTCAAGGACTACTCGTGGAACGGGCTCGACAGCGCCGTGGGGCAGGCCGTCGCGGGCGACTGAGCGGCCCGCGCCGGGTGGCCGCCGTACGCGTCACGGTGGCAGGATGCGCTGGTCGGGCGAGGCGGGCAGATCACGGAAGCCCGCCCACAGATAGCTGTCCTTCACCACTTCGAGCACGGTCAGCGCCTCCGCGTGCGCGACGCCGTTCACCCGCCGCACCCGCTCGGTGAGCAGTTCGGACAGATGCTCCAGATTGCGGCAGCGGACATCCGTGATCAGGTCGTAGGGCCCGACGCAGGAGGCCACGTAGCGCACCTCCGGCATCCGGGACAGCTCCCGGGCGACCAGCGCCACCGGGATGTGCTGCACCCGCACCGCGAGATGCACCTCCACCTCCCCGAGCCTGACCGCGTCCGTCATGCCCACCACCTGGATCGCCCCACGCCGCTGCAGCCGCTGGAAGCGCGCCCGCACCGAGGCCTCCGACAGACCTATCGACCGGCCGATCTCCCCGAAGGACCGCCGGCCGTCGACGCGGAGCTGGTCGATGATCTGCCGGTCCAGATCGTCGATCACACCGCCACCTCCCTTCCTGTGCCGCCCGCTGTCCCGCCATCCGCGGACCCCGTTGTTTCGCGGCGATTGCGAGATGCGTGGAATTCAGGCTGCGTTTCCACTGGATTCGATGTCAACGCCCCTGTTCAGGGCCGTCCATGCGGGCGGAAGCTGGTGCGCACGAAACGGCCGGATGATCATCCCGGCCGCGCGTGACCGCTCGTGAGGAGGCACAGTCCATGCAGGAACCCCCGTCCGCCGCGCGGAGACCGTGGTGACCGTCACCGCCGCGCCGCCGGCGCCCGCCACCGCGTCGCCGACCGCCCCGGCGTCCCGGAGCCGTCTGCGGCATCACGGGGCCACCCTCGCCCTGCTGGCGCCCGCCGGGATCACCGTCGTGGCACTGGTCCTTGTACCACTGGCCCTGGTGGTGCGCAACAGCTTCGCCGCGCCGGACGCCTACGGCGGTGTACAGGGCGGCTTCACCCTGGCCAACTACCGCGAGCTGATCGACCCGGTGTATCTGAAGGTCTTCGGATACAGCCTCGGCATGGCGGCCCTGAACACCGTCGTCTGTCTGGTCCTCGGCTATGTCGTCTCGTACTGGCTGGCCGGCCGGCCGCCGCAGCGGCAGGGCATCCTGCTCCTGCTGATCATCGTGCCGTTCTGGACCGACTTCCTGGTGCGCACCTTCGCCTGGATCAACCTGCTCAGCCCGGGCGGCCCGGTCAACGCGCTGACCGACGCGGTCGGCCTCACCGACGGCCCGGCCCAGTGGATCCCCAGCCAGGGCGCGTCGTTCATCGGCCTCGTCTACGCCTTCCTGCCCACCGCGATCTTCCCGGTGTACGCCACCCTGCGCGGCGTCGACCCGTCGCTGGGCGAGGCCGCCCGGGACCTGGGCTGCGGCTGGTGGCGGGTGCACACCAAGGTGCTGCTGCCCCTCGTCCGGCCCGGACTGCTCGCCGCGGCGCTGCTCACCTTCATCCCGACGCTCGGTGTCTTCGTGATCCCGGTCCTGCTCGGCGGCGGCAAGAACCAGCTCGTCGGCAACCTGATCGTCACGCTCTACACCGAGTTCCGGAACCAGCCCATGGGCGCGGCGGCCTCCGTCGTCCTGCTCGCCCTGATGATCCTGTCGGTGGCGGTCCTCGGCACCGCGGCCCGCCGGCTCAGAGGAAAGACGTCATGAGAAGCCGCGCCGCCCGCACCGGACACCTGCCCGACGCCGTGACCGGCTGGCTCGCCCGGGGCGTCATCGTCTTCCTGTACGTGCCCATCGTGGTCGTCGTGGTGCTGTCGTTCAACGACTCCGACCTCACCTACAAGTGGGCCGGGTTCAGCACCCGCTGGTACGGCGTGCTCGCACAGGACACCGATCTGCTCGCCGCGCTCCGCGTCAGCGCCGAGGCCGGGGTGATCTCGGCGACCCTCGCCACCCTCGGCGGGCTGTTCGCCGCGATGGGCATGGCCCGGCTCGGCCCCCGCGGACGGGCCCTGTTCTCCGGCAGTCTGTTCCTGCCGCTGGTGATCCCGGAGATCGTGCTCGGCGTCGCCCTGCTGTCCGTGTTCGGCACCCTGCGGGCGAGCCTCGGGATGACCTCGCTGGTCCTCGGCCATCTGGTGGTGACCCTGCCCTACGCGGCCCTGATCGTGATCGGCGCGCACCGCGCCCTGGACCCGTCCCTCGACGAGGCCGCCGCCGACCTCGGCTGCGGCGCCTGGCAGCGGCTCCGCCTGATCACCCTGCCGCTGCTGAAACACGCCCTGCTGGCCTCCTGGCTGCTGTGCTTCACCATCTCCTTCGGCAACATCGTGATGTCCACCTTCACCGGCGGCGTCGGCACCACCACCCTGCCGCTGCGGGTGTACTCCCTGCTGAAGACGGGACTCACCCCGGAGATCAACGCACTGGGCACCCTCCTCGTGCTGTTCACCTTCGTGATCATCCTGGGCGCCGGGCTGCGGCAGATGCGCCGCGTCCTCGTCGACGACCGCACCTGACCGGCCGCCGCACCCCGCGCTCCGTCCCGCGCCCGCACCGCCCGGCACCGCCTGTGGCGCCGTACGCCGTCACGTCGTACGCCGCTCCCGCCCGCGCCCGTACGTCCTCGCACACCCTCGGCACGTTCCCGAAAGGTCTCGCCATGTCCCGTACCACCCTCCCGAGAACCCTGCTCGCCACCTGCGTGCTCACCGTCACCGCCGTGCTCGCCACCGGCTGCGGAGGCTCAGGCTCCGATGCCGGCTCCTCCTCCGGCGGCGGCAAGGAGCTGCACGTCTACGCCTGGGCCGGAGAGATCCCCGACTCCGTGGTGAAGGGCTTCGAGAAGGAGACCGGCATCAAGGTCACGGTCGACACCTTCGACAGCAACGAGACCATGACCGCCAAGCTCAGCTCCGGCTCCTCCGGGTACGACCTGGTCGAACCCAGCCAGTACACCGTGCAGCAGCTGATCGGGCAGAACCTCATCCAGCCGCTGGACCACTCGAAGATCGAGGGACTGGGCAACCTGGCGCCCAAGTTCCGCACCGCGACCTACGACGCGGGCAACAAGTACAGCATCCCGTGGATCTGGGGGACCACCGGCTTCGCCTACAACGACACCTGCATCAAGTCGGCGACCAGCTGGAAGACGCTCTTCGACGCCAAGTACAAGGGCAAGCTGTACATGCTCGACAACATGCTCGCGGCCTACATCGCCGGCCTCCAGGTCACCGGACACCGGGCCACCAGCACCGACAAGGACGAGATCGCGCAGGCGACCGAGGCGCTGCAGCAGCAGAAGAAGGTCCTCGCCGGCTACAACTCCACCAACTACCCGCAGCTGCTGTCCACGGGCCAGGCGTGCGCGGCCGAGGCGTGGAGCGGCACCGCCATGGCGAAGGTCGTGGCGTCCGACCCCCATGTGCACTACGTCATCCCGGAGGAGGGCGGCTCCATCTGGACGGACGGCATCGCCATCCCCAAGGGCGCGAAGAACGTCACGTCGGCGTACAAGTTCATCAACTACCTGCTGCGTCCCGAGGTCGCCGCGAAGGCCACCGACGACGGCTCCTCCGCCAGCGCCAACCAGGCCGCCCGCAAGCTCATCAAGAACAAGGCGGCCCTGGAGAACACCGCCATCTACGCGCCCGACGAGGCCATCGCCAAGGCCGACTTCCTGCTCGACCCGGGCACCGCGATGCAGTACTTCCAGCAGGGCTGGACCAAGGTCAAGGCGTCGTGACATGGCAGCGAACCACAAGCTCACGAAACCCATATTGGCTGACCACATGTCCCCGCCCCCTGTGTCCCCGCCCCCTGCGTCTGCCGAACCCATGACTCCGGCCGTCCGCCTCTCCGGCGTCGGAAAGGTCTTCGGCACCGCGCACGCCGTGCGCGAGGTGACCCTCGACATCCGCCGGAACGAGTTCTTCTCCATCCTCGGCCCGTCGGGCTGCGGGAAGACCACCCTGATGCGGATGATCACCGGCTTCGAGGAGCCGACCGAGGGCAGCATCGAACTCGGCGGCGTCCCGGCGACCGGTCTTCCGGCGCACCGACGCGACCTGAACATGCTCTTCCAGAGCTACGCCCTGTTCCCGCACCTGAGCGTCGCCGACAACGTGGCGTTCGAGCTGAAGGTCCGCAAGCTGCGGCCGAAGGCGGAGATCCCCGCCGCGGTGGACGAGGCCCTGGCCCTGGTCCGGCTGACGGGCTTCCGCGACCGGGCCGTCGCGCAGCTCTCGGGCGGCCAGCGGCAGCGCGTCGCCATCGCCCGCGCGCTCATCGCCCGCCCCTCCCTGCTGCTGCTCGACGAGCCCCTCGGCGCCCTGGACAAGAAGCTGCGAGCCGAGATGCAGCTGGAGCTGAAGAAGATCCAGCGCGAGGTCGGGGTCACCTTCGTGACCGTCACCCACGACCAGGAGGAGGCGCTGACCATGTCCGACCGGATCGCCGTCATGAACGGCGGCCGGGTGGTCCAGGTCGACACCCCCGAGGGCGTCTACGAGCGGCCCGCCACTCGCTTCGTCGCCTCCTTCATCGGCACCTCCAACTTCCTCACCGGCACCACGGACGGCACCGCTCTCGCGGTGCCGGGCCTCGGCACACTGCCGGTGCCGCGCACGGACCTCACGGGTGAGGCCCACCTCGCGGTGCGCCCCGAACACATCCGGGTGTGCCGCGAGGAGAGCGCGATCCCGGCCGGCCGTGCCGCGCTGCAGGGCACCCTGCAGCAGTCGGTCTACCTCGGCAGCGCCGTCCGCCACCACCTCACCCTCGACGACGGCAGCGCGTTCGTCGCCGAGACGCATCCCGCGGACGCGGCCGGTCCGGCCCCCGGCGGCCGGGCGTGGGCGCACTGGAATCCGGACGCCTCCCGGGTGCTCGCCGAATGACCGCCCCGCTCCCGGTTCCGCCCGACCACCGCAACCACCGCAACCACAGCAAGGAGACACGACCGTGAAGGTCGCCGCCGCCCAGTACGCCCCCACCGCCGACGTCGCGGGAAACCTCGACGTCGTCGAGACCATGGCCGGTGAAGCCGCCGCCGCGGGCGCCGAACTCGTCGTCTTCCCCGAGGAGGCGATGATTCCGGCGGAGGCCGCCGCCGGGCCGCTGCACGAGACCGCCGAGGCCCACTGGCCCTTCTTCCTCGGCGAGTTGTCCCGGATCGCCGCCGCCCACGGCATCGCCGTGATCGCCGGCGGCTACGAACCGAGCGGCGACTCCCTGCCGTACAACACCATCGCGGCCGTCTCCGCGGACGGCGAACTCCTCGGCCGCTACCGCAAGATGCACCTCTACGACGCCTTCGACTACCGCGAGTCCCGCGAGGTGCAGCGCGGCGACGAGGGGCCCTGCGTGGTGCGGATAGGCGAGTTCAACGTGGGGCTGGTCAACTGCTACGACCTGCGCTTCCCCGAGTTCACCCGGACCCTCGTCGAAATGGGCGCCGACCTGCTGTCCGTGTCCGCGGCCTGGGTGCGCGGCCCGCTCAAGGAGGACCACTGGACGACGCTGCTGCGCACCCGCGCGATCGAGAACACCTGCTGGGTCGTGGCCGCCTCGCTCACCACGCCCGACTGCATCGGCATGAGCATGGCCATCGACCCGCTCGGGGTCGTGCGCGCCGCGCTCGGTGAGGAGGAGCGCGCCCTGTGCGTGGTCGAGGCGGACAAGCAGCGCATCGACCGGGCCCGGACCATCCTGCCGGTCCTCCGCAACCGCCGCATCATCATCGGACCGAGGTGACGAAGATGCCCCTTGACATCCGCGATCTGGAACAAGTACCGCCGCTGGACGGCGAGTTGGCGGCACGACTGGCCGACGTCGACTTCCCCACCCTCGGCCACTACCTGGAGGAGGGATTCTGCGATCCGGCCCTGCGGCGCGTCGCCGGCCGGGGCAGGCTGGTCGGCCGCGCCGTCACCGTACGGATCACCGCCACCGACTCCACCCTGCTGCACCACGCCGCGTCCCTCGTCGGACCGGGTGACGTCGTGGTCGTCGACTGCGGCGGCGACCGCCGGCACGCCCCGCTCGGCGAGGTCGTGGTGCACGCCCTCGCGGCGCGCGGCGCGGCCGGCGCCGTCGTGGACGGCGTCTGCACCGACATCGGCGCCCTGCGCGAGGTCGGCCTCCCCGTGCACGCGTACGGCACCTCGCTGCTGACCACCAAGCTGCACGGCATCGCCGACGGCTCCCTGAACGCCCCCGTCAGCTGCGGCGGAGTGGCCGTACGCGCGGGCGATCTCGTCCTCGGCGACGACAACGGCCTGCTCGTCGCGCCGGCCGCCCGGCTCGCCGCCGTCCTCGACGAGGCACTCGCCGACGACGCCGAGGAGCCCGGTCTCATCGCCGCGCTGCACCGGGGAGACCGGCTCGGCACGCTCACCGGGGCCACCCGCACCGTCGAGAACCTGCTGCGCCCCGACCCCACCACAGCGTGACCGCGACCCCTCCCGGTCACCCACCCCTTCGCAAGGAAGCACCCATGTTCCTCAAGGCAGCCATCAACGGCGGGCGTACCCGTACCGAGCACCCCGCCGTGCCGCTGACCCCCCAGGAGATCGCCGCGGACACCGCCGCGGTGGTCTCCGCGGGCGCCGACGTCGTCCACTTCCACGTCCGTACCACGGACGGCGGCCAGACGATCGAACCCGACGACCTCGCCGACGTCCTGCGCGCCATCCGCTCCGCCGCGCCCGCCGCGATCGTCGGCACCACGACCGGCCTGTGGACCTGCTCCGGACCCCAGGAGCGGTACGACCTGGTCAAGGCCTGGGACGTACTGCCGGACTTCGCCTCGGTCGCCTTCAGCGAGGAGGGCGCGGCGGAGACCGCCGCCCTCGTCACCGCCCGGGGCATGACACTGGAGAGCGCCGTGTGGAGCACGGACGACGTGCCCGCGCTGCTCGCCTCGCCGACGCTGGCGGACAACGCGCGCATCCTGATCGAGCCGATGGACGAGGATCCGGACACGGCGGTCGCCCACGCCCGGGAGATGGCCGCCCGGATCCGTGCCGCCGGGGTCGGCTGCCCGCTGCTCTACCACGGTGAGGCGGCCACCACCTGGCCCGTGCTGCGCGCCGCGCTCCAGGACGGGCACCAGGCCCGCATCGGCTTCGAGGACGGCATCCACCTCCCGGACGGCACCTCGGCCGGGCACAACGCGGAGCTGGTCACGGCCGCCCGCGCCCTCGCCGTGCGCTGACCCTCTTCGGTCCGGGCCCGGGCGACGGGTCCCGCGGTCCGTTAGGCTCCGCGGCATGCGGATCTCTGTCTCCTCGGACATGGACGAACCCGTCGCCCGGCTCGTCGTCGCGGAGCTGCGCCGGCGCGGGCACGAGGTGCGCGTGCACGGCGCGCTGGCTCCCGGGGCCGATCCGCAGTGGGCGGTCTGCTCCGAGGCGGCGGCCCGGGACGTCGCCGCCGGGACGGCGGACCAGGCCGTCGTGTGCTGCTGGACCGGAACCGGCTCCTCCATCGCCGCGAACAAGGTCCCGGGCGTACGGGCGGCGCTGTGCACGGACGCCGGTACCGCGGAGGGCGCCCGCCGCTGGAACGACGCCAATGTCCTGGCCCTCGGTCTGCGCCTGACCTCCGAGCCGGTCCTCAAGGAGATCCTCGACGCCTGGTTCGCGACCGGGCCGAGCGAGGACGCCGAGGACCGCGGCAACGTGGCCCACCTCGAGCGCCTGGACGCCGCGCGGGCGGATTCCTAGCCCGGTTCGTACGCGCGGGCGCCCGGCGCGCACAGCTTTCCCCGGTCCTGGCCCCCGGACGTCCCGGGGGCCAGGACCGGGGGAGGGCGGACGACGGGGTGCCCGGCGGCCGCCTTCGGCGTCAGTGGGCGCCCAGTCCACCGCCGCCGAACGAGCCGCTCGAGCCCTCGCTCCAGCGCGGCCGGTCCTTCGACGCGCTCGGCCGGGTCTGCTGGTTGCTCAGCTCGTACGGGGTGAGCGGACGATCGCCCTCCGCGGTCCGCGGCACCTCTTCGGACTCCCGGTTCTCGCGGATCTCGTGCACCGCGCCCTCCGGGGGCAGCTGCGGCTGCTCCTCGGGGCGCGGCCGGGGCGGTTCGCTGTACTTGACGCGGGAGCCCAGCCAGAAGCTCCCGCCGAGGACCGCCAGCACGGCCACAGCCACCACGAAGAGTCCGAGGCTCAGCAGGCCGCTGGCGGCGGCCATCTGCATCGATACGGTGCTCATAGCACTGGAGTACCCCTTCATAACGGGATGAACCGGACGCCTTCCGTGGTCGGCCGGCCACGCCCCGCGATGCCGCCCCGCGGGTGCCGTCCGCCCCCGGCCGGGGCATCCGCGCGCGCCCGTGCGACCCGCCCCGGCCTGGTTTGACCCGTTCCGACGGGGCTACCCGGACCGCGTGACACCGACGACTTCCGAGCAGGAGCTGTACCGCTTCCTGGAGGACCGCTTCGCCTGTGCGCAGGCGTGCACCGAGTGTGCCCGCGCCTGCGCGGTGCGCGCGAGCCTCCTGGATCCGGACGGGACCGACGGGCCGGAGCGGGCGCGGCGGCAGGGCATCCTGTGTGCGGAGGTGTGTGACACCACCTGCCGCATGCTGTCCGAACAGAACTGCCAGGACCAGGCCGGACTGCGGATCCAGTTGGAGTGGTGCCGCGCGGTCTGCCTCGACAGCGCCGAGGCCTTCGACGGACGGACCGGCGCGCGGGCGACGGCGGAGGCGTGCCGGGCGTGCGCCCGGGCCTGCGCCGACTTCGTCGCGGCGCTCGGCTGACGCGACCGACCGCCCCCGCGGCGCTCGCGCCTCCCGGCGGCCCCCGCCGGGTCCCGCGACCGCCCGCGGTCCCGTACGCCCTGCCGCCGCTGTGGACTTTTATGCCGTCTCCCGCACTTCCTCGAAGTGCGCCATTCCCAATTTCTGTAACACGTTCTACGGTGTGCGCCGTCAGGACCGGCCATCGGGAGCCTGGGAGGCGCCGTGCATCTCGACCACACGCCCGAGCAGCAGCGGCTGCGCACCGAACTGCGCGCCTACTTCGCCGACCTGGTTCCGGACCACGCAGCCGCGCGCTACGCCGACCCGGCCGCGCAGAAGCGGTTCTACCGCGACACGATCAGGCGGCTCGGCGCGGACCGCTGGCTCGGCGTGGGCTGGCCCGAGGAGTACGGCGGGCGCGGGCTGACGGCGATGGAGCAGTTCATCTTCTTCGACGAGGCCGCGCAGGCCGGCGTACCGCTGCCGCTCATGGCGCTGAACACGGTCGGCCCGACCCTGATGCGGTTCGGCACCGACGAACAGAAGGCGTACTTCCTGCCGCGGATCCTCTCCGGCGAGATCGACTTCGCCATCGGCTACAGCGAGCCGGACGCCGGCACGGATCTCGCGTCCCTGAAGACCCGCGCGGTGCGCGACGGGGACGAGTACGTCGTCAACGGGCAGAAGATCTGGACCACCAACGGCGACACCGCGGACTGGGTCTGGCTGGCCGTGCGCACCGATCCCGGGGCCCCGCCGCACCGGGGCATCACCATGCTCCTGGTGCCGACCTCCGATCCCGGCTACTCCTGCACCGTCATCAACACCCTCGCCTCGCACGACACCACAGCCAGTTACTACGAGGACATCCGCGTCCCCGTCTCCCGCCGGGTCGGGGCCGAGAACCAGGGCTGGCGGCTGATCACCAACCAGCTCAACCACGAGCGGGTCACCCTCGCCGCGCACGGCACGACGGCGATCCGCGCCCTGCACGACGTCCAGCGCTGGGCGGCCGGCACCAAGCTCGCCGACGGCCGCCGCGTGATCGACCTCTCCTGGGTACGCAACCGGCTGGCCAGGACCTACGCCGAACTGGACGCGATGAAGCTGCTCAACTGGCGGATGGTGAACGCCGTCCAGGACGGCAGCCTCACCCCGCAGGACGCCTCCGCGGTGAAGGTGTACGGCTCCGAGGCCCGCCGGGACGCCTATGCCTGGCTCATGGAGATCGTCGCCGCGGCGGGGCCGCTGAAGGAGGGCTCGGCCGGCGCGGTCCTCCACGGCGAGCTGGAACGCGGCTACCGCTCGGCGGTGATCTTCACCTTCGGCGGCGGCAACAACGAGATCCAGCGCGAGATCATCTCGTGGATCGGCCTGGGAATGCCACGGGTACGACGCTGAACCGGGACGGCGCCGACGGGTGACGGTCGGCAGCCCTGCAGCAGACCGATCAGAGTGGGGCGTCAGGTTCGGGTCGGTGGTGTGCTCATCGCTGCCGTCAGGAACGTGATCGCCCATCGCCGGGCCGCCTCGCCCGCCGCCGGGGACCCGCAGCCGGGGGAGGGCTGCTGGTGGACCTCGAGGCGGTCGACGGCCGTCACGGCGAGGATCCCCCGCATCCGGAACCGCAGCTCCTGCGGGGACAGGCCGGGCAGTGCGCGCGCGAAGGCTGCGAGGTAGCGCTCGCGGACCGAGTCCTCGGCGGGGCCGGTCCAGTTGCGTGCCTCCTCGGCCGGGTCGCTGAGGATCGTCACGATCAGCCGGGACGTCCGGGCGCCGCCCTCGTCGTCGGCCGGCATCTCGTCGAACAGCGGCCCCGCGAATGCCTCCACCAGTTCGCTGACCGGTGGGTCGGGGGTCCGGGCGAGCAGTGTGTCGAGCCCGGCGCACTGGGCGGCGTTGATGGGCTCGATCACGCGGCGGGCGACTGCGGCCATCAGCTCCGCCTTCGAGCCGAAGTGGTAGCCGACGGCGGCCAGGTTCGCTCCGGCGAGTTTGGTGATCGCGCGGACCGAGGTGCCGCGGTATCCGTGCTCGGCGAAGAGGTGCTCGGCCGCGTCGAGGATCTGGGTGCGGGTGTCTGGGGTCGCCACACGAGGGACTCTACATATGTTTGAATGAAACGAACGTATGACTCAATCGAACGTATGAAAGAGGACTGTCATGAAGCTGCTCGTGTACGGCGCCGGGGTGTGCGGCAGCCTGTTCGCCGCCCGCATGCACGAGGCCGGCCACGACGTCTCGCTCCTCGCCCGGGGTGAGCGCCTGACCGCCCTGCGCCGGCACGGAGTGCAGCTCGCCGAGGAAGACGGCCCCGCTGTCAGGCGGGTGCCGGTACCGGTGACCGAGCACCCGGACGGCGGGTACGACCTGATCACCGTCCTCGTCCGCACCCACCAGGTGGATGCGGTGCTGGAATCACTCGCCGGTGTCCGGGGTGACGTGCTGTTCCTGCTCAACTGGGCAGCCGGCCCGGAGACACTGGGTGCGGTGATCGGCCACGAGCGGGTGCTGCTCGGCTTCCCCATGACCGGCGGCACGATGGACGGCGACGTGGTCCGCTACCGCAGGAGCAATGTCCTCACCCGCCGGGTCGCGATGCCGATCGGCGAGCCCGACGGCCGTACCACCCCGCGACTGGAACGGATCGTGGAGACGTTCCGTACCGCCGGGATCAACGCCAGGGCCGAGCCGCGGATGGATGCCTGGCTCAGGACGCACGCCGCGTTCGAGGTCCCGCTCGGACAGGCGGTACACGCGGCGGGCGGCCCGGCGGTGCTGGCCGACGACCCGGACGCGGTCCGTGGCATGCTCCACCTCATGCGGCAGAACCTCGCCGCGATGGAGAGGCCGCCGGTACCTCGCGCGTTCGCCGCGCTGCGGGCTCTGCCGCAAGGGCTCCTCGTGGCCGTGCTCCGGCGCTTCCTGAAGAGCGCGACGGCCGTGCACAGCGGACTCAGCGACGCCTCGCCCGCCACGGCGGCCGAACTCGAGCGGCTGGCCGAACAGCTCCGTACCCCTGCGGGAGCCCGCTGAGCGACCCAGGACGGCGACAACCTCACCACGCACACCACCGCCAGTCCCACAGTCCTCGAACCCGGCTCCGCCGGCTCCACGGACGGCAACCGCTGACCTCATGACCACGGAGTGAACAGGTCATGGCCATGGGCGAGGGCGGCAACTCCCCTGTGGGTACAACCAGGGTGACGGCCGGCACGGTCACCGTGGCGAACACCGCGCGGCACCGCGAACACCCGCGGTGCCGCGTTCCGGCGCCCGGCCGCCGACTCGCCGACAGGACCGCCGCACACAGCTGCACGATCACCTCAAGTAGTCTCACGGGCAAGTGAGTTGTGGCCTGGGCGTGGTTCGACCCGCGTAGTGTCCGCGCTGCGCCGGACAGAGAAGGAGGTGCGGATGGCCACCTGCCGCGGCATGGACGTGTCCGCCTACCAGGGCACCCAGAACTGGGCCGCCCACAAGAGCGACGGCATCGTGTTCGCTTTCGCCAAAGCCAGTGAGGGCCAGCACTCCCGGGACGCGAAGTTCGCCGGCCACATCACCGGGATCGCCAAGGCCGGACTGGTGCCCGGCGCCTACCACTTCGCCTGGCCCAACCAGGACGTCGCGCAGGAGGCCGCGAACTACATCGGCGCGGTCAAGGCCTACGCGAAGAAGGGGTTCACGCACTGGCTGGACCTCGAACGCTACGCGGACGGCCGCAACTACAGCGGCCGCAGCGCCGCCCAGATCAAGGCCTGGGCCACCGCCTGGATCGCCGCCGTACGGGCCGCGTTCCCCGGGCAGCGCGTCGGCATCTACACCAGCGGCGACGACCTCGCCGCCGGCCGCGTGCCCGACGGCGTCCCCCTCTGGTACCCGGCCTACCCCTGGGGCGCCGCCCCGTACAGCAAGGCGGAGGCCGCGGCCCGGCCCCAGCCCAGCGGACGGGCCCCGCTGATCTGGCAGTTCACCAGTCAGCCCGTCGACCGATCCATCGCCTATCTGTCCGAGGCGGGCCTGCGCGCCTGGGCCGCGGGCGACACCTCCGAGGAGGACGACATGCCGCAGTACGTGAACCTCGGGCTCGCCAAGCCCTACAAGCTCAAGCCCGGTGCGTGGGACTCGATCGAGTTCACCAAGGAGTGGTCGGACGAGACCGGCGACCACGCCACCAACGGCAGTGTCTGGGCGCGCGGTCCTGCCCGCTTCACCGGCAGCGTCAGCCTGTACCTCACCGGGCTGCCGGCCGGCGCGGTCGTGCAGGCCCGTATGTCCGAGTACGAGGGCGACAACCACCATGCCGACCACCCCATCCACGAGATCATCGGCACCGCCGGCGGCACCTTCGCCGTGCTCCCGTTGACGAAGCGGCTCGCGAAGGGACGCGGCATGCGCGTCCGTCTCCTCAACCAGTCGGACGCCCCGGTCACCGTCAGCACGTCCGTACTGACCGTGCTCGTCTGGAAAGAGGGCTGACCCGGGACGGGGCCACGGCAGGAGACCGGCGGCTCAGCGGGACCCGATGACCACCGACTCGGCGACCACGGCAGCACGGCGCCGGCCGGCCGCCGCTCCCCCGGCCGATGCCTGACCCACCGGCGCGACCGCATCCGGAACCCCTGCTCCCCGGCACGACCCCCGGGAGGCCCTGACGCTCCGGCCCGGACCGTCCCGACAACCGCGCCGGCGGCAGGCGTCCGGCGGACACTGAGCCGCCGGCCGCCGCAGCGCCCCGGCACGCCTCTGGCCGCCGTAGATCATCACGTGTTACGAAGAACCATGCCTGCACACGAGGGATCCCGGACGTACGACGCCGTCATCGTCGGCGGCGGCCACAACGGGCTGGTCGCGGCCGCCTATCTGGCCCGGGCCGGACGGTCCGTGCTGGTCCTGGAACGGCTCGGCCACACCGGTGGCGCGGCCGTCTCCACCCGCCCGTTCACCGGCGTCGACGCCCGGCTGTCCCGCTACTCCTACCTGGTCAGCCTGCTGCCCCGGAAGATCGTGCGGGACCTGGGCCTCACCTTCCGGGTCCGCGGCCGCACCATCTCCTCCTACACGCCGGTGGAGCGCGCCGGACGCCCCACCGGGCTGCTGGTCGGCGGTGGCGAGCGGCGCACCCGGGAGGCCTTCGCCCGGCTGACCGGCGGCAAGGACGAGTACGCGGCCTGGCAGCGGTTCTACGGCATGACCGGCCGGGTCGCCCAGCGGGTCTTCCCGACCCTGACCGAACCGCTGCCCACCCGCGACGAGCTGCGCGGCCGCATCGACGACGAGGACGCCTGGCGCGCCCTGTTCGAGGAGCCCATCGGGGTCACGATCGAGCGGGAGTTCGACGACGACCTGGTGCGGGGCGTCGTCCTCACCGACGCGCTCATCGGTACCTTCGCCGACGCCCACGATCCCGACCTGCCGCAGAACCGCTGCTTCCTCTACCACGTCATCGGGGGCGGCACCGGCGCCTGGGACGTGCCCGTCGGCGGCATGGGCGCCCTCACCGGCGCGCTGGCCGCCGCCGCGCGCACGGCGGGTGCGATCCTCGCGACCGGGTACGAGGCCGTCCGCATCGACACCGACGGGCGGCGCGCCGAGGTCGCCTACCGCACGGCCGACGGCGAGGGCGTCGTCGCCGCCCGGCACGTCCTCGTGGGCGCCTCGCCGCACGAACTCGCCGCCCTCACCGGCGACCCGCGGCCCGAGCCCGCCGAGGGTGCCCAGCTGAAGGTCAACATGCTGCTCAAGCGGCTGCCCGCGCTGCGCGACACCGCCGTGGACCCCCGGGAGGCGTTCGCCGGCACGTTCCACATCGCGGAGGGCTACGAGCAGCTGGCCGCCGCCCACGCCGAGGCCGCCGCGGGCCGGCTCCCCGCGGCGCCGCCCTCCGAGATCTACTGCCACTCCCTGACCGACCCCTCGATCCTCGGCCCCGACCTGGTCGCCCGCGGCTATCAGACGCTCACCCTGTTCGGCCTGCACACACCCGCCCGGCTCTTCACGGGCGACAACGACACCGTCCGCCGGGAACTGCTGAAGTCGGCGCTCGCACAGCTCGACGCCCACCTCGCCGAGCCGCTCGTCGACTGCCTGGCGACCGACGCGGACGGCCGCCCGTGCATCGAGGCGAAGACCCCGCTCGACCTGGAGCGGGAGCTGCGCCTGCCCGGCGGCAACATCTTCCATCGCGCGCTGGCCTGGCCCTACGCCCAGGAGGACACCGGCCGCTGGGGCGTGGAGACCCGGCACGCCAATGTCGTGCTGTGCGGGGCGGGAGCGGTGCGCGGCGGCGGGGTGAGCGGGGTGCCCGGCCACAACGCGGCGATGGCGGTGCTGGAGCGGGACTGAGCACACGGCGGAGCCGGCCCGGCCCCGCGGTCCGGCCCCTGGCCCGGCCCTCGGCCGGCCGACGGCTCCGGGCGGCCTCCGAAGAATCTGACGATGTATCAGAAAAGGCCTTCCGTCGTCCCGGTGACTGCGGCATCCTGCGCCCATGCAGACGGAGCTGAGCAAGCAACTGGGAGTCGAGCACGCCGTCTTCGGCTTCACGCCGTTCCCCGCCGTCGCCGCGGCCATCAGCCGGGCCGGCGGCTTCGGGGTGCTCGGCGCGGTCCGCTACACCGCCCCCGACGACCTGAGACGCGACCTCGACTGGATCGAGGCGCACGTCGGCGGCCGGCCCTACGGCCTCGACGTCGTCATGCCCGCCAAGAAGGTGGAGGGTGTCACCGAGGCCGACGTCGAGGCGCTGATCCCCGAGGGGCACCGCCGGTTCGTCGCGGACACCCTCGCCAAGTACGGCGTGCCCGAACTCGCCGCGGGCGAGGCGTCCGGCTGGCGCATCACCGGCTGGATGGAACAGGTCGCCCGCACGCAGCTCGACGTCGCCTTCGACTACCCGATCCGGCTTCTCGCCAACGCCCTCGGCTCCCCGCCCGCCGACGTCGTGGCCCGCGCCCATGACCGGGGCGTGCTCGTCGCCGCGCTCGCCGGCAGCGCCCGGCACGCCCGCAAGCACCGCGACGCGGGCATCGACATCGTCGTGGCACAGGGCTACGAGGCGGGCGGCCACACCGGGGAGATCGCCTCCATGGTGCTGACCCCCGACGTGGTCGACGCCGTCGACCCGCTGCCCGTGCTGGCGGCGGGCGGCATCGGCAGCGGCCAGCAGGTGGCGGCCGCACTGAGCCTGGGCGCCCAGGGTGTGTGGCTGGGCTCCATATGGCTGACCACCACAGAGGCGGAGTTGCAGTCCCCCGCCCTCACCCGCAAGCTCCTCGCCGCCGGCTCAGGCGACACCGTCCGCTCCCGCGCCCTCACCGGCAAACCCGCACGCCAGCTGCGTACCGAGTGGACCGACGCCTGGGACGGCCCGGACGGGCCCGGCACCCTCCCCATGCCGCTGCAGGGCCTGCTGGTCGCCGAGGCGGTCTCCCGCATCCAGAAGCACGAGGTCGGGCCGCTGCTCGGCACCCCCGTCGGCCAGATCGTCGGCCGGATGACCGACCGGCGCGACGTCCGGGCCGTCTTCGACGACCTCACCCGCGGCTTCGAGCGGGCCGTCGACCGCATCAACCGCATCGCCGGAAGGAGCGGCCAGTCGTGAGCACACCCCCCACCGGCTTCTGGGCCCAGGCCGCCCAGGACCCCGACCGCACCGTCCTCGTCGCCCCCGACGGCGAGCGATGGACCGCCGGACGGCTGCACGCCGCAGCGAACCGCCTCGTGCACGGCCTGCGCGCCGCGGGCCTTGAGCGCGGCGACGCCCTCGCCGTCGTACTGCCCAACGGCGTCGAGTTCCTCACCGCCTATCTGGCCGCCAGCCAGGCCGGGTTCTATCTCGTGCCCGTCAACCACCACCTCGTCGGGCCCGAGATCGCCTGGATCGTCGCCGACTCGGGCGCCAAGGTGCTCATCGCGCACGAGCGGTTCGCCGGCCCCGCCCGCCGGGCCGCCGACGAGGCCGGCCTCCCGGCGACCCACCGGTACGCGGCCGGGACGGTCGAGGGGTTCCGGCCCTACGCCGAACTCCTCGAAGGACAGCGCGAGTCGGCGCCCGCCGAGCGCACCCTCGGCTGGGTGATGAACTACACCTCGGGCACCACCGGCCGGCCCCGCGGCATCCGGCGCCCGCTGCCCGGCAAACCCCCCGAGGAGGCCTACCTCGGCGGGTTCCTCGGCATCTTCGGCATCAAGCCGTTCGACGACAACGTGCACCTGGTCTGCTCGCCGCTCTACCACACGGCCGTGCTCCAGTTCGCGGGCGCGGCACTGCACATCGGGCATCAACTGGTGCTGATGGACAAGTGGACGCCCGAGGAGATGCTGCGCCTCATCGACACCCACAGGTGCACCCACACCCATATGGTCCCCACACAGTTCCACCGCCTCCTGTCGCTCCCGGAGCACATACGGCGGTCGTACGACGTCTCGTCCATGCGGCACGCCATCCACGGCGCCGCGCCCTGCCCCGACCATGTGAAACGGGCCATGATCGACTGGTGGGGGCACAGCGTCGAGGAGTACTACGCGGCCAGCGAGGGCGGCGGCGCCTTCGCGACCGCCGAGGACTGGCTGAAGAAGCCGGGCACGGTCGGCCGGGCCTGGCCGATCAGCGAACTCGCGATCTTCGACGACGACGGCAACCGGCTCCCGCCCGGTGAACTCGGCACCGTCTACCTGAAGATGAACACCGGCGGCTTCTCCTACCACAAGGACGAGGCCAAGACCCGGAAGAACCGCATCGGCGACTTCTTCACCGTCGGCGACCTCGGCTACCTCGACGCGGACGGCTACCTCTTCCTGCGCGACCGCAAGATCGACATGATCATCTCGGGCGGCGTCAACATCTACCCGGCCGAGATCGAGTCCGTGCTGCTCGCCCACCCCGCCGTCGCCGACGCCGCCGCCTTCGGCATCCCGCACGAGGACTGGGGCGAGGAGGTCAAGGCCGTGGTGGAACCGGCCCCGGGGCACGAGCCAGGACCGGACCTGGCCGCCGCCCTGCTCGGACACTGCGCCGAACGGCTCGCCGGCTACAAGCGGCCCAGGAGCGTCGACTTCGTCGCCGAACTGCCCCGCGACCCCAACGGCAAGCTGTACAAGCGGCGGCTGCGGGACCCCTACTGGGAGGGCCGGGGCCGCCCGGTGTGAGCACCCGCCGCCCAGGGAACGGACCCGGCCCCGGCAGACGGAATCTTGACCTCCGCGCGCACCGGCCCGAGGATCGGATGCCATGACGCAGGGACACGGCAGCACGGTCGACGGGGTACTGCGGCGCAGCGCCCGGCGCACACCCGCGCGGATCGCGATGGAGTACGGCGAGCGCCGCTGGACCTACGAGGAACTCGACGACGCGGTCTCCCGCGCGGCCGCCCTGCTGCGCGCCCGTGGCCCGGCCCCCGGCGACCGGGTCGCCGCCTACGGCCACAACTCCGACGCCTATCTGATCGCCTTCCTCGGCTGCGCCCGCGCGGGCCTGGTCCATGTGCCGGTCAACCACCAGCTGACCGGCGACGACCTCGCCTACGTCGTCCGCCAGTCGGGCAGCGCGCTGGTGCTCGCCGACCCGGCCCTCGCCGGACGGCTGCCGGCCGGCGTCCCCGTGCTGCCGTTGCGGGACACCGACGACTCGCTCCTCGCCTCGCTCGCGGCGACACCCCCGTACGACGGTCCCGAACCGCGCGCCGAGGACCTGGTGCAACTGCTGTACACCTCCGGCACCACCGCGCTGCCGAAGGGCGCGATGATGACGCACCGGGCCCTGGTCCACGCGTACCTGAGCGCCATCACCGCCCTCGACCTGAGCGCCGGCGACCGGCCCGCGCACGCCCTGCCGCTGTACCACTCGGCCCAGCTGCATGTGTTCCTGCTGCCGTACCTCGCCGTCGGCGCGACCAACATCGTCCTCGACGCGCCCGACGGCGACACGCTCCTCGACCTGATCGAGGCAGGCCGCGTGGACAGCCTGTTCGCGCCGCCCACCGTATGGATCGCGCTGTCCGAGCGGCCCGACTTCACGGACCGGGACCTCGGCGGTCTGCGCAAGGCGTACTACGGGGCGTCGATCATGCCCGTGCCGGTCCTGGAGCGGCTCCGCGCCCGGCTGCCGGACCTGGCCTTCTACAACTGCTTCGGGCAGAGCGAGATCGGGCCCCTCGCCACCGTGCTCGGCCCCGACGAGCACAAGGGCAGGCTCGACTCCTGCGGCCGCACCGTGCTGTTCGTGGACGCGCGCGTGGTCGACGAGGACGGCGCGGACGTGCCCGACGGCACGCCCGGCGAGATCGTCTACCGCTCGCCGCAGCTGTGCGAGGGCTACTGGGACAAGCCCGAGGAGACCGCCGCGGCCTTCCGCGACGGCTGGTTCCACTCCGGTGACCTCGCGATGCGGGACGCCGACGGATACCTCACGATCGTCGACCGGGTGAAGGACGTCATCAACTCCGGTGGTGTGCTGATCGCTTCGCGGCAGATCGAGGACGTCCTGTACACCCATGAGGGCGTCGCCGAGGCCGCCGTGATCGGGCTGCCCGACGAGCGCTGGGTCGAGGCCGTCACGGCGGTGGTCGTGCCGCGCGGCGAGGTCACCGAGGCCGAACTGATCGCCCACGTACGGGAGGAGCTCGCCCCGTTCAAGGCGCCCAAGCGGGTGCTGTTCGTGCCCGGACTGCCGCGCAACGCCAGCGGCAAGATCCTCAAGCGGGAACTGCGGGACCGGTTCGGCGGCGGGCGGCACGGGGGCTGAGCGGGCCGGAGCGCTCAGCGCGGGCGCAGGTCCACGATCCGGCGGATCTTGCCCACCGACCGCTCCAGCGACTCCGGTTCGACGATCTCCACGGCGACCGACACACCGATGCCGTTCTTGACGGCCGCGGCGACGGCCCGGGCCGCCTCCCGGCGCGCCTCGGGCGTGGCGCCCGGCCGCGCCTCGACCCGCACGGTGAGCGCGTCGAGGCGGCCCTCCCGGGTGAGCCGCAGCTGGAAGTGCGGGGCGACACCCGGAGTGCGCAGCACGATCTCCTCGATCTGCGTCGGGAACAGATTGACCCCGCGCAGGATCACCATGTCGTCGCTGCGGCCGGTGATCTTCCGCATCCGCCGGAACACCCGGGCCGTGCCCGGCAGCAGCCGGGTCAGGTCACGGGTCCGGTACCGGATCACCGGCATGGCCTCCTTGGTGAGCGAGGTGAGGACCAGCTCGCCCTCCGCGCCCTCGGGCAGCACCTCACCGGTGACCGGGTCGACGACCTCGGGACAGAAGTGGTCCTCCCAGATGTGCAGGCCGTCCTTGGTCTCCACGCACTCCTGTGCGACGCCCGGACCGATCACCTCGGACAGCCCGTAGATGTCGACGGCGTCGATCCCGAACCGCTCCTCGATCTCCTGGCGCATCCCCTCCGTCCACGGCTCTGCGCCGAAGATGCCGATCCGCAGCGACGTGCCGCGCGGGTCCACGCCCTGCCGTTCGAACTCGTCGAGCAGGGTGAGCATGTACGAGGGGGTGATCATGATGATCCGGGGCTCCAGGTCCCGGATCAGCTGGACCTGCCGGGCAGTCATCCCGCCGGACGCGGGGACGACCGTACACCCCAGCCGCTCCGCGCCGTAGTGGGCGCCGAGACCGCCGGTGAACAGCCCATAGCCGTACGCCACATGGATCGTGTCCCCGGGCCGCCCGCCGGCCGCCCTGATGGCACGGGCCACCATGTCCGCCCACAGGGAGAGGTCGTTCTCCGTATAGCCGACCACCGTGGGGCGGCCGGTGGTGCCACTGGAGGCATGGATCCGGCGGATGCGGTCACGCGGCACGGCGAACATGCCGTACGGGTAGTTCGCGCGCAGGTCCGCCTTGGTGGTGAAGGGGAAGCGGGCCAGGTCGTCCAGGGAGCGGCAGTCCTGTGGGCGGAGGCCGGCCTTGTCGAAGGCCTGACGGTAGAAGGGCACATGGTCGTAGGCGTGCCGCAGGGTGTTCTGCAGCCGCTCCAGCTGAAGCGCCCGCAGGGCCGCCGCGTCGAGCCGTTCCCCCGCGTCGAACAGCTGACTCGCCTCCGTCATGGAGCACCTCTCCCTCACCGACCGCGCCAATTCGGACGACCGATCATTCGGTTGCCGCGTCCGAGATCAGTAATTCAGCCCGGAACGGCCCCGGGCAAGAGGTCTGCCTGCACTTTCTCGCGAACCCGGGAGCGGCCGGAATGCCGCCGCGGCGGGGCCGATGCCCGGCAGCAAGCCCACGTCCACCACACCCGACGGACCCCGCCCCGGCCTGCCACATCGCCGTCTTCCCCGACGCAAGCCCGACCGTGCCACGGCCCGGACCGGAGCGGCGGTTTGCGCGTCCCTGGATCGTGGCCTCCTGCTGGTGTGCACTCCCGGCGTCCGTGGCGTCCCGGGTCGCCCTGTGTGGCTTGGTGGCGCCCGTGCACGTGTGCGTCGGGGAACTCGACGACGGCCCCTGCGTCGCCGCTCTCCTCGGCGCGAGCCCGGCCGTGCCGCGGCCCGGGTCGGAGTGGCGGTCCGAGTGCCGCGCTTTTCCGCCGGTGCGCGTCCCGTGGCCTCCTGCCCTTGTGCGCCCCGGTGTCCCGGGCTGCCCTGTGCGGCTTGGTGGGTCCCGTGCACGTGTGCGTCGGGGAACTCGACGACGGCCCCTGCGTCGCCGCTCTCCTCGGCGCGAGCCCGGCCGTGCCGCGGCTCGGGCCGGAGTGGCGGTCAGAGCGTCCCGCCTCCCGCCCGTGCGTGACCCGGCGTCCCGTTCTACCCGTCCGCGGTCGTCGCCACCTCGCGTGCCCAGCGGTAGTCCGCCTTGCCGCTCGGTGAGCGCTGGACGGACTCCGTGAGCACGAGCTGGCGAGGGATCTTGTAGCCGGCCAGCCGGTCGCGGCAGTGCCGCTGCACATCCGCCAGGGACAACCCCTCGGCGCCCGCGCGCAACTGCACCACCGCCGCCACATGGTTGCCCCAGGTGGCGTCCGGCACCCCGGCCACGAGCGCGTCGTACACGTCCGGATGCGACTTGAGCGCCTGCTCGACCTCCTCCGGATAGACCTTCTCGCCGCCCGTGTTGATGCACTGAGAGCCGCGGCCGAGCACGGTGACGACGCCGTCCTCGTCCACGGTGGCCATGTCGCCCAGCAGCACCCAGCGCACGCCGTCCTTCTCGAAGAAGGTCTCGGCGGTCTTGGCCGGGTCGTTGTAGTAGCCGAGCGGGACATGCCCGCACTGCGCCACCCGCCCCACCGCACCGGCCGCGACCGGCTCATGGGTGGCCGGATCCACCACCCGGGTACGGGAGTTGACCTGGATGCGGAACCCGCGCTCCGGCCCGGAGTCCTCGGTCGCCGTGCCGTTGAACCCGGACTCGGAGGACCCGAAATTGTTCAACAGCAGGGCGTTCGGGACGAGTTCGCGGAACTGCCGGCGCACCGTCTCCGACATGATCGCGCCGGACGAGGAGACGCTGAACACCGAGGAGCAGTCCGTGCCCTTCATGGGCCCGCGCAGCGCGTCGATCAGCGGCCGCAGCATCGCGTCGCCGACCAGCGACATGCTGTTGACCCGCTCCTTCGCGACGGTCCGCAGCACCTCCTCGGGCACGAACTTGCGGTGGATCACCACCCGCTGCCCGAAGTTGAAGCCGATGAAGGCCGTGAGCGTGGAGGTGCCGTGCATCAGCGGGGGAGTGGGGAAGAAGGTGATCCCGGCGCCGCCGGCCGCGACCCGCTCGGCCAGTTCCTCCGGCTTCCGCACCGGCTCGCCGGTCGGCGCGCCACCCCCGAGACCAGCGAAGAACAGGTCCTCCTGACGCCACATCACGCCCTTGGGCATCCCGGTCGTGCCGCCGGTGTAGATGATGAACTGGTCGTCGGCCGAGCGGGCCGGGAAGCCGCGCTCCGACGACCCGGCGGCCTCCGCTGCGGCGAACGCCACGGACGCCGGCACGTCGACGGCGCCCGGCGCCGCCTCGCCCACCCGCACCAGGTGCCGCAGCCTCCCCGACCGCGGCAGCGCCGCCGCCACCCGGTCCGTGAACTCGGCGTCGAAGACCAGCGCCACCAGGTCGGCATCCCGATAGAGATAGACCAACTCGTCCTCGACATAGCGGTAGTTGACGTTGACCGGGACGATCCGCGCCTTCAGACAGCCGAGCACCGTCTGGAGGTACTCGACGCCGTTGTACAGGTGGAGCCCCACGTGCTCGCCCGGCCGGATCCCGCTGTCGGCCAGATGGTGCCCGATGCGGTTCGCCGCCGCGTCCAGCTCCGCGTACGTCAGGCGGCGCTCCGCGCCCGTGCCCGGGTGGTCGACGTAGACAAGCGCCTCACGGTCCGCGACCGCGTCGACGACCGACTCGAACAGGTCGGCAAGGTTGTACTCCACCGTTCCTCCTGACCCCGGGCGTCCCTGGCATCCGACGGTTCGCCGGTCATCAGAGCAAAGGGCGCCGCAACTGTGAAGGCTTCCCGCGAAGAAATCTGACTGACTGTCAGAAAGCCCTTGAAGTGCCCTCCCGCCTACTGCAACCTGTTCTCGTTCTGTCAGAGGGGAGATGGGTCATGGCTGGCACGGAACACCTCACCGTGCGGCGCGAAGGCGCCACACTGGTGCTCACGCTCAACCGGCCCGAGGCCAAGAACGCGCTCTCGCTGCCGATGCTCGTCGGCCTGTACGACGGCTGGCTCCAGGCCGACGCGGACGACACCGTCCGCTCGATCGTGCTCACCGGGGCCGGCGGAGCCTTCTGCGCCGGGATGGACCTCAAGGCCCTGGCCGGCCGCGGCATGGCCGGGGAGCACTACCGGGACCGGCTCAAGGCCGACCCCGACCTGCACTGGAAGGCGATGCTGCGCCACCACCGCCCCCGCAAACCGGTGATCGCCGCCGTCGAGGGGCACTGCGTCGCCGGCGGCACGGAGATCCTCCAGGGCACCGACATCCGGGTGGCCGGCGAGTCCGCGACCTTCGGCCTGTTCGAGGTCCGGCGCGCACTGTTCCCCATCGGCGGCTCCACCGTCCGGCTGCAACGCCAGATCCCACGCACCCACGCCCTGGAGATGCTGCTCACCGGACGGCCGTACAGCGCCCGCGAGGCCGCCGGCATCGGACTCGTCGGACACGTCGTCCCCGACGGCACCGCGCTCACCCGCGCCCTGGAGATCGCCGAGCGGATCAACGCCTGCGGCCCGCTCGCCGTCGAGGCCGTCAAGGCGTCCGTGTACGAGACCGCCGAGATGACCGAGACCGACGGCCTCGCCGCGGAACTCGAACGCGGCCGGCCGCTCTTCGACACCGCCGACGCCAAGGAGGGCGCCCGCGCCTTCGCCGAGAAGCGGCCCCCTGTCTACCGGCGCGCCTGACCCCGCGCCGGCCCGCCCGACCCGCGAAGGAGACAGCCGTCCATGCCCGACGTCCTCAAGGCCCCGCTCGTCCTGGAGTTCCCCTTCACCCGCTCCCTCGGCCCCGTCCAGAGCGCCTTCCTGACCGGCCTGCGCGAACGCGTCGTGCTCGGGGTGCGCACCGACGACGGCCGCACCCTCGTCCCGCCCGTCGAGTACGACCCCGTGACCGCCGCGGAACTCCGCGACCTCGTCGAGGTCGCCCCCACCGGCACGGTCACCACCTGGGCCTGGAACCACCGGCCCCGGCCCGGCCAGCCCCTCGGCACCCCCTTCGCCTGGGTCCTGGTCCGGCTCGACGGCGCCGACACCGCCCTGCTGCACGCCCTGGACGCGCCCGGCCCCGACACCGTCCGCACCGGCCTGCGCGTCCGGATCCGCTGGGCCGAGGAACGCACCGGCGCCATCACGGACATCGCCTGCTTCGAGCCGTACGACGGCCCCGCCGCCGAACCCACCGGCCACAGCGGCACGTTCGCCGACCCGGTCACCGGCATCGTCACACCCGCCCGCCTCGACTACACCTACACGCCCGGCCGCGCCCAGTCCGCCCACCTCCAGGCGCTCGCCGAACGGCGCACCGTCGGCGAACGCTGCCCGTCCTGCCGCAAGGTGTACGTCCCGCCCAGGGGCGCCTGCCCCACCTGCGGCGTCGCCACCGCCGAACAGGTCGAGGTGGGGCCCCGCGGCACCGTCACCACCTTCTGCATCGTCAACATCAAGGCCAGGAACCTCGACATCGAGGTGCCCTACGTGTACGCGCACATCGCCCTCGACGGCGCCGGCCTCGCCCTGCACGGCCGCATCGGCGGCATCCCCTACGACCAGGTGCGGATGGGCCTGCGCGTCGAACCGGTGTGGACGGAGGGCGCCCGCCACCCCGACCACTACCGGCCGACCGGCGAACCCGACGCGGACTACGACACCTACAAGGAGCTGCTGTGACCCGCGCAGACGTGCCGGCCCCCGGCCGGATCGCCGTCGTCGCCTTCGCGCAGACCGACCACCGGAGCGCCGACGAGGGACACTCCGAGGTGGAGATGCTGATGCCGGTGTTGCACGAGGTGCTGGACCGCACCGGCCTGAAGACCGCCGACATCGGCTTCACCTGCTCCGGATCCAGCGACTACCTGGCCGGCCGCGCCTTCTCCTTCACCCTCGCCCTGGACGGCGTCGGCGCCTGGCCGCCGATCTCCGAGTCGCACGTCGAGACGGACGGCGCCTGGGCGCTGTACGAGGCCTGGACCAAGCTGCTCACCGGCGAGGCCGACACCGCCCTCGTCTACTCCTACGGCAAGTCCTCGCCCGGCTCCGTCCGGGACGTACTGACCCGCCAGCTCGACCCGTACTACGTCGCCCCGCTGTGGCCGGACGCCGTCGCCCTCGCCGCGCTCCAGACGCAGGCGCTCATCGACGCGGGAGAGACGGACGAGCCCGCGCTGGCCGCCATCGCCGCCCGCAACCGTGCCGCGGCCACCGCCAACTCCCATGCCCAGCTGCGGGGTTCCGTCCCCCAGGGGCAGTACGTCGTCCGGCCGCTGCGCACCGGCGACTGCCCGCCCGTCGGCGACGGCGCCGCCGCGGTGATCCTCGCCGCCGGCGACCGGGCCCGCGAGCTGTGCCCGCGGCCCGCCTGGATCCGCGGCATCGACCACCGCATCGAGGCCCACGCGCTCGGCCTGCGCGATCTGACCGACTCGCCCTCCGCCCGGCTCGCCGCCGAGCACGCCGGCGCCTTCGAACGCCCCGTCGACACCGCCGAGTTGCACGCCCCGTTCAGCGCACAGGAGGTCGTGCTGCGCAAGGCGCTGCGGCTCGGCGACGACGTGTGCGTCAACCCGTCCGGCGGCGCCCTCGCCGCCAACCCGGTCATGGCCGCCGGACTCATCCGCATCGGCGAGGCCGCCGCCCGCATCGGCCGCGGCGAGTCCGACCGGGCGCTCGCCCACGCCACCTCCGGCCCCTGTCTGCAACAGAACCTGGTCGCCGTCCTCGAAGGGGATCCCCGATGAGCAAGGAGCCCGTGGCCGTCGTAGGGATCGGCCAGACCAAGCACGTGGCGGCCCGCCGGGACGTGTCGATCGCCGGCCTGGTCCGCGAGGCGGCCCGGCGCGCCCTGGACGACGCCGAACTGACCTGGTCCGACATCGACGCCGTGGTCATCGGCAAGGCGCCCGACTTCTTCGAGGGCGTGATGATGCCGGAGCTGTACCTGGCCGACGCGCTCGGCGCCGTGGGCAAGCCGATGCTGCGGGTGCACACCGCGGGCTCCGTCGGCGGCTCCACCGCCCTGGTCGCGGCCGGCCTCGTCGCCGCCCGCGTGCACACCACCGTGCTCACCCTCGCCTTCGAGAAGCAGTCCGAGTCCAACGCCATGTGGGGCCTGTCCCTGCCGATCCCCTTCCAACAGCCGCTGCTGGCCGGCGCGGGCGGCTTCTTCGCCCCGCACGTACGCGCCTACATGCGGCGCAGCGGGGCCCCCGACACCGTCGGCTCCCTGGTCGCCTACAAGGACCGGCGCAACGCGCTGAAGAACCCGTACGCGCATCTGCACGAACACGACATCACCCTGGCCAAGGTCCAGGCCTCCCCGATGCTGTGGGACCCCATCCGCTACTCGGAGACCTGCCCCTCCTCCGACGGCGCCTGCGCGCTGGTCCTCACCGACCGGGCCGGCGCGGCCCGCGCGCCCCGGCCGCCCGCCTGGATGCACGGCGGCGCCATGCGCAGCGAGCCCACCCTCTTCGCCGGCAAGGACTTCGTCTCCCCGCGGGCCGGCCGGGACTGCGCCGCCGACGTCTACCGGCAGGCCGGCATCGCCGACCCGCGCCGGGACATCGACGCCGTCGAGATGTACGTGCCGTTCTCCTGGTACGAGCCCATGTGGCTGGAGAACCTCGGCTTCGCCGAGGAGGGCGAGGGCTGGAAGCTCACCGAGTCCGGCGTGACCGAACTCGACGGCGACCTTCCCGTCAACATGTCGGGCGGTGTGCTGTCCGCCAATCCGATCGGCGCCTCCGGTCTGATCCGCTTCGCGGAGGCCGCACTCCAGGTGCGCGGGCAGGCCGGGGAGCACCAGGTGGAGCGGGCCAGGAGGGTGCTCGGGCACGCCTACGGCGGCGGCTCGCAGTTCTTCTCCATGTGGCTGGTGGGGTCGCGGCCCCCCGAGTCCTGAAAGGTCCCCCACACGTGGCCTGTTGGCGGTCGGAACCGGTCGCTAGGCTGGCCGCGGACGACGAACCGGGAGGAGCACGGACGTGGCCGAGAGCACCATCCAGCAGCAGCCGCTCAGGGGCTGGGACAAGCCGGAACTGGACCTCAGCAACGCGGAGTGGCAGTCCAGCAGCCGAGGCCTTGGCGATGTCCAGATCGCCTTTGTCGAGGGGTTCATCGCGATGCGCAACAGCGGCCGCCCCGAGAGCCCCTCCCTGATCTTCACCCCCGCCGAATGGGGTGCCTTCGTGTCCGGCGCGCGGGAAGGCGAGTTCGATCTGACCTGAACCGTGCGGCGCCGCGAGCCGGCGAGCCGATCCGGGGGTGTTCCGCACCGATTTCCGGACACGCGACCGACAGGGTCCTTCCGGGAGCGCGGCCTGAGCGAGGCTGGCCCCCGGAAGGCAAGGTCGCATCCCGGAGGTGAGGACGATGCACACCCAGCCGGTCATCGCCGCGGTCGACGGCTCGGAGGACAGCCTGCGCGCCCTCGACTGGGCTCTCGACGCCGCCCGGCGGCGCGCGGCACCCCTGCGCGTGGTGCATGTGCGGCAGTACACGCCGTGGGCCCGGCCCGGGGTCCTGGCCGCGGGCCCGCCCGAACCCGACGACGACCCGGTCCTCGACGAGGCGCGCACCCGGCTGCGCGAGCCCGCCACCGCGCAGACCGTCGAGTACGTCACCCTGCAGGGCGCGCCCGCCGCGGTACTGCCCGAACTGGGCGCCGAGGCGGACCTGCTGGTGCTCGGCTCCCGGGGGCGGGGCGGCTTCGCCAGCCTGCTGCTCGGCTCCAACGGCATGGCCGCCGCACGCGACGCGGCGTGCCCGGTCGTCGTCGTGCCCCGGCCCGGCCGTGACCGGGGCACCTCCGATGCCGTCCAGCCGGCGGGGGACCACGGTGAGCCGCCGGCCGAGCCGGGTTCCCGGGTCGTCGTCGGCATGGACGTCGACAACCCCGACAACCCCGACGACGCCACGCTCGCGTTCGCCTTCACCGAAGCCGGTCTGCGCGGTGCCCCGCTCCAGGTGATCGCCGCCTACCGGTGGCCCGCGCAGCCGCTGGTGGCGCCCGGTGATTTCGTGCCGCCCGTCATCGACCAGGACGCCGTGGAGAACGAGACCTGGGCCCTCGCCGAGGGATTCCTCGCCCCGCACCGCGCCCGGCACCCCGACGTCCGCGCCGACGCCCGGGCACTGCCCGGCGACGCCGCAGGCAACCTGGTCACGGCCTCCGGCGGCGCCGACCTGGTCGTCGTGGGCCGTCACCGACGGCGGCTCCTCGCGCCCGCCCGGATGATGGGTTCGGTCACCCGGGCTGTGCTGTTGCATGCGGTGTGCCCGATCGCCGTCGTGCCGCCCGCGTCGCGGGGGAAGCCGGGGCCGCCGGAGGAGTGACTCGGCCCGGTGATGATCCGGGTGCTGCGGCTCCGACGCCGTCGGCAGCCGGGTCGTGGGTTCCGGTGGCGTCGGCGGCGGCTCCTCGTGCCTGCCCGGATGATGGGCTCGGTCACCCGGGCTGTGCTGTTGCATGCGGTGTGTCCGATCGCCGTCGTGCCGCCCGCGCGGCAGGGGAAGCCGGGGCCGCCGCAGGAGTGACTCGGCCCGGTGTGATCCGGGCGCTGCCGCTTCCCTGATGGGACGCCGCCCGGGCGCCGTCGACCGGGCCCGGGCACGTACCATGGCCGCATGTCGTTCCTCCGCCGCCGCAGCGCCACCCCCGCCGGGCCCGACTTCGACGTGCTGGCCATGGATCCGGGCGACTGGCCCGGCAATCTGGGCGCGGGTCTGCTGCCCGCCCCCGACGGCACCTGCCAGGGCGTCTTCCTGCGCTACGACCTGTTCGGCGGCCGCGGCCCCGCCATGATCATCGGCAATCTCCCGGAGGGCTCCCCGGCCCGCGAGGTCGCCGACGGGGAGATCCCCTTCGAGGTCGGCCAGCTGCTGCTGGCACTGGAGAACGACGAGGAGATCACGGTCACCGGCGCCGAGGACATGCCGGTGCTCCAGGGCGACAACCTGCTGATCGTGCGCCGGCTGAAGCTCTCCGAGACCCGTATCTCGTGCGTCCAGTTCGACCGCAGCGACGGCGTCCTGGTCACCATCGCCGCCTGGGACCGCCCCATCACCGACGATCTGTACGCCCTGCTGAAGCCGCTCCCGGCGGAGCTTTTCCAGCAGGGCTGACGGCGCCGGCCGACGGGGCCGACTGCGGCTGTCAGGCCGACGGCCGCACATCCACATCGGCGGCGCGCACATACGCCACCCGATGGCCGTACTGGATCTGGTAGTACAGGTCCTCGCCGGTCACGACCCGGTGCGAGTCGGCGGTGAAGGTGACCGCGTAGTAGTACTCGCCGGGCAGCTCGTCACCGACGACGTACCGCTGGCCCGCCGGGATCGTGTACGGCAGCGGGGACACCGCCTGCGCGGGCACCTCCGCCGGATAGGCGGCCTTCTCCGGGTACGCCCTCCCGTACACCGGAATGCCCGCGAGCCCCGCCTTGGGCGTGATCACGCGTCCGGCGGCGGCGACGGCCGTCGGCTGCCCGCCCGGGTTCCTGAACCAGGCCTTCTGCCCCAGATACCAGATCGCCGTCCAGCCGCCCCAGCGGTCGGCCACCGCGTACTGCTGCCCGGTCGAGACCCGCGAGGACACGTCGTTCACACCGGTGGTCGGGACCGTACCGAGGCCGATGTCCTTGATCAGCGCGGAGTTCTCGTCGTGGTCGGAGTACAGCCGCACCTCGCTGGACCCGTGCGCCGCGCACGGCTCACCCGCGGTGGTGCACCCCGTGTACACCGGCTGGTTGCGCGCGTAGTCCGGCAGGATCGTGACCAGCCCGCCCCTCGCGCCGCCCGCGCGCCCGAAGGGGTGGTCCAGCAGTTCGAAGTAGTGCCGCCAGTCCCAGTACGGACCCGGGTCGGTGTGCATGCCCGGCACCGTGGCGGCGGTGGGACCCGGCACATTGTCATGGCCGAGGATGTGCTGCCGGTCCAGCGGGATGCCGTACCGCGCGGCGAGGTACCTCACCAGCCGGGCCGACGACCGGTACATCGCCTCCGTGTACCAGGCGTCCGGCGCGGCGAGGAAACCCTCGTGCTCGATACCGATCGACTTGGCGTTGACGTACCAGTTGCCCGCGTGCCACGCCACGTCCTTCGCCTTGACGTGCTGGGCGATCAGCCCGTCCGTGGAGCGGATGGTGTAGTTCCACGACACATAGGTCGGGTCCTTGATCAGGTCGAGGACACCGTCCCAGGCGCCCTCGGTGTCGTGGATGACGATGTACTTGATGCTCTGCGTGGCCGGCCGGTCGCCCAGATCGTGGTTGCCGTAGTCGTCCCCGAACTCCTCGTACGGCGCCGGCACCCAGGTGCAGGACACCGCAGCGGGGCACTCCGTGCCGTCCTCGGCGGCCGGGGCCAGGCCGGCCCGCTTCAGCTGCGCGGTGTCCGCGGACAGACCCGGCCGCCCGGCCAGCGCGACCACCTGCCCGTCGTCCGTGGTGCGTTGCGCGCCGGTGCGCAGCACGTCGTACACGTCGTTCGCGTAGGCCGCCGCGGTCGCGGTGTCGGCCGCGCCGGAGAACCGGGCCACCGCGCCGTACCAGTCGGCGGGGTCCGAGCTGAGGGGGCGGCCCAACTCCTGCTGGGCGGCGGCGAGCAGCGCGGCGCCGCCGGCCACGTTGGCGGCCGGGTCGGTCCGCAGTCCGGCCGCCGGGATCCCGGTCAGCCCGGCCGCCGTCGGCAGCGTTTCGAGACGGGCCGGGAGCGCGGACGCTTCGGGCACGCGCGGCTCCGGGCGCAGGGCGGGGCGCGCGCTGTCGCCGCGGGCGTCCTCGGTGCCCTCGCCGTGGTGCGGCACGGCGGTGAGCGCGGTGCGCGCGTCGGTGAGGTGCATCGGGCCGTAGCCGCCGGTCACGCTCGGCGCCCCGGCGTGCGTGTCCCAGCGGGACTGGAGATAGGAGACGGCCAGCAGGACGCTCTGCGGCACGTGATACGCGGCGGCGGCCGAGGCGAAGGCGCGCTGGAGCCCGCCCGTGGCGGAGCCGGTGGCGGCCGGGGACGGGGCGGCGCCGAGCAGCGGCAGCAGCAGCGCCGCGGCGGCGATGCCTCCGGCCGCCCTGCGCGTACGTCTGCCGCCGGGCGCGGACGTGGGGTCGATGGCGGATCCTCGCAATGCGGCCTCCCGGGACGGTGGGGCGTGCGGAGCCGAGCGATGCCCAGTGGTACCGGCTTGCCGACGATCCGTCAATCATGCCCAGGGGAGGGTGATTTACCACGTCAGACGGGGCGCGCAGGAGTTTCGCGGCGATGGCGCGCGGGCCTGCGGGGCGTCACTGGCGTACACCAATGACCCGGCACCGCACGGGACCGGCCGGGGACGGCCGAACGACCGGAGACCGCCGCCCCGACGGCGGGGACGACGATCCGCGGCGCGCCCCGGGTCCCGTGTGAGGGGCCCCGCGGCGGGCGCACCGCGGATCAACGCTTCGTCAGCGCGTGCCGACCGCCGCGCGCACGGCCCGGCGGGCCAGCTGGCAGTCGTCGTGCAACCGCCTCAGGAGCAGCCGCTGTTCCTCGCCGGACGGGGCGCCGCCGAGCTGGGCCGGGCCCGCCGCCATCGGGGCCGCGTCGTGCATCGAGCGCTGCACGGCCGTCTCGTACGTACGGATCTCCCGGGTCAGGACGAGCATCAGGTTCACCAGGAACGCGTCCCGCGAGGCGAGGCCCGCGGACTGGGCGATCTGGCTGATCTGCCGCCGGGCCTCCGGGGCGTCCCCGAGGACCGACCAGAGCACGGCCAGGTCGTACCCCGGCAGGTACCAGCCCGCGTGTTCCCAGTCCACCAGCACCGGACCCGCCGGTGAGAGCAGGAGGTTGGAGAGCAGGGCGTCGCCGTGACAGAACTGGCCCATGCCCTGCCGGCCCGTCGCCTGCGCGATGCCGTGCAGCAGCTTCTGCAGGTCGCCCAGGTCCCGGTCGGTGAGCAGCCCCAGCTCGTGGTACCGGGAGATACGGGCCGCGTAGTCGAGGGGCGCGTCGAACGTGCCCGCCGGGGGCCGCCACGCGTTGAGCCGGCAGATCGCGCCGAGGGCCGCGCGGATGTCGGTCCGCGGCGGGGCCTCCACCGGATGCCGTTGCAGGGCCGCCACCCGGCCCGGCATCCGCTCGATCACCAGCGTGCAGTTGTCCGGGTCCGCCGCGATCAGCCTCGGCACCCGGACCGGCGGCCGGTGCCGGACGAACGAGCGGTATGCAGCTATTTCGTGGCGGATGCGCTCCGCCCAGGCGGGTGAGTGGTCCAGCAGGCACTTGGCGACGGCCGTGCTGCGCCCCGTCGTGCCGACGAGGAGCACGGACCGACCGCTGCGGCGCAGCACCTGCACCGGAGCGAACTCCGGGCAGATCCGGTGCACCGAGGCGATCGCCGAGCGCAGCTGCGCGCCCTGGGGACCGGACAAGTCGAGTCTCCCGCTGAGCGGTTGGGCGGTCGGCCCCGCGGCGCGCGGTGGCCGTCCCATGCCCGGCAAGCCGGCTCCCGGATGCGCGGGAGCGAGATAGGGGCCGCCGCCCGCCGGGCGCGGACGCAGTGGCCGGGGAGGGGCGGACACGGAGGACGATACTGCGTACATGGGCGATACAGATCCCTTCGTGTACCTGCGGTGTCTGCCTGGTGCGTGCGCCCACCCGGCCCGGTCGCCCGGGAGCACCCTGGGGAATGCGTCCGGTCTGCCGAGTGGCTACCGGGTCGGGGTGGCGCATTCCTACCTGACACCCGCTGACCACTGGCACACCATCTGGCGCACCCTGGCGAACCCTGGCGAATAGTCGCCCGGCAACCCGCACCGGGCTACTGTCAACTCAGCCGAGAACCTGGGGGCTTGACGTGAGCGGACAACCCAACACCCGGCTCGCGGACCTGTTCGGCCTGGCCGGCTGGTCCAAGGGCGAACTCGCGAGGCTGGTCAACCGGCAGGCGGCGGCCATGGGCCACCCCCAGCTGGCGACCGACACCTCGCGGGTGCGGCGGTGGATCGACACGGGAGAGATCCCGCGTGATCCGGTGCCGCGGGTGCTGGCTGCCCTGTTCACCGAGCGTCTCGGCCGTGTCGTGACCATCGAGGACCTCGGTCTGGTGCGGCACGGGCGTGCGGGGAAACGGTCCGGCGGCGGGACAGCACAACATCCCGACGGTGTGCCGTGGGCGCCCGAACGGACTGCCGCGGTCCTCACCGAATTCACGGGAATGGACCTCATGCTCAACCGACGCGGCTTGGTGGGCGCGGGTGCAGCGCTCGCCGCGGGATCCGCACTCAGCAGTGCCATGCACGACTGGCTGCACACCGACCCCACACTCAGAACCGACGCCCCTGCCCTCGACCACTCCCTGCACGCCGACCCCGCTGGGTTCGACCGTTACGAGGCCGCCCCCATCGGATCGCAGGAGATCGAGGAACTGGAGCGTTCGGTCGAGGTGTTCCGGGCGTGGGACGCGGCCCGCGGCGGCGGGCTGCAACGCAAGGCGGTGGTGGGCCAGCTCAACGAGGTGGGCGGCATGCTCGCCTACCGTCACCCCGACCATCTCCAGCGGCGCCTGTGGGGCGTCGCGGCCAATCTCGCCGTCCTCGCGGGCTGGATGTCGCACGACGTCGGCCTGGAGCCCACGGCCCAGAAGTACTTCGTCATCGCCGCCCACGCGGCCCGGGAGGGCGGCGACCGGCCCCGCGCCGGGGAGGCGCTCTCCCGAGCGGCTCGCCAGATGGTGCATCTGGGCCGGCCCGACGACGCACTCGATCTGATGAAGCTCGCCCAGTCCGGCTCCGGTGCCGAGGTGCTGCCGCGCACCCGGGCCATGCTCCACACCATCGAGGCCTGGGCACAGGCGTCGATGGGCAAGGGGCAGGCGATGCGCCGCACTCTCGGCCTGGCGGAGGACCTCTTCGTCTCGGACCGGGGCGACGTGCCGCCGCCGAGCTGGATGCAGACGTTCAAGGAGGAGGACCTGTACGGCATGCAGGCCCTGGCCTACCGCACCCTGGCCGAGTTCGAGCCGAGCGCGGCCGCGCACGCCCAGCACTTCGCGGAGAAGGCCCTGGCCCTGCGGGTGGACGGCCGGCAGCGGTCGAAGATCTTCGACTTCCTGTCCATGGCGTCCGCGTGCTTCATCGCGAACGACCCCGAACAGGCGGACCGGTACGCCCGGTTGGCGCTGATGTCGATGGGTTCCAACTCCTCCCATCGCACCTGGGACCGGCTGCGCCAGATGTACCGGCTCACCGCCGAGTACGCCCGCTATCCGAAGATCAATGAACTGCGGGAGGAGATCAGACTTGCCCTGCCGAAGCCGAAGAACAGGGGTGGCGACAGCGCACAGGCGTAGCGTGTGACGCCCGTGCGCGGTGTTCTCTCCGGTTCTCGCGCGTTCTGGTTCTCCCTTGGTGCCGGTGCTTCCTGGTTACCGGTGTTTTCTAGGAAGACAGCTTGGCGATGAGCACGCAGGCGTCGTCCTGGCGTTCGCCCGCGCCGAACTCCTCCACGACCACCCGCACACAGTCCTGTGCGGTGCGGGCCGCGGCGAAGCGCGGGGCCAGGCCGAGGAGGCGGTCCACGGCGTCCGTTCCGCCGGGTCCACGGGTCAGTCCGTCGGTCCGCAGCAGCAGGAGGTCGCCTGGTTCGAGGGTCGTTTCGGCCTGTCCGTAGGCGGCTCTCGGCGTCGCGCCGAGCAGGACTCCGTCGGGTGCCTCCAGCAGGCGCCCCGTTCCGTCGCGGTACAGCAGCGGGGCGGGGTGTCCTGCCCGTGCCCATTCCAGGGTGCGGTCGGCGGGCCGGTAGCGGCAGCAGACGGCGCTGCCCAGCGCGGGCTGCGCGGTGGTCTCCAGCAACTGGTTCAGCCAGGTGAGCAGCGGGCCGGGCCGGGTGCCGGCCATCGCCATCCCGCGCACGGCGCCCATCAGCATCGCCTTGCCCGAGCCGGCGGTGATGCCGTGTCCGGTGAGGTCGCCGACGCCCAGCACGGTCTCGCCGTCCGGCAGTTCGAGCGCGTCGTACCAGTCGCCGCCGGTCGGCGCGCCCTCCGCTGCGGGCAGCCGGCGGGCCGCCACGTCGAGGGACCGCGGCCCTTGACGCGCGGGCCCCGGCAGACCGTGCCACGGGGGCAGCACGGCCTCCTGGAGTTCGGCGGCGAGCCGGTGCTCGGTCTGCGCCTGCTGCCGGTGGCGCTGCAACGAGTCCCGGGTCTCGCTCACCGTCCGCTGGCTGCGCCGCAGTTCGCTGACGTCGCGCACGACGGCCCACATCGAGACGGTGCTGCCGTCGGCGTCCAGCACGGGCTCGCCCATCATGTGCACGGCCCGCACGGATCCGTCGGGCCGTACGACGTGGAACTCCCCGTCGATCGGCTTGGCGTCGACGAGGCAGTCGGTGACCATCGCCGTGAGCTTCGGGCGGTCCTCGTCGAGGACCAGGGACGGCAGTTCGTCCAGGGTGAGCGCGGACGTGGCCGGGTCACGGCCGAGGATCCGGTACAGCTCCCCGGACCAACTGGCCTCGTCCGTCAGCAGATTCCACTCCGCGCTGCCGACCCGGCTGAGCAGCGAGCCGGCCGGTGCCGCAACGGGCGCCGCCGGGCCGGCTGTTCGGGGCGCGGGCTCCGCCGGGACGGGCGGTACCGGCGGCGGGCCGTCCCGCAGCTGCGCCAAGTGCTCGTCGAGATCGTTGAGCTGGTGCAGCGCCAGGTCGTACAGCGCGCGTTGCCAGCGCTCGTGCGGGTCCGTGCCGTCACTGTGCGTGTCTCTGCGTACGGCGTCCACCTCGCCCTTGAGTCGCCGCGTCTGCGATATCAACGCCTCGACCGAGCCGCGCCCCGGCGGCTGGGCGGCTGGGCGATCCGCAGAGAGGTGGGACGGCATGACGCACTCCGATGCGGGGACGGTACGGCCAAGGAGAACCGGGGGACCCGGGGGGACCGGTTACGACTGTTGCACAGCCCGCGACGCGCTGTAAGGGATTTGGCAACACACGATACGGTGGTGCTTCTGGCATATGCCAGTGTCTTCACGGCGCGGTCGGCCGGTGTCATCGGCGTACGCGGCAAGGCGGGGCAAGTCGTAGTCGGAGTACGCGCGTTGACCGATAGTCAGGGCTGTCCGTGTAGCGCCCGGCCGTGTGTTCGACCTGTGGACACCCTCTCGCACTCACGCCTGTTGCGTGCAGTGATGTACGTCACATCGCGGAGTGCGCCGCAAGGTGTCATCCGACCGGGTCCGCCGTGCTCGTACTTTCATGGACACCACTGTCCGGCAGCCCGTCCGCGCGCGACTGATCACCGCCGAGGACCGGGAGGTCCCCGTGCCCGCCACGCTTCGGTACTCCGTGCACGACCCGCTCGCGGTCTTCGTCGACTTCCCGCCGGAGGCGGCCCTCGACGGCGAGCACGTCACCTGGATCTTCGCCCGCTCCCTGCTGGACACGGGGCTCGCCGCCCCCGCCGGACGCGGTGACGTGCGCATCCGGCCGTGCGGAGCCACCTGCACGCTGCTGGAGTTCCACGCGCCGCACGGCGTCGCCCTGCTCGGGTTCGACACCGGCGCGCTGCGCGGCTTCCTGCGGCGCAGCTACGCCGTGGTGGCGGCCGGGGAGGAGGACGTCGGGACGGCCGTCGAACGCGGGCTCGGCGCGCTGTTCGGCGGCGTGTGACACCCGTGGTCAGCGGCCGGGGGTGGCGTACAGGCCGGGGCGCGGGGCGAGTTCCACGGTCGTACGGCGGCCCGTCTCCAGTGCCCGGACCCCGGCCTCGGCGACGACGGAGGCGGCGTAGCCGTCCCACACGCTCGGACCGGTGACCCGTCCCCGGCGGGTGGCGTCGACCCAGGCCCGCAGCTCACGGTCGTAGGCGTCGGCGAACCGGACGAGGTAGTCCTGCGCCACGTCCTCGCGGGCGCCGCCCCGGGTGGTGACCACCATGGTGTGCTCGTCGCCGATCCGGGCGCTGCCCGCCTCGCAGACGGCCTCGCAGCGCACCTGGTAGCCGAAGCCGCAGTTGACGAACACCTCCACGTCCACGAGGGCGCCCCGCTCGGTCTCGAAGACCACGAACTGCGGGTCGGCCAGGCCCTGAGGGGCGCCGGACGAGGACGCGGGGCGCAGTACGGTCACGGCGGTCAGCTCCTGGCCGAGCAGCCAGCGGGCCGCGTCGATCTCGTGCGACACGGAGCTGTCGATCAGCATGGCGCTGGTGAAGCCGGGCGGCGAGGAGACATTGCGGTGTGTGCAGTGCAGCATCAGCGGACGTCCCAGACCGCCGCCGTCCAGCAGGGACTTCAGCCGCTGGTACTCGGCGTCGTAGCGCCGCATGAACCCGATCTGTGCCAGCCGCCGGCCCAGTCGGGCCTCCGCCTCCAGCACCCGCAGTGCCCCCGTGGAGTCGGGCACCATGGGTTTCTCGCACAGGACCGGCAGCCCGCGGTCGAAGGCGGCCAGCAGGGCCTCCTCGTGCGCGGGGCCGGGCGAGGCGATCAGGACGGCGCCCACGCCGGGCGCGTCCAGCGCGGCCGCCGCCTCCGCGTGCACCGAGACGCCGTCCAGGCCCGCGACCACCTCCTGCGCGCGCTCGGTGTCGGGATCGGCGACGGCGGCCACCCTGGCGCCGCTCACCAGGTGAGCGAGGCGACGTATATGGTCGGCCCCCATGTGTCCGGCACCCAGTACCGCGACGCCCAGCACCTCACCCATGTGCGCCCTCCCTGTCCCGGTCTCCCGGCCGACGATCACGCCGTAGCGTACGCGCCGGGGAAGCCGGCCGGCAGGGCCGGGCGGCGTGCCGTCAGTACCGCAGCACCCCCGCGATGCCGCGCGCGTCGTCCAGCGTGCCGTCCGGTACGAAGCGCACATCGGCGCCGGTCTCCAGGCACTGCTCGACGATCTCGTCCACGACGTCCTCGCGGGCGTCGAGATCGCCGCTCTCGGCCGGGATCAGATGGTCGCCGTCGTCGCGGACGGTCACCCGGTAGTTCTCCTCGACGGCGAGCAGCCGGACCCGGCCCTCGCGCGCGCTCTGCCAGACCTCGTCGACGCCGGCCGCGAACTCCTTGCGGCCACGGGCCGCGTCCAGTTCCCGTGCCACGCGGTCGGCGGCCCGGCCGGCCTCGGCGTCGACCACCGGCCGGACCGCCTGCCACACCGCCTCGGGGGTGCCGCTCGCCAGCCCGCCGTGCGGGATGTGCACGGCCGCCCGCGCGACCCCGCCGACCTCGTCCAGCAGGGACAGCGCGGCCTGCTCGCCGGTGACGTACAGCGGCCTCGGGTGCTCGCGCAGCACCGCGGCCATCGCCGTGTCGGCCTCGCGCAGAAAGTGACGGGTGTCCTCGTCGCGATAGGTGCTCGGGAAGTCGCCGATCCGCTCCTGGCGTTCGGCGTCGAAGTTCACCCGGTTCCGGGACAGCGGGAAGCCGCAGGCCCGGGCCTCGACGACCCGGTCGACCCCGCCGTTCCACAGGGTGACGCGGTCGGCGGAGACCGACAGCACCCAGAACGGCTGCTCCGCCGCGTGTGCGGAGACGAGGTTGCGGGTCAGGAAGGTGTCCGAGAGCACCACTCGCTCCGGCACGGTGCGGGCCAGCGACCACACCTGGTGCTCGCCCGGCGCGGCGAAGATCACCAGGCCGTCCTCGGAGTGCGCCAGGTCCACCTCGGCGAGGGCCCGGTCGAGCTGGTCGACGACATCGGTGCGCCGCTCCCGGGTGACCGACGGGTCGGACTCCAGCTGCTTCTTGGCCTCGGCCACCACATTGCGCAGCCGGACCGGATCCTGCGCGTTCTCGGGCTCGCGGCGGTGCGTCGGCGTCAGCACGGACACCGCGGGATACGGGCGCGGGCGCCGCAGTTCGGCGAGGGTCGCGGGGCTGAGTGCGTGCTCCATAAGAGCACGATAGGGCGGATTCACAGATAGGGCATTTGGGGTATTCATCACCATGTCCGAAGGGTCTCGCCGGTCCGGCGCGACCGGCGGAACGGGCATCAGGAGGTGAGCGCGGATGGCTCGACTGGCCGTCGACGGACCGGACCTGGTCGTCCGCCTCGGCGGACCGGAGCGGCTGCTGATCCGGCGTGCGCGGGCGGTCCGTGTCCCGCTCACGGCGGTGCGCGACGCCGCGGTCGAGCCCGACTGGTGGCGCGCGCTGCGCGGCCTGCCGCGCTTCGGCCGGTGGCTGCCCGACCGCTTCTGTGCGGGCGAGTGGCGCCATCCGGAAGGCCGCGACCTGGTCGCCGTGCGCGAGCGCGGCCCGGTCGTCGTGGTCGACCTGTGGCCCTCCAGTGCCCCCTACGCCCGCCTCGTGGTCTCCGCCGCCGACCCCGAAGGTGTCGTCCGGGCCGTGCGCCGGGCGATGAGGCCGCCCGGACGGCACGCCGGCGGTCCGCCCGCGGAGCACACCCACGACATCCCCGGTGAACCCCGGTGACGGGAGCCGGGGCCGGCGGGTGTCCGCGGGGCCGGGCGGCGACGGTCGCCGACGGCGCCCGGCCGCGTGCGCGGAAACCGGGCGTAGCCCGGGGTGGACCCACCGTCACCGGAATCGGCGGACGATGAGGCATCGAGCGGAGGCGCTGGGCGGTTTGGGGAAGTTTTTGCCCATGGCCGGTTCCCGGCGGGCCGGGCCCGGCAGGGCGCCGGAACGCGGCCCTCGGGCAGGCAAAGCGCGGCCGAAAGCGCGGCCCGGACGGGGCCCTGTGTGTTACGGCCGCGTTGACCGACCCGGCCCCGCGGACACACGCTCGTAATATAGATGCTAGCTACAACTGGTTCGGCGGTCGACGGATCCCGCCTACGAAGACGCAGGTGAGCGAGGTGCCGACGCCGGCCCGGAGGCAGGAGGAAAGGCATGTGCGGCATCACCGGCTGGGTTTCCTTCGACCGTGACCTGCACACCGAGGCCGCGACTTTGGATGCGATGACCGAGACGATGGCCTGCCGCGGTCCGGACGACCGCGGCACCTGGACCGACGGCACCGCCGCCCTGGGCCACCGCAGGCTCGCCATCATCGATCTGCCCGGCGGCCGACAGCCCATGACGGTCACCACTGCGCAGGGGACCGTGGCGCTGGTCTACTCGGGGGAGGCCTACAACTTCACCGAACTCCGGCAGCAGCTGACCGGACGCGGGCACCGCTTCATCACCGACTCCGACACCGAGGTCGTCCTGCGCGGCTACCTCGAATGGGGCGACGGACTCGCCGAACGACTCAACGGCATGTTCGCCTTCGCCCTCTGGGACGGCCGGCACGACAAGCTCGTGATGATCCGTGACCGCATGGGCATCAAGCCCTTCTACTGCTACCCGACGCCCGACGGCGTGCTGTTCGGCTCCGAACCCAAGGCGATCCTCGCCAACCCGCTGGTCCGGCCCCGGATCGGCCTGGACGGGCTGCGCGAGCTGTTCACCATGGTCAGGACGCCCGGACACGCCGTGTGGGAGGGCATGCGCGAGGTGCTGCCGGGCACCGTCGTCACCGTCGACCGCACCGGTCTGCACAGCCGCGTCTACTGGCGCCTTGAGACCCGGCCGCACACCGACGACCGGGCCGCCACCGTGGCCCACGTCCGCGATCTCCTCGACGACATCGTGTGCCGCCAGCTGGTGGCCGACGTGCCGCGCTGCACCCTGCTCTCGGGCGGCCTCGACTCCTCGGCCATGACCGCGCTGGCCGCCCGGCAACTCGCCGAGCAGGGCGAGAAGGTGCGCAGCTTCGCCGTCGACTTCGTCGGACAGACCGACCACTTCGTGCCCGACGGACTGCGTGCCACCCCGGACACCCCGTTCGTGCACGACGTGGCCCGCCTCGCCGGCACCGACCACCACGACATCGTGCTCGACGCCCAGGCCCTCGCCGATCCCGCCGTCCGGGCCAGGGTGCTGCGCGCCCGCGATCTGCCCGCCGGCTTCGGCGACATGGACGCCTCGCTCTACCTGCTGTTCCGGGCCGTCCGCGACCAGTCAACGGTCGCCCTGTCCGGTGAGTCCGCCGACGAGGTCTTCGGCGGCTACCAGCAGTTCTTCGACGAGGAGGTCCGCAACGCCGACACCTTCCCCTGGCTCGCCATGACGAACCGGCACTTCGGCCGGGACGCCGAGGTGCTGCGCCCGGAGCTGGCCGAGACCCTCGACCTGGACGCGTACATCGCCGACGCCTACCGCACCGCGGTCGCCGGCATCCGCCGGCTCGACGGCGAGAGCGACTTCGAATACCGGATGCGCCGCATCTGCAACCTCCACCTGACCCGGTTCGTGCGCGCCCTGCTCGACCGCAAGGACCGGATGAGCATGGCCGTCGGCCTGGAGGTCCGGGTGCCCTACTGCGACCACCGGCTCGTCGAGTACGTCTACAACACGCCCTGGTCCCTGAAGTCCTTCGACGGCCGGGAGAAGAGCCTGCTCCGCGAGGCGAGCGCCGACGTCATCCCGCAGTCCGTGTACGAGCGGGTCAAGAGCCCCTACCCGTCCACCCAGGATCCCCGGTACGGCCTCGCCCTCCAGGAACAGGCCAAGGACCTGGTGGCCCGGCCCGACCACCCGGTGTTCGAACTCGTCGACCGGGAGAAGGCCGAAGAGGCCGCCCACCGGGAGCTGCCCGCGGGCTCCCAGGCGGCCAGGAGCGGTCTGGAACGCACCCTCGACCTGGCGCTCTGGCTGGACATGTACTCGCCCGAACTGACGCTCAGCTGAGCCCGATCGCCCGGTCCGCGGCCGCCGCCGACGGCTGCCACCAGGTCGTCACCGGCTCCCACACCCGCACGGCCCTGCCGGCGCCCAGCTCCGCCGCCGTGAACGCGCGCCCCCGGTGGCCCGGGTCCGCGGCCACGGCGATCGCGGCCACCCGGCGGGCCTGCGGGTCCGCAGGGTCGGCGACGGTCCGCACCGCGGTGTACGCGGTCCGGCCCGCGCCGATCCGGTAGGTGCCGGCCGCGCCGTCGGGCACCGGCAGGGCCGCGCCGTCCAGATCACCGAAGGTGACCGTGGGCGCGCGGTCGACGGCGCAGGCGCGGCCGGAGCGGTTGGTGACATCGATCCGCACCACGCTCGGATCGGCGGACGCCACCGCCGCCCGCACGGTCAGGGCCCGCTCCGGGCAGACGGCGGTGCGGGCTGCCGCCGCGCCGTGCGGCGCGGCGAGCAGCAGGGAGGCCGCGGCGAGGGCGACGGCCGGCACGGCCGCGGCGGTACGGATGCGCATCATGGTTTCCCCCTGGGTCGGTCGGCACCACAGCGGCGGGACCCACCCGCCCACTCGGTGGGACGGCCGGGAGGGCCGTGAGGTTGTGGCCGCACGGCGCCCGTCACCCGCCCGGGTCACCGCGGGCACCGCGGGAGCGCACCGGAACGAGGCGTCACCCGGCCCGGTCCGCCGGGCACGAACTCCCGTCGGCGGGCAGCGAGCCGTACAGCAGGAAGTCGTCGATCTTGCGGCGCACACACTTGGAGGACGGGTAACCGGTGTGGCCCTCGCCCTTGTTGTCGAGCACCACTGCCGACGGGCCGAGCCTATGGGCGGTCTCCATGGTCCAGCGGTACGGCGTGGCAGGGTCGCCGCGGGTGCCCACCAGGAGCATCTTCGGGGTGTCGACGTCCTTGACCCGGTCGCGGATGAAGTCTGTGCCCCGGGGACGCCCGTAGCACATCAGCTGCTCGACCAGCCGGTAGCGGCCGAAGACCGGGGACGCCTTCTCGTACGCGGCGCGCAGCCGCGCGATGTCCTTGGTGATCTGTCCGTCGCCGGGGCGGTCCGGGTCGTCCGCGCAGTTGACCGCCATCAGCGCGGCCGACAGGTTGTCCACGGGGACGTTCGCCTCGTCCGCGAGCGCGCCGCCGGACCGGTGCGCCGGCCCGGACCCGCCGGCCGTGAAGGTCTCCGCCTTGCGCGTGTCGCCGTCGTCGACCAGGGAGAGCACGGCGCGTTCGAGCGCGGGCCACAGCTCCTTGCTGTAGAGGCCATGTGCGATGGCGCCCACCAGGTCCTGGCCGTTGAACCGGCCGCCGAAGCCGGTCGGCACCGGACGCTCGTCGAGCGAGCGCACCAGCTTCAGGACCTGGTCCCCGGCCGTGCGCCGGTCCCGGCCGAAGGGGCAGCCGCGGTCCTTCACGCACCAGTCCAGGAAGTCGTCCAGTGCGGTCTGCTGCCCCTCGGCACCGGCCAAACCTTGCTCGGACAGGGGTTCGGTGAGGGTGTCCACGCCGTCCAGCGCCATCCGGCCCACCTTGCCGGGGAACTGGGTGGCGTAGACCGCGCCGATCCTGGTGCCGTAGGAGAAGCCGAGGTAGTTGAGCTTGTCGTCGCCGAGGGCCTGGCGTATGACGTCCAGGTCCCGGGAGACGTTGACGGTGCCTATGTGGGTCAGGACGGGGCCGGAGTGCCGGACGCACTCGGCCGCGACCTTGCGCAGCTGCGCCATGAGCGCCTTCGGATCGTTCCGGTCGGCGGTGTCCCCGGCCACGGCCCCCTGGGTGTCCTCGCCGCAGCTGACGGGCGAGGACCGCCCGACGCCGCGCGGATCGAAGGTGACCACGTCGTAGCCGTCGGTCAGGGCCAGGTAGTCCCTGCCGGAGGCGGCGAGCGTGCTGACGCCCGCGCCGCCCGGGCCGCCGAAGTTCAGCACCAGGGAGCCCCGCGACGGTCCGGTGGCCGGGCGGCGGGCCAGCGCCAGGTCGAGCGTGCCCGTGCCGGGCCGCGCATAGTCGAGCGGGACCGTCACCTTTCCGCACTGCAGGCCCTTGGCCGCCGTGCCCGGGCAGGCCGACCAGGTGACCTTCTGACGGTAGAAGCGGGACAGATCGGGCTGGGGCGGGGTGGCGGCCCCCGCCGGCAGCCCCGCGCCGAGCAGGGTCAGGGTGATGGCTCCGGCGCCCGTACAGCGCCGGACGGCGGGCCGCGTGGACAGCTTGGCCAGCATCGATGCCTCCAAGGGTGCCCCGCTGCGGACCGGGGGCAGCGCTCCCGATCACCATAGGCGGCCCGCGGAATGCTCGCCTCCGGACGCCGGGAACGGCATTCGAGGAATGCTCGGCCGGTTCGATAACTGTGTCACTCGATGGGGTGAAAGGCCGATAAGCCATAACTCCGATTGGTCGTCCGCGTTTAATCCGGTGCGGGCGACCGCCCGTGACCACGTTAGGAAGGCAGGGAGTCGATGAAACGGCTTACCCGAAACGGTGTGATCGTCGTCGCCGCCGCCTCCGGCGCGATGGCCGTGACGATGCCGGCGTACGCGGATTCCGCGGCGGACGGCTCCACGGTCGGCTCGCCGGGCGTGATCTCCGGCAACACCCTCCAGGTGCCGGTGCACGTCCCGGTGAACGTGTGCGGGAACACCGTGAACGTGGCGGGGCTGCTCAACCCGGCCGCGGGCAACACATGTGCCAACGAGAGCGGCACCGGCGCCGGGAGCGTCCGGGCGGGCGCGCCGAGCGGTGCCGGAGGCGTCCGGGCGGGCGCGCCGGGCGGTGGCGGGAGCGGCACGTCCTCGTCGGGCGGCGCGGCTTCGACGGGCGGCACGTCCTCGTCGGGCGGTGCGGGCTCGTGGGGCGGGGCGACCGCCCAGGGCGGGGCAAAGGGCTCGTCGGGCCTGCTCTCCGGCAACACCATCCAGGTGCCGGTCGATATTCCGGTCAACGTCAGCGGCAACTCCGTGAACGTGGTCGGTCTCGGCAACCCGGCGGTCGGCAACGAGTCCGTGAACACCCCCGGCGACCAGCCGGCGAAGCCCACCCCGCGGCCGGAAACGCCGGCCCCGCCCCGGGCGCACCACCCCGCCCCGCCGGCGCCCCGCTCCGCCGCCCCGCAGGCCGACGTCGCCCTCGCCCACACGGGCGCGGACCTGACCGCCCCCGCGGTCGCGGCGAGCGCGGCCCTGCTGGTCTCCGGCGCCGTCCTGTACCGCCGCTACCGCCCGGGAGCGCGGCGCTGATCCCGCCCCCTGTCCGGTACCCCGCCCGAGCCGGTCGGCGCGCCCACGGCCGACGCGCCGGTCAGGCCGCGGCCCCGTGGAACCTCCGGTGCAGCGCGCGCACCTCCTCGGCCAGCTCCGGCACCGGCCCCTCGACGCGTACCCCGGGCGCCACCTCGTTGACCGGCAGCGCGCGCACCGGTGCCGCGGGTACGCCCAACTCACCCAGCCAGCCGACGAGTTGCTCGGACGACGCCACATAGACGAGCCGGCCGAGCCCCACCCAGGCGTGCGCCGCCGCGCACATCGGGCAGTGCTCGCCGGACGTGTACACGGTGGCGGCGGCCCGCTGATCCGGGGTCAGGTGGGCGGCGGACCAGCGGGCCAGCTCGAACTCGGGATGCCGGGTGCGGTCCCCGGAGGCCACCCGGTTGTGGTCCTCGGCGAGCACGGTCCCGTCCGCGGCGACCAGGACCGACCCGAACGGCTCGTCGCCCGCCTCCAACGCCTCGGCGGCCAGCTCCACACACCTGCGCAGATACGGCAGATCGTGCTCCTTCACCATGGTGCACACCCCTTCTCGCGGTACGGTTCCGGAGGCACGCTACGGCCCCCGGGGCCGCCCGGGCCACGGTCAACGGTGGGCGGTGCGCCGTGCCGCACCGCTGGGAAGGCGTACCGGCGCGCCACGGCCACCGTGGTGAGCGCGGCCGCCACCAGCGGCAGCGCCGTCCACGGCAGGACCGCGGGCCCGCCGCCGTCCAGGGCCAGCCCGCCGGCCAGGGAACCGGCGGCGATCCCCGCGTTGTAGACGGTGGTCTGCAACGCCGTGGCCACATCGGCGTCGGCCGGCCCCGACACATCGACCAGCGCCGTCTGGATCAGCGTCGGCGCGCCGCCGAACGCCACGCCCCACAGGGCCACGGCCCCCACGAGCACGGGCGGCCGGCCGGCGGCCAGGCCGAGCACGAGCAGCACCGCCGTGCACAGGCCCAGCGCGGCGAGCAGGGTGCCGCGCAGCCGACGGTCGATCAGCATCCCGGTCAGCCAGATACCGGCCACCGTCGCGCTCCCGAACACCGCCAGCAGCAGCCCCGTCCGTGCGAAACCGGCGTGCGCCGCGAACGGGGCGACGTAGGTATACATCACCTGGTGGCCCAGCAGCAGAAACAGCGTCACGGCCAGCACCGGGCGGATCCCCGGCCGCGCGGCGACCCGCAGCAGCGGCACGCGCGCGTGCCGCGCCTCGCCGGGGAAGTCCGGCACCCGCCACCGCACCCAGCCCACCAGCAGCAGGGCGAGGGAGGCCGGCACGGCGAAGGCGGCGCGCCAGCCGACCGCCCCGGCCAGCGCGGTACCGGCGGGCACCCCCAGCGACAGGGCGAGGGTGATCCCGGCCAGCACGATCGCGATCGCCCGGCCGCGCCGCTCGGCCGGCACCATCCGCGCCGCGTACCCGGCGAGCATCGCCCACAGCGTGCCGCCCATGGCCCCGGCCAGCAGCCGGGCCGCGAAGGTGAGGGCGTACGAGGACGACACCGCGACCAGTGCGTTGGCGCACGCGAGACCCAGCAGCGCGCCCGTGAGCACCGGTCGCCGCGGCAGCCCGCGCAGTAGGGCGGTCAGCGGGACGGCGGCCCCGAACGAGGCGGCCGCGTAGCCGGTGACGAGATAGCCGACCCGGGACTCGGAGACGCCCAGGTCCGGGGCGATCACGGGCAGCAGACCGGCCGGCAGCAGTTCGGTCATGACGGCGGTGAAGGCCGCGGCGGACAGGGCCAGCAGGCCCGGCCACGGCAGCCGCGCGGGCAGCGCGGAGCCCCGGCCCAGGGAAGCGGTGGACATGGCACCATGCTCAGAGCCTCACATCAGTGTGAAGGTCAAGGCGAAGGCCGGACGCGGCCCGGAGGGAGCCATGAGGATCGGTGAACTGTCGCGCCGTACCGGGGTGCCGGCCCGGCTGCTGCGCTACTACGAGGAGCAGGACCTGCTCCACCCCGAACGGGCCGCCAACGGCTACCGCTCCTACGGCGAGCCGGCGGTCCGGGACGTCCAGCAGATCCGCGGGCTGCTCGACTCGGGTCTGACCACGGAGATGATCCGCGCCGTCCTGCCGTACCTCGGCGGCCCCGGCGAGATCCATCCGCCGGCCGAGTGCGTGAGCGCGGAGACGGCCGACCTGCTGCGCTCTCACATCGACCGCATCCAGGCCCGCATCGACTGCCTGGCCCGCAACCGCGACCGGCTGACCGCCTACCTCGCGGCGGTCCGCCCGGACCGGGACGCCCGCTGACGGCGATCAATTCCGTTGCCGCGCCGGGTCTTCGATGCTGGAGTGGGCGCATGGACCATGCCGCGGTACTCGCCCACTACGACCGGGATCTGCGCAAGGACGCACGGCCCGACGGCCCCGACGCGCGGATCGAGCGCAGCGCGACCGTGGTCCGGCAGGTCGCCGGAGCCCACGGCTGGAACGGCGTCCTGTGGTCCGGCCTTGACGGGACGGGCGCGGACGCGGCGATCGCCGGGCAGATCGAGCACTACACCGCGCTCGGCCGCGCGTTCGAGTGGAAACTGCACGGCCATGACCTCCCCGCCGACCTCGGATCCCGGCTCGTCGCGGCCGGGTTCACGCCCGAGCCCGAGGAGACGCTGATGGTCGCCGAGACCGCCGAGGTGATCGCGCTGACCGCGGACGCCGAACCGCCCGAGGGCGTCCGCGTCCTGCGGGCCGACGGCGCGGCCGGCGTGGAGCGCGTGGTCGAGGTGCACGAGAAGGTGTTCGGCGTGGACGGCGGCGGGCTGCGCCACCGGCTGCTGACCCGGCTCGCCGCCGACCCCGGCTCGCTCGTCGCGGTCGTCGCCCTCGCCGGGGACGAAGCGGTGAGCGCGGCCCGGCTGGAGTCGGTCACCGGGACGCGGTTCGCCGGGCTGTGGGGCGGCGGCACCCTCGAACACTGGCGGGGCCGCGGCCTCTACCGCACCCTGGTCGCCCACCGCGCCCGGGCCGCCGCGGCCCGCGGCCACCGCTATCTCCAGGTCGACGCCCTGCCGATGAGCCGCCGCGTCCTCGAACGCCTCGGCTTCCACGCCCTGACCACCACGACGCCCCATCTGTACGGGGCGTAGCGCCCGCCGGCGGCCCGGCCGGGCCCGGTCACGGCCGCACCCGGGCGCCGGCGCCGGTGGTTCAGCGGCGCGCCCGCGCCCGGTCCAGTGCCGCCACGCCCACCGCCGCGAGGGCTATCTGGATGAACCACTCGATCCAGTCGGGCCCCTTGGTGTCGGCGACCCCGAACGCCGCGGCGATCGCCGAACCCAGCAACGCGGCCACGATGCCGACGACGATCGTCAGCACGACACCGATGCGCTGCCGGCCCGGGACGACCAGCCGCCCCAGCACGCCGATGACGATGCCGATGACGATGGCACCGATGATGCTCGAGATCTCCATCTCCGCCCCTCTTGGTTGCGTTCCCCGCTGCTGTGCAATCTGCCCACTGGATCCCGAGGCAGTCCGCACGGTGCGGTGGAGGAGGGAAGAAATGGCGGCCGGGAGCGCGCCGGGAGCATGAACCGGCGCTCCCGGGTCACAAGTTCACTGCCGTGGGAGCCCTGGCCGGTGCCGGGCCGCCGAGCCGGCCGTGCGGGGTCGGCCGGTTGCCCCGGGCCGGCCCCGCGTCCTCCCTTCCGAGGGATGCTCCGGTGCCGCTACAGCTGGGACTTGCTCTTGACCGCCGTACCGGCGCAGACCAGGCCGAGGATCAGGGCCAGCGCACCGATGACGACGTTGTTGATCACGACGCCGGTGTCCGGGCCTGTGCCGACGATCCACGGCGCGATGATCATCCAGATGCCCAGGGCGCACATGGCCCAGCTGAGTCCGTACATCCGCTCCGGTGCCCTGGTGAACCCCAGGGCCAGCAGCCCTATCGCGATGCCCATGATCAGGTTGTGGGTCATGAGCGCGGGCTGGCTGGTCGTGTAGTGGAGGATCCACGGGGACGCCGCGCAGTACAGGCCGAGCAGGAACACCGGCCCGTCCACGAGTGCCACATCGCGACCGCCGAGCACGCGCGCGTAGCGTTCTCGCATTTCGGAGACATCAGGGTGGCTCCTCAGGTCACCTTTGGGGTGCGAGACATCGGCCATGACTCGTCTCCTTCTTGACTCGCAGGCTTGACCGCGTCTGACGCGGTCTGCGGTAAGAGCCGCTTATATGCATTGTGCTCTTATTTCACCTTTATGTGTAGGGGGTGGATCTGGCCCGCGCCGGTGGAACACCCACCTGTTGCGCCTGCCCGCGTCGGCGCAGGCGGTCCTCCTCCATTCCGCCGGCAGGCCGCGAAGGCGCCGCAACTGCCGCGGGCCGCACCGGACATGGCCCGTCACCGCGGCCACCGCGCCCCGTCACCGGTGAACCGGCGGTCACGGCGGGAGCGGCCGGTCGCGTCCGCGGGCCCGCTCGAAGCGCGCCCGGCCCTCCGCCAGGTCCACGACCGGATCCGGGTAGTCCAGGGCGGCCCGGTCCGGCCCCCGCAGCCGCCACGGCTCGTGCACCGCGCCGCCCGGAACGCCCCGCAGCTCGGGAACCCACCGCCGGACGTACGCGCCGTCCGGGTCGTACCGCCTGGCCTGCGTGACCGGGTTGAGGACGCGGCCGGGACGGGTGTCCGTGCCGGTGCCCGCCATCCACTGCCAGTTCAGCTGGTTGCTCGCCACGTCGCCGTCGACCAGCAGCTCCAGGAAGTGCCGGGCGCCCACACGCCAGTCCACGTACAACGTCTTGACCAGGAAACTCGCGGCCAGCAACCGGGCACGGCCGGGCATCCAGCCCTCGTACCGCAGCTGGCGCATCGCCGCGTCGACGACCGGGTACCCGGTGCGCCCCTGCCGCCATGCCTCGATGTCGCCGCGCGCCGTCCGCCCGGACCGCCAGCGGTCGTGCCGCGTGCGGTAGTCGGCGGTCGCCGCGCCGGGGCGCGCCGCCAGCACCTGGCGGTGGAAGTCGCGCCAGGCGAGCTGCCGTACGAAGGACTCGGCGCCGGGGCCGCCCGCGCGGCGGGCCCGGCGCACCAGCTCGACGGGGGAGAGCGTCCCGAAGTGCAGATGCGGCGAGAGCCGCGAGGTCGCGTCCCCGGCCAGGTCGTCGTGGCCGTCCGCGTACCCGGCAAGACCCGAGCGCAGCCAGCCGGTGAGCCGTCTGCGGCCCGCCGTCTCACCGCCGGGGGCGAGCCCCTCGGACACCCCCGGCTGCCCGGCCCGCGCGGGCAGCTTCTCGGACCCGACACCGTCCGGGACCCGCACGGTGCGGGGCGCGCCGAGAGCCGCCCGCAGCCGTTGCCGCGACCAGTGGCGGAAGTACGGCGTGAACACCGCGAAGTGGTCCGAGGCGGCCGGCGTCAGCGCGCCCGGGGCGACGGCCGTGGTCACCGTGTCGTGGACGTGCAGCCGGCGTCCGTCCGCCTCCAGCGCGTCGCGCAGCCGCCGCTCCCGGCGGTGCGCGTAGCCGCTGACGTCGGCCGCCATCCGGACCTCCGCGGCGTCGGTCTCGGCGACCACCCGGCAGACCTCGTCCACGACGTCCCCGCACCGCACGACGAGCCGCCCGCCGCGCTCGCGCAGTCCCGCGTCCAGGTCCCGCAGACAGTCGGCGAGGAACGCCAGCCGGTTGGGCGCGGCGAATCCGGCCCGGTCCACCCCGCGGTCACGCACGAACAGCGGCACGACCCGGTCCGAGCCGTCCAGTGCGGCCCGCAGCGGCGGGTGGTCGTGCAGCCGCAGATCGGCGGTGAACAGGACGACGGACACGTTCATGGCGGTCCTCCGGGCCGGTGGCGTTCGGCGACTTCCCAGGAATGCGGGCGCATTCCGGCCCGTTCCGGGTTTCCCCGTCACACCCTCGTGAAATGCAATGGTCCGCGATACGAGACCGGCCGGGTTTTCCTTGACTGCCCTCACCGGCGACTGTCACGATCGACGGCATGACGATGCGACTGGACCTCACGCGGCGACGCCATGTCGACCTCGCGCGCGTCTCCAGCGCCTCCTGTCGCACCGCGGCCTGATCCCCGTACCGATCCGCCGCACTTCTCCCGCACCGCACCCCGCCCCCGGCGGCGATGCGCCGTGTTCCGCACCGCCTGAATTCCCATGTTCTCCCGGCCGCCTTGTTCGGCGTCCCCGAGAACATTCCGCACCAGGAGTTCCGCATACCCCGAGTGCCCGTGGAATGCGCGCCCCGGCCCCAGAAAGAGGGATCCCATGGCCACCGTCCTGTCCGTCTCCGGCAGCCCGTCCGCCTCCTCCCGCACCGGCCGTCTGCTGCGCCTCCTCGACCAGCGGCTGATCGCCGACGGCCACGAGGTGATCCCGCTCGATGTCCGCACCATCCCCGCCGAGGCCCTGCTCGGCGCCGATGTCCGCCACCCGGCCGTCGTCGAGGCCGCCGGGCTGTTCGCCCGCGTCGACGGGGTCGTCGTCGGCACGCCCGTCTACAAGGCCGCGTACTCCGGCGTTCTCAAGGCGCTCCTGGACCTGCTGCCGCAGTACGCGCTGGCCGGTAAGACCGTGCTGCCGCTCGCCACCGGCGGTACCACCGCCCATGTCCTCGCCATCGACTACGCGCTGCGCCCCGTCCTGACCTCCATGGGTGCCGACCACATAGTCCAGGGCTGGTTCACCCTGGACAAGGACATCACCGTGCACGAGGACGGCTCGCTGACCGTGGCGCCGGCCGCCACCGAGGCCCTGCGGCAGGTGGTCGACCGGTTCTCGGCCGCCCTGGGCCACACCCCGCTGCTGGCCGCGGCGGGCTGAGCGCGATGACCGCCCAGGTGATCGCCGACGACGCGGAGTCCGTCGCGTTCCGCCGCGCCGGGATCCTCGCGGAGGTGTTCAGGCTGGGCCACTGCGTGTACCTCCAGGTGACCCGCCGTCAGGGGACCGCGCCGACCGGACTCGAGGCGCGGGCGGTCGACGTGGCGGTGGCGGAGGCGGGTGCCCTCTTCGAGGTGTCCGGGACCCGTTCCGCCCTCGACTCGCGGAACCCGCACCGGCACCGGCGGGACGCCCGCACCCCCACCCCGCACGACCCGGCCCGCCGGCAGGTCCAGCACATCGGCCGGCAGGTGCGGGGCGGCAGCCGGCCGCCCCGCCACGGTCTGCTCTGACGGTCACTCGCGATCGGAGACCCCCGTGTCCCTCACCTTCCACTGGTTCCTGCCCACCAACGGCGACAGCCGGCACGTCGTCGGCGGCGGCCACGGCACCCCGGCCACCGCCTCCGGCCGGGACCGGCCGCCGACCGTCGGCTATCTGAGCCAGATCGCCCGCGCCGCCGAGGATCTCGGCTTCGTGGGCGCGCTCACCCCGACCGGCGCCTGGTGCGAGGACGCGTGGCTGACGACCGCGATGGTGAGCCGGCACACCGAGCGGCTGAAGTTCCTGGTGGCCTTCCGCCCGGGATTCGTCTCGCCGACGCTCGCCGCGCAGATGGCCGCCACCTTCCAGCGGCAGTCCGGCGGGCGGCTGCTGCTGAACGTCGTCACCGGCGGCGAGAGCCGGGAACAACGGGCCTACGGGGACTTCCTGGACAAGGACGCGCGTTACCGCCGTACCGACGAATTCCTGCGGATCGTCCGGGAGTTGTGGCAGGGCAAGGCCGTGGACCTGGACGGTGCGCATCTGCGGGTGGCGGACGCACGGCTGGTCCGGCTGCCCGACCCGGTGCCCGAGGTGTACTTCGGCGGGTCCTCACCCCTCGCCGGGGAGGTCGCGGCCCGGCACGCCGACGTGTATCTGACGTGGGGTGAGCCGCCCGCGCAGGTGGCCGGGAAGCTCGACTGGATCCGGCGGCTGGCGGCCGCCGAGGGCCGTGCCCTCCGCTTCGGCATCCGGCTGCATGTGATCACCCGGGACACCTCCGCGCAGGCCTGGGCCGAGGCGGACCGGCTGCTGGCCGGCTTCGACCCGGAGACCGTGCGGTCCGTCCAGGCCGGGCTCGCCCGCAGCGAGTCGGAGGGCCAGCGGCGCATGCTCGCCCTGCACGGCGGCGACCGTGCCGCGCTGGAGATCCACCCCAACCTGTGGGCCGGCATCGGGCTGGTGCGGGGCGGAGCGGGCACGGCCCTGGTCGGCAGCCACGAGGAGGTCGCCGACCGGATCGAGGAGTATCACGCCCTCGGTATCGACGAGTTCGTGCTGTCCGGGTATCCGCATCTGGAGGAGGCGTACTGGTTCGGCGAGGGTGTGCTGCCCCGGCTGGCCGGCCGTGGTCTGTGGCGCCACCCGGGGGACCGCCCGGCCCGCACGTCCCCCCAGGTGCCGTTCGCGAGCTGAACCCCGCTGAACCAGGGGCGGCGCGGCCGGGTCAGGACGGTCCTGCGGTCAGCGCGTCCAGGTGGGCCCGGCGGGACTCCGCCGTCTGACCCTGGACCAGGAGGAACAGGGCCTCGCGGGCGAGCCGTTGGGCGGGGGAGGCGAGCGACATCGCGCGGCCGCCGCCGGCGACGACCGCCGCGGTGGTGGCCGTGCGCAGCATCTCGTACGCCTCGGCACGCACCGCCAGCCGCTCCTCCGGGTGCCCGTGCGGCACGGGCAGGTCGGCGAGGGCGTAGGCCCGGCCGCGGACCTCGGACAGCCGGGCCCGCAGCGGCGCCGCCGTGTCCTCGTCCAGCAGGGCGAGCGCCGCCTCCGTGATGCCGAACACCGCCGGGCTCGTGTTCAGCGTCCTCGGCCGGTCGGCCGCCGCCCACCGCGGGTACGGCATCCGCAGCGCCACCGCCTCGTCCGGCAGCCACAGACCCGTCAGCTCCAGCGACACCGTGCGGGACGCGGTGAGCGCGGCCAGCCGCAGCGGCGGCGAGGCGCGCAGCCCCGCCTGCTCCCGCGCCTCGGTGAAGGCGAACAGCGCCTCGTCGGTGTCGGTCACCCCGGCCAGCAGCATGACGTCGTTCAGCCCCCACCCGGTGTACCAGGGGACCGTGCCCGCGAACCGCCAGCCGCCCCGTTCCCGCGTCACCCGTACCGGGGTGCGCGGATGGGCCCGGAGCTGGGCGTAGGCCACCCCGGACAGCAGCTCACCGCGGGAGAGAGGGCCCAACAGCCGTTCACGCACCGGCCGTTCGCTCTTCGCCAGGGTGAGCACCGGCGTGTGGTGCTGGGTCTGCACGAACCACGTCGAGCAGCAGGCCCCGGCCAGGATCTCCGCGGTGCACCGGACGACGGCCGCGGGCGCCGCCGAGCCGCCGTACGCCACCGGCGCGCCCACCCCGAGCAGCCCCGAGTTCTTGATCGCCTCGATGTGCCCCGCGGGCACGCCCTCCTGGTCGACGCGTTCCGCCGCCGGGGCGAGCAACTCGTCCGCGATACGGCGGGCGCGGGCGACGAGCGGATGCGCTGCGATGGTCATGGGGGAGATTCTCCCGATCCGGTGCGGCGCGGGGGCGACCCGGGGGTCCGCCGTTCGTGCGGGAGGCGACAGGCACGGGGCCCGCGGATGACTGGTCTACACCCTTGACTGGTACAGACCAATGCGGTTGAGTGTGCCTCCACCCCCCACCACGGCCGTGCCCCCCGGCGGGTACGGCCGTGCTCCGCAGAGGAGTTGATACATGTTCAGGCGCCGTATCGCCGCACTCCTGGCCTCACTCGCCCTCGGAGCCGCCGCGCTGGTGTTCCAGTCGGCTCCCGCCGCCTCCGCCGCCGGATTCGTGGTCAGCGAGGCGCAGTTCAACCAGATGTTCCCGGGCCGGAACGCGTTCTACACCTACAGCGGGCTGACCGCCGCGCTCGGCGCGTACCCCGGCTTCGCCACCACCGGCAGCGACAC
>NZ_PENI01000017.1 GCF_003688995.1 Streptomyces shenzhenensis | reverse complement strand
GCGGACTCGTCGTCCGCTCCCCCTCCCGGACCGCACCACAGGAGTCCCGCAGGAGAAACAGATGCGGGCCGTGCGGGTCCGGCGGCATACGGGAGCAGACCTGGCACATCATGTTCAGCATCGCCCGACGCTGCCGGTAGGGGTGGACGTTCCGGAGCTGTGGGCTGCCCCGGCGCCGCTTCGGCCGGAGGGCGTACCGGGCCCAGAGCACATCGAAGCTGTCCCGGTCGTACGGCGTCTCATCCACGTACCCGATCCCCGGGACCACGCGGCGGCGGGTGACCGGACACGACAGGAGCCTTTCCTCACTCCATCCGGCGATGTACGGGACCACACCTGGCGGTGCCGGAGGCAACACGATCGAGAACCTTCCTGTGTCGAGACGAGAGTGACGGCCCGGCACACCGCAGGGCATCCCGGGGTCGGGTGTGCCGGGCCGGCCCTTCGGCCCCCGCGGGGGAGAGCCGGGAGCGGGGGACCGGCGGGCGTAGGGGGCTCCGGTCGCTCCCTGGGGCGTGAGCGACCGGAGTCGGTCATGGGGTCGGGGGCGTCGAGTTGAAAGCGGACCACCTGTGAGGCGGACGGGTCTTGCGCTGTTCCACGGAGGTCACCGCTCCGCCTTCGGGGCGCAGTACGTGTGCCAGTACGCCACCAGCGGAGAAGCGTCAGGGCGGGCCAGCATCCCCCGGCGGCACGCCTCAAGGCTCTTGATCGGATTACCGCATGACGGACACGTTTCACCCGGCGGGGCGTACGTCGTGTATTCCATCTGCCGCGCGTCGTTGCCCCCTCCGGCCCGCTCGGGACTTCGCGGGAGTCTGGTTGTAGCTTTGGGCACTGTCGTCAACCCCTTGATGGTTGGTGACCAAGCCCCCGGACGTTCGCCCGTCGCGGGGGTCTTCCGTTGTCATGAGTCAACGCCCCATCAGCCCCGCCGACTTGCACACTTCTTGCACAGACGCCGACGGGTTGCACGTGCGTTTGGGACCATGGGACGTGAGGACGTCACCGAGCGGGGAAGACGCAAGGTATGAGCGCTACGCAGGTACCCGGACCAGGCGCCAACGTCGCTGCGCGCCGGAAGGAACTCGGGCTGAGTCAGGTTGCCCTGGCCCGTAGGGGGAGCATGTCGGTATCCCTTCTCAGCAAGATCGAGGTAGGGGACCGGGCACTTACCCAGGGCGTGGGCGCCGCCCTTGCTCGCGCAATGAACCTCACCCTTGATGAATTGCTGGGCAGCGCCCCGGAAGCGAACCTGAATGAACTCAACTGGGCTCTTCGGCGATTCGATGTTCCAGGTGAGCCCCCGGAGCATCCCGAGAGGCTTCAGCAGGAAGCCGACGAGCTGAACAAACTCCGATGGAATACGGAGCTTTCCAAGGTTCTCCGTAGGCTTCCTGGAACCCTCACGAGAGTTACCAACCATGCCCATCTGACGGGCGAACCGAAAGCATGGGGCTTGGTCGCGGACGTATACAGCGTCATTTATTGGCTGGCCGCTCGCCACAGGTGGATGCATCTTGCCGAATTGGCGACGCTAAAACAGCGCATGGCAGCCGAGAGGGCGGACCCGATTGCGGCAATCGTCGCAGCGCGGGACGACGCGGGTACGTTCCTGAACGCCGGCGACTTTGCTGGTGGACTGGCCATCATTGACCGGGCCGTCGTTCAGGCAGAGTCGATGCTCACCGGACGGGACCGCGCCTACGGTCTCGGCATTCTCCACCTGCGAGGCCTGACCCTCGCCGGGCGCCTGAAAGACAAGCAAACGACTGACCGGCATATCGAAGCGGCATGGCGTGCGGCCGAAGGATTCCCGGAAGACATCGCCGAGCACGGAATCCATTTCGGCCCTGAAAATACGGCCACACATGTGATCTCCACCGCATCGGATATGGATCAGCACCGCCGAGCGCTGGATACGGCGGACGACCTGATCAGGGGCGGTATGTCTCTTCCGGCAACCCGTGTCGGACCTCTGTACATGAACCTTGGCCGCTCCCAGCTCGCACTCGGTGACCAGGATGGGACCTTGGAAAGCCTGGAGAAGGCTTGGGGAATCGCTCCCGAGATGGCAGCCGTTCACCCAACATCATTGGAACTCACCCGCGTTCTGATCTCCAAGCACAAGAGGAGCAATGAACGGCTCACCCGGATCGCAGAAAGGTCCGGTATGCGCATCTGAGCCATAAGCGAGACCCCCTTCGACAGGAAACGCTGCCGGCCGAGTCCTCGTCGCGCCAGCGCCTGCGCGGGCTGGTGTCGTCCTTTCCGAACGACCTGATGCTTCGCCGGCGCCTGGCCGTTGTATCGCCTGTACGGAGAGCAGGGCTGCGACGCGCTCGCCGACCTGTACGCAGAGACCGTCGACGAACTCGCCCAGCAGCTGGTCCTCACCGGGGTCGGCGGGCCGACCGGGTGGCGGCGGACCGCGGTGGCCACGGAGCGGGAGCTGCAGTCCGGCGGTTCGTCCTTCCGGCGGCCGCGCAGCGAGATGGACTTCGAGCTGGAATGGGCGGACCACGCCTATGACGCGATCCGCGCTGACGCACAGCTCGGCCGGGTGGCGCAGACCGCGGCGTCGCACGGCTATTCTGCGGCCGACATCAATCAGATCTACAACCACCTGTTCGTCGAATCGCATCAGCTCGACGCGGGAATGCTGCGATTCGACGCCAATCCGCGTATCGCCAGGGCCTGGGAACGCTTCCAGAACGGAAATCCGCATCCCAGCGATTTCGATCTGCTCGCGCATGAACTGTACGAGTCGAACTGGATGCGTCAGCACGGCGACCAGAACTATCGCCGCGCCCATCAGGCGACCCTGGACGCCGGCCACACCTGGGACGAACATGCGCCTGCGGCGGACGGTATAGGGTTCAGGTGATCAAATCCCTGGCGCGAGCGAACTGGTGGGAATCCCCGTGACAGCATCACTGACGTGCAGGAAGATCCGATCTCTCGAAGCGGGATTCGTCTACGCCTGGGAAACTGCAGAAGGTGTCACCGGGAACATCCTGATCAACCCGGAGGGATCAGTCGCCCGCCCCTGCACGCTCGAGGGAACAGCCCTCGGTGACATGCTCCTCGACAAAAACGTCGGGAATGTGGAAAATCCAGACCCGGACCCGAAGCTCCGCCGTGCTTTCCTGATCGCGGCATCGGCGATCTTCCAGGAAGGGGAGCGGCAGGGACGACTTCCTGACAAGATCACGCGCACCTACTGGTAGGCGCCACGTCACCACCCGAGAGGCCGTGCTCTCCCCAGAGCCCGGCCTCTCGGCATTCCACTGGGGGATGTGCTTCGGCTCAGTGGACGTCCCCCTGCGGAGTTACTCCAGCCAGGGGCCAGACGCAGGCAGGACGGCGATGCGGCGCTGGACGGACGTCTTCTTCTTCAGCTCGAGGTTTTCGTAGTAAGAGGTTCGCCGTCACGGTGGCGAGCGCGTCGAGCTTGCCCTGGGCGTTCCACTCCCTCGGCACTGAACTCCAGGTCCGGCACTTGGAGAGCGTGCAGTTCCTCGGAGGTGCAGTCGGTCATCTCGAGCAGAAGCAGAACCCGGAACGGGTGGAGGTCGATCTCCCGAGGGAACAGCACGTGATGCAGGCAGCCCATCAAGCCGATGCCGGGCCAGATGCCAGTTTTTTGGGCGAACTCGCGGATTTCAGGAGGCCAGTTGCGACTCAGGGGAAGGTTGTCCGCCAGTGCCCGGCCGTCCACCAGACCGTGTCGGGTGGCCCAGATCAGATTCGACAGTTCCAGCCAGCCGTGCTCGCGCGGGTCCTGTCCGGCTTCCAGGAGCTCACGCCCTTGGGCTAGCCGCCTTTCCAATGCGCGTACGTCGTTCTGCGCGGCCTTACGCATAGCCACCCGTTCGGCGTTGCTGAACTCGTCCAGGACCTGGCCGGTGGCCTTGCGCACGCCCGGAGGCGCTGCCGCTCGGCGCCGTACCCGTTCGGGCACGTCCAGGTCGCGTTCGGCTCCGTGGCTGAGCAGGGCGAGCAGCGCGCGCTCCAAGCCCCAGGGGCGCCGGGAATGCTCGGGGTATTGCTTCAGAAGGTGCCGTCCCCAGGCGTGGATCAAGGCCGGTAGGTCGATCTGCTCGTCCTCCAGCCGGGCCTGCGCCGGACCGATGCCGTGGGCCGGCAGATGGACATCGAGGAACTTCGCGAACGAGCGGATGGCGGTCGGGTAGCCGTGAACCGTCTTGAGTGCGTTCTTGCGGTGATAGTCGATCCACAGATCCGCGAGCTGTCCGGCCAGGGCGGAACAGGCGAACTCGGACGGGTCGAGTCGCGCGTGGACGGGCGGTCGCGTTGACGGAAGACGATCTCGCGTATCCCGATCCGGTCCGGAGCGGGCTCGGCGGGACAGGACCGTCGAGCACCGGAGGTACCGCGGCGTTCTCCTCGGCGGGGCATCAGCTGTTCTACCGTCCCCCGTGCCGCGACGCGAGTTCCGCGTACGTGCTGTCTTGGTCGTTCCACTCCTTGATGGCCTGCGCGACCAGCAGGTTGGACTTCTTCTTGTACGTCAGGTACCGCATCGTCGATTCTGGGCGGCGGTGCCCTAGGGCCTCTCGTTTGGATCATGCCGGGCTCGCGGGCCCTGGCACCGCGCCTCGCGGCGTTGTCGTCGGTTGTCAGGGCTCCGCCCTGCCGCCCTCCTCCGCCTTGCGATCCACGGCACCAGACCCCGCTCCCTGATCCGGCCTGATCCAAACGAAAGACCCTAGCAGCCGCATGACGGTCAGGAAGGGGTTGCGGGACTGGTGATCGGTTGCATAGGCCGGTACTCGGCCTGAGCGGGCGTACTCCTCCGCGTCCTGCTTGCGTAGCAGCTCGGTGAGCAGTTCCAGCATGTAGACCGCGAACGTGTGCCGAAGATCGTGAATCCGGACCTGGTGCGACATCTCCAGTCCAAGATCGTGCTCCTTGATGATCCGCAGCGTGCGCGCGTGCGCGTCGAGGAATATCTGCTCCCACCTCTGGCTGGTGAGCATCCGTCCGTGGCGGCCGACGAACAGGGCCATCGGCTCCAGCCCGTGCTCGCCCTCAATCATGGTCCGCTGCCGCAGCTCCGCGTCCATCGCCTTGACGCTCCAGGTCCGGCGCCTTCCGTGCTCGACGCCGCGCAGTTTCATCTGGCGCGTGTTGACGTCGTCGACGACGAAGAACTCCTCGCGGCGACGCCACAGGTTCCTCGATGCCCTGCGTACCGTGGCGGCGCGCTCGGTCCGCCGGTACCAGTCGATCTCCCGCAGCGTCGCATCCTGGATCTCGATGGTCCGCGGCAGACCGAACTTGGCGATGGCCTGGAGTTCCACTTCCTTCGCGGTACCGTCGCGTCACGGTGGGCCGACCTCGATGTCGAGCAGGGCCCGGAACTCACGCAGCCGCAGGCCGGTGGTGATGGAGAGACTGCCGGCTGCGCTGTCGCGGAGCGTGTGCGCGGACCGGAACGACGGGTCGGCCGTGCCATTCGGGAGCAGTCCGCGAAGTCCGACCTGGTCCAGGAAGCGCCACTGCTCGTACGTGAGGTGCCGCACGTCGAGTGCCGCGGTGGCGCCCCAGCTCAGTACGTCCCGACCATTGGGCCGCCGGTAATACGGTCGTCTGGCCAGCAACTTGGCCTCGTCGACGGCCCAGTCGTAGAAGTTACGGATCGTCACACGTCGGCGCTTCCAGGTGGCCGGCGACATGGGCTCGTTCCGGTGCTCGGTGCAGTGCTCCCGGTAGGCGAGCAGATCGTCCTCCGTCGCGGACAACACGTCGCTCGGCGGGTCGAGGCTCTCCAAGAAGTCGCTGTAGTCAAGGAAGTTGTAGGTGTAGTCCTGCAACGACTTCGCCTTGAGCGTCTTGGCCAGGTCGAAGAAGAAGGAGCAGTGAGGCTCCAAGGGCCGCATGTCCGAGCCGAGGAAGAACGGCGTGCCGTCCTTGAGCGCTCGCTCGCGGGTCACGTATCGCAGGCCGTCAAGGTCGATGTCGTCGAGTGCCGTACCGAAGCGGCGGACCTTGTCGCGGGAGGCAAAGAAGTAGTCCACAGGGCTCCTTGAGACAAGTGAGGAATCCCGAACCCAACCGCTCTCCGGACACAAAGGAACCCTCCGCGAAGGGAGGGTGAGACAGTCTCAAATGCTCGGCCTAACCGCCGGGCAGCAACCACTTGCGCAGGGCGCGGTGTTCGATGGTGAGGACGCGGCCGTCAGGGCGGGCCAAGGCAGGCTCGTGGGTCGATGCTGACTGCGGCGTGGTCCGCGCTGGTGGCCCACGTGCGGTGCCGCGGGATGGACCACCGCTCGGGGTGGCCCTTCCCGCAGGGACGTGTCAACGTCGGCGCAGCTTGGCGAGCATCAACGTCGGGTCGTTTCCGGCCAGGTTTGCGCCGTTTGTCACATAGGCTCGATTTCCTTGTACGGCGACGGCCGTGGTGCCCTGCATGCCGCCTTCGGCGTTCAGCAGGGTCTCCTGGGCGCCGTTGGTGCTCACCCGCACGAGCTTGCTGGCCTGGTTGATCGCGGCGAGGATCTCGGTGCCCCGGCCGGTGAAGTCGAAGTCGTCGATGCCCTCCAGCTGCGTGGCCCGGACCGTGGCGCGGCCGGAACCGCCGTCCTTGGTCACCGGGATACGGACGATGGTGCCCTGGTCGGAGTTGCCGGCCCACACGGCGCCGTCGTGGATCTTCATGCCGTTGGCGCCGAAGAAGCCGTTCGGCGCCAGGGCCGGGTCCGCCGACCACACGGAGGCCTCGCCGCCGCGCAGCGGGGCCTGCCAGATGCGCCCGCCGGTGGAGTCGGTGACGAGGAAGCGGTCCCGCTTGCCGTCGATGACCAGTGCGTTCGGGAAGCTGTCGGCGGGCAGCGGTACGACGAGCCGGGGCTCACCGGAGCGACGGACCTGCCAGATCCCGGTCAGCCCGCCCTGCCCGGAGGAGTAGAGGAAGTACACGACGCCGCTGTCCGACCGGGCGACCCCGGTGACCCCGGGGGTCCCGACTACCGGGGTGGTGGTGCCGCCGCCCGGAGGTAGCGGCATGGTGGCGAGTACCTGGACGGCTCCGTCCTGCGCGACCCGCACCACCTGGCGGGCGTGGATCATGCCGATGACCACGCCGCCGCCGGGCTCCAAGGCGATGCTCTCGGCGACCTGGCCCGCGGCTCGATCGAAGTGGGCGAGGACGCGCACGTCGCCCAGACGGGTGCCGACGGCGTGGTCGGGGTGTGTCGGGGAGGTGGCCAGGACCGCGGTGGGGGCCGGGGTCGCGGAGGCCGCGGGAGCCGCGGCGACTGCGGCGAGCAGGGCAGCGAGGCCGAGCGTGGCGGCGCGCCGCCGCAGCCCGGTGGGTCGGTAAGGGGACATGGTCTTCCTTTCGGTCATGTCGGTCATGCGATGGAGGGGGTCCTGGAGAGGACGGGGCGTCCGGTGGCCCGCACAGGACCGTTGGGCGCGTGCCGATGGTGGCGGGCCGGCTCCGGACGGGATGGAACGTTCCTGGCCGAGCACCGTCGGCAGCTGGGGTTGCGAGGCCGCGGCGCTGCCCGGCGCGGGTGAGCGCACCGGCGTACCGGGCGGCCCGTTGTCGGTGCCCGCCATCCGGGGGCGGACTGGAAGGACGCGCTCTGTCCTGCCGGCTCGGCGAAGGTTTCCACGTCCGCTCTCCAGGCCACGAGTAGGGCTTCGCGGTCCGCGACGAGTGCGGTGGCGACGGTGTGGATGGGCTGCTACCTCACGGTGTGCTCCTACTGCGCCGCGACGAGCGGAACGTGGTTGGGCAGCATGTCCCCACCGGCTCCGACACGGATCCGTGAGGTCGCTGCGGCGATGGCACCGACCGTGATCGCGGGCGCCGAGCTGCCGACGCCGGGTGCGTCGTGGTGCTCGGCCATCCGGTAGCGGACGTAGCCGAGACGTTCGGCGTGCTGCGCGACCGCGATCGTGTCGGTGAACGCCGACTCAGGGGTGTGGCCGATGAGCGTGGTGTCCAGCACGGAGGGCTGGACGGGTGGGATGACGGACACGGTTCTCCTTCCACCTCACCATCGCGGACTGTATCGCTTAGTACAGAAGACTTGCGGCAGACTGTATCAGCAAGTACAGAATCTCTGTACTGTGAAGTACAAAACAGGGAGGAGGCTCCATGGGGCACACACCGACCACCGCACGGGGTCGCGCGACCCGGAAACGCATCCTTGATGCGGCAGCGGACCTCATCCAGCGGCGTGGTGTCGCGGCGGTGACGCTGGACGATGTCGAACGCGCCGCGGGGGCCGGTCGCAGCCAGCTCTACCACTACTTCGACGACCGCGACGACCTCATCCGCTCTGTCGTGCATTCCACCGTGGACACGGTGCTGGCCGCGCAGGAACCGCTGCTCCTGAAGGTCGACTCGCTGGCCGGCATCGACCGCTGGTTCGACGCAATCGTGGCCAACGGAACGCGGCAGGACGCGGTGGGCGGCTGCGCGATCGGCTCGTTGGCCAGCCAGCTCAGCGGCCGGGACGACCTCGCCCGCCAGGCGTTCGTGGACGCCTTCGCGCGCTGGGAGGCCCCCCTCATCGCGGGCCTGCAGCGGATGCAGGAGTCCGGCGAGCTGTGCCCAGACGCAGATGTGACGGAGCTGGCCGACCTGACCATGGCCGCGATTCAGGGCGGCCTCCTGCTGGCGCAGGTCCGCCGCACACCGGACCAGCTCCGTCTCGCCCTGCGTGGCGCGCGGGCGGCGCTGGAGGACGCGCTCACACCCCTGCCCTGAACGTGGTTCACCCGGCGTTCGGCGGGGGGGCGACCCACCACGCCGCCCCGGGTTCGAGGGGGGCGCCGACCCCGTCAAGGATCCTCGCCAATTCGGGTCACGGTCCCGAGGCCGACGGAACGCGGATTCGCGTACGGCAAGGAGATCGGCGTACGGCCGTCCTGGCGCGAGACCGGCACTGCCGGGGCGTCCATGACGCCCTCCTGGTCACCCGCGTCGCCGACCGGGGTGCACCGGTGGCGGGGACGGGGGCAGGGCGTGGTCGGTCAGAGCGCGCGCAGCGCCTTGCGCATGACCGTGCAGGGTCGGCCGTGTGCGCGGTCCGGCCGGCGGTCGATCACCTCGTACCCCAGCGCGGTCCAGAAGGCGAGGCCCTTGGGGGTGTTGTCGGGGACGGCGAGCCGGACCGCGGTGCGTCCCGCCGTGCGGAAGCGTTCCTCGGCCAGTGCGGCGAACCGCCGTCCGTACCCCCGGCCCTGCACCCGGGTGTCCACCATCAGCGGCCCGATCCACGGGTCCGGATCGTCCGGATCAGGGTGCCGGGCGAGGGTGGCCGCGACGCCGACCAGCCGCCGCTGTTCGCCGCGCGCGGCAGCACCTCCGCGTCCGGATGCGTCAGTTCGCCGGCCAAGGCCGCCGCCACCTGTTCCGGCCGCACGTTGCCCGGGTCCGGAAAGGCGCCGCTGAGGGCGTGGAAGTCGCGGTGGGAGGCGTACCGGGCGGTGTGTCTCTTGCCGGGCCCGGGCCGGGGCTGGTTTCAGGTGGCCCGGGGCTGACGCGCGGCCGGGCCCGGAGCAGGGTGCACCCCTGGTCCGGGACCCGACCGCGCAAGGTGCGGGTCAGACGCTGACGCCGAAGTCCTGGGCGATGCCGACCAGCCCGGACGCATAGCCCTGGCCGACCGCGCGGAACTTCCACTCGGCGCCGTTGCGGTACAGCTCGCCGAAGACCATGGCCGTCTCGGTGGCGGCGTCCTCGGAGAGGTCGTAGCGGGCGATCTCGGCGCCGCCGGCCTGGTTGACGATGCGGATGTAGGCGTTGCGGACCTGGCCGAAGTTCTGGCCGCGGTTCTCCGCGTCGTAGATGGAGACCGGGAAGACGATCTTGTCGATGTCGGCCGGGAGAGCGGCCAGGTTGACGTTGATCGCCTCGTCGTCGCCCTCGCCCTCGCCGGTGCGGTTGTCACCCGTGTGGACGATCGTGTTGTCCGGGGTCTGCTTGTTGTTGAAGAAGATGAAGTGACCGTCCGAGTAGACCTTGCCCTGCGTATTGACCGCGATCGCGGAGGCGTCCAGGTCGAAGTCCGTGCCGGTGGTGGTGCGGACGTCCCAGGCGAGGCCCACGGTGACGGCGGTCAGGCCCGGAGCCTCCTTGGTGAGCGAGACGTTGCCACCCTTGGACAGGCTTACAGCCATGGTTTGGGAGTCCCTTCCCTCGTTGCGTACGTACGGCTTCGTACTGGGGACGAAGCTACCGTCATCGGGAAGAACGCCAAGGGGGGTCCAAGAGGTTCCGCGTGCCTTTACCTTTTTTACCTTCGGCAAATTCGGGTGACGCGGAGCGGCGGGGACGCGACCATGGACGCATGTCCGGTCCTTACGTCATCCGCGGCTCCGTCTCGCTCCCCGAGGCCGAGCTGATGTGGCGTTTCTCACGGTCGTCGGGGCCCGGCGGACAGCATGTCAACACCAGCGACTCCCAGGTGGAGTTGCGCTTCGACCTGGCGCGGACCGAGGCGCTTCCCCCGGTGTGGAAGGACCGGGCGTTGCGGCGCCTCGCGGGGCGGCTGACCGATGGCGTCATCGCCGTCCGCGCGTCCGAGCACCGGTCCCAGTGGCGCAACCGGGAGGCCGCCGCGGTGCGCCTCGCGGCCCTGCTCGCGCAGGCGACCGCGCCGCCGCCGAAGCCCCGTAGGCCGACCCGGATCCCGCGCGGGATCAACGAGCGGCGGCTGCAGGAGAAGAAACAGCGTTCGCAGACGAAGCGGGGCAGGTCCGGCCGGGACTGGACCTGACTCCGCCACCGCCCCGGTGTCCCATCCCCTGCTGCCCGTCGGGCGGACCCGGTCCTACGTCAGTTCCCGTACCCCGACCGTCTGGTCGCCGCTGGATTCGCCGGTGCTGTGGAAGCCGAGGCGCTGGTAGAACCTCTCCGGGCCGGTCGGGCCGGGCTGCCAGGTGACGTAGAGGCGCTGGTCGCCACGGCGCCGGAGCTCGGCGGCGACAAACTCGATCGCGAACCGGCCGTACCCCCGGCCCTGTTCCCCGGCCGCGATGTTCAGCCGCCACAGGCCGGAGCGGAACACGCTCCCGTCGCCGTGCCAGTCGATGCCGAGGAAGGCCATCACGAAGCCCACCGGGCGGTCGTCGTCGGCCACGATCAGCCGCGGCCAGGCGACGTCCGCGGGATGGACGTAGGCCTCGGCGAGGGAGTGGGCGACGGGCCGCACCGCGTGCTCCTGATCGGGCCGGACCCGGATGCCGAGGGCGGCGTCGACGGTGCGCGGCGTGATCTCTTCCAGGCGCGGCGTCATCCCGGCACCGTAGACCGGATGCCGATCAGCGGGCCACGGGATTTCGCCGCCACGGCCCGCGGCGCGGCGCTCCCGCGGTTCGGGTGCCCGGCTCCCTCCTGTCCGCCGTCACCCCAACTGCCGGTACCGGCCCTGGAAATACAGCAGCGGCCTGCCGTCCGCGCTGGGCAGCTCCGCGGTCAGCACGCGGCCGATCACCAGCGTGTGGTCCCCGGCCGCCACCCGCTGTTCGGTCCGGCACTCCAGGGTCGCCAGGGCGCCGCGCACCAGGGGCGCGCGGGAGACCTCGCCGCGGGCGTAGGGGATGTCCTCGAACAGCAGCCGGTCGCTGATGCGGCCCTTCATGGCGAAGCGGCCCGCGATGTGCCGCTGGCTCTCGGAGAGCACGGAGACGCCCCACAGGGGCTGCTCGGCGAGCAGGTCGTCCATGCGGGAGCCTTCGCGCAGGCTGACCAGGACCAGCGGCGGCTCCAGGGACACGGACAGGAAGGCCGTGGCCGTCATGCCGGCGTCCTCGCCGGCCGGCGCCCCGGGGTCGTCCGGGTCGAGCGGCGGCTCCTGCGCGGTCACCAGGACCACGCCCGCGGCCAGCCGGGACATGGCGGCCCGGAACTCGTCGTTGCTCACCCCCTCAGCATGCCCGGGGACGGCGGGGGTGGCGGGAGTGGGCAGCGGAGTTGGAGTGTTCAGCACGCCGGAAACGCTAATCTTCGCTCCTAGCGGGTCGCATCGGGCCTCCGCCCGAGCCTGGTCCTAGGTCCACGGAACGAAGAACGCAGATGTTCTTCTCAATTGTTCATATTCTTCTGTGACTTGAGTCACAAGACCGATGAATTGTTGACCCTGTGTACCGAGTGGGCAGCGCGCTGTGATTCAGTGGCGGGGAAGCTGCAAGGGCACCACCGAAGAGAAGCGCCGAAGAGCACCCTTGATTCGCTGCGAGGTCTCGGGGGGAGGGCGAGCATGGAGATGGAGTCGGAGCCCTACGTCCGTCTTGCGTCCCTCCGGCAACTGCACCAGGCCATGGCCGACATGAACACGGCACGCAGCCTGGCGGACACGTTGCAGACCGTCGCCGACGGCTCCGTCACCGCCCTCGGATACGAGATGGCCTGCGTCAACCTCGTGCGCCCCGACGGCGACCTCGTGGTGGCCGCCTTCTCCGGGAACTCCGCCGCCGAGGCCCTCATCACCGGCCGGGTCGGCTCCCGCGAGTCCTGGGAGCGCCGGCTGAACATGGGCGAGGCCTGGGGCGACCTGCGGTTCATACCGCACACCGAGGGCTGGGTCCTCGACGACGACGACGTTCCGCAGTGGTACACCGACGGGCCCGAGCCCCGCTTCGAGGACGAGTGGCACCCCTCCGACCGGCTCTTCGCGCCCATGTACGCGCCCGGCGTGCAGGGCAGCGGCTCCGGCGAGCTGCTCGGCGTGATATCCGTGGACCGGCCGCGCAACGGCCGACACCCGGGCGCATGGGGGCGCGAGGCCCTCCAGATGTACGCCTTCCAGGCCGCCATCGCGATCAGCAACGCCCGGCTCAGGTCCAACATGCAGCGCGCCCTGGTCCGCCTTGAGCGGGAGCAGCAGGCGCTGCGCGCGAGCGAGGAGAGCTTCCGGCAGGCGTTCGAGTACGCCCCCTCCGGCATGGCGATCGCCGAGATGGGCGGGGACCAGCACGGCCGCATCCTGCGCACCAACGACGCGCTGTGCCGCCTCCTGGGCCGCCCGGCCTCCGCGATGCGCCGCTACTCCTTCTCCGACCTCGTGCACCCCGAGGACATCGGCACGCTGCTGCGCACCTCCGCCGAGGGCGGCCGCGCGGAGCTGCGCCTCGGCCGCCGGGACGGCACCTACGTGTGGGTGTCGCTGCGCAACTCCGTCGTCGCCGACGCCGCCGACGGCCCGCGCTTCCTGCTCACGCACGTCGAGGACATAGAGGAGCGCAAGCGCCGCGAGCTGCAGCTCGCCCACCGCGCCTCGCACGACTCCCTCACCGGCCTGCCGAACTCCGCCGAGCTGCGCTCGCGCCTGTCGGCCCGCCTGTGCCGGCGCCCGGCGCAGGCCGACGAGCTGGACTCCCTGGACGCCGCGTACGGCCATCCCGCCGCCTACGACGTCAACGGCCACGGCTTCGACTTCGCCTCCGGCACGGACTCCTACGACGGCTTTGACCACCATGTGCACACCGTCGCCCCCGAGGGCGACCGCGACGACGGCACCAAGGGCCTCGCGGTCCTCTTCTGCGACCTGGACGGCTTCAAGTCGATCAACGACCGGTTCGGGCACAACGCGGGCGACGCGGTCCTGATCGAGGTGGCGCGCCGGCTGTCCCGTGGCGTGCGCGACGGCGACACGGTGGCCCGCCTCGGCGGCGACGAGTTCGTCATCCTCGCCGACGGCCTCGGCAAGGCCGACGCCCAGGACCTGGCCGTACGCCTGCGGAACGAGATCATCCAGCCGATTCGGGCCGAGGGCCGGGCCGTGCGGGTGGGCGCCAGCTTCGGCATCGGCTGGGCACACTGCGGGATGACGGCGGACGAGGTGTTGAAATCCGCTGACGAACGGATGTACGTCGAGAAACGATCTCGTCCCAAACAACATCGACGGGCCGGATGAACCCCAGGTCAGTGGGCTGAAGCACAGCGAGCCACCCGATTGGGCCAGCGAGAGCGGGTAGGCTCGCTCTTCACTACCTGTATTCCATATTCGTATCTGTATCCGTACCGCATCCGCCCGCACCTGTTGAGGAGTACCTAGGGATGACGCCCGGCGACAACGGCGCGAGCACGCCCGAGGACGACGACCCGTTCGGCTATCTGTACGCCGATGGGCAGGCCAGGGGAGCCCAGCCGCCGTCCGGTGGCTACGGCTACCCGAACTCGGTCAGCAGGGTGCGCGCGGTGGGGGAGCGCCAGTACGGCCAGCCGGCCCAGGCCCCCTATGGCCAGCAGACCGTGCCCCAGCAGCAGGGCGCCTACGGTCAGCCGAACGCCCACTACCAGGCACCGGAGACCTTCCCGGGCGGCCCGCCGGCCGGCCAGCAGCCTCCGCAGGCCGGTGGGGGCGGCGGCCGGGGCGGTCGCGGCCCGAACACCAAGGGTCTGCTGATCGGCGCGATCGCGGTGGTCGCCGCGGTCGTCATCGGCATCAGCATCGCCATGCTCAACGGCAACTCGAACGACGACAACAAGGGCGACCAGGCCGGTGGCGCGACCCCGACACAGTCCGAGAGCACCTCGCCGAGCCCGTCCGGTAGCAGCTCGGCGGCCGGCGAGGGCGAGCTGCCGACGATCGACGCGAAGGCACTGCGCCTGGGCGGCAGCGCCGCGCTGGCGTCGGACGTCGAGGGTGCGCAGGCGGACGGCGGCACCTATGTGGGCAATCTCAACCAGCCCGGCAACTCCGTCACCTGGACCGTCGACGGCATTCCCGACGACGGCACGTACACCGTGTTCGCGCACTACAGCACGGCCGGCGAAGACCAGTCGATGACGCTCACCATCAACGGCAAGGCGTTCGGCAGCAAGCTGAGCATGCAGAACTACGCCCATGCCGCCGACGGCGACTTCGCCAAGGGCTGGACCACCACCTACGCGTGGCCCACCCTCAACAAGGGCACCAACACGATCACGCTGTCCTGCGGGGACGGCGACAAGTGCAATGTCCTGCTGGACCAGCTGTGGCTGAAGAAGGGCCAGGTCAAGCGCTGACCCCCCACCGAAACCGAACCTGGACAGCACCCGCGGAATCGGTCCGTGGCAGGCGCTTTGGGACCGGCTTCTGGGTACGGCCTTAGGGCCAGACCCGTTGGGAGCGGTCTCGATCTGACTGCGGGGTGGTCGCGGGGAGCAGCTCCGGCAGCGGGCGTCAGGCGGTGAGCAGTCCGCCGGGAGCGGGTTCGGGGTCGCCGTGGGAGTGGCTTTGAGGCTGGCCTGCGGGGCTGTTTCGGGGGAGCGGTTTCCGGATCGGCCTGCGGGAGCGGCCTAGGGGCCGGGCTCGTGGGAGCGGCTTTGGGGCCGGCTTCCGGGAGCGGCCCCCCTGGGATCAATCCCCGGGGTAACCCCCGGAGGGTCAGGTGGTGGCTGGTTTGTTGGTTACTTTGATCTGGGTTCGGAGTCTGTCGTAGGTCGGGCGGTCGAATTCGCCTGCTGCTGGGGCTGCCACGGTTGCGGCTGACAGGGCGATCGCGTGGGTCAGTCGGTCCGGCCAGGTCAGGTGTTCTACCAGGCCCGACAGCAGGCCCGCCACCGCCGAGTCACCGGCGCCGGTCGGGTTGCCGTGCACGGCGGCGGGCGGGGTGGCCCGCCAGTTGCCCTCCGGGGTGTGGGCGAGCAGCCCCTGCGGGCCGAGCGAGGCGACCACCGCGTGCGCGCCGCGCCGGCAGGCGTCCCGGGCCGCCCGCAACGGCTCGTGGGAGCCGGTGAGTTCGGCCAGCTCCTCGGCGTTGGGCTTGACGATGTCCGGTCGGGCCGCCACCCCGCGGCGCAGCGGCTCCCCGCTGGTGTCAAGGAGCACCGGGACCCCGGCCGACCGGGCCGCGCGTATCAGGCCCGCGTAGGCCCCCACCGGCACCCCGGGCGGCAGGCTGCCGCACAGCGCCACCGCGGCGGCAGGCCCGAGCAGGCCCTCGTACGCCTCCCGGAACGCGGCCCACTCGGCGGGGGCGACCTGCGGGCCGGGCTCGTTCAGCTGGGTCGTGTCGCCGGTGCCCTCGTCCACGACGGCGATCGTGCGCCGGGTCGCGCCCGCGATCGGGACCAGCGCGTCCACCACGCCCGGGACGCCCGCGAGCTGCTCGCGCACCTCCCGGCCCGTGCCGCCGCCGGCGAACCCGGTGACCGTCACCTCGTGCCCGAGGGCCGCCAGCACCCGGGCCACGTTCAGGCCCTTGCCGCCCGGCCGCTCGGCGACCGCGGACACCCGGTGCGAGGCGTGCGGCCGCAGCGACCGCACGCGATAGGTGAGGTCGAGAGCGGTGTTCAGCGTGACCGTGAGGATCACCCGGGCAGACCTCCCTCGCCTGACTGAGCTGTGCCGTGTCTTCTGGTCCCGATCATGCCAAACAGACGGCGAGTGGCCCAGACCACGGTCGGTCACCCGCCGTTCGCCGACGCGTCGGCCGAGGGACGGAGCCGCGTCGACCGGGGGACGGATCAGGGCAGTTGGGGACCGACCACCCAGGCGCCCCGCCGCATCACGCCCTTGACGTCGAAGTCCTCGTCGAGGAGCACCAGGTCGGCGTCCTTGCCGGGCTCCAGCGAGCCCACCCGGTCGGCCAGGCCGAGCAGCCGGGCCGGGTTGGCGGACAGGGCCGCCACCACGTCCGGCACCGGCAGCCGGTCGACCGTCACCGCCCGTTTGAAGGCGCGGTCAAGGGTCAGGGTCGAGCCCGCGATCGAGCCGCCCTGCACGAGCCGGGCCACGCCGTCGCTGACCTCCACCTCCAGCGGGCCGAGCATGTAGCGGCCGTCGCCGATGCCGGCCGCGTCCATCGCGTCGGTGATGAACGCGACCCGCCCGGCGCCCGCGTGCCGGAACGCCAGCTCCAGCGCGGCCGGGTGGAGGTGGGTGCCGTCGTTGATCAGCTCGACCGTGACCCGCTCGTCCGCCAGCAGGGCGGCGACCGGGCCGGGGGAGCGATGGCCGAGCGGCGGCATCGCGTTGAACAGGTGGGTGGCGACCGTCGCGCCCGCGTCGATCGCCTGCACCGTCTGCTCGTACGTCGCGTCCGTGTGCCCGACGGCGGCGATGACACCGTGCTCCGTCAGCAGCCGTACGGAGTCGATGCCGCCCGGCAGCTCGGCGGCGAGGGTGACCATCCGGGTCCGGCCGCGCCCCGCGTCGATCAGCCGGCGCACCTCCTCCGGGTCCGGGTCGCGCAGCAGCTCCTCGGAGTGCGCGCCCTTGCGGCACGGCGAGATGAACGGGCCCTCGAAGTGGATCCCGGCGAGATCGCCCTGTTCCGCCAGCTCGGACAGCAGCCCGGCCTGCTTGACCAGGAAGTCCATGTCGTCGGTGACGGTGGAGGCGACGAGCGTGGTGGTGCCGTGCAGCCGGTGGGTGCGGACGGCCGTCAGGATCTCGTCGGCCGTGCCCGAGAACGAGGCGCCCCCGCCGCCGTGGTTGTGCACGTCGACGAAGCCGGGCACCAGCCAGTGGCCCCGTACGTCGATCACCTCGGCGTCCGCGGGGGAGGCGGTCGCGATCCTCGTACCCTCGACGATCACGCGTCCGTCGGTCACGATCCCGGTGGGCAGCACCACCCGGGCGCCGGCAAGAACCGTACTGGGGGCCATCAGGCGGTTACCTCCGAAGGGTCAGTGGTTTCGAGGAGATCCCGGGCGAGGAGACCCGCGCCCAGGCAGCCGGCGGTGTCCCCCAGGGCGGCGGGGACGATCGACGGGAGTTTCTGGAAGGTGACACGGCGCCGGACGGCGTCCTGCAGCGGCCGGAACAGGGTCTCCCCCGCCTCGGCGAGCCCGCCGCCGATGATCAGCGTGCGCGGGTCGAGCAGGGTGAGCGCGGTGACCAGCCCGTCGGCCAGTGCGTCCACCGCCTGCTGCCAGACCCGGACGGCGTTCGGGTCACCGGACGCGACGGCCTTCGCGCAGTCCGCGGCGTCCGCGTCCGGATCTCCGCAGGCCGCCGCCCAGGCCTCGGTCACGGCCGACGCGGAGGCGTACCGCTCCAGGCAGCCGCGCTGCCCGCACGGACACGCGGTACCGCCGGGCCGTACGACGATGTGGCCGATCTCGCCCGCGAAGCCGTGCGCGCCCGCCTCCACCCGGCCGTCGAGGCCGATGGCGCCCGCGATGCCGGTGCCCAGGGGCACGAACAGGAAGCGGTCCGCGCCCTTGCCCGCGCCGATCCGGCCCTCGGCCAGGCCGCCGGTGCGTACGTCGTGGCCGAGCGCGACCGGGATGCCGAGCCGGTCGGTGAGCAGGGCGCGCAGCGGTACGTCGTGCCAGCCCAGGTTGGCCGCGTAGGTGGCGATGCCGCGGGCCTCGTCGACGATGCCCGGCACCGCGATGCCGGCCGCGACCGCGGGTTCGCCGAGCCGCTCGGTGCCGTGGGCGCGCAGGTCGGCGGCGAAGCCGAGGATGCCCTCGACCACCGCCTCGGGCCCGCGTTCGCGCCCGGTCGCGCGGCGGTCCTGGTGCAGCAGCTCGCCGCCGTCCCCGATCAGGGCGGCCTTCATCCCGGTGCCGCCCACGTCGAGGGCGATGACATGTCTCACGGGGAACAGTGTGGACCGCGGACCCATAAGAGGTCTAGTCCACTTACGCCGCTGAGTCGCTGTCGGTGCCCGGCGTTACGGTGCACGCATGGAACCGGACGACCGCCATGAGCTGGGCCCCCGCGAACAGGGCATCCTCGCGCTGGAGCGCCGGGGCTTTCCGGGACCCGGCGCCAAGGAGCGGGCGATACGCGAGGAACTGGGCCTGGCCCCGGTCCGCTACTACCAGCTCCTGAACGCCCTGCTGGACGACGAGCGCGCCCTGTCCCACGACCCGGTGACAGTCAACCGCCTACGCCGCCTCCGCGAAACCCACCGAACCCAACACTGACCTTCACCGAGCCAGAGCGCACCGGGCGCGGGTGCCGAGGGCCAAGACACCGAGGCCGCCGACCACCTGCGGCGCTGAAGCCGCACCGGTCGTTGTGGCCGGACGGGGCGCTTAGGCCGCGCGCAGCGCTGTACTCGCCTGCGGCGCTGAAGCCGCGCCCGTCGCTGCGACCGGGAGTGGTGCTCAGGTCGCGCGCGGCGCTGTAGCCGCCTGCGGTGCTGAACCTGCCGTGGCGATGGACCCGCCTGCGGTGCTGTAGCCGGACGCGGCGCTGTAGCCGTCTGTGGTGCGGAGGTCCCGGCTCAGTTGCTTTGTGGGTGTGGGGCGTGGGGGAGGGGGTGGGTGGATAGGGTCGGGAGTATGGGCACTCATAGGACGGGCTCGGCCGGGTCTCAGGGCGGGATTCCGGTGCCCGTGACCCAGGCCGGGCGGGACGGGCTCGCCGCACTGCTCGCGCGGCCGCGCACCGCGGTGATCGGCCTCGACTTCGACGGGACGCTCGCGCCGATCGTGGCCGACCCCGAGCAGGCCCGCGCGCACCCGGACGCCGTACCCGCGCTCGCCGCCCTCGCCCCGAAGGTGGCCTCCGTCGCGGTGGTCACCGGACGCCCCGCCGGGGTCGCGGTCCGCTACGGCGGCTTCGCGGGCGTACCCGGCCTGGAGCACCTCGTCGTCCTCGGCCACTACGGCGCCGAACGCTGGGACGCGGTCAGCGGCACCGTCAGCGCCCCCGCCCCGCACCCCGGCGTCGCCGCCGTCCGCGCCGAACTGCCGGGCTTTCTCGACCGGATCGGCGCCTGGCGGGGCACCTGGATCGAAGAGAAGGGGCGGGCCGTCGCCGTGCACACCCGCCGCGCCGAGGACCCGCAGGCCGCGTTCGAGGCACTGCACGGCCCCCTCGCCGACCTCGCCACCCGGCACGGTCTGATCGTCGAGCCGGGCCGCCTGGTCCTCGAACTGCGCCCGCCCGGCATGGACAAGGGCGTCGCCCTGCTGGAGTACGTCCGCGAGATCGGCGCCGAATCCGTGCTGTACGCCGGCGACGACCTCGGCGACCTCCCCGCCTTCGCGGCCGTCGACAAGCTCCGCTCCGACGGCGTGCCCGGGCTGCTGGTGTGCAGCGGCAGCAGCGAGGTGACCGAACTCGCCGAGCGCGCCGACCTGGTGGTGGACGGCCCGGCCGGGGTGGTGCGGCTGCTGCGGACGCTCGCCGGTCAGCCGGCCTGACCGGCCTGGAGGGCGTGCAGCTGGTCCAGGAACCACTGGGCAGGCGGCAGCGCCGTGGCCGCGGCGATCAGCCGCTTCGTCCGCTCGGCCCGCTCGTCCGCCGGCAGGGTGAGCGCCCGGTGCAGGGCGTCCGCGGTGCCCCCGATGTCGTACGGGTTGACGGTGATCGCGTCCGCGCCCAGCTCCTCGTACGCCCCGGCCTCCCGGGACAGCACCAGCACACAGCCCTCGTCGGAGACGACCGGCACCTCCTTGGCGACCAGGTTCATGCCGTCCCGGATGGGGTTGACCAGGGCCACGTCGGCCAGCCGGTAGGCGGCCAGCGAGCGCGCGAAGTCGTCCTCGACATGCAGCAGCACCGGCGTCCAACCCGCCGTCCCGTACTCGGCGTTGATCTCCTCCGCGACACGCTGCACCGCGGCCGTGTAGTCCCGGTACACGGCCAGGTCCTGGCGCGAGGGGTAGGCGAAGGCGACGTGCACGACCCGCTCGCGCCACTCCGGGCGGTCCGCCAGCAACTGCCGGTACGCCAGCAGCCCGCGCACGATGTTCTTGGACAGCTCCGTGCGGTCCACCCGCACGATCGCCCTGCGGCCCGCGCCGATCTCCGTCCGCAGCGCCGTCATCCGCTCGGCCACGTCCGGCTCGTGCGCGCGCCCCCGCAGGAAGTCCGCGTCGGCGCCCAGCCCGTGCACGCCGACGCGGGTGCCGGACGGGATGCCGGGCCCGAGGACGGCGTGGCAGCAGTCGGTGAAGGCGTCGGCCCAGCGCCGGGTGAGGAACGCCGCGCGGTCCGCGCCGAGGATCCCGGCGAGCAGCTCGGCCGCGATGTCGTCGGGCAGCAGCCGGAAGTAGTCCGGCGGCGCCCACGGGGTGTGCGAGAAGTGGCCGATGCGCAGGTCGGGGCGGAGCTGCCGGAGCATCCGGGGCGCCAGCGCCAGGTGGTAGTCCTGCACGACGACCGCCGCGCCCTCGGCCGCCTCCTGGGCCAGCGCCTCGGCGAACGCCCGGTTGTAGGCTTGGTACGAAGCCCACTGCCGCCGGAACTCCGCGTCGAAGACCGGCTCCAGCGGCGTCTGGTAGAGCATGTGGTGCACGAACCACAGCACCGAGTTGGCGATGCCGTTGTAGGCGTCGGCGTGCACGTCGGCCGGAATGTCCAGCATCCGCACGCCGGGCTCGCCGACCCCGCGGCGCACCGCCTCGCGGTCACCGTCGGACAGCGCCGCGCACACCCACAGCGCGTCCGCGTCGGACCCGATCGCCGAGAGCCCGGAGACCAGTCCGCCGCCGCCCCGCCTGGCGACCAGCGAGCCGTCCTGCTGGCCGGTGTACGAGACCGGGCCGCGGTTGGACGCGACCAGCACCTGGGCAGCACCCTGCGTGGAAGCCATACGCCTCAACCTAGCCCGGCCCGGAAACGCTCAAACGTACGGTCCGCTCCCGGGTGGGCCGGGCCCGGCCCGGCTTCGGCTTCAGGCCACCCGGCGGGCGGCGTACTCAGCGATCTCCACCATGGGCGGCCGCTCCTCGGTGTCCACCGGGTGGGTGCGCGGCTCGAAGCCGTCCTCGCCCCGTTCGAACTGGGTGAGGGAGGGCCGCACCAGGTGCCCGCGGGCCAGCCGCAGCTGGGCGGTGCGGTAGATCGCGGCGGCCATCCGGCCCAGCGCCTGCCCGTCCTGGTGCCGGTGCTTGCGCACACCGACATCGACCTGGGCGAGGGAGTTCAGGCCCACCAGGTGCAGGGCGTCGACCAGCATGCCCAGCTCGACGCCGTATCCGACGGGGAACGGCAGCTGCTCCAGCAGGGAGCGGCGGGCCGCGTACTCGCCGCCGAGCGGCTGCACGAAACCGGCCAGCTGCGGCCAGTGCATATTGAGCAGCGGGCGGGCCATCAGCTCGGTGACCCGGCCGCCCTGACCGGCCGCGCCGGCCAGCGGGCGGTCGTACATGGCCTTGACCAGGTCGACGTCCGGGTCGGTGAGCAGCGGGCCCACGATCCCGGTGACGAAGTCGGCGGAGAACTCCCGCAGGTCCGCGTCGACGAAACAGACGATGTCCCCGCCGGTGACCAGCAGCGAGCGCCACAGGACCTCGCCCTTGCCGGGCGCGGCGGGCAGCCGCGGCAGGATGGCGTCGCGGTGCACCACCCGGGCGCCCGCCGCGGCGGCCACCTCGGAGGTGCGGTCGGTGGACCCCGAGTCGACGACGACGATCTCGTCGACCAGCGGCGCCTGCCGCATGAGGTCGTGCCGGATGACGGCGACGATGTCGCCGACCGTCTCCTCCTCGTTGAGCGCGGGCAGCACGACGGACACCGACCGGCCCGTACGCTGTTTCGCGGCGAGGATCTTGTGCAGCGGGCGGTCGGTCACGGACCAGGAGCGGGTGGCCAGCCAGCGCTCGACTTCTTCCAGCACAGTCAGCTGCTCCTCACTGTCGTGATCACTTCTGGTGCAGGTGTGATCCATCTCGCGGTTCGGACGACTATCTCAACTGTCCTGGCCTTCGGTTACAGTCTTGAACAACGCGGATGACCATCGCATGTCGGGGGTCGTCGGCGTTCACAACCGCATACAGCTCATCCAGAGGGGCAGAGGGACACGGCCCGATGAAGCCCCGGCAACCCTCCAGCCGGCACTCGTACCGATCGCAGCGCCATCCGATCGTTTCCGCGAGGCTCCCGGCTAGGGAAGGTGCCAAATCCGTCTCACGGCGAGATGCGTCGTGAGGAAGATGAGGAGAAAGGGCCTCGCCTCACATGGCTGTGCAGACCGTTGCAAGCACCGCGAAGAAGTCTGTGGACCTCGGTCCCGCCGCCGCCCTGAGCTGCCGCGAGTGCGGTCACCGGGTGCCGCTCGGACCGCTGTTCGCCTGCGAGGAGTGTTTCGGCCCGCTGGAGATCGCGTACGACTTCTCGGCGTACGACACCGAGGAACTGCGCCGCACGATCGAGGCGGGACCCGCGAACATCTGGCGCTATGCGCCGCTCCTGCCCGTCCCCGCGGACGTGGCCGAGAAGCCCAACCTGAACCCGGGCTGGACCAAGCTGGTCCAGGCCGACAACCTGGCCCGCGAACTGGGCGTCACCGGCGGCCTGTACGTGAAGGACGACTCCGGCAACCCGACGCACTCCTTCAAGGACCGGGTGGTCGCCCAGGCGCTGGAGGCGGCGCGCGCCTTCGGCTTCACGACCCTGTCCTGCTCCTCGACCGGCAACCTCGCCGGGGCCGTCGGCGCCGCGGCGGCCCGGTCCGGCCTCCGCTCCTGTGTGTTCATCCCCTACGACCTGGAGCAGGGCAAGGTCGTCATGGCCGCGATCTACGGCGGTGAGCTCGTCGGCATCGAGGGCAACTACGACGACGTGAACCGCTTCTGCTCCGAGCTGATCGGCGACCCGGCCGGCGAGGGCTGGGGCTTCGTCAACGTCAACCTGCGGCCGTACTACGCGGAGGGCTCCAAGACCCTGGCGTACGAGATCTGCGAGCAGCTCGGCTGGCGGCTGCCCGACCAGCTCGTCGTCCCGATCGCCTCAGGGTCCCAGCTCACCAAGATCGACAAGGGGCTGCGGGAACTGATCGCGCTGGGCCTCGTCGAGGACCGGCCGTACAAGATCTTCGGTGCGCAGGCCGAGGGCTGCTCGCCGGTGTCCACCGCGTTCAAGGCCGGTCACGACGTGGTCCGCCCGCAGAAGCCGAACACGATCGCCAAGTCCCTGGCGATCGGCAACCCGGCCGACGGCCCCTACGTCCTCGACATCGCCCGCCGCACCGGCGGTGCCGTGGAGGATGTGACGGACGAGCAGGTCGTCGACGCGATCAAGCTGCTGGCCCGGACCGAGGGCATCTTCGCGGAGACGGCCGGCGGTGTCACCGTGGGCGTGACGAAGAAGCTGATCGACGACGGTGTCCTCGACCCCGCGCTCACCACGGTCGTCCTCAACACCGGCGACGGCCTCAAGACCCTCGACGCGGTGGCCGGCACCGGCCCCACCGCCACCATCCGCCCGAACCTGGACTCCTTCCGAGAGGCTGGCCTCGCATGAGCGTGACCGTTCGCATCCCCACCATCCTGCGCACCTACACGGGCGGCCGGGCCGAGGTGAGCGCCGAGGGCGCCAACCTCGCGGAGGTCATCGCCGACCTGGAGCAGAACCACACCGGCATCGCCGCGCGCGTGCTGGACGACCAGGGCAAGCTGCGCCGCTTCGTCAACGTGTACGTCAACGACGACGACGTCCGCTTCGAGCAGGGCCTGGAGACGGTGACGCCGGACGGCGCGGGCGTGTCCATCATTCCGGCCGTGGCCGGCGGCTGACGGTCCCTTACCTTCGGTAACCTCGGTTACCGACTGTTCATCCGATTGCCCCCTCCGTGAGAGAAGCGGAGGGGGCAATTCTGCGGGGTTGAGCGCGGTAGAGTTGGGGAACGCGCTCCCGGTCTCCGGGGCGCAAGCCCCGGATTCAATCCGTGCACCCGCCAAGAAGTCGCCAAACTCCCCGCGTTCTTCGTGGCTTTTGCTCCTTATGTGGAGCCCGACTTGCCCTGAATTCTGGTGAATTCTCGGCAGATTCCCGACCGGGTGCGTCCAGAATTCTCGTCCGATTGACCTGTTGCAGACGGCAGTTGGACAGATACATTCAGCCGCGGTCGACGCGTTCCGGCGCACGCCCCCAACCTTGGGGGGTGAGGTCTGACCCGGGTCCGCGAAGTGTGGATCTGTGCAAGGGCCAGTAATAGGGGAGTTAGGCATGGCTCAGGGCACCGTCAAGTGGTTCAACGCGGAGAAGGGGTACGGCTTCATCGCGGTCGACGGTGGTGCGGACGTCTTCGTCCACTACAGCGCGATTCAGATGGACGGCTACCGCACCCTGGAAGAGGGCCAGCGGGTCGAGTTCGAGATCTCGCAGGGTCAGAAGGGCCCGCAGGCCGACATGGTTCGCGTCACCGCCTGAACGTTCTTCACGCGAAGGGCCCGTACCTCCCGGGGTGCGGGCCCTTCGGCGTGCCCGCTCCGGCCCCGGCCCGGGGCGCGCGAGGGCCCGTCCGTCACCCGGTCGCCACCCCTCGCGACGGGCCCACGTCGCGGGCGCATCTTGCACTCGGGTGGGCCGAGTGCTAATCATTGGCGTTAGCACTCTGAAGGTGAGAGTGACAACGAAGGACCGGGTCGGTGAGGCCCGCAGGCCGGGTGGGGCAAGGAACCACGAGGCCGGTGAGCCGTCCGTCGCGGGCGCGGGCGCGGTCCGAAGGAATCACCCCCAGTCCTGGAGGGACCACTTCACATGGCCAAGATCATCGCGTTCGACGAGGAGGCGCGGCGCGGCCTCGAGCGCGGCATGAACCAGCTCGCGGACGCCGTGAAGGTGACGCTCGGCCCCAAGGGCCGCAACGTCGTCCTCGAGAAGAAGTGGGGCGCCCCCACGATCACCAACGATGGTGTCTCCATCGCCAAGGAGATCGAGCTCGAGGACCCGTACGAGAAGATCGGCGCCGAGCTGGTCAAGGAAGTCGCCAAGAAGACGGACGACGTCGCCGGTGACGGTACGACCACCGCGACCGTCCTCGCCCAGGCCCTGGTCAAGGAGGGCCTGCGCAACGTCGCCGCCGGTGCCAACCCGATGGCCCTGAAGCGCGGTATCGAGCGGGCCGTCGAGGCCGTCTCCGCCGCCCTGCTGGAGCAGGCGAAGGACGTCGAGACCAAGGAGCAGATCGCCTCCACGGCCTCCATCTCCGCCGCCGACACCCAGATCGGCGAGCTGATCGCCGAGGCCATGGACAAGGTCGGCAAGGAAGGCGTCATCACCGTCGAGGAGTCGCAGACCTTCGGCCTCGAGCTCGAGCTCACCGAGGGCATGCGCTTCGACAAGGGCTACATCTCGGCGTACTTCGCCACCGACATGGAGCGTATGGAGGCCGTCCTCGACGACCCGTACATCCTGATCGCCAACTCCAAGATCAGCTCGGTCAAGGACCTGCTCCCGCTGCTGGAGAAGGTCATGCAGTCGGGCAAGCCGCTGCTGATCATCGCCGAGGACGTCGAGGGCGAGGCCCTGTCGACCCTGGTCGTCAACAAGATCCGCGGCACCTTCAAGTCCGTCGCCGTCAAGGCCCCGGGCTTCGGCGACCGCCGCAAGGCCATGCTCGGCGACATCGCCATCCTCACGGGCGGCGAGGTCATCTCCGAGGAGGTCGGCCTCAAGCTGGAGAACGCGACCCTGGACCTCCTGGGCCGCGCCCGCAAGGTCGTCATCACCAAGGACGAGACCACCATCGTCGACGGTGCCGGCTCCTCCGAGCAGGTCAACGGCCGGGTCAACCAGATCCGCGCCGAGATCGAGAACAGCGACTCGGACTACGACCGCGAGAAGCTCCAGGAGCGCCTGGCCAAGCTGGCCGGCGGCGTCGCCGTCATCAAGGCCGGTGCCGCCACCGAGGTGGAGCTCAAGGAGCGCAAGCACCGCATCGAGGACGCCGTGCGCAACGCCAAGGCGGCCGTCGAGGAGGGCATCGTCGCCGGTGGTGGCGTGGCCCTGCTGCAGACCACCAGCGTCTTCGAGAAGCTGGAGCTGGACGGCGACGAGGCGACCGGCGCGCAGGCTGTGAAGCTCGCCCTGGAGGCCCCGCTCAAGCAGATCGCCGTCAACGCCGGCCTCGAGGGCGGCGTCGTGGTCGAGAAGGTCCGCAACCTCACCCCGGGTCACGGCCTGAACGCCGCGACCGGCGAGTACGTCGACCTGGTCGCCGAGGGCATCATCGACCCGGCGAAGGTGACGCGTTCCGCCCTGCAGAACGCCGCCTCCATCGCCGCGCTGTTCCTCACCACCGAGGCCGTCATCGCCGACAAGCCGGAGAAGGCCGCTCCGGCCGCCCCGGGCGGCATGCCGGGCGGTGACATGGACTTCTGATCCTCATCGAGGATCGGTTCCGTCCGCCACGTACCGAGGGCGGCACTCCCTGACCCCAGGGGGTGCCGCCCTCGGCCGTGTCCCGGCTCGTCACGGCGGCCTCGGGAGACGGGGGGCGTCGGAGGCGCGGGACAGGAATGCGGTGGGGGGCGGAGCGGTTGCCGTGAGGGATGCACTCGATGCGTGTGCATATACCGAGCAGTCCGCAGCCGGCTGAGGAGCCCCCACGTGACCGTCACCACCCCGCCCGCCTCCCGCGCGGCCCAGATCCTCGCCCGCCCGATCGCGCTCAACGGGCTCACGGTCCCCAACCGGATCGCGATGGCCCCGATGACCCGTGCGTTCGCGCCGGACGGCATCCCCGGCGAGGACGTCGTCTCGTACTATGCCCGCCGCGCCGCCGCGGGCGTCGGACTGATCATCACCGAAGGCACCTACGTCGGCCACGAGTCGGCCGGGCAGAGCGACCGGATCCCCCGGTTCCATGGCGCGGAGCAGCTGGCGGGCTGGGCCCGGGTCACCGAGGCGGTGCACGCGGCGGGCGGCACGATCGTCCCGCAGCTGTGGCACATCGGCATGGTCCGCGAGCAGGGCCAGCCGCCGTTCCCGGACGCGCCCGCGATCGGCCCCTCGGGGCTGCGCGTCGACGGCACCGAGGGCACCGGCAGGGCGATGACACGGGCCGACCTGGACGCCGTGATCGGCGCCTTCGCCGACGCGGCCGCCGCCGCGGAGCGCATCGGCTTCGACGGGGTGGAACTGCACGGCGCCCACGGCTATCTGCTCGACCAGTTCCTGTGGGCGGGCACCAACCGGCGCACCGACGCGTACGGCGGGGACCCGGTGGCCCGGACCCGGTTCGCGGCGGAGATCGTGGCCGCGGTGCGTGAGCGCGTCTCGGCCGGTTTCCCGGTCGTCCTCCGCTACTCGCAGTGGAAGCAGGGGGCGTACGACGCGCGGCTCGCCGAGACCCCCGGGGAGCTGGAGGCCGTCCTGACCCCGCTGGCCGCGGCCGGTGTGGACGCCTTCCACGCCTCCACCCGCCGTTACTGGGTCCCCGAGTTCGAGGGCTCCGACCTCAATCTGGCCGGCTGGACCAAGAAGCTCACCGGCAGGCCGGCCATCACCGTGGGCTCGGTCGGCCTCGACGGCGATTTCGTCCAGGGCTTCCGGGGCGAGGGCGCGCCGGTGCAGAGCATCGACAGGCTGCTGGACAGCCTGGAGGCGGAGGAGTTCGACCTGGTGGCGGTCGGCCGCGCGCTGCTCCAGGACCCGCAGTGGGCGGCGAAGGTGCTCGGGAACCGGTTCGACGAGCTGAAGCCGTTCGACCCGGCAGCCCTGAAGTCACTCAGCTGAAGCCGTTCCCGCGCCCCGGCCGGCGTCCGGTTGCGCGCCCTGACCGGTGGGTGACCTGGTGGCGTGCCTGGCGCCCTGAAGGGGCGCGGGGCTGTGTCGATATGCGGCTCCGCCGCGCGGGCGCGACTAGCCACGACGGTGCCGCGGCGGACTGACGGCGTTTCGCGGGTCTGACCGCTTGGGGTGGCCTGGTGGCGTGCCTTGGCGCCCTGAAGGGGCGCGGGGAACTGCGCGATCGGCTACGACGGTGCCGCGGCGGACTGACGGCGTTTCGCGGGTCTGACCGCTTGGGGTGGCCTGGTGGCGTGCCTTGGCGCCCTGAAGGGGCGCGGGGAACTGCGCGATCGGCTACGACGGTGCCGCGGCGGACTGACGGCGTTTCGCGGGTCTGACCGCTTGGGGTGGCCTGGTGGCGTGCCTTGGCGCCCTGAAGGGGCGCGGGGAACTGCGCGATCGGCTACGACGGCGCCGCGGCGGACCGATGGCGTTTCGCGGGTCTGACCGCTTGGGACGGCCTGGTGGCATGCCTTGCCGCCTGAAGGGGCGCGGGGCTGTGTCGATATGCGGCTCCGCCGCGCGGGCGCGATCGGCCACGACGGCGCCGCGGCGGACTGACGGCGTCAGCCACCCGCGCCCGACAGCGCGGCACGCAGGTGGCCGCCGGACTCCGCCAGCAGGCGCGCGGCCGTCGGGCCGTCGACATCGGCCAGGATGGTGAGGATCGCGTTCTTCACCTCGCCGCCGGTCTCGGCGAGGGCCCGCTCGATCTCCTCGTCGGCGGCGCCGGTGGCCAGGGCGACGATACGGCGGGAGCGGGCGCGCAGCTTGTCGTTGGAGGCGCGTACGTCGACCATCAGGTTCCCGTACGTCTTGCCCAGCCGGATCATCGTGATCGTCGACAGCATGTTGAGGACCAGCTTCTGAGCCGTACCGGCCTTCAGCCGGGTGGAGCCGCTGATCAGCTCGGGGCCCACGACGATCTCGATGCCGTGCTCGGCCGCCGCAGCGAGCGCGCTGTGCGCGTTGCAGGCAAGCCCGACGGTCAGGGCGCCCACGGCGCGGGCGTGCTCGACCGCGCCGACCGCGTACGGGGTGCGGCCGGAGGCGGAGACGCCGACCACCGTGTCGTCGGCGGTGAGCACCAGCGAGTCGAGGTCCTTGCGGGCCAGTTCCTTCGAGTCCTCCGCACCCTCCACGGAGGTCACCATCGCCTCGGCGCCCCCTGCGATCAGGCCGACGACCCGGTCGGGGTCGGTGTTGAAGGTGGGCGGGCACTCGGAGGCGTCCAGGACGCCGAGGCGGCCCGCGGTGCCCGCGCCGGCGTAGATCAGCCGGCCGCCGCGGGCCATGCGCGCGGCGATCGCGTCGATGGCGGCGGCGATCAGCGGGAGGCGTTCGGCCACGGCGGGCGGCACGGCGGTGTCCTCGCCGTTCATCAGCCGGGCGATCTCCAGGGTGGGCAGCCGGTCGATGCCGGCGAGTTCGGGCCGGAAGGCCTCGGTGGTGAGCGTCTCCAGTTCGGCGCGGAGCTGACGGGGGTCGGACGCGGAGGTCATGACGGGCGGCTCTTTCTGGTCTTTCGGCGTTTCCGGTGTGTCCAGTGTTTCGGGTGAGCAGGGCGGGCGGCTCCGCCGCGATGGGGGTCCCCCTGTTCGAGCGAAGCCGAGAACTTGGGGGAGCGACCGGCCACGGTGCTGCGGCAGCCGAACGACGACGCACGACGGCCCGGCCGGCGGAGCACTCGGCGCTCAGCGGTGCCGGTGGGCCAGTGCCTCGTAGGAAGCGGCCAGCGCGGGCGCGGCGGTCTCGTACGTGCGCTGCGCCACTCCGATGAACAGGCAGTCCACGACGAGGAGTTGACTGGTCCGGGAGGACATCGCGGCGGGCCGCAGCTCGCTCTCCCGGGAGGTGGAGGTGGTGAGCACGTGGTCGGCGTACTGGGTGACCGGGCCGTCAGGACGTCCGGTGATGGCGACCGTGGTGGCCCCGTGCTCGAACGCGGCCCGCAGCGGCTCGATGACGTCTCCCGTCGACCCGGAGTGCGTGATCGCGATGGCCACGTCCCCGGAGCGCAGCTGCACCGCGTTCGTCACGGCGAGGTGCGGATCGCTGTGGGCGTGGGCTATCAGCCCTATCCGCAGCAGCTTCTGTGTGAGGTCCTGGGCGACCAGTCCGGACGCGCCGATTCCGTACACGTCGGTGCGCCGTGCGCCGGCGAGCGCGGCCACCGCCGCGCCGAGCTGCACGGTGTCGAGCCCGGCGGCCGTGTCGGCGAGGGTCTGCTGCTCGTCGTAGGCGAGTTTGGCGACGACGTCGGCGATCGGGTCGTCGACCGCGATGTCGGTGGTGAGCGCGGGCGCGCGGCCGGACTGCTGCTGGGCGGCCAGGCCCGCGAGGGCGAGCCGCAGATCGCGGTAGCCCGGGTAGCCGAGCAGCCGGGCGGTGCGTACGACCGTCGCCTCGCTGGTGCCGGTGAGTTCGGCGAGCCCGGTGACCGTGAGGGCCGCGCAGCCGGCCGGATCGCCCGCCACGGCCTCGGCGACACGCTGCATCGAACGGGTCATGGAGGGGGCGAGCGTGCGCACCTTGGCGGTGAGGGCGGCCGGGGCCGGTGGCGCGTATCCCGGGCCGCCCGGGCTGCCGAAAATTTCCTTCACGTCCTGGGTCACACATGAAAGATATTTTCGGCTGGTGCCGGGGTCAAGACCACGCACAATGGGTCCATGGATCCCATCAGCCCGCTGGAACGCGCTCTGCACGCCGCCCGCGCCCGGGTGCTCGCCGATCTGGTCGCGGGCGAGGTCGCCGAGGCGGACGTGGTCTCGCTGGTCGAGGAGTCGGTCGTGCAGCGCCGCTGGTGGGTCGAGCAGTGGCCGGACGGGGCGGCCTATGTGGCCGGACTGGTCGCGCAGGACGTACAGGACGCGCTCCTGGAGCGGTACGGACGCTGGCCGCTGTGCCCGGTGTGCGGCGCCGGCGACCCGCACGCGCTGGACGTCGAGCCGGAACTCGGCCCCGACCCGCACTGGGTCTGCCACCGGGCGGGCGTGAAGGTCGCGGCGGTCGGCTCGCTGGGGCGGGCCGCGGGCGGGGTGCCGTCCTCGTGAGGCACCCCTGACGGTGCGCATCGCCCCGCCGGGGCGTCAGGCACTGCGGACATAGAGCCGCAGCGAACGGTCCATGCGGTGTTCCGTGTACGCGGCCTCCTCCAGTTTCGTCGTGGCCCGGCTGAACCCGGCCCGGGTCAGCACCCCCTGGGACGGCAGATTGCCGTGGTCGACGCGCGCGAACAGCAGGTCGACGTCGTCCCGGGCCAGCGCCCACTGCGATAGCGCGCCCAGCGCCTCGGTCGCGTAGCCCTGGCCGCGGGCGGCCTCGGCGAGGTCGTAGCCGATCTCCACGCGGCCGTCCCCGTCCGGGGCTGAGTGGAAGCCCAGGCCGCCGACCGCCCGGCCGTCCGCCCGCCTGACCAGGACGAACAGCCCGAACTCGGGCCGGTGGGACCCGGATTCATACAGCGTGACCAGCATCCCGGCGGCCTCCCGGGTGCCCTGGTACGGCCCGCCCTCGATCCAGTCGAAGCCGCCGTCGCCGCCCAGCCACAGATCGCGCGCGGCGGCGGGCCGCACGCCTTGCAGGGTGAGCCGCCCGGCCGGGACGACCAGGTTGTTGCACCAGCGCCAGCCGGTGACCGGGGCGCGGCCGGGCAGTGCGCCGCGGCCGGTCGCCCACAGCAGGGTCGGCCAGGGCGCCCCGCCGGGCTGGATGTGCGGGAAGATGCAGGTCAGGACGGACTCGGCGAGTTCCGCTGACGGCTCGTAGGGCAGTGTGAGGCCCTCGGCCATGTCGTGTGTGTGCAGCAGCACCTCGGCGATGCCCATCGCGGCGAAGCCCTCGCGGTCCGCGCTGCCGAACGGGAACGGGTGGAAGGCGCGCACCTCGCGCGGGGTGGTGCGGACGGTGGTGGCGAGCAGGACGCCGGTGGTCTCGATCACCTGGAGGACGCCGGCGTTGCCGGCCGCGGGCATGCCCTCGTCGCCCTCGCCGTCCAGGGTGATGTCGAAGGGGACGTACGCGTCCTGCGCCCGCCCCGCCAACTGCCCGGCGTACGCGATGAGATCGCTCGCCACGTGCACGGCGGTCCGCCGGACGCTCCAGTCCAGCCGTCCCGCCCGCACCGCCGTCCAGTCCCGGTCCACCGCCGTGCGCAGCGTCGCCACACAGCCCGCGACGGCCTCGTCCACCTGGTCCCCGCCCACTTCACGCATACGGCGCAGACTAGGTCATCGGGTCTCCGAGCGAGCCTCCCGCCCGTGGTCGGCCGGTCAGCCGGTCAGCAGTGCCAGTTCGGCGGCGAGGTTGTAGCGCGCGGTCGGCTCCCACGCGCGCCGCCCGTACGGTGTCCGGAACAGCCGGGGCAGCTCGAGCAACTCGCGCAGGATCGCGGCGCGGCCGGCCCGGAAGGCCTCGTTCGGGACGAAGTGGTACTCCTCGCGGACGGCCGCGGTGTAGGCGGCGTACGCGGACGGCGGCCCGGCGAGCACCGCCAGGTCGGCGTCGCACAGCACCTGTCCGTCGCGGTCGTCCGCGGCCGGGTCGTGACTGACGGTGAGCCGGACCAGCCGGGCCACCTCGGCGGTCCGGTCCGCCGGAACGCCGGCCTCCGGAAGGGCCCGTTCGGCGAGGCGGGCCGAGCGCTCCTCGTTCTCGGAGCGGTCGGGGAGATAGACGGCGTCGTGGAACCAGGCGGCCAGGCGTACGACGTCGGGGTCGGCGGCGTACTCCGCCAGGGTGTCGACATGGTCCAGGACCGCGGTGAGGTGCGTGAGCGTGTGGTACCGGCGCTGCGGCTCCTGCCAGCGGACGAGCAGCCGGTCGGCATACGGCAACGGATCGGGCCCACCACCGCCACCGCGAACTCCCTCCAACGCCCGCACCCACCGAAGCCGCAGCACATCAAGATCGCCCATACCCCCATCCTCCCGCGAGGCTGCGCCGACATACGGCCCCGTCGCGCCCCATAGAGCCGCGGGGCTGCGCCGACATGCGGCCCTGTCGCGCCCCAAAGGGGCGCGGCCCTGTGCCGACATGCGGCCCTGTCGCGCCCGATAGGGGCGCGGGGAACTGCGCGACCAGCCACGACGCACCCGCACGGATCGGACGCAGCCCAGCCCATCCAGCGGTACTGGCGCCGGGTTTCCTGCCAGCGCCCGTGACGGGCAGCACCCTGAAGGGGCGCGGGGAACGGCGCGACCAGCCACGACGAACCCGCACGGATCGGACGCAGCGCAGCCCAACATCGGCGCTGGGTCTCTTTCCAACGCCCTGCGGGGCAGCACCCTGAAGGGGCGCGGGGAACGGCGCGACCAGCCACGACGAACCCGCACCGATCAACGCACCCTCACCAGATCCGACCCACCCCAGCCCACCCAGCGGAGCGCTACGCTTCAATTGGACTAGACCTGTAGCTCCACAAAACACCGCCGGAAAGGAGCCCTATGAGCACGCGTGCAGTCCTGGAGGTGATCGCCCTCGGCGTCGAGGACGCGGTCGCCGCCCAGGCCGGAGGCGCGGACCGCCTCGAACTCGTCACCGACATGGCGGCCGACGGGCTGACCCCGTCGGTGGCGACCTTCACCGGGATCCGTGCCGCCGTCGACATCGACCTGCGCGTGATGCTGCGGCTCACCGACGGGTTCGGCGCCGGCGGTCCGCAGGGCGTGGACCGGCTGGTGCGGGCGGCCCGGGACCTGCGGGGGGCCGGTGCCGACCAGTTCGTGCTCGGCTTCCTGGACGCCGGCGGCGGACCGGACCTGGTCGCGGTGGAGCGGATCGTCGCCGAACTCGACGGCTGCCCGTGGACCTTCCACCGCGCGATCGACCGGGCCGCCGACCGCGACGCCCTGCGCAAGCAGCTCACCGACCTGCCCGGCCTCGACGCCTACCTCACCGCCGGGTCGGCGGCCGGCGTCGACGACGGGCTGCCCACGCTGCTCGCGGAGGCCCGGCGCGGACAGGAGCCGGGCTACGGGCCGACGGTCATGGCCGGCGGCGGCCTGCGCCTCGACCACGTGCCGACCCTCCGCTCCGCCGGCATCACCGCCTTCCACATCGGCGGCGCGGCTCGCCCCGCAGGCTGGACGGGCCCGGTGTCACCCGGGTCGGTGACCCGGTGGCGCCGCACACTGGACGGAACCGACGCGTCCTGAAGAGACCGCGACCGCGGCCCGGGCGGCCGGCAGCCGTCTCGGACACCCTCCCGGCGTCAGGTCAGCTGCGGCGGGAGCGGGGTCGTGTGGGTGACGATCAGGCCCGACACCGCCCGGGTCAGGGCCACGTACAGGCGGCGCAGGCCGGTGCGCTCGTCCGGTTCGGCGTCGACCACGGCCCGCGGCTCGTCGAGGACCACGTAGTCGTACTCCAGGCCCTTGGCCAGGGACGCCGGGACCAGGGTCAGGCGGGTCTCCCGCGTCGTCTCCTCTCCCGGTGCCAGACACGGGATCCCGGCCGCCGCGAGCGCCTCGGCCAGCGCCGGGACGCGCGCGTCGGCCGCGATCAGCGCGGTCGAGCCCGCGTTGCGCAGCAACTCCTCGCAGGCCGCGACCACAGCGCGGGTGCCGTCGACCGTGCGCAGGTCGAAGAAGCCCGGGTTCTCCCGGACCGACGCGACCGGTGTGAGGCCCGGGGCGATGTGCGGCAGCAGCCGGGAGGCGTACGCGATGACGTCCGTCGGCACCCGGAAACCCGCGGTCAACTCCTCGATCACGCCGTCCGTCTTGCCCAGGTGCGCCAGCGCCTCGTCCCAGCTCCGGGTCGCCCACGGGGTGGTGCCCTGCGCCAGGTCGCCGAGGACGGTCGCGCTGCCGGTCGTACAGCGCCGGCCCACGGCCCGGTACTGCATCGGGGACAGATCCTGCGCCTCGTCCAGCACCACATGGCCCAGCGAGTGCGTGCGCTGCACCAGATCGCCGGCCTCGTCGATCAGCACGGCGTCCGCGGCCGACCATCTGGCCGACTTCACGCTGCGCACCGGCTTCGTCCACAGCAGGGTCTTCTGCTCGTCCTGCGACAGCAGCCCGTCGGCGTGCGCCGCGAGGAAGTCCGCGTCCGTCAGCAGCCGCAGCACCAGCTTTGCCGGATCGACCGGCGGCCAGATCGCCTTGACCGCCGCCTTCACCGCGCTGTTGCGGGCCACCGCGTCCTGCACCCGGTCGTCCGGTGCCTCGCCCGACCGCTCCATCTGCACCAGCACGGCATGCGCGATGCGCTGCGGCAGGGCCTCGCGGGCCGCCCCGTACCGGATGTCCCGGGCCAGCAACTCCCGGACGATGTCCTCCAGTTCGTACGCCGGAACCCGCCAGCGCCGCGAGCCGCGCACCACCACGACCGGCTCGGTGGGCATCGTCACCTGCGCGTACAGGGCCCGCTTCAGCACCTCGGCCAGCCGTGCGTCGCCCTTGACGACCGCGGTCGCCGGCTCGTCCGTGCCGCGCACCTCCACCTGCCCGACCAGATCGTCGACGGTGGCCTGCTGCACCGCCAACTCGCCCAGCGCGGGCAGCACCTGCTCGATGTAGTGCAGGAAGGACCGGTTCGGCCCGATGACCAGGGTGCCGGTGCGGGCCAGCCGCTCCCGGTGCGCGTACAGCAGATAGGCGACCCGGTGCAGGCCGACGGCGGTCTTCCCGGTGCCGGGACCGCCCTGGACGCACACCGTGCCGCCCAGACCGGAGCGCACGATCTCGTCCTGCTCGGGCTGGATCGTGGCGACGATGTCCCGCATCGGGCCCACGCGCGGTCGTTCGATCTCCTGCTGGAGCAGCTTGCTGGTGCGCGCCGCCTCCGCCGGGTCCGACAGATGCTCGTCCTCGTACGCCGTCAGCTCGCCGCCGGTGTAGCCGAATCGGCGGCGCAGCGCGATGTCCATCGGGTCCTTCTTGGACGCCCGGTAGAACGGCTGCGACACCGGTGCGCGCCAGTCGATGACCATCGGATCGCCCTTGGCGTCGTGGACATGCCGTCGCCCGATGTAGAACCGCTCGCCCGCCGCGCTCTCGGCCCGGTCCGCGCCCGGCGGGTGCAGGTGGTCGAGCCGGCCGAAGAACAGCGGGGTGTCGCTGAGGTCGGCCAGCGCCTTGATGCGCTCGTCGATCTGCCGGGTCAGCACCTCGGCGTTGACCCAGTTCGCGGTGACGTCCCTGATGTCGAGGGACTCGACGTCCTCGCGCATGGCGCGCAGCGCGGCGCGGGACCCGGCGAGGTGGGAGCGTTCCCGCGCGAGCGGGTCGGCCAGGGGGTCGTCCAACGGGTCGTTCAGCGGGTCGAGGGCGGGCGTGGACAAGGCGGTGCCTCCGGGTCGGACTGCTGCGTGAGCGGGCGCACGGACAGTGCGCGCACGGGCGCGTCTGCGTGACGGGGGCCGTCCGGTTTCCGGCCGGACGGCAGCACTCCGGGAGGGAGGCGGGCAAGAGCGGAGATTCTAATGACGAGGCCCACGCGGAAGCCAATGCTTTTCCGTCCCCTAGGGGACGCCTCCACCTGGCCTAGGGGAAGCGGGTCCCTCCCGAGGGGTACGCGAGGGCGTCCGGGATTGGCTCCGTAGACCGATGACGTCCTGTGCCCGGCGTTCCACCATGGAGACATGAGCGCTGCAACCATCCACCCAGCCCCCTCCGGCCCGGCCGGTGCCACGGCCGTCGTCGGCAACCACCACCACCGCCTCGGCAACGCCCTGCGTGCCGTCAAGGTGTTCGCGGAGGCGGCGTTCGGCGTCGTCATCCTCGGCGAGTACGGCGAGGAAGCGGGCGTTCGCCGTAAGTAACCCCTAGGTTCACCTCCGTGGCACAACGGACGGTGACGCCCTACCTCCTTCTGACCCTGTCCCTCCTCTCCTTCGCCGCCCTCTGTGTCCTGCAACGCGCCCCGATGGCCGACGCGCTGGTCTACCGGGCCGAGGGCGCGGCCGTCGCCCACGGCGGCGACCTGTACGGCCTCACCGTCACCGAGTGGCGGCTCCCGGCGACCTACCCGCCGTTCGCGGCGGTCCTGTTCGTGCCGGCGACCTGGATCCCCGTCCCGGCCATGAAGGCGGCCTTCGTCGCGGGCAACGCGCTCCTGCTCGCCGCTCTCGTCGTCCTCTCGGCCCGTCTCGCGGGCCGCACGGCCCGGCCACCGCTGGTGTGCGCGGCCACCGCCCTGGCCCTGTGGCTCGAACCGGTCTTCCAGACGGTCCTGTTCGGCCAGATCAACCTGGCGCTCGTCTGCCTCGTCCTGTGGGACCTCACCCGCCCGGCGGGCGCCCGCGCCAAGGGGCTCGCCCTGGGCGTGGCGGCCGGGATCAAACTGACCCCGGCCGTCTTCGTCGTCCATCTGCTGCTGACCGGGCGCCGACGGGAGGCGGCGACGGCCACGGCAGGCTTCGCCGGGACCCTCGCCGTCGGCGCGGTCCTGCTCCCGGCGGCCAGCGTCGACTTCTGGACCGGCCGGCTCTTCGAGACCGACCGCGTGGGCAAGGTCTGGATCGTCGACAACCAGTCGCTGCCCGGCCTGATCGCACGGGCGGCCGGCGATCCGGCACCGGGTCTCGCATGGGCGCTCCCGGTCGCCGCCGTGGCCGTGGCGGGCCTGTGGGCGGCGGCCCGGGCGACGCGAGAACGGCACGGCATCCTGCTGGCGGCGGGCACCGCCCTGCTGGTCTCGCCGATCAGCTGGTCCCACCACTGGGTGTGGTGCGTCCCGCTGATCGCCGTACTCCTCGCGGAGGGCCGGATCCGTCTCGCGGCGCTGACAGCGGCCGTGTTCACCGCCCGCACCATATGGCTGCTGCCGCACGAGGGCGATCTGGATCTGCGCCTCGCCTGGTGGCAGCAGCCCCTCGCCTCGCCCTACCCGCTGCTCGCCCTCGCCCTGCTGACCGGAGCCGTCGCCCTGCGGCGGCTCAGCTCCCGGCCAGGATCTCGTCCGCGTCCATGATGCGGTAGGCGTAGCCCTGTTCCGCCAGGAAGCGCTGGCGGTGCGCGGCGAAGTCCTGGTCGATGGTGTCGCGGGCGACCACGGAGTAGAAGTGGGCCTGGTGCCCGTCCGCCTTGGGGCGCAGCACCCGCCCGAGGCGCTGGGCCTCCTCCTGCCGGGAGCCGAAGGTGCCCGACACCTGGATGGCGACCGTCGCCTCCGGCAGGTCGATGGAGAAGTTGGCGACCTTGGACACGACGAGCACGCTGATCTCACCCTCGCGGAACGCGTCGAACAGTTTCTCGCGCTGCGCGTTGGACGTCTCGCCCTTGATCACCGGCGCGTCCAAGTGTTCGCCCAGCTCGTCGAGTTGGTCGATGTACTGGCCGATGACGAGGATCTGCTGCCCGGCGAACCGGCGCACCAGCGCCTCGGTGACCCGGCGCTTGGTGTCGGTCGTCGCGCAGAAGCGGTACTTCTCCTCCGTCTCCGCGGTCGCGTACGCGAGCCGTTCGGAGTCGGTCAGGTTCACCCGCACCTCGACACAGTCGGCGGGCGCGATATAGCCCTGCGCCTCGATCTCCTTCCACGGCGCGTCGAACCGCTTGGGCCCGATCAGCGAGAACACGTCCGACTCGCGGCCGTCCTCGCGCACCAGCGTCGCGGTCAGCCCGAGCCGGCGGCGCGCCTGCAGATCGGCCGTGAACTTGAAGACGGGGGCCGGCAGCAGATGCACCTCGTCATAGACGATGAGCCCCCAGTCACGGGAGTCGAACAGCTCCAGATGCGGGTAGACGCCCTTCCGCTTCGTGGTCAGCACCTGGTACGTGGCGATGGTGACCGGCCGGATCTCCTTCTTCGTACCGCTGTACTCCCCGATCTCGTCCTCGGTCAGCGAGGTCCGCTTCACCAGCTCGTGCTTCCACTGCCGGGCCGAGACCGTGTTGGTGACCAGGATCAGGGTGGTGGACTTGGCCTGCGCCATCGACCCGGCGCCGACCAGCGTCTTGCCCGCGCCGCAGGGCAGCACCACGACCCCGCTCCCGCCGTGCCAGAAGTTCTCCACGGCCTGCTTCTGGTAGGCCCGCAGCGCCCAGCCGTCCTCGCGCAGCTCGATCGGGTGCGCCTCCCCGTCCACGTACCCGGCGAGGTCCTCGGCCGGCCAGCCCAGCTTCAGCAGCACCTGCTTGATCTGGCCGCGCTCGGAGGGGTGCACGGCGACCGTGTCCGGGTCGAGCCGGGCCCCGACCAGCGGCGCGATCCGCTTGGACCTGAGCACCTCCTCCAGGACCGGCCGGTCGCTGCTGGTGAGCACCAGACCGTGGGCCGGGTGCTTGGACAGCGTCAGCCGCCCGTAGCGGTCCATGGTCTCGGCGATGTCCACGAGCAGCGCGTGCGGCACGGGGTAGCGGCTGTACTGCACGAGCGCGTCGACGACCTGCTCCGCGTCGTGCCCGGCCGCCCGCGCGTTCCACAGCCCGAGCGGGGTCACCCGGTAGGTGTGGATGTGCTCCGGCGCCCGCTCCAGCTCGGCGAACGGCGCGATGGCCCGACGGCAGTCATCGGCCCGCTCGTGGTCGACTTCCAGGAGCAGGGTCTTGTCGGACTGGACGATCAGGCAGGACACGCATACCTCCGAAAGTAGGATCGTCCCGTGACAGACGGCACACCCGTTACGGCTCGGGCGCTGCCCCGTGCCCGACGTTCCAAGGGCGTCTCGGCCGATGCGCCGGGGATGCGAGCGGCCATCTATGTCTGCCTTTCGCGGGAAACAGGAGAGTCTACCTCGCCGGAGCGCCAGCGGGCCGCGTGCGAGGCGTTGTGCCAGGCCAGGGGCTGGGACGTCGTCGCAGTGGAAGAAGACAGCGACATCTCCGGCTATTCCCGGGGCCTGGCCGCCCAGGCCTCCAGCGGGTCCTTTCCCGTCTCGCCGAGTTCGACGTGATCGTCTTCTTCAAGATCGACTGCTTGGCCCGCTCCACGGTGGATTTCGCCGTGATCATGAAGATCGCGCAGAGCGAGAATAGAGCGGATTGCCCACCAGGGATCTCGAACCTTTTGGGTCTGCCTCGGCACCGTCCCTGCCGTCCACGGATGACCAAGTGCTGCGGCCACTTCCGCAGATAGGGCGGCGGTCACTGTCCGGGACGCTGGTGTCCGCCCTTGGCCCCGAACACTGCCATTCGGCGCCGCAGGTCAGCTTGGCCCCTCCCCGCTGTTGGATGGGAGGGGGCCCGGTTGTCGCGGGCAGTTGCCGGGTCACTGGGCCATACGGAGGGCTCCCGGACACCCAGGGCCATGACGGGCTCAGCTACGGAGCCTGCCACCGACCACCGCATTTATCGTGGTCGTGCTCACGCGACCGTTGCCGCTGTCTCCGCGCGGTCTTGTTGCAGCAGGTCCAGCAGCTGATCCATCACTCCGTCCGGGTCTTGGGTGCGGTCGATCCAGTTGAGAACGATCCCCCAGATTTTCCGCATACCTGCCTCTTGCGTCTCGTAGTAGGCGTCTCGGACACCCTCACGGATCGGGTCCTCGGTGAAGGTGTCGTAAATGCCGAGGAATTGGCGCACCGTGAGCCCGCTGGTCTGACGCGGGTCGTAGACGATGAAGTGGCCATGGCTGTCGAGCCGGTGAGTGAAGTACTCATCCGGGCCGAGTGGGGTCTGTTCGATGTGGAGGTGTTGCGTGCCGAGCCCGTCGGGCAGCTGTCCGAAGTGTTCGCACATGCGGTCCCGGAAGGCATCGAAGCCCGCGCGCGTGGTCAGCGTCCTCATGCGGTCACCTCTGCCGGCTCGCTGCGGAGGTTGCGCATCGCCGTTTCGAACTCCTCCACATCGGCGATGGCGCGTTCGGAAATGGACGGGGTCTTCATGCCGCTGCCCCCGGAAGGTATGCGGCCCGGACGTTGACCGGCTGAGAGTGGGCCTGACGCAGGGAATCGACCTGCTTCTGCCGGTGACTGATGATCAACTGCAGGGCGTCCGGGCCGAGGAGGGGCAGCTCGCCTGCTGTGCTGGGAATGCTGCAGCGGAGTCGTGCGGGTGCGTGGGCGTGTCGCTGTCTGCTTTGTGGCTGATCGTGCAGCCAGGCATGCAGGTCACGGTCCGCTGTTAGGTCTCTCATGCTGAATCTCCTCCGCTGCACGTGTCGGGCCATGGCCTTGCCCGGTGCTGACCTGTCGGCAAGGGGTCCTCTCTTTGGCGATATGCGCCCTGTCGAATGAAGGTCGAGCGAGCTGTCTCATTCGAGGGATTCAGATTCAGAGTGGGGTTATTTTGCGGTGGCTGATGAGTACAATGCGCCGTTTTGGTCGGCGGGGCATGAGCCACGCCAGGCTACGGAGGGCGTCGCGTCCCGGGCTCGCGGCTGCTTGATGAGCTACTTCGTGGCGACGACGTACACACTGCCCCAGTGGCGCTTCTGGTTGGCCATTGTGGGGTCGAACCTCCAGGGAGCGACGGTGGTGAAGCCGGCCTCGGTGAAGAGCTGGGCGAGCTTGTCGTAGTCGTAGGCCCACAGGTGCGGGGTGTACGTGGGGTCGTCGTCCTGGTCGCGGAAGACGAGATTGACGAGGTCGAGGCGGGTGTTGATGTCGCCGAGGCAGTTGCGCTTGGCGTACCAGCGCGCGAGCGTCTCGTCGTCGGCGTCCAGGGGCTTCGGATAGTTGCTCAGGACGAAGGCGGCGTCGGGGACGCCGGTGATGATCCAGCCGCCGGGTTCGAGGACGCGGTGGGCCTCGTGGACGTAGTGCTTGGCGGAGCGCGGGTAGTCGATGTGCTCCAGGAAGTGCTCGGAGAAGATCTCCGTGACGCTGCTGTCCTGGAGCGGGATGCCTTGGCGGATGTCCCAGAGCAGGTCGGCCGGCGGGACGAGGTCGATGTTGAAGAAGCCGTCGATGCGGTGGGCGCCGCCGCCGATCTGCACCTTGGCGGGCTTGTCGTCGATGCGGCCGTTGGGGCAGGCGCGGCGGCTGGCGTGGTGGTGGCGGTGGAGTTCGATCTCCTTGGCGGCGGCGCGGAGGGTGCGGGCGAGGCCGTGGGTGGTCGCGGGATCGGCCAGGACGGCGGTGATCTGGGAGCTGAGGAGGTCGAGGGAGGGCATGGCGGAGGAACTCATCGCGGTCTCCTGCGGATGAGGCTGCTGGGCGTGGGGAGCGGGCCGAGCCGGAGGCGCGCTGGTCAGGCGGGGCTGGGCGCGGGGGCGGCCCACTGGTTGTTGCGCATGAGGGTGTACTTGATGTCCACCAGGCGCGGGGCGATCGTCAGGGACAGTTCCTCGGCCGGGCGGAGGTGGCCGGTGTCGTCCTGTTCGGCGCGCCATACGCGATAGGCGAGGTCGGGGTAGGCGGGATTGATACCGGCCTCTCCCTTGGGCATCGTGCCGTTGAACGGGGCGACGATGTCCATGTGGTTCCAGTAGTTCCAGGCTTGTAAGGCCTTGTGCTGGTCGTAGTAGAAGTAGAAGTCGGGGTAGCGGCCGAAGGTGCGCAGCTCCCGGTGAATGAGGTGACCGAGGAGTGGGCCGAGCCGGGTGGCGAGGACGCCGAACTCCCAGCGGGTGTGGTGCCAGGCTTCGGGGGCGTCGCCTCCGATGAAGAGGCGGGCGGCGACGAGGTAGCTGATCCGGTCGACCAGGTAGGTGCACGCGTGGCCGGTGTCGATCGTCGGGTCGAGTTGGTGGATGAGCGTGGTGAGCTGCTCGGGGTCGAGGCGGAACCTGGCGAGGTCGAACTTGCCCGCTCCGCCGGGGAGGGAGGCGAAGAGCAGCTCCTTGTAGAGCCAGTTGTTCAGCTCGCCCAGGTCGGCCAGGTGGCGGGTGTGCGGGGAGGTCGAGTGGAGCATCAGGTACTCGGCGACGGCCTCGAAGTAGAGGTAGCCGAGGATGGGCAGGCGGGGAACTGTGTCGTCGAGCAGCCGGAGGAACGCTCCGGCCTCGACTCTGGCGCCCTGGTAGGCGACCGCGGTGGCGGTGGCGAGGAACGCGGCCGAGTTCTTCACGCGGCCGACGACGGTCTCCCGGAGCTGGTGGCGCTCGGCCTTGCTCAACAGGTATTCGAGGTGACTGTAGATCTGGAGGTGGATGAGGCCCAGCCGCAGGTAGTCCACCCCGGCGAGTCCTCGGTACGCCTGGGGAGGCATGTCGATTTCGAAGATCAGCGGCGTCGGGACGCGACCGGCGATGCCGAGCTTGGCCAGGAACGCCGGCGCTTCCTTGGTCAGGATGTAGGCGCCCAGGTTATGCATGCGCAGGCCCTGGTCGGTCGGGGTGAGCGGTGTGCAGTAGACGCTGCCGACGAGGCAGCCACCGGAGGGATAGAGCACCCCCTGTCGGCTGATCTCCTCCAGGGCGTGGGTGACGTGGAGGAGGTGGAGCTTGCCACCGCTGTTCAGCGCCTCGAAGAGGGTGTTGTGCCGGAGCAGGTGTCCGTTCGGCGTCTCCTCGGCGAGTTGCCTGTCCCAGGCGTTGGCCCGCTGGGCGAGGGCGTCGGTGTGGTCCGTCGGACCGGGGACGAGGGCGGTGCCGTAGAAGGCGTGGGCGTCGGCCCACGCGTGGTAAGCGTCGAGGAAGTCCATGCTCAGAGCACGCTCTTCTCGGCGAGCGCATAGCGAACGGCGGCAGCGCCGTCGGCTCCGGCCAGGGCGGTTCGCTCCGAGACCAGCACCAGGTCGAAGGCGAGGGCACGGGTCTGGTCGAAGGCAGGCTCGCGGACGTAGCGGGAGGCGGGCCACCACTTCAGTTTCGGCAGGCGGTAGCGGTCCAGGGCGTCGGCGGCCTTCACGATGTCGGTGACGCGTTCGGCCTGGGCATGGTCGGACTGGTCGGCGGTGGTGAAGGCGTCGTACGGGATGTCGTGCAGGCGGACGGCCGTGGCCGCCTGCACGATCCGGCGCGGGGTGGCGGTGAGGCCGTAGTGGTTGCAGACGGTGTCGGCGTTCGTGGCGAGCCAGATGGCCGCGCGGGCGCCGTGACCGGGGTCGTCCTTGTCGTCGTGGCGCCGGCAGTCGTGGACGGCTGCGGCGAGGACGGCCGTCGCTGCGTCGGTGTCGTCGAGGTTGTTCGCCTCGGCCAGTACGGCTGCCAGCGCCGCGGTCCTCATGGCGTGCCGTACGCCGTGGAGCGAGATGTGGAGGCGGGTTTCAGCCCACCAGATTGCCGGCGGCCCGTCGCACGAGAGGAGTGCCCTCAGCAGGGGCCGCAGGTGCGGCATGGGCGGGGGCTGGAGGTCGGGCCGGTTGGCACCGATCCACGTGACGGTGGCGTGGTCCATGTACTGGTGGACCGGCAGCCGCCCTTGGGCAGCCAGGTCGATCAGGCTTCCGGCTAACGGGGTCGTGCTCATCCGTGCCCACCCCCCTTGGTGGTCTCCGCGGCTTGAGGTCCCTACCGGATCTGTGTGGCCCGCTTGCGCTCCTTGCGCGCCTGCTCGGCGGTCTCGAAGGCAGCGGTGAAGTCGGCCAGTTCCTGCTCGGTCATGAGGCTGACGCCGAGGGACGCGGCGACGTCCGTGATCGCGGCCTCCGCCTCCGTGCGATCGGCGTCCGAGGCTCCGTCGGTGAGCAGGACCTCGAACTCGGCGTGGTGACCCCACGCCTCGCTCCACTTGACCGCGATCTCGACCCCGCCGAAGCGGAAGTTGTGCCGGAAGTTGACCGCCTCGTGCATCGTGGGCTCGAATCCGAGGGCGTTGAAAACCTTCACGGCGGCCGGCACGTCGTTGCGCGAGATGGGGAACTCGGTCTCCGTGAAGGCGGCTCCCTGTCCGATTTTGCTGCCCTTGAGGGTGATCTTCGCGGTGCCGGCGGTGGTGTTGTCGGTGACCTTCAGAAGCTGGTCGGGCAGCACGTAGAAGTAGATGTGTTTGTCGTCCTGGCCCAGATCCTCACCGTCGGTCCGCAGACGGGCGACGAGCTGGTCTCGGACATCCTTCGCGAAGCGGGCGCGCATCTCGATCTCGACGGCCATGAGGCCGCTCCCTTCCATTTCAGGCATGGCGAAGCCGCCCGGACCCTGCTGAAGGGGGCCTGTCCGGTGAGGGCGGTCGCGCTATGTGATGGGTGTCGGGGCTCGGGGTGATGCGGTCAGACGCTGCCTGCCGCACCACCCCAGTGGATCCGTGGGGGTCAGCCGAGGTCGCCGAAGCGTGCCTGGACGACGCCCGCGTGTAGGTAGTTCGGCAGCTGGACCCCGCCCACCGACGTACGGCGGGTGGCGACCTGCTCCTCCGCCTCGGCAGGGAAGCCTTCCAGCAAGCGCAGGCACTGCTGGACCCACTCACGCGACGCGGACCAGTCGGTCAGGTCGCGGTGGCGCGACGCCAGGGCGAAGGCGGTCTCCGCAGCCGCCCAGCGGTCGGTCACCAGCTCCCGCTGGAAGACCGCCTCCAACTCGTCGGTGGAGGCGGAGCGGGTCGGGTTGCTCATGATGTCCTCTCGGATCGGACGGACGTGCCCAGTGGTGATCAACGCCTCGGCGGCCCTGCGGTGACGCCATGCCCCGCTGTCAGTACGTGTACATCTCGGCGAGCGTCTTGTAGTCCTGCAGTTCGTCCTTGCCGAACCACAGCTCCACCTCCTGTTTGGCCTCCTCCGCATTGCCGGAGGCGTGCACCAGGTTCGCGACCGCCTTGCCGGAGGCCTTGCTGGCGGCGGCGCTGTAGTGAGAGAAATCGCCTCGCACGGTGCCGGCCGGAGCCTGGTTCGGGTAGGTGCTGCCCACGATCTTGCGAACGGTCGCGATGGCGTCGAAGCCCTCCAGTACCAGGGCGATCACCGGACCCTGCTGCATGAACGTGGCGGTGACGTCGTAGACCTCTGACCCGAGACGCTCCTCCAGGTCGAAGTAGTGCCGGCGGGTGAATTCGGAGTCCATCCATTTCATCTTGGTGCCGACGATCTTCAGCGCGGCGTCTTCGAACCGCGTGATGATCCTTCCCGCCAGGCCACGGGCCAGCGCGTCAGGCTTGAGCAGAACGAGCGTGCGCTCCGCGGACTGTGCCTGGTTCTCGACCATTGACTCCCTTTCACCTTGTCATAAAACACACATGACGACCCATCAGTCTTCTCGCGCAGAGGTTACCGGCGTTACCCAAGTGGTACGTACGTGCGGGTAACACACTGGTGACCGAGTGCGCCGTGAAGGTGATGTCAGGTTCTCGAGAGGTCTGATTCGGTCAACTTTCCTACGCCCACTATCCGAAGGTGGTATGCCTCTAGAATTTCTCCTGGCTTGCCTGGTGTTTCGCATGACACACGTCGCCCCGGGCTGGATCTTGAATGGGTCGGACGTACGCCGTTGCTGACGATTTTGATCCTTCCGGGTTTTCTGTCGCTCGGCCATGAAGCAGCAGTGCAGCGAGGATGCAGTTTCGGCGGGTGTGTTCATGCATCCGAATGACGGTGAAGGGGGCGGACTTGTGGACGTGGTCGAGCGATGGAGCGGCCGTTACGCCTGTCTGCTCCAGTCCGCCCTTCGGCTCGGGAACGAACAGTTCGCCGCTCACCTGGGCGTTGCCGTGCGGACAGTGGCCGCCTGGCATGCGGACGCCTCGGTCGTGCCGCGCAGAGAGATACAGCAACTCCTGGACACGGCCTATGAGCAGGCCCCGACGGGGGCACGACAGCGCTTCGCCCTGTTGCTGGCAAAGGAACGGATTTCTGCGGAGCCGTCCCCCGTCGGCCCACAGGTCCTACGGGTTGCCATCGCGGTGGTCGTCCGTGACAGTGATGTCCTGCTCGTGTGTCGGCGTGACGGTGACGCCGCCGGAATCACGTGGCAGTTTCCGGCAGGCGTCATCAAGCCGGGGGACAAAGCGCAGACCATAACGATCAGAGAGACCCTGGCCGAGACCGGTGTGCACTGCGCGGTACGGCAACGCCTGGGCGACCGGCTACACCCCCTGACCGGAGTGCTGTGCGAGTACTTCCTGTGCGAATACCTCGCCGGTGAAGCGACCAATAGCGACGCGGCCGAGAACATCGATGTGATGTGGGTCCCAATGAACGCGGTGTCCCGGTTCATTCCCGTCCACACGATCTTTCCAGCCGTCCTGGCCGTCCTGGAGGAGCAGACGTGACCGAACACCACAGGAACGTGCGGCCGGGCATCGCCGCCGCCATTGTCGTTCACGAGGGCCGCGTTCTGATGGTGCGCCGCCGCGTCAGCGAAGGTCAGCTCTCCTGGCAGTTCCCCGCCGGGGAAGTCGAACCCGGTGAATCCCGCGAGGACGCCGCCGTACGGGAAACCCAGGAGGAAACCGGCCTGACCGTGACCGCCGTGAAGCTGCTCGGCGAGCGGGTCCATCCGAAGACGGGGCGGCAGATGTCGTACACGGCCTGCGAGGTGCTGAGCGGCACGGCTCATGTCGCGGACACGGAGGAACTGGCTGAACTGTCCTGGGTCGCGCATTCCGAGATCCCGCAGTTCGTGCCGTACGGGCTGTTCGAGCCGGTGCAGGACTACCTCGACGCGGCTCTGTCCTCCTGACCGTTCCAGAGCCAAGCTGGTCGTCGGCTGACACTAGGGGCGTCGGCGCAGCGAAGTTGCCGGTCGGAGGGTGGCGCTCGACAGCGACCTTGGGGGTCCGCGCCGCGTGCAGCCGGGCGGCCTCGGCGATGGCGCCTGCAGTCTCGGGGCGCCGTCGCGCTGCTGGCCCAGGGGCCTTCCGGTCTTGGATCAAACGGCACACCACTGGATTCCGCCTCGTCCATGACTGCGGTGGCGAAGTGCGGTAGCGGCAACGGAACTTTCCGCCGAGCCAAACGTCCAGTGTGCCCTACCGCCCGGTGATCACGACGGGTCCCGGTTCAGTCGTCCGCCAGCTCCGCGACCCCCGTGACCCGGTGCAGCGGATAGGTCCGCACCTCGTCCGCCGTGTGGTCGTACGCCGTCACGAAGCCGCCCTCGACCCGGATGGGCGCGATGACGCGCTGGCTGGCGGCGCCCTCGGGGTTCACATACCCGATCCACAGGGTCTCGCCCGTCAGGACGGCGGCCTGCATGGTGGCCAGGGTCTCGGCGGAACTGGTGCGCGGCAGGTCGCCGGCCGGGGCGGGGACGCCCGCGGGCTTGCGCGGGGTCGTGGCGGCCAGGTCACCGGCGCGGATCGCACGGATCGCCGCGGACAGCAGGGTCGCGTCGGGGGCGGGCGGGCCGTCCGGGACCGGCTCGGGGGCCGCGCGGGGCGGGGTGCGGTGGGCGTGGGCGCGGGCGATCAGCACATCACCCTCGGCGGACTCGGCGGCGGGCGCGTAGCCCATCGCGCGCAGGCCCTCCAGGAGCGCCGCCGGGTCGGCCTGCGCCGCGAGCACGGTCGGCGCCAGCCGGCGCAGCCGCAGGGCGGCCGACCGCCGGTCGGCGAGGATCTCGTTCAGCAGCGTGTCGTCGTCGCAGCGCACGTACGCGGACGCCGCGCCCACCCGCAGCCGGCCGTGCTTGCGGGCCACGTCGTCGATCAGGTACGCCAACGGTTGCGGGACCGGGGTGCGGGAGTGCGCGGTGAGGAAGGCGTGCAGGTCGGCGGCGGTCCGGCCGGCGTCAAGGGCGCGCCGCACGGAGGCGGGCGTGAAGCGGTAGACCGTCGCGCCGCCCTTCGACTCGACGTCCGCGAGCACGCCCAGCGTCTCGGCCAGCGACCGCTCCAGCGGCCCCGGTGCCACCGCCGTCAGGTCCGCCTGGAGCAGGACGTGGTCCAGCGGCTCGGGCAGCAGCGGCGCGAGCAGCCCGGCAGCGGCGGCGGAGGCCGCCACCAGCTCGCCCGGCGAGAGGGGCGCACGGGGCGCGGGCGGACGCCGGCGGTGGTGCGCGGGCAGCTTGTCCCCCGGCCCGTCGGCCGGGCCGCCGCCGGTCCGGCGACCGCCGCCCGGCGCGGGCGCGGACGCGGCGGAGGCCGCGGGGGCGGAGGCGCCGAGCAGCGCGCGGCCGTGGGCCGACAGGGCGCCGCGGCCGGTGATGCCCAGCAGCTCCGCCTCCGTCGGCGTCCAGCGCGCGATCCGGGAGCGCAGGTCCTCGTCGCCGCCCCGCGGCCGGCCGCCCTCGCGCGCCGGGCCGCCCACCGGGGTGGCCACCGGGGTGGCCACCGGGGTGGCCACCGGGCCGCGCAGCGGACGCTCCCAGCGCAGCCGGGCCAGCAGGGAACCGAGGTCGGGCGCGGCGCCCTCCGGCAGCGCGGCCAGCAGCCCCAGCACCCGGTGCCGCACCTCGGGCGCCACGGAGCGGTCGAGTCCCGGCCCCAGCGCCGCCAACGTACGGTCCTTGGTGTCCCGCCCGCCGACGAGCCCCGCCGTCCGGGTCGCCGTCAGCCACGCCTCCGCGAGCCGCGCCCACCGCTCGGCCGGAGGCAGCTCCAGCCACGTGTCGTACGCCGGGGTCGCCGCGTACCGCTCGTCCGCCTCACCGTCGGAGGCCAGCAGGCCCGCCGCGTAGGCCAGTTCGACCCAGAACGCGGCGACCGGTTCGGACACGTCGAGGGCGACCGCCGTCCGCTTCAGGTCCCGGACGCTGAGCCCGCCGGCCCGCAGCACCGTCGGACCGCCCTCGTCCCATTCCTTCAGCAGCTCCTCCACGGCCGCCAGCGCGGTGTACGCCTGCCCGGCCGCCGTCGCGTCCACGATCTGCGCGGGATGCGTCGCCGCCGTCCCGACCGGCGGCGGCACCGCCTCGGGCGCACGGTGGGCGCGGCCCTCGCGCAGATGCAGGGCGACCTCGCGCGGGAGCACGACCGTGCCGGGCGCCGTCGGCAGCAGCAGACCGCGGTCGAGCAGCCAGCGCAGATGGGCGGCCGGCTCCGGGGTGACCTGGCCGTACGGCGGCCCCCAGACGAGCCGGGTCAGCACCTCACGGGACTCCGCCGGGGCCCCGGCGAGCAGCGCGGCCATCCGCCCGCGGTCGGTGAACAGGGCGGAGAGCGCCGCCGCGGCGGAGACCGGGTCATGGGTCGAGGGCAGGCCCGCGGCCGTGACGATCTCCTGGATCCGGCCCGGCGACATGCCCGCGGTGGTCTCCTGCACGGTCGGGCCGAGGCCGGTCGGAGACGGATGCTGCGGCGTCGGGGCGAGCACCTCGCGGGCCGTGCGGACCAGCCGCAGCCGGTCGTCGCCGCCCCACACCAGGGCCTGCTCGCGCAGGGTGGCGAGGGCGTCCGGCAGCGCGGCCACGACGGCCCGGTCGCCGGCGTCGCCCGCCAGCAGGCCGCGCAACTCGTCGTAGGACGCCGGGTCCGCGGCCACGGCCAGGGCCTGGGCCGTCTGCAGGGCGAAGAGGTCGAGGCGCTCCAGGGCGCGCAGCACCGAGGCCCGGGTGCCCGCACGGGTGGCGAGCTGGGTGAGGTCGGTGGGCACCGGGGTGATGAGGTCGGGTCGGCTGCGCAGCAGCACGGCCAGGGAGGCGTCGTCCCTGGCGCGGAGCGCCTCCGCGAGGGAACGCGGCGGTGGTGCCGGGTTGCTCATCCGACCCACGGTAGCGGGTGCGGGGTCGGCACCGGGAGGAAGTGCCCCCCGGTCCGGGGCTCCTCCGTGCCGGGGGAGCGGCGACCGCCGGGAGAACGGAACGCTGCGCATACCTCGGCGATGGTCAGGCAGTGCGAGCAGGACCGAGCCGTGGCCTGCGCTACCGTCGTCCCGACGGGGTATCGAACGCACCGGCCCCGGAGGGGACTTCGTGGGTATCGAGAGCGACCAGGTCGTCTACGAGTATCTGAGCCGCGTCGGCGACATCGCGCAGCAGCGCCAGTTGCCGTCGGCCGACCGCATGCGCCTGGTGTCCGGGCTGCGCAACGAGATCGACCGGCACCGGGCCAGGGCCGCCGTGGACAGTCCCGCCGCCGTACGCCGCATCCTCGACGGGCTGGGCACACCGGACGAGGTCGTCACGGCGGCGGGCGGGGGGAGCGGGGGGCCGCAGCCGCCGCCCGCCGCCGTGCCCGCGCAGCCCGCACCGCGCGAGCCCGAGCCGAAGGGACTGCTGGGTCCCAAGCGGTTGCTGGGGCCCAACGGGCTGCTGGGGCAGAAGGGCCCGGGGCTCCGCCGGGGCGTGCCCCGCCCGCGGCCGGCCGAGCCGGAGGCGCCCGCGCGGTCCGACGCACCGTCGCCGCCCCACCTCGCCGGGGAGGACGAACTCGGCGACAGCGCTCTGCAGCCCGACTGGTGGCGGGTGGACGACAGCCCGTTCGGGGTCGGGGACAGCGTGCCGGGGTTCGTCGGGGGCGTGGAGATCCCCGAACTCCTCAAGCCACCACCGAAGGAATCCGAGGCCGAGGAGAAAACGGCCGCGAAGGGGGAGCCGGCCAAGGGGGAGCCCGCCAAGGGCGAGGCGGAACCCGGACCGCCCCTCGGGCCCGCCGATCCGCCCCCGCGCCGCCGGCTGCCGCTGCCCCGCCCCGCCGCGGGCTGGACCAACCCGCTGCTCCTGCTCGCCGCCGCGGCCCTGGTCGCCGGGGCGGTGCTCGGCAACTGGTTCGCACTGATCGTCGGCTGGCTCATCGCCTACGGCTCCCGTCGCCTCACCGCGGCGGAGAGCAAGTGGGCCGTCATGGGCCTGCCCGGACTGGCGCTCACGGGCGGCCTGGTCTGGCTGTGGGGCCGGAGCGAGGGCCGCTGGGGCGACCCCATCGCCCAGGGCCACATGAGCGACGCCCTGACCGAAACCTGGCCCTGGGCGGTCCGAGCCGCGGCCCTGACCTCAGCCGCGTACATCCTCTGGCGCTCCCAACGCCACCACTAACCGCGCCTACTGGGTTCCGAGTGACCGACGTCGCCTTGTCCCGCCGCGCACCCAGGCGGAGCGCAGACCACGGCGGCCCGTCGGTGAGGGGGCGCGGTTTCGGCGCGAGGACGGGCGTCGACCTTCGCCATGCGCCCCGGCGCGACCCGCTCCGCTTGGGTACGTCGGTGTGGGGGCGGTTCTTGGGCTGTCTGGCCCGTCGTGGGGCCCGGGTGGAAAGCGGCGCCCTCTCTTGCCGCGTGCCCTGGAGGAGTGCCCGCGCGGGGCGGCCCGGTTGCCCCGGAGCGGGGGCGGGTCTCGGCCTGGGCCGTCCGCCGCTGGATCCCGTGGGACCCCGGGTGGACGGCGATGCCTTGTCCCGCCGTATGCCCTGGCGGCGTGCCGGGCGCGGCGGCCCGCGCAGCTGGTTGCATCGGCAGCGCCGGCGTGACCCGTTTCGCTCGGGTACGTCGGTCGTGGTGGCCCGCCCCGCCCGCTGCCGAGCCGGCGAGAGGGAGGTCGTGGTTCCGGTGTGAGGACAGGTGTTGCCCTTTGTCATGCGCTGCGGATCCCGTGGGGCCCCGGGTGGAAGGCGTCGTCTTGTGCTGCCGTGCGCCCGGGTGGGGCGGTTGGACCCTGCTGAGGCCCCGGAGGGGGGCGTGGGCACAATGGCGGATATGAGTTCTCGTGCGCTGACCGTCGGGTTCGACCTCGACATGACCCTGATCGACTCCCGGCCCGGCATCCACGCCTGCTACACGGCGCTGGCGGAGCGGACGGGGACCTACATCGACGCCGATCTGGCCATCACCCGGCTCGGGCCGCCGCTCGCCGACGAGCTGGTCAACTGGTTCCCGGCCGAGCAGGTCGCCCCGATGGCCGACCTGTACCGCGAGATGTACCCGGCGATCGCCATCGCGGCGACCCCCGCGATGCCCGGCGCCCGCGAGGCCATCGCGGCGGTGCGTGAGTCAGGCGGCCGGGCGATCGTGGTCACCGCGAAGTACGAGCCGAACGCGAAGCTGCACCTCAGCCACCTCGGCATAGAGCCCGACGCGGTCGTCGGCGACCTGTGGGCGGAGCGCAAGGCGGAGGCGCTGCGCGAACACAGCGCGAGCGTCTACGTCGGCGACCACGTCGGAGACGTACGCGGCGCCCGCACCGCCGGCGCCCTCTCCGTGGCCGTGGCCACCGGCCCGTGCGCCCCGGCGGAACTGCACACCGCGGGCGCGGACGTCGTCCTCGACGACCTGTCCGCCTTCCCGCGCTGGCTGGCCGGCTACCGCGAGGCGCCCCGCGCCTGACGCCGGCCGGCCGCGGCCGATCGCAGGACCCCCGCGCCGGCCACGAGGAATCCGACCCCCATGAGCATGCTCAGACCGAACATGTAGGTCGGAAAAGGCTTCGCGCCCAGGAACAGCGGGGCCACGGTGACGAGAGTGGCCACGGCACCGAGGAAGAAGACCACGGCACCGGCACGGATGAGTCCGTCACCGGGCGCGGCGGAATTCGCTTGGGTTTTGTCACGCACCGGACCAGGGTAGTTCCCTGCGCGAAGGAACAACCGGGCAACGTCTTGTCACCCGCCCCAAGACCATTAGCCTTGGTACCGGCGGGTCACGGACAGACCCGCCCGAGTGCTATCAAGAGCCGTTTTCAGAAGCAGTTTTCCGACGAGTACGAGGACGAGGACAGACGTGCCTACCGGCAAAGTCAAGTGGTTCAACAGTGAGAAGGGCTTCGGCTTTCTCTCCCGTGACGACGGCGGTGACGTCTTCGTCCACTCCTCGGTTCTCCCCGCCGGAGTCGATGCGCTCAAGCCGGGACAGCGCGTGGAGTTCGGCGTGGTCGCCGGTCAACGGGGCGACCAGGCCCTGTCGGTGGTCATCCTCGACCCGACCCCGTCGGTCGCCGCGGCCCAGCGCAAGAAGCCGGACGAGCTGGCCTCCATCGTGCAGGACCTGACGACCCTTCTCGAGAACATCACACCGATGCTGGAGAAGGGCCGTTACCCCGACAAGGCCTCCGGCAAGAAGATCGCCGGTCTGCTGCGCGCGGTCGCCGACCAACTGGACGTGTAGCCCACCCGCCGGGACGCGCCCGGTCAGGGGAAGTCGAGCGCGGTCGGGCCGAGGGGCGGGACGAGCCCTTCGGCCGCCGCACGGGTGAGCAGGCCGCGGACCGCCGCGTAACCGTCCTCGCCGAGGTTCGACGTGAACTCGTTGACGTACAGCCCGATGTGCTGGTCGGCGACGGCCGGGTCCATCTCCTGGGCGTGCTCCATGACGTACGGCCGGGAGGCCTCAGGGTCGTCCCAGGCGGCGTGCACGGACGTATGGATCGACTCGGCGAGCAGCCGCAGCGTGTCCGCGCCCAGCGACCGCTTGGCGACGATCGCGCCCAGCGGGATCGGCAGCCCGGTCGTGGCCTCCCAGTGCTCGCCCATGTCCGCGAGTCTGTGCAGCCCGTAGTTCTGATAGGTGAACCGCGCCTCGTGGATCACCAGCCCCGCGTCGATCTTCCCGTCCCGCACGGCCGGCATGATCTCGTGGAACGGCATGACGACGATCTCCCCGACGCCCCCCGGCAGGGTGTCCGCGGCCCACAGCCGGAACAGCAGATAGGCGGTCGACCGCTCGCTCGGCACGGCCACCGTTCGGCCGGTGAGGTCCGTGTCCGCCTCCCGGGTGAGCACGAGCGGCCCGCAGCCCCGGCCCAGCGCGCCGCCGCAGGGCAGCAGCGCGTACGCGTCGAGGACGTACGGCAGCACCGCGTACGACACCTTCAGCACGTCGAACTCGCCGCGTTCGGCCATGCCGTTGGTGATGTCGATGTCCGCGAAGGTGACGTCGAGCGCGGGCGCGCCGGGGACACGGCCGTGGGCGAGGGCGTCGAAGACGAAGGTGTCGTTCGGGCAGGGGGAGTAGGCGATCTGCAGCGGTCGGCTCTCAGGGCTCATGTGGGTTCCAACTCTCCAGTGCGGGCGCGAGCTTCCCGAAGCCCTCGGTGAGGGCCGCGAGGGCGTCGCCGACGCGCCAGGCGGCGCGGTCGCGCGGGCCGACGGGGTTGGACACCGCGCGTACTTCGAGGACGGGCACCCGGTGTGCGGCGGCGGCCTCGGCCACCCCGAAGCCTTCCATGGCCTCGGCCAGCGCCCGGGGGTGGCGGGCGCGCAGCGCGTCGGCGCGGGTCTCGGTCCCGGTCACGGTCGAGACGGTGAGCACGGTGCCGGAGGGTGCCCCGGTCGCCGCGGTGACCTCTCGTACGAGTGTTTCCGGCGGACGGTGGCTGACGGTTCCGAAGCCGAGTTCGGTGACCGGGAGAAAGCCCTCGGCGGTCTCGGCGCCCAGGTCGGCCGCGGTGATCTCGTCGGCGACGACGAGCGATCCGACGGGTGCGGCGGGCCGGAGGCCGCCGGCGATCCCGGCGCTGACGACGAGGGCGTACGGGGAGCCGTCCAGGGCCGCGGCGGTGAGGGCGGCGGCGGTGGAGGCGGCGGCGCGGGCGGGGCCGACGCCGGCGGCGAGCAGGTCGTAGGTGTGCGGGCCGGCGACCTGGTGGAGCGTGCCGCCCGGCAGGCGCACCTCGCGCGCGGTGCCGGGGAGCGCTCGTGCCACCGCGTCGCGCTCGGCGGGGACCGCGGTGGCCACGAGGAAACGCATCCCGGACGTGGTCAGGAGGCCTTCTTGAGCTTGAAGGACCACAGGCCCTTGACGGTCTTGTCGCCCTCCTTGACCGACACCAGGGTCGAGTTGCCCTGGGCGCCGTACTGGGCGTTGAAGAAGACGCTGCCGGGGATGGTGCGGTACGTCTTGGTGCTGGAGTCGGTGAGCGGCTGGCCGTTCATCAGGATCGTCCAGCCGTTGTCCGCGATCTCCGGGTCGACACCGAAGCGGACGGTCTCGTCCGGGTCCACCGTGATGGACTCGATGCCGGTGTCCTTGAGGCAGTTCGCGAGGGCGGCCGTGTCCAGGGCCTTGCCGTCGTTGTAGCAGGTGGCTTCGGAGTTGACCGAGCTGGTGCCGACGGTGACCGTCGCGATCGGGGTCGGCTTTTCGCAGGCTGTGAGGACGAGCAGTCCGGCGAGAACGACGCCGGCGGCGGCGACGGCGCGGCGGCGTCGCGAGGCGGATTGCATGGTCATGGCCGAAGGTTATCGGGCACCCCTGCCGGACCCCCCATCTGGGGGGCGGCGTGCCCGGTTCGTTACGCCACTCGCGGCCGCGTGGCCCCGCCGTGCCGGGCCGCGCTGAGCAGGCCGCGCAGGGTGGTCAGCCAGCCGGCGGCGACGAGGGCGGCGGCGACGGCCAGGCCCAGGGCGCCGTTGAGCGGCATCACGATGCCGACCGCGCCGCCGAACACCCATGCCATCTGCAGCAGCGTCTCCGACCGTGCGAACGCCGAGGTGCGGACCGGCTCCGGCACGTCCCGCTGGATCAGCGCGTCCAGGGACAGCTTGGCCAGCGCCTGCGCGAACCCGGCGACCGCGGCCAGGCACGCCACCAGGAACGCGCCGAAGAACACCGCGGCGACGACCGCCGTGCCCAGCGCCACCGCGACCACGGTCACGATGATGATCTCCGGCGCCCGGGAGCGCAGCCAGGCCCCGACCGCCGTGCCGAGCGCGTTGCCCGCGCCGGCCGCGACGCCCACTATCCCCAGCGAGACCGCCGCGCTCTCGCCGGTCAGCGGGTGCTCGCGCAGCAGAAAGGCCAGGAAGAAGATCAGGAAGCCGGAGAGGCAGCGCAGGGCGGCGTTCGCGCCCAGCGCGTAGGTGACGGCCGGGCCGACCGTGCGCAGCCCCGGGCGTCTGGCCCCGTTGCGGCGCGGGCCGCGCAGATGCTCGGCGTCGGCGGCGAGCAGCGCGACGTCCTCGCCCTTGGCGGAGTCGACCTTCCGCGGCAGCGAGAACGACAGGAACGTACCCGCCCCGAAGATCACGAAGGCGCCGTACAGCGGCCAGGGGTCGCCGATGGCGTGCAGTCCCGCCGCGATCGGGGCGGCCACCCCGGTGGCCAGCAGTCCGGCGAGGGTGACCCGGGAGTTCGCCTTCACCAGTGAGAAGCGGGGCGGCAGCAGCCGGGGCACGACCGCGCTGCGGACCACGCCGTACGCCTTCGACGCCACGAGCACGCCGAGGGCCGCGGGATACAGCTGCAGGCTGCCGCTCGCCACCGCCCCGGAGATGATCAGCGCCAGCAGGGCGCGGGCCAGCATCGCGGCAGCCATCGCGGCGCGCCGGCCGTGCGGCAGCCGGTCCAGCAGCGGGCCGATCACCGGGGCGAGGACCGTGAACGGGGCCATGGTGATCGCCAGATAGAGCGCGACCCGGCCGCGGGCCTCGTCCGTCGGCACCGAGAAGAACACGGTGGAGGCGAGCGCCACGGTGATCATCACATCGCCGGCGCCGTTGACGGCGTGCAGTTCGATCAGTTTTCCGAGCCCGGACTCCCCGGCGCCGTGCGCGTGCGTGGCCCGCCTGATCCCGCGGGCCGCGCCGGCCACCGGGAGATGCAGGGCACGGCCGACCGTGCGGACGGCCGTGCCCATCCGGCCCGCACCGCCGCCTCGACTGCTGCCCCTGACCCCGCCGGCGCGGGCGGTGCCCTGGGGCGACCTCGCGGCTGCCACGACGTTCATAGTGCCCTGAGAATCCTTTTCGTAGCGCACTTGTCGCCGCGCGAGTCGGTGACGTCACAGCGGATCGGGCCGCTTCGGGCGGGCCGGAAACGGCGCCGGGAGGCGGTGAAGCGGCCGTCGGTGTAGGCCGAGCGCACATGAACAGGTAGCGTGCGTATCTCAGCCATCCCGCAGAATGGATGGCAGAGGTGCGCCCGAGCGCGATCGGACGCGGACGTCGATGCGGCCCACAGGTCCGCTCCGTCCGCCCCACCGCCTTCAGGCATGCGCACCCGTGAGACGGCGTAGGAGAGAAGCGATACCTGTGAGCGCAGCGACAACGCGAAGCCGCACCCCCGACCGCCTGTGCGCCGAGGCCGTCGACCTCGCCCGCGCCGCAGCCGAGGAGGCGGCCGCGCCCGGTGTGGTCGGCGAGCACACCGGACTGGTATCCGAGGGCGACCGTGTTGTCACGCACTTCTTCCAGTGCAAGGAACTGGGCTACCGGGGCTGGCGCTGGGCGGTGACGGTGGCCCGCGCCTCCCGCGCCAAGGTGGTCACCCTCGACGAGGCGGTCCTGCTGCCCGGCCCCGACGCGCTGCTCGCCCCCGAGTGGGTGCCGTGGAGCGAGCGGCTGCGCCCGGGCGACCTGGGTCCCGGCGATCTCCTGCCCACCGAGTCCGAGGATCTGCGCCTGGAGCCGGGCTACTCCGCCGAGGAGGAGCCACCGGTGCACTCCGCCGTCTCCGCGGAGATGGCGGAACTGGCCGAGGCGGAGGACGCGGAGGTCACGGCGGGCGCCCCCGCGACACTCCCGACGTCGCCGTCCCGGGGCTCGATCGCCGCGGTGGCGGAGGAACTCGGCATGCGCCGCGCCCGGGTCCTGTCCCGCTACGGCCTGCATCTGGCCGCCGATCGCTGGGAGGAGGCGTTCGGCGCCGGGACGCCGATGGCCCAGGCGGCGCCCGCGCCCTGTGTCAGCTGCGGCTTCCTGCTGCCCCTCGGCGGCTCCCTCGGCCAGGCCTTCGGCGTCTGCGCGAACGAGTTCGCGCCGGCCGACGGCCGCGTGGTCTCCCTGGCCTACGGCTGCGGCGGCCACTCCGAAGCGGCTGTCATGCCCAAGCCCCCCCAGCCGGCGGCGCCGGTGATCGACGAGACGCGGGTGGATCCCTTCCCGCTGCGCCCGGCGCCGGACTCCGGTTCGGTACCGGCGATCACCGACGAGGCGACGGCGGAACTCGGCCACTCCTAGGGCCTCTCGTTTGGATCATGCCGGGCTCGCGGGCCCTGGCACCGCGCCTCGCGGCGTTGTCGTCGGTTGTCAGGGCTCCGCCCTGCCGCCCTCCTCCGCCTTGCGATCCACGGCACCAGACCCCGCTCCCTGATCCGGCCTGATCCAAACGAAAGACCCTAGGTCCTGTCGCCGGGCTCCCTCCTCGTCCGCCCGGCCGGAGGCTGGGGAGGGAGTCCGGCGACTGGGCCCAGGCCCGCTCCCGGGGCGCCGGCCCGTGCCTGTCGCGCGCTCGCGGCTCTGCGGTGCGTCCGCGGTGTCGGGACGTGCTCCTACGGCTTCGCGGCGGGCCCGCGCCGCTGCGGCGCCCCCGTGCCGGAGCGTGCCCGCGCCGCCGGGCCCGCACATCCGCTCGCCGCGCTGCCCGGACCGCCCGCGTACGCCCGCCAGGGGGCCGTGTGCGGGCGCTCGGAGCTACGTTGGCAGCACACCGCGGCGTGGGTCCCCCGTTCACCCGGACGGCCCCGGCACCCCGGTGCCGCAGGAGCGGTACCTTCGTCGTCACCCCAGACGAGGAGAGTGAACGTGAGCAAGTTCGTGCGGCCCGCGGCCGAGGGCGCCGACCCCTTCGGCACGGCCCGTCTGCGCCGCGGTGTCCTCGACGCCTGGGCCACCAGTCCCGCCCGCTTCCGCGAGGACGCCAACGCGGAGGAGGACTTGGTCCTCGGCGGCTACCGCGACCGGCTCGTGATCGAACTGGCGCAGAACGCCGCCGACGCGGCGGCCCGCGCCCAGGTGCGCGGCCGGCTCCGCCTCACCCTCCGCGACGGCGTCCTGTTCGCCGCCAACACCGGCGCCCCGCTCGACGCGGCCGGTGTCGAATCGCTCGCCACTCTCCGCGCCTCCGCCAAACGCGACGACACCGACGACACCGGAGCGGGCCACGGCGCTGTCGGCCGCTTCGGCATCGGCTTCTCCGCCGTGCTCTCCGTCACCGACGAGCCCGCCGTCGTCGGCCGGCACGGCGGCGTCCGCTGGTCGCTTGCCGAGGCCCGCGAACTCGCCGCCGACGCCGCCGGGCGCAGCCCCGGCCTCGGCGACGAGATCCGGCGCCGCGACGGGCATGTGCCGCTGCTGCGCCTGCCGTTCGCCGCCGAGGGCACCGCCCCCGACCCGTACGACACGGTCGTCATCCTGCCGCTGCGCGACGCGGCCGCCGCCGACCTCGCCGAACGCCTCCTGCACGCCGTCGACGACGCCCTGCTGCTCGCCCTGCCCGGCCTGGCGGAGGTCGTCGTCGAGATCGACGGCGCCGAGCCGCGCACCCTGCGCCGCAGCACGGACGGCGGCGGCACGGTCGTGGCGGACTCGCGGGACGGCACGACCCGCTGGCGCACCGTCGCCGCGCACGGCCCGCTCACCCCCGGTCTGCTCGCCGACCGCCCGGTCGAGGAACGCCTGCGCCCGCACTGGTCGGTCACCTGGGCGGTGCCCGTGGGCCCCGACGGCGCCCCGGCCCGCCCCCGCACCGCGCCCGTCGTGCACGCGCCGACCCCCAGCGACGAGCCCCTCGGCGTCCCCGCGCTGCTGATCGCCTCCTTCCCGCTGGACCCCACCCGCCGGCACGCCGCGCCGGGCCCGCTGACCGGCTTCCTGGTCCAGCGCGCGGCGGACGCGTACACCGAACTCCTCGCCGGCTGGCGGCCGGTGACCGAGGGCATCATCGATCTGGTGCCAGGGCCGCTCGGCAAGGGCGAACTCGACGGCGCGCTGCGCCAGGCGATCCTGGAGCGCCTCCCGCGCACCGCGTTCCTGCCCCCGGCCGTCGAGGCCAAGGAGGACGACGCCGAGGACCTTCCCGAGACGCTGCGCCCCCGGGACGCCGAGATCGCCGAGGGCGCGGGCGCCGACACCGTGCACGTGCTCGCCGAGGTGCTGCCCACGCTGCTGCCCGCGGGCCTCGAACGCCGCGTGGAGCTGCGCACGTTGGGCATCGCCCGGCTGCCGCTCGCCGACGCGATCGACCGGCTGGCCGGGCTGGAGCGGGAGCCCGGCTGGTGGCGGCGGCTGTACGACAGCCTGGCCGGGGTCGACCCGGACCGGCTCTCCGGACTGCCCGTCCCGCTCGCCGGGGGCCCCGCCCAGGGCTTCGGCGCCGGGGCAGGGGCGGGGCGTACCACGATCGGCCCCCGGCAGGTGCTGCTGCCCACGCCGGACGCCGTCCGCATCGATCCGGGGACGCTCGCCCGGCTCGGCCTGAAGGTCGCGCACCCGGACGCCGCGCATCCGATCCTGGAGAAGCTCGGCGCGCTGCCCGCGACCCCGCGCGCCGTGCTGACCACGCCCCAGGTGCGCGCCGCGGTCGCCGCCTCCCTCGACGAGGAGGGCGCCACCGGCTGGGAGGAGGACGCGCTGGACGCCGAGGAACTGGCGGACACCGTCCTCGCCCTGGTCCGGGACGCGGGCCTGGAACCCGGCGACGAGCCCTGGCTGGGCGCTCTCGCGCTGCCCGACGAGGACGGCGAACTCGCCCCCGCCGGTGAACTGGTCCTGCCCGGCAGCCCGTTCGCCCGGGTCATCCGCGAGGACGAACTGGCCGCCGTGGACGCCGAACTGGCGGAGAAGTGGGGTGAACAGCCGCTGGCCGCCTGCGGTGTGCTGGCCGACTTCGCGCTGGTGCGGGCCACCGACGTGGTCCTCGACCCGGACGAACTGGAGCCCCGCGAAGGCGACTTCGCCGAACCGGACGACGCGGGCCTGCTGGATGCCGTGGACGTGTGGTGCGAGGACGTCCTCGACCGCTTCCCGGACACCCCGGTGCCGCCGGTCGCCACCGAACTGGTCGCCGTGCGCGACCTCGACCTCGTCGACGACGACCACTGGCCCGAGGCCCTGGCCCTGCTCGCCCGCCCGCCGCTGCGCGACGCGCTCACCCAGCCGGTGCGCATCCTGCTGCCGGACGGCACCCACGAGGTGGTACGGCCCTACACGGCGTGGTGGCTGCGCGGGCACCCGGTGCTGGACGGCCGGCGGCCCGCCGGGCTGCTCGCGGCGGGCGGCGATCCGCTGCTGCGCGGGCTGTACGACGAGGCCGACGCGACCGGTTTCGCGGACGAGCAGGTGCTGCGGGCCCTCGGCGTGCGCACCTCGGTCGCCGCGCTGCTCGACGAACCGGGCGGGGCGGCCGAGCTGCTGGACCGGCTCGCCGACCCGGAGCGGTCCGTCACCCCCGCCCAGCTGCACGGGCTGTACGGCGCGCTGGCCGAGCTCGACCCGGACCAGGTGACCCTGCCGGACGAGCTGCGGGCCGTCGTGGACGGCCGGGTCGAGGTGGTGGACGCGGCCGACACCGTGGTCGTCGACTCGCCCGATCTGCTGCCCTTCACCGCGGGTGTCCCGCTGCTGCCGGTGCGGCCCGCCCGGGCCGCGGAGCTGGCGGACCTCTTCCAGGTGCGGCGGCTGAGCGAGTCCGTCACCGGGCGGGTGGACTCGGCGGGCACCGAGCACGGGGTGCCGGACGCGGTGCGGGTGCTGCTCGGCCCGCGCACCCCCGGCAGCTATGTCGAGCACGAGGAACTCGTCGTCGACGGCGTCGAGATCGACTGGCGGCTGACGGCCGACGGCGTCCTGCACGCCGCGACCCTGGAGGGCGTCGCCGCCGGACTCGCCTGGGCGGCCGGCCAGTGGCCGCGCCGCTTCGAGGTCGCGGCCCTGCTGGAGGACCCGTCCCGCACGGAGGAACTGGCCCGCGACCGCTGGTTCGACTGAACCCGCACACCGATCGCTCCACCCTGGCCTCCGGCAACCGTCCCATGCCGACGTGTGGTTGCCGGGTCGCTCTGGCTTCCGGCGGCCCGGCCCGGGCCGGATGCGGTCGGGCCGCGCGGGGCAGGGAGCCGTGTCCCTGGGTGGGCCCACCGGATGTGGCCGGGCCGTGCGTCCGCGGGTGCGTTCCGCCGTGGCCGGTGGCAGCCGTGCCGTTCGGGCGGGCCGGGCGCGGCGCCGCGACCTTGGCAAGTCGCGCACATTTTCCTCGGTTTCCGTACAACCATCGCCTGTCGTCGTGGATCAGATCATCTGAGTCAACAGACTCCACGATCACTGGGCCCCGTGGCGACGAGCCGTGTGCGACGACCGCCGGCGGGGCCCCTCTCTCCATGCAGGGGAACGCATGCGCATTCGTGCCACCGTGGCCGCCGTCACCGGTGCCCTGGCCCTGTCCGCCCTCGCCGTTCCGGCGGCGCACGCCGCCGGCGGCTCCTCGTACGACCGCGACGACGTCGTGAAGGCCGCACAGGCCGCCCACCGGGCCGCCGCCGGCAAGTCCGCGTTCAGCACCGCGGGCGCCCAGGACACCGGCGTGCCCTACGCGCTGGACCTCTCCTTCTCCAATGTGAAGATCAACAAGGGCAAGCCGATCGTCGTCGGGACCACCAACAAGGTCCGGGTGCCGGTCACCTACACCGTCACGCACGCCGCCGACATCGACCTCAACGCGCCCGACTTCGTGCTGGACGTCGAGATCTACCGCGGCTCGTACACCGACCCGAAGAACATCCTGATCGGCGACGACTGGCCGACCTGCGTCGACAGCTCGGCGACCAAGGCCACCTGCAAGGGCACCATCGACGTCTACCCGGACTTCGAGCTGACCAACGCGGACGCCACCAGCTGGAAGGCGATCGGCCACGCGCTCGACTTCAACGACCAGGACCCGACCTCCGACGACATCGACCTGAGCAAGGTCGGTTACGCCGAGCAGGACGCCCTGGCCACCACCAGGCTCCAGCGCTACTCCAAGCTGACCGTCGACGCCTCGCCGGAGCCGGTCAAGAAGGGCAAGACCCTCACGGTCACCGGCAAGCTGTCCCGGGCCAGCTGGGACGACGGCAAGTACCACGGCTACGCCGGCCAGTCGGTCAAGCTCCAGTTCCGCAAGAAGAGCTCCAGCACCTACACCACGCTGAAGACCATCAAGACGAACTCGACCGGCAACCTGAAGACCACGACCAAGGCCACGGTCGACGGCTACTACCGCTACAGCTTCGCGGGCACCTCGACCACGCCGGCGGTCAACGCCGCGGGTGACTTCGTCGACGTGAAGTAACCGGCACGGCAGTCGACACGCACTTCGGCCCCGGGAAGATCCCGGGGCCGAAACGTTTCCACCTGCCCTCCGCCAAGACGACCGGCACCCGCGCGGAAGCCGCCGGGCATCGCCGTACGTCTAGACCGGGAAGCGGCGGTCGACCCATTTCCAGAGGAGCTCCAGGGCCGCCGCTCCGATCACGGCGATGCCCACCGCCGTCCACGGCATCGTGACCCCGACCAGCTTCAGGGCGAAGAAGCTCTGCAGGGCGGGCACGGCCAGGACGAAGAGGAAGGCCACGCCCATCGCGGCGACCAGGGCCACCCGCCACCAGGTGTAGGGGCGGGCGATGATCGCCAGCACCCACATGGAGATCAGGAACAGCGTGAGGGTGGCCGCGCTCGTCTGCGCGGGCAGCGCGTCCGGGCCCGTGTACTGGTGCCGGGCGATCAGATACGTCACGAAGGTGGCGACGCCGGCCACCACCCCGCCCGGGATCGAGTAGCGCATCACCCGCCGTACGAAGTGGGGCCGCGCGCGCTCCGTGTTGGGGGCGAGCGCCAGGAAGAAGGCCGGGACGCCGATGGTCAGCGTGGACAGCAGGGTCAGATGCCGGGGCAGGAAGGGGTACTCGACCTGCCAGCACACCACCAGCAGGGCAAGCAGCACCGAGTAGACGGTCTTCACCAGGAACAGCGTGGCCACCCGGGTGATGTTGCCGATGACCCGGCGGCCCTCGGCGACCACCGACGGCAGCGTGGCGAAGCTGTTGTTGAGCAGCACGATCTGGGCGACCGCGCGGGTGGCCTCGGAGCCGGAGCCCATCGAGACGCCGATGTCGGCGTCCTTGAGGGCCAGGACGTCGTTCACACCGTCGCCGGTCATCGCGACCGTGTGCCCGCGGGACTGGAGCGCGCCGACCATGTCCCGCTTCTGCTGCGGGGTGACCCGGCCGAAGACGGTCGCCTTGTCGAGCGCGTCCGCCATCTCGGTCCGCTCGACGGGCAGCCGGCGCGCGTCCACCGCCGAGCCGTTCAGCCCCAGCTTGGCGGCGACCGCCCCGACCGACACCGCGTTGTCGCCGGAGATGACCTTGGCGCGGACGTTCTGGTCGGCGAAGTAGCGCAGGGTGTCGGCGGCGTCGGGGCGCAGCCGCTGCTCCAGGACGACCAGGGCGCTGGCGTGGGCGCCCTTGGCGACGTCGGCGTCGTCCAGGTCGCGGACGGCGCGGGCGAGCAGCAGGACCCGCAGCCCCTGTTCGTTGAGCCGCTCGGTCTCGGCCAGGGCCGGGTCGCCGTCGGTGAGCAGCACGTCCGGGGCGCCGAGCAGCCAGGTGCTGTTCTCGCCGTCGCCCTCGCTGAAGGTGGCGCCGCTGTACTTGCGGGCGGAGGAGAAGGGCAGCGACTCCACGCAGCGCCACTCCTCGCTGTCCGGGTAGGCGTCGATGATCGCCTGGAGGGAGGCGTTGGGCCGGGGGTCCGACTCGCCGAGCGCGCCGAGGACCTTGCGTACGTACGTCTCGTCGCTGCCGCCGAGCGGGCGCAGCTCGGTGATGTCCATGCCGCCCTCGGTGAGCGTGCCGGTCTTGTCGAGGCAGACGGTGTCGATGCGGGCGAGGCCCTCGATGGCCGGCAGCTCCTGGACGAGGCACTGCTTGCGGCCGAGCCGGATCACGCCGATCGCGAAGGCGACGGAGGTGAGCAGGACCAGTCCCTCCGGGACCATCGGGACGATGCCGCCGACGGTGCGGGCGACGGCGTCCTTCAGGTTGTTGTCCTTGACGACGAGCTGGGTGATCACCAGGCCGATGGCGGCCGGGACCATCATCCAGGTCACGTACTTGAGGATGGTGGAGATGCCGGTGCGCAGCTCGGAGTGGACGAGGGTGAAGCGGGACGCCTCCTCGGCGAGCTGGGCGGCGTAGGCCTCGCGGCCGACCTTGGTGGCGACGAAGGCGCCGCCGCCGGCGACGACGAAGCTGCCGGACATGACCCGGTCGCCGGGGTGCTTGACGACGGGGTCGGCCTCGCCGGTGAGCAGCGACTCGTCGATCTCCAGACCGTCGGACTCGGCGCACACGCCGTCCACGACGATCTTGTCCCCGGGCCCGGTCTCGATGAGGTCGTCGAGGACGAGTTCGGAGGTGCTGACCTCGACGGCGGCGCCGTCGCGGCGGACGGTCGGCCGGGCCTCGCCGATCACGGCGAGCGAGTCGAGGGTCTTCTTCGCGCGCCATTCCTGGATGATGCCGATGCCGGTGTTGGCGAGGATCACAAAGCCGAAGAGACTGTCCTGGATCGGCGCGACGGCCAGCATGACCAGCCACAGGACGCCGATGATCGCGTTGAAGCGGGTGAAGACGTTCGCCCGGACGATCTCGGCGAGGGATCGGCTGGAGCGGACCGGGACGTCGTTGACCTGGCCGCGGGCGACTCGCTCGGCGACGTCGGCGGCGGTCAGACCGGTCGCGGGGGTCGACGGGACGGGTACCGGCTGCACAGGGCCGACTTCGGCGCCCGCGTCGATGTGCGTCATGCCATCGACGGTACGTGCGGTTCTACCGCTTCACCCGCCGAGTGGACAGAAGATCCGACCTGGGGAGGAGACGGGTCGTGCGGTGGTAGTACGGGCCCCGCCCTCCGCGTCATTCCGTCGTCGTCGGATGCCCGGCCGTTCGGTCGGCCGCCGCCCGCTTGAGCGCCGCGTCCCGCTTGCGGACGTACCAGATGCCGATCAGGCCCAGGCCGCCGCCGGCCAGGCAGGTCCACAGCCACCAGGTGTGGCCGTGCTCGTCGAACCAGCCGTAGAAGGGGAGCTGGACGAGGAAGAGGACGAACCAGACGATCGTGCCGCCGGTGATGGTGGCGACGACGGGGCCTTCCAGGGGCTCCGGTGCCTCGTGCTTGGGGGATCCCGAAGAGAGAGCGGCCATGCGCACAGCTTACGAGGCCCGGCGCCGACGCCTGCCGCCCCGGTGGTCTACGCGCGGAGATAGCCATCTCGACCTTATACATTCATACTGAAACGGTTTGTCTCTGGCCGCTTCTGTTCGTATGAAACTCCAACGCGGGGAATCCCGTTGGTGATGAGGTCTCGCATGTCCACCTCGGCACCCGCCAAGGTTCCCGCCCCGGATCAGCCGGGCGGGGCGCCCGTCTTCGGCGCCCTCGACCGCTACTTCAAGATCTCCGAGCGCGGCAGCACCCTGGCGCGCGAGGTCCGTGGCGGCTTCGCCACGTTCTTTGCGATGGCGTACATCATCGTGCTGAACCCGATCATCCTCAGCAGCGCGAAGGACATGTACGGGCATCAGCTCGATCACGGCCAGCTGGTGACGGCCACCGCTGTGACGGCCGCCTTCACCACCCTGCTGATGGGCGTCATCGGCAATGTGCCGATCGCGCTCGCCGCCGGCCTCGGGGTGAACTCCGTCGTCGCGCTCCAGCTCGCGCCCCGGATGTCCTGGCCCGACGCCATGGGCATGGTCGTCCTGGCCGGCTTCGTCGTCATGCTGCTCGTCGCCACCGGACTGCGCGAGCGCGTCATGAACGCCGTGCCCCACGGCCTGCGCAAGTCCATCTCCATCGGCATCGGCCTGTTCATCATGCTGATCGGGCTCGTCGACTCCGGTTTCGTCAGCCGCATCCCGGACGCCGCCCACACCACCGTCCCGCTCCAGCTCGGCGGCGACGGGCACCTCGACGGCTGGCCGGTCCTCGTCTTCGTGCTCGGCGCGCTGCTCACCCTGGTGCTGCTCGTGCGCAAGGTCTCCGGGGCGATCCTCATCTCGATCGTCTCGATGACCGTGCTCGCGCTGATCATCAACGCCGTCGCCACCGTGCCCTCCTGGGGCCTGACCACCCCGAAGTGGCCCGGCAACCCGGTCGCCACCCCGGACTTCGGGCTGCTCGGCAAGGTCAGCCTCTTCGGCGGGTTCGACAAGGTCGGCGTCCTGACCGGCGTCCTCTTCGTCTTCACCGTCCTGCTGTCCTGCTTCTTCGACGCCATGGGCACGATCATGGGCGTCGGCGACGAGGCCAGGCTGACCGACGCCCAGGGGCAGCTGCCCGGCATCAACAAGGTTCTCTTCGTGGACGGCATCGCCGTCGCCGCCGGCGGCGCCAGCTCCTCCTCGGCCACCACCTGCTTCGTGGAGTCCACGGCCGGCGTCGGCGAGGGGGCCCGCACCGGCTTCGCCAACCTCGTCACCGGCGCGCTGTTCGCGCTGGCCCTGTTCCTGACGCCGGTCGCCACGATGGTGCCGTCCCAGGCGGCCACCCCGGCGCTGCTCGCGGTCGGCTTCCTGATCCTGGCGGGCTCGGTCAAGGAGATCGACTGGTCCGACTACACGATCGCGATCCCGGCCTTCGTCACCATGCTGATGATGCCGTTCACCTACTCGATCACCAACGGCATCGGCATGGGCTTCATCACCTTCGTGGTGCTGCGCCTCGCGGCCGGCCGCGCTCGGGAGATCCCCGTACCGATGTACGTCGTCTCCGCGGTCTTCGCCTTCTACTACCTGATGCCGGCCCTCGGCCTGACCTGAGCCGGGGTCGCGTGGCCCCCGCTCACGTGACCCCGTAGAACTTCTCCGTCTCCTCGACGGCGGTCTGGAACCGCTCGTCGAAGTCGTCCCGAATGAGCGTCCGGACCACATAGTCCTGGACGCTCATTCCTCTTCGGGCGGCGTGGTGCCGGAGCCGTTCGAGCAGGTCGTGGTCTATCCGCAGGCTGAGCACACTGGTCCCCATGGAGACGAGGGTCGCGGCAGCCGTCCATGTGGTGTGTCACGTTCCGCATCCACATCACCCATATGAGTGAGGTCTGGAATTCGTGGCCGGAGTCACGGGCATCCTGCGCACCCGGAGTGGTCTTTAGCGAGAGTAATGAGTTACTCTAACAAACATGTCGGACCTCACCCATGGCGACGATGCCGCCGCCGTGAACTCCCTGCGCTCCGCCGTGATGCGGCTGTCCCGTCGGCTCAAGCACCAGCGGGTCGACGAGTCGCTGAGCCCCACCGAGATGTCGGTGCTCGGCACTCTCTCCATCTGCGGTCAGGCCACCCCGGGCGAACTCGCCCGCAAGGAGCACGTCCAGCCGCCGTCGATGACCCGCATCGTGGCGCTGCTCGAAGCCAAGGGACTGGTCCGGCTGGAGCCGCACCCCGAGGACCGGCGCCAGAAGGTCGTCACCAGGACCGAGCAGGCCGAGGCGATGCTCGAGGAGAGCCGCCGCAAGCGCAACGCGTTCCTGGCCGGCCTGGTCGACGGCCTCGACGAGGACGAGTGGGCGAAACTCCGCGCCGCCGCCCCCGTACTGGAGAAGCTCGCACACCTGTGAGAAGCCGTTGTCAGAGGAGTGAGCCGTAGGGCGCGCCGGTATCGGGAGGGCGAGCACGCCCGGCCTCTCGACACCGGCTGACAGCGCCCGGAGGCGAACAACCGGAATAACCGGAATAAGAGGAGGCGAACCCCTTTGAGTACGGGATCCGGAGCAGCTTCCGCCCCCGCACCGACCACTTCCACCACCCCCCGCGCCGCCCGGTCCTCGATGTTCAGTTCGCTGAGGATCAGGAACTACCGGCTCTTCTTCCTCGGCCAGGTCGTCTCCAACACCGGCACCTGGATGCAGCGCATCGCCCAGGACTGGCTGGTGCTCAGCCTCACCGGCTCCTCCACCGCCGTCGGCGTCACGACGGCCCTCCAGTTCCTGCCGATGCTCCTGTTCGGCCTCTACGGCGGTGTCCTCGTCGACCGGCTGCCCAAGCGGCCCGCCCTCCTCGTCACCCAGACGTCGATGGCCGTCACCGGCCTCGCGCTCGCCGCACTGACCCTCACCGGCCACGTCCAGGTGTGGCACGTCTACCTCGCCGCCTTCGCCGTCGGACTCGCCACGGTCGTCGACAACCCGGCCCGCCAGTCCTTCGTCTCCGAGATGGTCGGCCCGGACCAGCTGCAGAACGCGGTCAGCCTGAACTCCGCGAACTTCCAGTCGGCCCGGCTGGTCGGCCCCGCCGTCGCGGGCGTCCTGATCACCGGCGTCGGCACCGGCTGGGCGTTCCTGTTCAACGGCCTGTCCTTCGTCGCCCCCATCGCCGGACTGCTGCTGATGCGCGGACGTGAGCTGCACGTCGTAGAGCCGACGCCACGCGGCAAGGGCCAGCTGCGCGAGGGCCTGCGCTATGTCGCCGGCCGTCCCGAGCTGACCTGGCCGATCGTCCTGGTCGGCTTCATCGGCACCTTCGGCTTCAACTTCCCGGTCTGGCTGTCGGCCTACGCGGACGACGTCTTCCACGCCGGCGCCGGCGCCTACAGCCTCTTCAACACCCTGATGGCGGTCGGCTCGGTGGCGGGCGCGCTGCTCGCCGCCCGCCGGGGTACCGCACGGCTGCGGATCCTGATCGCCGCCGCGGTGGCCTTCGGCACCCTGGAGACCGTCGCCGCGTTCGCTCCCTCCTACTGGCTGTTCGCGCTGCTCATGGTCCCGATCGGGATCTTCGGCCTGACGGTCAACGTGACCGCGAACACCGCGGTCCAGATGGCCACCGACCCGGCGATGCGCGGCCGGGTGATGGCCCTGTTCATGATGGTCTTCATGGGCGGCGCGCCGCTGGGCGCCCCCGTCGTCGGCTGGATCACCGACGCCTACGGCCCCCGGGCCGGCTTCGCCGTCGGCGGCGTCGTCTCGGCTGTGGCCGCCGCCGCCATCGGCCTGGTCCTGGCCCGCATCGGCGGACTGCGGCTGTCGGTGGGCTGGCACCACGGCCATCCGCACGTCCGGTTCGTACGGCGCGAGCCGGAACCCGAGCCGGAGCTGGCGGAGGTCTGACCTCCCGCGGGGGGTGAGCCGGGGCGGCACCCGTCCCGGGTCACACCCTGCGGGCCGGCACCTGTCCCGGCCGGGCGTGCTCGCCGACCGTGAAGGACTCGGTCGGCGTGAAGCCGTTGCGCTCGTAGCGCTCGGGCTCGTTCGCGGGCCGCAGATGGGGCGCGGGCGCGTCGGTGAGGGTGAGCGTGGCCGCCGGGACCCCCTCGTACCCGGCGATGAACGGGGCGCCCTCGGCGACGTACCGCGACGCCGGCGGTACCCGCCGCCCTGATCGTGATCTTCCCGCTCCGCTCCATGTCCGTCATGATGCCCCGGCCCGCGCCTCTGGGAAGGTGGGGTCATGAGACTCTTCGCCGCCGTGCTGCCCCCTGAGGACGTCGCCGGCGAACTCGCCGCCGAGATCGCCCGGTTGCGGCAGCTGCCCGGCGCGGACGGGCTGCGCTGGACCGGCCGCCCCGGCTGGCACCTCACCCTCGCCTTCTACAGCGAGGTCGACGACGCGCTCGTACCGGACCTGTCGGCCCGCCTGGCGCGCGCGGCCCGGCGCAGCGACCCCTTCCCGCTCGCGCTCTGCGGCGGTGGGCAGTTCGGCCACGGGCGGGCCCTGTGGACGGGCGCCGCGGGCGACCTGGAGGCGCTGCGCCGGCTGGCCGGGCGGGCGGAGGCTGCGGGGCGCAGAGCGGGCGTGCCGATGGGGGAGCACCGGCGCTACACGGCCCACCTGACCGTGGCCCGCAGCCGGGACGCGGTGGACACCCGGCCGTACGTCCAGGCTCTCGCCGCCTTCACGAGCCGCACCTGGACCGTGGCCGGCCTCGCCCTGGTGCGCAGCAACCTGCCGAGGTCCGGGGTCCCCGGCGAGCAGCCCCGTTACGAGTCGGTCGCCCGCTGGGCGCTCGGCGGCGCCGGTTAACCTCGGACACGTGGACCCGAAAACCCGGAACCGGATCATGGCCGGTGCGCTTGTGTTGATGTTTGTCGTGGTGGCGTTGGCGGCGGCGGTCGGTCGCTAGGCGCTCCGCTGGGGCTGCCGCGATGTGTCGTCGGTTGGCTGCGGCGCCGTTGTGGCTGGTCGCGCCCGCGCGGCGGAGCCGCATATCGATACAGCCCCGCGCGCCTTCAGGGCGCTGTCCGGCACGCGGCCTGCCTCGGTGGCGGCGGTCGGCTGCTGAGCGTTCTGCTGGGGCTGCCGCGATGTGTCGTCGGTTGGCTGCGGCACCATCGTGGCTGGTCGCGCAGTTCCCCGCGCCCCTTCAGGGCGCTGTCCGGCACGTTGCCTGCAACGGTGGCGGTTGGCTGCGGCGCCGTTGTGGCTGGTCGCGCCCGCGCGGCGGAGCCGCATATCGATACAGCCTCGCGCCCCTTCAGGGCGCTGCCCGGCGCGTGGGCTGCCATGGTGGCTGCGGTCGGTCGCTCCCTCAAGTTCTCGGCTTCGCTCGAACAGGGGACCCCCATCGCGGCGGAGCCGCATATTGATACAGCCTTGCGCCCCTTTAGGGCGCTGGTTCGGCGGGCGGTCGGCCGTATGGCGCGGCCGGCCGCCCGCCGTTGCCCATCCGGGGCCTGCTTCTGGTCGGCTACCAGGCGAAGGCCTCCGGGGAGGGGCCCGGGCCGGGGAAGATCTCGTCCAGCCCGTCCAGCAGCTCCTGGGACAGCTCCAGCTCCACGGCCCGCAGGGCCGACTCCAGCTGCTCGGCGGTGCGCGGGCCGACGATCGGGCCGGTCACGCCGGGCCGGGTCAGCAGCCAGGCCAGAGCGGTCTCGCCCGGGTCGACGCCGTGCTTGTCGAGCAGGTCCTCGTACGCCTGGATCTGCGCCCGCGCGGCGGTGTTGGCGAGGGTCTCCGCCGCCCGGCCCGAGGCCCGCCTGCCGCCCTCCGCCTGCTTCTTGAGCACGCCGCCGAGCAGCCCGCCCTGCAGCGGCGACCACGGGATGACGCCCAGGCCGTACTCCTGCGCGGCCGGGATGATCTCCATCTCGGCGCGGCGCTCGGCGAGGTTGTACAGACACTGCTCGCTGACCAGGCCGATGGTCCCGCCCCGCCGCTCGGCGATCTCGTTGGCCTGGGCGATCTTGTAGCCGGGGAAGTTGCTTGACCCGACGTAGAGGATCTTGCCCTGCTGGACGAGGACGTCGATCGCCTGCCAGATCTCCTCGAAGGGGGTGCTGCGGTCGACGTGGTGGAACTGGTACAGGTCGATGTGGTCGGTCTGCAGCCGCTTGAGGCTGGCGTCCACCGCCCGCCGGATGTTCACCGCGGAGAGCTTGTCGTGGTTGGGCCAGGCGTCGCCGTCCCCGGCCATGTTGCCGTACACCTTGGTGGCGAGCACCACCTTGTCGCGCCGCTCGCCGCCCTTCGCGAACCAGTTCCCGATGATCTCCTCGGTTCGGCCCTTGTTCTCACCCCACCCGTAGACGTTCGCGGTGTCGAAGAAGTTGATGCCCGCGTCCAGCGCCACGTCCATGATCGCGTGACTGTCCGCTTCATCCGTCAGCGGGCCGAAGTTCATGGTGCCGAGGACGAGTCGGCTGACCTTGAGACCCGTGCGTCCTAGCTGCGTGTACCTCATGGTCCCCCAGCCAACGACTTGGAGTGCGCTCGATGCAAGCGCATGGACAACCCGTCCTCGGCCGGATCAGCGGCCCGTCGGCCGTATCGCCCCGTAGGCTCACCGGACGTGATTGACACCGTTGTGCTCGACATCGGCGAGACCATCACCCGGGACGACCGGTACTGGGCGTCCTGGGCCGACTGGCTCGGGGTCCCCCGGCATACCCTGTCCGCGCTCGTCGGAGCCGTCGTGGCCCAGGGCCTGGACAACACCGAGGCGCTGCGACTCGTCCGCCCCGGCATCGACGTGGCCGCGGAGCACCGGGCGCGCGAAGCGGCCGGCCGTGGCGAGTTCCTCGGTGAGTCGGACCTCTACGAGGAGGTGCGCCCCGCGCTCGCCGCGCTCCGGCAGAACGGAGTGCGCGTGGTCATCGCCGGCAACCAGTCCGCCCGTGCGGGCCGGCTCCTGCGTGGCCTGAATCTTCCGGCGGACGCCATCGCCACCTCGGAGGAGTGGGGTGTCGCCAAGCCGCAGCGCGCGTTCTTCGAACGGGTCCTGGGCATGGCCGGGTCACCTGCCGAGCGGACCCTCTATGTCGGCGACCACCCGGTGAACGACGTGTTCCCCGCGAAGGACGCCGGGCTCAAGGTGGCCCATCTGAGGCGCGGACCATGGGGGCATCTGTGGGCCGACGCACCGGACACCGTCGTGGCAGCCGACTGGCGCATCGCCAGCCTCATGGAACTGGTCCCCCTCGTGACCGGCGCGTCGGGATCGTCCTAGTCCAGCGGGAACTCGTCCGTCCTGAGGGTGAGGTCGACCACCGTTCCGGTCAGGTCGATGTCGGTGCCGAAGTCCACCCTCGTCCGGACGGCGTAGGACCTCGGCGACGAACTCGACGTCCGCGGTACAACGATATGCACCAGGTTCAGGAACCGCCGGAATTCGGTCAGCTTCTTCCGGGTGCGTACGGGTGTCCGATTCCCCACGCCCCCCACATCGCCCCCGCGAACGCCCCCGCCAGTTTGTGTTCGCCGCTCGGGTTCGGGTGTGTGCCGTCGTAGGTGTCCGTGTGGATGTCGTACGACTCGGGTATCGAGGCCAACAGCAGCGGGGAGGCGGGCTCGTCCAGGTCCGCCACCGCCTTCGCCAGCAGGTCGTTGAACCGGGCCACCTGGTGGGCGAAGAGCTCGTCCGCCGCGGCGCGGATGTTCGGTATGACCGGGAGCACCACCATGCGGACGGCCGGGTCGGCCTCGCGTGCGGCGGCGACGAAGGCACGGGCGTTGCGGGCCGTCTGCTCGGCGTCCGTGTAGAAGCCGAGGTCGATCAGGCCCAGCGACACCAGCAGCACGTCCGGCCGCCGCTCGCGCATCGCCTCGCCGATCAGCGGAGCCATGTGCAGCCAGCCCTCGCCCCAGCCGGCCAGATGGCCGCAGGGGAAGTCGGGGTCGGCGTAGGCGTGGGAGGTCGGCGCGTCCGCGGCCTTGTCGTACAGGGTCTCCCGCGGGCCGACGAGCGTGAAGGGGCCGCCGTACGTCGCGCACAGGTGCTGCCAGAGCCGGTAACGCCATGTGTGGTCGCCGGTGCTTCCGATCGTCATGGAGTCACCGACGGGCATCAACCTGAGCATCCGCTCATGATGGACGATCACGGCGACGGGTGGGATGTGAGGCCCACCACGTCGGGCCGACCGCGGGCCGGGATGGCAGGCTTGGGTCATGCGTCGATCGTTGGCCCTCATCGCCGGGGCCCTGCTCACGGGTGCCCTCGCCGTGCCGCCCGCCGCCGCGGCCGATGGTGACGAGGGGTTCACGATCAAGGACCCGCGGATCACCGAGTCCAGTGGCCTGGCCGCCTCCCGCCGCCATCCGGGCATCTACTGGACGCACAACGACAGCGACGACGGGCCGTACCTCTACGCCGTGGACGGCGCCACGGGCCGGACCGTCGCCACGGTGACGCTGAGCGGCATCGGTTCCCCGCGCGACGTCGAGGCGATCTCCATCGGGCCCGGCAACCAGATCTACGTCGGTGACATCGGCGACAACCTTGACGGCTCATGGCCGTACGTCTGGATCTACCGGCTGCCCGAGCCCGCGGAGCTGACGGACCGGACGATCCGCGCGACGCAGTACGTGGTGAAGTACGCGGACGGCGCCCGGAACGCCGAGTCGCTGGCCGTGCACCCCAAGACGGGGCGCGTGTACCTCATCGACAAGAAGGAGGACGGCGGGCACCTGTACGAGGGACCCGAGCAGCTGTCCGCGTCCGGCACCAACGTCTTCGAGCCGATCGCGCCCGTCGACCTGTGGGCCACCGACGCCGCCTTCTCACCGGACGGCCGGCAGCTCGCGGTGCGCGGCTACTTCGGCGGGATCCTGTACGACTGGAACGGCTCCGACATCCGGCGCCGGGACCGGCTCGACGTGCCCCTCCAGCGCCAGGGCGAGTCCGTGACCTACTCCGCCGACGGGACCAAGCTCCTGTACGGCAGTGAGGGCGAGGAAAGTTCGGTGACGGCCGAGGACGCGCCCGAGGCCGACGAGGGGACCGCCACGCCGTCCACCGGGAACGGGAACGCCGCGGTCGGCGGGGCGGGCGCCAGCTCCGGCCTGAAGGTCGCCGCCGTCGTCGCGGTGGCCGCCGCGGCCCTGCTCTGGCTCCGCCGGCTGCGGCGCCCCGACTGAACGCGGGCCCGCGCGGGCGCCGGCCGAGCGGCCGGACGGGCGAAGGGCGCCCGGCCTGACACCGGGCGCCCTTGCGATGTACGGGAAGCGGCGGGATCACCGCCGTACGGAAGCGGTCAGAGCTTCTCGATGACGTAGTCCACGCAGCGGGTCAGCGCCTCGACGTCCGCCGGGTCGACGGCCGGGAACATCGCGACGCGCAGCTGGTTGCGGCCGAGCTTGCGGTACGGCTCGGTGTCGACGATGCCGTTGGCGCGCAGCACCTTGGCCACGGCCGCCGCGTCGATCTCGTCGGCGAAGTCGATCGTGCCGATGACCTGGGAGCGCTTGGCCGGGTCGGAGACGAACGGGGCGGCGTACTTGGCCTCCTCCGCCCACGAGTACAGGCGGGTCGAGGAGTCCTTGGTGCGGGCCGTGGACCAGGCGAGGCCGCCCTGGCCGTTCAGCCACTCCAGCTGCTGGTTCAGCAGGAAGAGGGTGGCCAGCGCCGGGGTGTTGTACGTCTGGTTCTTGCGCGAGTTGTCGATCGCCGTCGGGAGCGAGAAGAACTCGGGGACGTGCCGGCCGCTCGCGTGGATCCGCTCGGCGCGCTCGATCGCGGCCGGGGAGAAGACGCCGATCCACAGGCCGCCGTCGGAGGCGAAGGACTTCTGCGGGGCGAAGTAGTAGACGTCCGTCTCGGCGACGTCGACCGGGAGGCCGCCGGCGCCGCTGGTCGCGTCCACCAGCACCAGCGCGCCCTCGTCGGCGCCCGCCACTCGCTTGATCGGCATGGCGACGCCGGTCGAGGTCTCGTTGTGCGTGAAGGCGTAGACGTCGGCGCCCGCCTCGGCCCGCGGGTCCGGGTGGGTGCCGGGGTCGGCGGCGATGACCGTGGGTTCGGCCAGCCACGGCGCCAGCTTGGCGGCCTTGGCGAACTTGGACGAGAACTCGCCGAACGTGAGGTGCTGCGACTTGTTCTCGATCAGCCCGTGGGTGGCGATGTCCCAGAACGCGGTGGAGCCGCCGTTGCCGAGGACGACCTCGTAGCCGTCCGGGAGCGAGAACAGGGCGCCGATGCCTTCGCGCACCTGGCCGACCAGGTTCTTCACCGGGGCCTGGCGGTGGGAGGTGCCCATGAGGGACGTACCGGTGGCGGCCAGCGCGTCCAGCGCCTCCACCCTGACCTTGGAGGGACCCGCGCCGAACCGACCGTCCGCGGGCTTGATGTCAGCAGGAATCTGGATCTCAGCCACGAGGTGAGGTTAGCGGCGGAAGAAACCCAGGCGAAACCTGGTCCGTCGGCTGAGACGGCGTTTCGGGTGACGCGCCCTCACGGGCTGACACCCACGACGCCCTACACCTGGGGCTCCGACGCCGACACGCGCGGCCTCCGGCTCCCGGCCGTGCGAGGGGCTCGGCGCCCGCGCGCACGGCTGCCTGCTCAGGGCAGACCCGGCGCCCCGTCCGCGCCCGGAGGTCTCAGCGCCCTTGTGCGAGGCCCTGGCTGCCGTGCGCGCGGGCTTTTGTGTCCGTGCCCGAAGGCCCCGGCTCCGGTGCGTACAAGCCACGCCCGTGCGCGCGGCCCCTTGCCGTCCGCGCCCGCGCGCCTCGCTGTCCTGCGGGTGGGCCGGACCCCCGTGCGGCTCATTCCGGTGCCCCTTGCGCCCCCGGGAAGTGCTCAGCGCCAGCTGTGCGGGCCCCGGGGGCAAGCGCATGCGTTCCGTGGGTGCTGTTCTCGGGGTGCGGCTGGTTTGCTGGGCGTATGACGGATCTTGCGGCCGAGCTGCGTGGGGCCGTCCGGGGTGACGTCGGCTTCGATGTCACGTCCCGGGCGCTGACGACCATGGACGCGTCCAACTACCGGCGTGTCCCGCTGGGGGTGGTGGCCCCGCGGGACGCCGACGACGTCGCCGCGGTCCTCGACGTGTGCCGGGCGCACGGCGTGCCCGTGGTGGCCCGCGGCGGTGGTACCTCGATCGCCGGGCAGGCGACCGGCACCGGCGTGGTGCTGGACTTCACCCGGCACCTGAACCGGGTCCTGGAGATCGACCCCGGTTCGCGCACCGCCGTCGTCCAGCCGGGCCTGGTCCTCGACCGGCTCCAGGAGGCCGCGGCGCCGCACGGCCTGCGCTTCGGGCCGGACCCGGCCACTCACGGCCGGTGCACGCTCGGCGGGATGATCGGCAACAACTCCTGCGGCGCGCACTCGGTGGCCTGGGGGACCACGGCGGACAACGTCATCGAACTGGACGTCCGCACCGCGCGCGGTCGACGGCTGCGCCCGGGACCGGGCTGGGCGGGCGCACCGGAGGGTCTGCGCGCCCTCGTGGAGGGCGAGTTGGCGCTGTTGCGCACCGGCTTCCCCGAGCTGCCCCGCCGTATCTCCGGGTACGCGCTGGACGCGCTGCTGCCGGAGCGCGGCGCCGACGTCGCCCGTTCCTTCTGCGGCTCGGAGGGCACGCTGGGCGTGCTGACCCAGGCGGTCGTACGTCTCGTCGAGGACCCACGCGCGCGTGCCCTGGCCGTGCTCGGCTACCCCGACGAGAGCGCCGCGGCCGACGCCGCCGCGGGCCTGCTGGCGTACGGGCCGCTCACCGTCGAGGGCATGGCGGCCGACCTGGTGCCGTCGGCGGCCGGGCTGCCCCGGGGCGGGGCCTGGCTGTTCGTGGAGACCGGCGGGGAGTCGGCGGGGCAGGCACGCGCGCGTGCCGAGGAGATCGTCCGCGCCGCCGACGTCGTCGACGCGCTCGTCGTCACCGACCCCGGCGCCCAGCGGGCCCTGTGGCGGGTCCGGGAGGACGCGAGCGGCACGGCGACCCGGATGCCGGACGGCAGGGAGGCCTGGCCCGGCTGGGAGGACTGCGCGGTGCCGCCCGCCCGGCTCGGCGCCTACCTGCGGGACTTCCGCGCGCTGCTGGCCGCGCACGGGCTGCGCGGCACGCCCTACGGGCACTTCGGCGACGGCTGCATCCACGTCCGTATCGACTTCGACCTGCTGACCGAGGCCGGCATCGGCCGCTTCCGGCGGTTCTCCGAGGAGATCGCCGACCTGGTGGTGGCGCACGGCGGCGCGCTGTCCGGGGAGCACGGGGACGGTCAGGCGCGGGCCGAACTCCTCCCGAAGATGTACGGCCCGCGGCTCGTCGGCCTCTTCGAGCGGGCCAAGGCGGTATGGGACCCCGACGGCCTGCTCAACCCCGGCATGCTGGTCCGCCCCGCCCCCCTCGACGCGAACCTCCGCTTCTCCGTCCTGCCCCGCGAACCCGTCCCGGTCGCCTTCGGCTACCCCGGCGACGGCGGCGACTTCTCGGCGGCCGTCCGCCGCTGCGTCGGCGTCGCCAAGTGCCGTACGACGACGGCGTCCGGCTCCTCCGTCATGTGCCCCTCCTTCCGGGCGACGGGCGAGGAGGCGCACTCCACGCGCGGGCGCGCCCGGCTGCTGCACGAGATGCTCGCCGGCGAACTGGTGACGGACGGCTGGCGCTCGACCGAGGTCCGGGACGCGCTGGACCTGTGTCTGTCCTGCAAGGGCTGCCGCTCCGACTGTCCGGTCGAGGTCGACATGGCCACCTACAAGGCCGAGTTCCTGCACCACCACTACGCGGGGCGGCGGCGCCCGGCGGCCCACTACACGATGGGCCGGCTGCCGGTGTGGCTGCGCTGGGTGGCGCGCACCCGTACGGCCGCCGCGGTCAACGCGCTCGCCGCCGTACGGCCCCTGGCGCGCCTGGCGAAGCGGGCGGCCGGGGTCGCACCCGAGCGGGAGCTGCCGCGGCTGGCCGGGGAGACGTTCGGACGCTGGTGGCGGCGGCACGAGCAGCCCCCGGCGGACGGCGGAGACCTCGTCGTGCTGTGGCCGGACACCTTCACCGAGCACTTCTCGCCCTCGGTGGGGCGGGCGGCCGTCCGCGTACTGGAGGCCGCCGGACTCCGCGTGGCCCTCCCGCCGACTCTGCACCTGGCGGCGCCCCCGGTGGGCGGCGGCAGCTCGGCCTTCCTGAACCCGCTCGCGATCCTCCGGGGCCGCGGCCGGGTCTGCTGCGGGCTCACCTATGTCTCCACGGGCCAGCTCGACCGGGCCCGCGCGGTGCTGCGCCGCACCCTGGACCTGATGGAGCCGGTCCTGCGGGCCGGGGTCCCCGTCGTCGTCCTGGAACCCAGCTGTGCCGCCGCCCTCCGTACCGATCTGCCCGAACTGCTCCACGACGACCCGCGCGCGGCCCGGCTGGCGGCGGCGGTCGTCACCTTCGCCGAGGCACTGGAGCGGTACGCGCCCCACTGGACCCCGCCCGCGGTGGACCGGCCCGTGGCCGGCCAGACCCACTGCCACCAGCATGCGGTGCTCGGCGACGCGGCCGAGCGGCGGCTGCGCGCGGCCGCCGGCCTGACCGGGGAACTCAGCGGCGGCTGCTGCGGTCTGGCGGGCAACTTCGGCTTCGAGAAGGGCCATTACCCGATCTCCGTCGCCTGCGCGGAGGAACAGCTGCTGCCCTCCGTACGCGAGGCCCCCGAGGGAACGGTGATCCTGGCCGACGGCTTCTCCTGCCGCACCCAGTTGGAGCAACTGGCCGGGGTCAGGGGCCGACACCTGGCGGAGACACTGGCGGAGGCGCTGACGGAGGCACTAGGAGACTGAACGCATGCCGTTCGACCGAATTGCCGTGCTCTCGGACATCCACGGGGTGCTCCCGGCCCTGGAAGCCGTCCTCGCCGAGCCCGATGTGGCCGCCGCCGACCGGATCGTGCTCACCGGCGACATCGCGGCGGGACCGCAGCCGGCCGAGGTGATCGACCTGCTGCGGGCGCAGGGCGACCGGGTGCTGTGGGTGGCGGGCAACGCGGACCGCGAACTGGTCGAGTTCCGGCGGGGCGAACGCGACGGCATCCCGGACCCCATCGCCCCGTTCGCGGCCGGAGCCCTCCGCGCCGACCAGGTCGACCTGCTGGCCTCCCTGCCGAAGTCCCTGACCCTCGACGTCACCGGCCTCGGCCCGGTGCTGTTCTGCCATGCCACGCCCCGCGACGACGAGGAGGTCGTGCTCGTCGACTCCCGGCCCGGCCGCTGGGCGGAGGTCTTCACCGGCCTCGACCCCGGCGTCCGTACCGTCGTCTGCGGCCACACCCATATGCCCTACGTCCGGCTGGCCCACGGCCGCCTCGTCGTCAACCCCGGCAGCGTCGGCATGCCGTACGGACGGCCCGGCGCCCACTGGTGCCTCCTCGGCCCCGGCGCCGACCTGCGCGTCACGCCGTACGACATCCCGGCCGCCGTCGCCTGCCTCGTCGCGGAGTGCGCCTACCCGGACATCGCCGCATGGGCCGACTACTTCCTGCACGCGCGGGCCACGGACGCCGAGGTACTGGAGCAATTCGGACCGCGGGACGGGCGGAGCTGAAACCGCCGACGGGTTCGGCCGTACGGCGAGCACGGTGTGTCTCAGGATCCAGGACAGTGGTGTAGGGGGTTCACACCCCTGACGGGAGTCAATTACTCTGGACTTGGAAGTACATCGTGATGAACGCCCCCTGATCGATCCCCTGGACCGCCCGTGACCACCCGCAGTGCCTCCACGCCGTCGCCCTCCTCGACCACCGCCCCGCCCGGTGCCACGCCCGCGCAGGGCGCCGCACCGCGCCGGTTCGGCGGGCTTGGGCCGGTCGGGCTCGTCCTGTCCGGCGGCATCTCGGTCCAGTTCGGCGCGGCGCTCGCCGTGACCCTGATGCCACGCGCGGGCGCCCTCGGCGTCGTGACGCTGCGGCTGTTCGCGGCGGCCGTGGTCCTGCTCCTGGTGTGCCGGCCCCGGCTGCGCGGCCACTCGCGCACCGACTGGGGCACGGTGATCGTCTTCGGTGTCACCATGGCCGCGATGAACGGCCTGTTCTACCAGGCGGCCGACCGCATCCCGCTGGGCGCCGCGGTCACACTGGAGGTGCTGGGCCCGCTCGCGCTGTCGGTGCTGGCCTCCCGCCGGGCGGTCAACGCCGTCTGGGCGGCCCTCGCGCTGGCCGGTGTCTTCCTGCTGGGCGGCGGGGGCTTCACCGACCTCGACCCGGCGGGCGTCGCCTTTGCGCTCGGGGCGGGGGCGATGTGGGCGACGTACATCGTCTTCAGCGCCCGTACGGGGCGCCGCTTCCCGCAGGCCGACGGGCTGGCGCTGGCCATGGCGGTGGCGGCGCTGGTGTTCCTGCCGCTCGGGATCGCCGAGTCGGGCGGCAAGCTGCTGGACCCGACCACCGTGGCGCTGGGCTCGGCAGTGGCGGTGCTCTCCTCCGTCCTGCCCTACACCCTCGAACTCCTCGCCCTGCGCCGCATGCCCGCCTCCACCTTCGCCGTCCTCATGAGCCTGGAACCGGCCCTCGCCGCCACCGCGGGCTTCCTGATCCTCGGCCAGGCCCTGTCGCTGACGCAGTCCCTGGCCATCGCCCTGGTCATCGCGGCCAGCATGGGCGCGGTACGCACCCAGGTGGGCCGCGGCAAGGCAAAACCAGAACTCCCACCGGCCTGACGCGCGATCACTGCGTGGCGTGGTCGAGAAAGTCGCCCCAGGCGGCGGGGGAGAAGACCACGTGGGGCCCGGCGGCCTGCTTGGAGTCACGGACGGCTATGCGGGGGGCGAGGTCGGCGACCTCTACACAATCACCGCCGGTGTCGCCGCTGTATCCGGGGCGGCGCTTCCCCCGCCTGGCCCTGTGACGGCAGGATCGGGGCCATGCGCATTCTGGTGATCGGCGGAACATGGTTCCTGGGCAAGGCCATTGCAGAGCAAGCGCTCGCGAGGGAGTGGGCCGTCACCACGTTCAACCGTGGACGATCCGGCCCGGACGTCGAAGGAGTCCGACCGGTCCACGGTGACCGTACGGTCCGGGAGGACCTGGACCGGCTCGCCGCACACGGCCCGTGGGATGCCGTGATCGACACGTCCAGCTCCGACTTGGCGCCGCGTGACGTCCTGCTCTCCACCACCGCCCTCCGGGGCGCGGCACAGCGATGGGTTCACATCTCCACCGTGTCCGTCTACGAGGGCTGGCCTCACCGGCAGTTGACGGATGCCTCGTCGCTGCTGGTGTGTCCGGCGGACGCGGACGAGACGTACGGGTACACGGGCGTGGACGGCAGTCCCACCGTCTACGGGTTCCAGAAGGCCGGCGGCGAACGCGCGGTGACGGAGGTGTTCGGGAAGGCTGCGGTCTTCCTGCGGCCCGGCGTGATCCTCGGCCCCGGGGAGTACGTCGGCCGCCTTCCTTGGTGGCTGAGCCGTGCCGAACGCGGCGGGCGCATCGTGGCCCCGGCCCCGGCGGGGCAGCACATCCAGCCCGTAGACGTGCGGGACGTCGCGGAGTTCGCGCTGGACCAGGCCGCGAGCTCGACGAGCGGCGGCTACAACGTCACCCACCCGGAGGGGATCACCTTCGACGGCTTCCTCGGCGAGTGCTTGGCGGTGACGGACAGCACCGGAACGCCGGTGTGGGTGACGCCCGAGGTCCTGATCGAACAGGGCGTGAAGCAGTGGACGGAACTGCCGCTGTGGCGCACGCACGCCGGCGTCTGGTCGGTGGACTCGGCGAGGGCTGTTGCGGCGGGCCTGCGGTGCCGGCCGATCGCTGAGACGATCAGGGACACGTGGGCGTGGCTGGCCCGGGACGCCCTGGCCGCCCTGTGATCAGGCTTCGAGGGCGAGCAGCCCGACGTGCGGGCCGATCTGATGCGGCGGGGAGACCCGGTTGAAGTCCTCGATCCGTTCCCGGATCTGCCCGGCGAGCTGCGCGCCGTGGTACGCCGGGCGCGACAGGTGGCGGTGGACGCGGGCGGTACGGACCACGATGCCCGTCATCCGCTGGTCGCTCGGGATCTCCCACACCGGGGCGAGCGCTTCCGCGGCGCCCTCCACGTCATCGGCCAGGAGGCGGGCCATGGCCAAGTCGGCCGAGGCGCCGCCCCGGACATGCGCGGACTGTGCATCCGGTGTCCGCCGGCCGAGGAGGGCGAGGGCCTGGTGGGCGGCGGCCTCGGCCTGATCGCTGTCGCCGACGATGAGCGCGGTGGTGCTGTTGGACATGGCCAGTCGCTCGGCGGTGAAACCGAACTCGCCGCCCACCGTGTCGTGGATCGTGCTGCCTCCGGGGCTTGCCGACAGCTTCCCCGAAGGCGTCCCTCGTTCAGGCCTTGGCCGCTGCGACTTCTCGCACTCGGCCGGCGAGTTCTTTCACCGCACGGGACTTGGCGTAAGGGGCGAGGTCCGTGCGCAGGGTGGCGAAGTGGTCGTCACCGCGGATGGACGAGACGTGTTCGTACTCGTCGAGGAAGCGGCTCCAGGACTGGCATGCGGCGTCCAGGTGCCCGTACCGGAGCTGCCGTTGGGCGAGTACCGCGTAGGCGTGAACGCGGCCCTGTCGCTCCTGGGCCGGCTGGAGCCGGATGGACTGCTTCATCGCGTTGATGCTGCCGGAGAGATCACCCTCTTCCACCAGCACGTGGGAGACGTGGAAGAGATAGGCGGTCCGGTCGTAACCGCCGATTGCGTCGCGCCGGTTGTCGGCTTTGCTCAGCGCTGTCTCGGCTTCGCGTAGGCGGGTGTGGGCCCGGTGCCGGTCGCCGACCATGGATGCCGCGTGGGCCTGCTGTCCACGCAGGAACGCGACCAGACGAGGACCGGCGGTCGGCGCCGCCTCGGCCGCAGAGTTCGCCAGATCGAGCGCCGTCTGCCCGCGTCCGAGATTCGACGCTTGCAGGGACATGCCGCGCAGCGTGCGGCAGTAGGTGACGTGATCGCCGGCTTCGTCAGCGAGTTTGAGTGCCTTGACGTAGTAGGTCTGTCCCAGACCGTGAGCCTTCTCGTACATGGCCATCCAGCCCGTCAGGTACGTGAGGTCGGACGCGGCGGCGAGCATGTCCCGCTTGACCGGCTCGGAGGCCTGCGCCCGCAGCCACGGGCCCACGGTGTTGACGAGGAAGGCGGCGGCCATGGGGCGGGCGTGGCCTGCGCCGAACTCGTCGAGAATGTCCGCGATTCTCGCTGTCATGGACCGCACGGAGGCGACTTGGGATGCACCGATCCGGATCGTCGCCTTGCCCGGCGTGACCGGACTTTCGGCGGCCCGTGCGGTCTGCTGGAACGCCGGCACGGACAGCGCTGCTGAGAAGAGAGTCGCGGCCAGGACTCCGCGACGGGATGGATCCATATCCGCCCTTCCTAGGTCGATCAACTCCTCAACAGTGTCGACTGGTTGAGAACCGTCGCTGGACCCGGCGGGCTGGAGACCGGCCTCCTCGTGGGTCACCGGTCGCCCTAGACGAGCGGACAGGGCTTCGAGGATCAGGGGCCTGACCTGAGGCTTTGGCGGCGTACCGGCAATCCAGTGTGCGACGGCAGTCCGGTCGTAGGTGAGATGCAGCCCGGCTTGCGGACCAAGTCGGTTGACTTGTTGTGCCAGTTGTGTGCGCGTCCATCGTGCCTGCTCAAGCAGCTTGTCCAAGGCAAGGTTGGGCGTGCGGTTTCTCGTGGCCATGTACTCACTCCCGACAGCTCCATGGCGTTCACGGTGTTCACGGTCGCACCTGTCTCCAACGGTACCCGCAGTGCGTAGTTGGGCGATTACCTCTTACGAGTAATCCGAATCGTCTCGGCCCTGGGGAGCAAAGGTGGCCAGCGCACAAGCACTGAAACGAGACGTCTCCGTGTTGGAGGCTGACCTATGACGGGCCTGGAGAGACACCCAAGGGCGCGAGCCGGGGTGCTGGTGCCCAGGCGGCGGATGTCCGTGCAGGCCGTGGCTTCCTGGCTGCTGGTCTCTGCCGTGGAGAGCGTTGACCGGGCCTGGAACGACTGGACTACGAGCGGTATCGCGCTCTTGCGGTGCGGTGGGTTGTTCGCCGCGGTACGCATGTCCGCCGGGATCGTCCACGCCGCGGCTACCTCGCTTCAGTCGAGGCGGCTCGGGAGGAGCGGCGGCGATGCATATGAGGCCGGACAGCCCGAAGGGCCAGTTCTTCTATGCGCTGGTCCTGGCCGTCCTCATGTCCTCCCTCGTGGTCGGCATCGGCCGTTGACCCCGTGACCGGCTCCGGTCGCTCGCGTCCCAGGGGGCAGCCGGAGCTCCCAGGTGCCCGCCGGTTTCCTGCTCCCGGCTCTCCCCGTGGGGGCCGGCGGGCCCGGCCCGGCACACCCGATCCCGTGATGCCTCTGGGTGTGCCGGGCCGTCACCCTCGTCTCGACATAGGAAGGTTCTCGATCGTGTTGCCTCCGGCTCCGCCAGGCCTCGTCCCGTATATCGCCGGATGGAGCGAGGAAAGACTCCTGTCGTGTCCGATCACCCGCCGCCGCGGCTTCCCGGGGATCGCTTACGCGGATGAGACGCCGTACGACCGGGACAGCTTCGGTGTGCTCTGGGTCCGGTACGTCCTCCGGCCGAAGCAGCGCCGGGGCAACCCAGTGTTCCGGAACGTTCACCCGTATCGGCAGCGCCGGGCCATGCTCAACATGATGTGCCAGGTCTGCGCTCGCATGCCGCCGGACCCGCACGGTCCTCACCTCTTTCTCCTGAAGGACTCCGGCGGTCCGATCCGGGAGGGGGAGCTCACGACGAGTCCGCCGGTGTGCGTGCCGTGCGCCGGGATCTCGATCCAGCTGTGCCGTGCCCTGCGTGGTGGGCGATTCGTGGCGGCGTGGGCGAGGCGCGTACCCGCGTGGGGTGTTGTGGGTCCCCTCCATCATCCGCGGACGCTCCAGCCCATTCCGGGGTGCGCCATGGAGCAGGTGAAGTACGGCTCGGAGTGGGCGCCGTGGGTCCGGGCCGCTCGCACGATGGTGGAACTCCGTGGAGTGACACCGGCGGACCTGGACCGCGAGTTCGCGGCCCTCGGACGAGACCGCCTGGAGGAGGAGTTCGCCCGGATCGCAGCGCTGATGGCTGTCGCCTGACGGCCCGACCCGCACCTCATCGCACGGCACTCATCCGCGGCCAGCACCCAGACTCCCGCCCCCGACAAGGGCGGACGACCCTCTCCGGCCCTCCAGCTGGGGGTACGGCAAAGCGAGTTGGGAGGTCAACCTGGGCTGCAACTACAAGTGCAAGCACTGTTACCTGGGGCTCAAGGTCAACTCCGGGATGCCGTGGGAGGACAAGCGGCGCTGCCTGGACGTCATGGCCGAGGCCGGCGTGCTCTTCCTCCAGGTCACCGGCGGTTGTCGCCGCAGAGACTGTGTCCCATGCAGGTCGTGTCGTTTTAGGAGGCGGCTGCCGCTCCGGCCCGCGTCTCGTAGAGACGGTGCATCGTGTCGCTTTCCATGGCAACGATCACCGTATCAGGTGACGAAGGCCACTCTTGGTGGCCTGTCGCTGGGCGGGCTGGGAGGCCGCCCCCGCGCGCGTCGGGGGTCGCGGACGCAGGGGCCGCCGGTCTTGGGGTCAACGCAGTGCTTGGGCGACGCGCTGACCCAACCTCTCGTCGTGGAGGGCGCCGACCGTTCGCCAGGCAGCGTCGGAGACTTCTTCGGCCTGGAGTTCGCCGATGTCGGCGGTGGTGCGGAAGAGGAAGCGGAAGTCGAAGTGCTGGTGGGCGGGCTCGCCCTTGGCGAGGTTGGCGTCGATGGGGTGGATGTCGATGTGGAGCGGAGTCTCGCCGTGCGGGGTGACGACGTGGGGCGGGATGCCGGTCTCCTCGGCGAGTTCGCGGCCGGCGGCCTGCAGGAGCGTCTCATCCGAGGGCTCCAGATGACCGCCGGGCAAAAGCCATTTCTGGGTCACGTTGTGGAGAATGTGCAGGATGCGGCCGTCGGGGCCGACGAGGATGGCCCCTGCGGTGACGTGGCCGGGCAGGGTCTTACGGCTGGTGAGGTCGTCGCCGTCGTCCAGGAGGCTGAGGACGACGCCGAGTTCGCGCTTTTCCTCGGGGTGTTCGTCGAGGTAGGCGGCGATGGTGGTGCGGATGTGGTGGGCCGTGATGGCCATGGTGATCACCTGTTGAAGTAGGAGAGCCAGGTCGCCGCGATGGCTTCGCGGTCGGGTGCGGGGACCTCATGGAAGCCGGGGGCGAGGTCGCCGCGGGTGAGCATCCTGATCGCGGCGAGGATCTCGGCCTGGACCAGGAAGATGAACGGCCCAACGCTGGCGCCGTGGATGAAGTTGACGGCGTTGCCGCCGTTCGCCAGATAGAAGTAGTGGCCGGTGGTCTGGTAGCGGGTGACGTGGTCGCCGACCTGGGTGCGGGTGTAGACGTCAGGGAGTCCGGCGAGGTCGAGTTCGTCCTCGCTGCTGGTGACGGTGGCGACGTAGGCGCCGTTGCGCAGGTGGGAGAAGTCCTCGCCGCACAGGGAGACGGCGCCGGTCGCGCAGAGCACCAGGCCGGCCCCGGTCAGGGCGGCTTCACGGTCGCGGGCGACGGTGAAGCCCTGGGAGAGTGCCTGGGTGCGGCGGACTGGGTCGATGTCGAAGACGGTGACATGGACGCCCTTGGCATGCAGGAGGCGGGCGATCGAGCTGCCGAGCTTGCCGAAGCCGATCACCAGGGCGGGGCGGCCGTGGAGGATGTCACCGCGATCGCGCATGACGGCCTCGGTGGAGAAGACTACGGACTGGCCGACGAGGAAGTCTTCGGGGTTCTTCAGTGGTGAGCGGGCGACGGAGATGACGGGGCAGGGCAGTTTGTCGAGGTCCTCGTAGCGGTGGTGCCCGTTCTCGGTGTCCTCGATCACCCCGGCGAGCCGGCCGGTAAAGCGGTTGTGGACGTCGGCGAGGCTGGGGGCGAAGTAGCCGCCGACGTCCAGCAGGGTGACCGTCTGGTCGGCGGCACGGGATTCGAGGTAGTCCAGAGCGTCGTCGGCCTGGGCGAACATTTCGCGGGTGAGGGTGTCGACCATGTGCGTCTGCTCGACCTCGCGCTTCGCGGCCGGGTGGACGGACTTCGGCTTGGGCAGCACCGCAGTGAGCCGGGTCATCGCGGCGACCGCGCGGACGAACGCGGGACGCTCGGCCAGCAGGTGCGTGATGAGGAACGACGCCGTCTGCTCACCCGGGGCGAACTGGGCGGCGATCCTGGCGAAGTAGGCGTCCAGCCGGGCGCGTTCGAAGGTTTCCATGGCAGTTCCCTCTCATCCGTTCCGTCCGGGGGCCGTGCGAGGAGATGCGGGTTCAACGGGTGCGGGCGCGTCCGAACAGCAGCCGGTCGGCTACGAGCGCTGCATCCAGGTAGGCGTCGACCTTGGCGGCGTCAGCGGACTGCGGCAGGGGGTCCAGCCCGAGTAGGAGGATTGCCTCACCGCTGCGGGCGACCTGTTCGGTCCAGGACCGACGGGTGGGCAGCCGCAGCCGCCGGGAGGCGCCGGGGAAGCGCACCAGCACCTGGTCGCCGACGATCTGCAGGCAGCGCTCCAGCACCGGAACGACCTCCCGGGCGCCGACCAGGCCACCCAGGCTGGCGGACAGCCGCCGCATCCTGGCCTCGGCCGTCTCAGCGGTGCCCGAGCCGGTCAGGGCCGGGGTGTGGGTGATCAGGATGTGCGCGATCTCGCGGCCGTCCGGGCGGGTGCCGGGCCAGGTCCAGGCGGCGAGCGACACCAGCAGCCGCAGCTCAGGGCCGGGCGGAGTGAGTAGGACGCTCATGCTGTCGTGCCTCCCGTGGCCTTGAAGCAGGACCAGACGATCTTCCCGACCGGAGTGCGGTCCTCGACTCCCCAGCCGTCGGCGAGCGCGTTCACCAGGATCAGCCCGCGTCCGGAGGTGTCCGTGCCGGCGGCCTGCCGAGCTTCCGGGTGCTGGCGGCGGCTGTCGTGCACTTCCAGGCGTACGACATCCTCGTCGGCGTCGAGCTTGACCAGGAAGCCGTGTCCGGGGGCAGTCCCGTGGACCAGGGCGTTGGTGGCGAGTTCGGAGACGCAGAGCCGGACGTCCTCGGCGCGGTCCGGCAGACCCCAGTCGGCCAGGGCCTCAGAGGTGAAGGACCGTGCCTGGCTGACCGACTCGGGCCGCGCGTCGAAGAACTGCTGGGTCGTCTTGGTCATCACGGTGGTCCTCATGACTCGGCGTCCAGGACTCGGGTGGTGCCGGGGTGACGGCGGCGGACGGGACCGCTGCGGGAGATGGAGTGGTGGGCCGTGCGGGGCTTGCGGACCAGCAGCAGCCGCGAGCCGACCGCCTCGATCCACCGCCCGCGTTCAGCGGCTATGGCCTTCGGCCCCAGGTGCGACATGGCCGGGGCGATGACGCCGTAGACGTCCGGCAGCGCGAGCACGTACAGTAGCCCGGTGAACGCCGCTGAGGCGGGCCCGGCGGACGCGTCGCGGTCGGTGAAGACGCCGGACAACTGCAGTTCGTGGCTGCGGCAGTACTCGGTGAGCGAGGCGACCAGCGCGTCCTGCCGCGCTTGGGAGACCCGCACCAGCCGCAGGAAGCCGTAAACGACCAGGCCGCTGACCGGGCGATGCTCCGTGAGGGTTTCCATGCTCAGGACCGTCCCAAAGGCTCGACAAATGGTGACGCTCTGAGCGTGGCGTCCCGCCAACTCGCGGCCAATCACCAGCCGTTCTACTTCCGTTCCACTTCCGTCCCGCCGACTGCACGGATCTGCTTCGATGACCGGTGGAAGGGAGTGACGCGTGGCGACCGTGCACCACTGGACCGGCCTGGAGGCCAGGGCCCTGCGGCTCGCCCTGCGACTGAGCGTGCGGGCCTTCGCCCAGCAGCTCGGCCTGGCCGTCGCGACCGTGTCCAAGTGGGAGAGCAAGCTCGCCGACACCGAGCCCAGACCCGACACTCAGGCCATCCTCGACACCGCCCTCGGTCGCGCGGACGCCGCTGTCCACCTGCGGTTCGAAACGCTCCTGTCCGAGATGACGAGCTCGGTGCAGAACGCTGGCCGACGCCGCGTAACCGCCTCCGGCCCCAGAACCTGGGAATACGAGTCCTGGGCCGATGACCTCGACCGCGTCGTGGTCGCCCTGTCCCGGCAAACTTCGCCTTCGCCGACAGCCTCCTCACCCGGTGGCTGGGCCGGTTCAAGGCCCCCGAGCTGGACGAGAAGGGCCTATATCTCTTCGCCCGCTCCACCGCCCTGCTCGGCGACCTCAAGCGCGACCAGGGCGTTGTCCTGGGCCCGCTGTCCGCCCAGCACTCCTATGCCGGCGCTCGCGCGGTCTTCACCCAGCTCGACATCCCCCGCCGCGTCGCCCAGCTCGACCTGTCCCTCGCGGTCGTCACCGAGATGTCCGGGAAGCTGGAGATCGCCGCCCGCAACTACGAGACCCTCGCCGTCGATGACCGGCTCTCCCGCCGCGACCGGGCCCGCGCGAGGCTGTGGGTGGGGACCGCGCTGAGCAAGGACGGCCAGCACGACTATGCGACCCGCGTCATGCAGGTGGCGACCCGCGACTTCGAGGACCTCACCGAACCGGACGACTGGTCGGTGGCCCACCAAAAACTCGCCCTCGCCCGCCGCGGCGCCGGCGACCTTACCCAGGCCCTGCACTTCATCGACATCGCCCGCAGCAGCGGGACGCCCGACTCACCGATGCAACGCGTGCGACTGGACACCGCTCATGGCCACATCCTGCTCTCCGATGCGGCGACCCGGGATGATGGACACCTCGTCCTCGACCAGGCCGCCAAGGTGGCCGCGCAGTACGGACTTGTGCACCAACTGCGCAGTATCGAGGGCATCAAGGCCATGGGCGAGGGGCCGACCGGCCCCCGGCAACGGTGACCAGGGAGAAACGCGTGAGCAACGACCAGCAGGGCATCACCGCTGACCAGTGGCGCCAGGCCAAGCTGATCTGGAACTACCACCAGATGCAGCACGAGCTGCGGCCCGTCGACGTGGCGATCGGGTTGGGCAGCCACGACCTCGGCGTCGCAGCCCATGCCGCCGAGCTGTACCGCTCCGGGCTCTTCCCGACCCTGGTCTTCACCGGCGGCAACAGCCCCACCACCGCCAAGGTCTTCCCGCGTGGTGAGGCCGTCCACTTCCGCGAGCACGCCATCGACCTCGGCGTCCCCGCCGAGGCGATCCTGCTGGAACCGAACGCGGGCAACACCGGGCAGAACATCACCCTCTCGCGTGAGGTCCTCGTCGCCGCAGGCATCACCCCGGCGTCGGTGCTGCTGGTCTCCAAGCCCTATATGGAAAGGCGGTCGTTCGCGACCGCCCGCGAGCTGTGGCCCGACGTCGAGATCCTCTGCGCGTCGGAGCCGCTGGAGTTCGACGACTATCTGAAGTCCATCGGCGACGAGAAACTCGTCCTGGACATGCTCGTCGGCGACCTCCAGCGGGTCATCGAGTATCCAAAGCTCGGATTCGCCATTGAGCAGGAGGTCCCGGAGGACGTGCATGCAGCGTACGAGTCCCTCATCCGCGGCGGCTTCACCAGCCGCCTCATCAACCCCTGACCTGCCCGAGCCAGGCGGGTTGTGTGCCATCCACCAGCCGAATTTCCTGCCCCGGCTGACCACGCTGGCCAAGCTGTTCGCGGCGGACTACTGGATCGTCCCGGACAACGTGCAGTTCACCCGCCGCGACTACCAGCACCGAGCCCGCCTCGCGAACCTCCACGACCCCGCCGGTCAGCAGTGGCTTACCATCCCCACCCGCCTGCCGGGCGGACGGCCCACCCTCATCCGCGACGCCGTGATCGACGACTCGGACCTGGCCCGCCGCAAGGACCGCGGGGATGCTGCGGCAACACTATGGGGCCAGCCCTCACTGGCCCGCCCTCGCCGAGGCCCTGGATCCGGTGCTGGATGCCTTCGGCACCGGCAAGACCGCGAAGGTGGCCGAGACCTCCACCCGCGTCCTGCTGGACCTGCTGGGCTGGAAGGGCCAGGTCGTCACCAGCAGCCGTCTGCCAACCCGGCCGGGCCGCTCCGTCCGGCTCGCGGACCTTTCCGCGGCGACCGGCGCCCGCGCGTATCTGTGCGGGACCGGTGGCATGACCTATCTCGACCCCGCCCCGTTCACGGTTCAGAACATCGCCGTGGCCTCGTTCCGGCCGCCGACCACCGGCATCTGGTCCTCCGGCCGCCGCTTCAGTGCCCTGTGGGCCTTGGCCACCCTGGGCCCGGACGCCGTGGCAGCCCACCTCCGGGCTCTCCCGGCCCACCGCGGCTGGCTCCAGACGGCAGCCTGAACGAGCCGCCCCCTCCTCGTGGAGGGGGACGTGCCACGGAACGTGGCCCTGACAAGGATGCGCTGGCGTTCCAGCCGAGCGGCCACCCTGCCGTCGATATTGCCGTCGTTCCGGGTGCCGAGCACTGCCCGTGCGTACGCCTCGGTCTGGAGAAGCCCGTGGACCAACTGGGCCTGATAGGTGGAGATGTACGCCGCCCTCGCCTCCATCTCCGCATAAGGCTGGAACCAACTCGGCAACTGGCTCCGTAGCACCAGCCCCGCCAGCCGTGAGAACAACCCGTCCGTTCCCAGCGCCGCGTCCACCCGTTCGGAGAACTCCCGTTGGGGCACCTTCGCCGCGCACTCGATCTGGCCGATCAGTGACCCGGTACAGAAGACGATCGAGCCCAGTTGCGCCAGCGTGAGCCCCGCCGCCTCCCGTGCCCGGCGCAGCTCGTAGCCGTAGTAGTCCAAGGGTGATGCGCTGGGGTCCAGTTCACGGCTTCGCATGCCGACCACCTCCAGTCACCGAGAGTAGCGATACCGAGCACACGGGGAGCGGGGTTGTGGGAAACCTATTCATGCAAGCGTGCTTGATTGTTTCTGGGGGTGCTGCCATGCTCCTCGCCATGGCCGATCCCACGCCCGTGTTCGGCGACCTGCGTGCTGAGAGTCATGAACTGGACCGCCTCGTCGCGAAGTCGGGGCCGCCGGGCGCCGGGCAGGGGGAGCGGTCGTGAGTGAACCGCTGCGGATAGGCAACGCCTCCGGGTTCTACGGCGACCGGTTCGACGCCATGCGCGAGATGCTCACCGGCGGCGAACTGGACATCCTGACCGGTGACTACCTCGCCGAGCTGACCATGCTGATCCTGGCCCGGGACCGGCTGAAGGACCCGGACGCCGGGTACGCCCGTACCTTTCTGCGGCAGCTGGAGGACTGCCTCGGGCTCGCGCACGAGCGGTCCGTCCGGATCGTGACCAATGCCGGCGGCCGCCATCCCGCCGGACTCGCCGATGCCGTGCGGACGATGGCGGACCGGCTCGGTGTCCCGGTACGCGTCGCGCATGTCGAGGGCGACGACCTCACCGCCGCCCACCCGGGCCTCGCCGCCCACGCCTATCTCGGCGGCTTCGGCATCGCGGAGTGTCTGCGGGCCGGTGCCGACATCGTGGTCACCGGGCGGGTGACCGACGCGGCGCTGGTCACCGGTCCTGCCGCCGCGCACTTCGGCTGGGCGCCCGGGGCGTACGACCGGCTCGCGGGCGCTGTCGTCGCCGGACATGTGCTGGAGTGCGGGGCGCAGGCCACTGGCGGCAACTACGCCTTCTTCACCGAGGGCGACGTCCGCCGTCCCGGCTTCCCGCTCGCCGAGATCCACGAGGACGGCACCGCCGTCGTCACCAAGCACCCCGGCACCGGCGGCTTCGTCGACGTCGGCACGGTCACGGCCCAGCTGCTGTACGAGACGGCCGGCGCCCGCTATCCGGGCCCGGACGTGACCGCCCGGCTCGACACGGTCCGGCTCACCCGGGAAGGACCCGACCGGGTGCGGATCGAGGGCGTACGCGGGGAGGCCCCGCCGCCGACCCTCAAGGTCGGCCTGAACCGGCTCGGCGGCTTCCGCAACGAGGTCGTCTTCGTCCTGACCGGGCTCGGCATCGAGGCCAAGGCGGCGCTGGTGCGGGAGCAGATGGCCGCCGCGCTCGCCAAGTCCCCGCCCGCGGAGGTGCGGTGGGATCTCGTCCGCACCGACCGGGCGGACGCGGACACGGAGGAGGCCGCGAGCGCGCTGCTGCGGCTCGTCGTCAGGGACGGCGATCAGGCCGTCGTCGGGCGGGCGCTCAGCGGTGCCGCCGTCGAGCTGGCGCTGGCCAGTTACCCCGGCTTCCATGTGCTCGCGCCCCCGGGGAAGGGCGCGGCCTATGGGGTCTTCGAGGAGGTGTACGTCCCCCATAGGTCCGTCGACCATGTGGCGGTCCTCCATGACGGGCGCCGCATCCCCGTGCCGGGACCCCAGGACACCCGTGTGCTCGACGCCGTACCGGAACCGGACCTGCCGGCGCCGCCGCCCGCCGGACCGACCCGCCGGGCCCCGCTGGGGCTGGTCGCCGGGGCCCGCAGCGGCGACAAGGGCGGGGACGCCAACGTCGGCGTCTGGGTCCGTACGGACGACGCCTGGCGGTGGCTCGTGCACGAGCTGACCACCGACAGATTCCAGCAGCTGATACCCGAGAGCCGGTCGCTGACCGTGACCCGTCACGTCCTGCCCGCTCTGCGCGCCCTCAACTTCACCGTGGCCGGAATTCTCGGCGCGGGCGTAGCCGCCCAGCACCGTTTCGACCCGCAGGCCAAGGCCCTCGGCGAATGGCTGCGCTCCCGGCACCTGGACATCCCGGAGGCATTGCTATGACGGTCCTCACCTCCGCCGTCGACGTGCGCGGCGCCGACCACCGGGCGAACCGCGAGGCCATGCTCGGCAAGCTCGCCGAGCTGGCCGCCGAGCACGCGAAGGCCCTCGCGGGCGGCGGGCCGAAGTACGTCGAACGGCACCGGCGGCGCGGCAAGCTGCTCGCCCGCGAGCGCGTCGAACTGCTGCTGGACCCGGACACGCCGTTCCTGGAGCTGTCGCCGCTGGCCGCCTGGGGCAGCGACCACACCGTCGGCGCGTCCCTCGTCACCGGCATCGGCGTCGTCGAGGGCGTCGAGTGCCTCATCACCGCGAACGACCCGACCGTGCGCGGCGGTGCCAGCAACCCCTGGAGCCTGAAGAAGGCGCTGCGCGCCAACGACATCGCGCTCGCCAACCGGCTGCCCTGCATCAGCCTGGTGGAGTCGGGCGGCGCCGATCTGCCCTCGCAGAAGGAGATCTTCATCCCCGGCGGTGCCGTCTTCCGGGACCTCACCCGGCTGTCCGCCGCCGGAATCCCCACCGTCGCCGTCGTCTTCGGGAACTCCACCGCCGGCGGCGCCTACATCCCCGGCATGTCCGACCACGTGATCATGGTCAAGGAGCGGGCGAAGGTGTTCCTCGGCGGTCCGCCGCTGGTGAAGATGGCGACCGGGGAGGAGAGCGACGACGAGTCCCTGGGCGGCGCGGAGATGCACGCGCGCGTGTCGGGGCTCGCCGACCACTTCGCCGTGGACGAGCGGGACGCCCTGCGGCAGGCGCGGCGCGTGGTCGCCCGCCTCAACCACCGCAAGGCGTACGGCGATCCGGGCCCGGCCGAGCCGCCGAAGTACGACCCGGAGGACCTGCTCGGCATCGTCCCGGGCGACCTGAGGACCCCCTTCGATCCGCGCGAGGTGATCGCCCGGATCGTCGACGGCTCCGACTTCGACGAGTTCAAACCGCTGTACGGGACGAGCCTGACGACCGGCTGGGCCGCTCTGCACGGCTACCCGGTGGGCATCCTCGCCAACGCGCAGGGCGTGCTGTTCAGCGCGGAGTCGCAGAAGGCCGCCCAGTTCATCCAGCTCGCCAACCAGCGCGACATACCGCTGCTGTTCCTGCACAACACCACCGGCTACATGGTCGGCAGGGAGTACGAGCAGGGCGGCATCATCAAGCACGGCGCGATGATGATCAACGCGGTCAGCAACTCCACGGTGCCGCACCTGTCGGTCCTCATGGGCGCCTCCTACGGCGCCGGGCACTACGGCATGTGCGGACGCGCCTACGACCCGCGGTTCCTGTTCGCCTGGCCCAGCGCCAAGTCGGCCGTCATGGGCCCGCAGCAGCTCGCCGGGGTGCTGTCGATCGTGGCCCGCCAGTCGGCCGCCGCCAAGGGGCAGCCGTACGACGAGGACGCCGACGCCGCGCTGCGCGCCATGGTGGAGCAGCAGATCGAGGCGGAGTCGCTGCCGATGTTCCTGTCCGGGCGGCTGTACGACGACGGCGTCATCGACCCGCGCGACACCCGCACCGTCCTCGGCCTGTGCCTGTCCGCCCTCCACACCGCGCCCTACAAGGGCGCGCGGGGCGGCTTCGGCGTCTTCCGGATGTGAGGGACCACCCGTGATCACTTCTGTCCTTGCGGCCAACCGGGGCGAGATCGCCTGCCGGATCTTCCGCACCTGCCGTGACCTGGGCATCCGTACCGTCGCCGTGCACTCGGACGCCGACGAGGACGCCCTGCACACGCGCGTGGCCGACACTTCGGTACGGCTGCCCGGCGCGGCGCCCGCCGAGACGTATCTGCGCGGCGACCTGATCGTGAAGGCCGCCGTGGCCGCCGGCGCGGACGCCGTGCACCCCGGCTACGGCTTCCTGGCCGAGAACGCCGGCTTCGCGCGCGCCGTGCTGGCCGCAGGCCTGGTCTGGATCGGGCCGCCCCCGGAGGCGATCGAGGCGATGGCGTCCAAGACCCGCGCCAAGGAGCTGATGGGGCTCGCGCCGCTGCGCGAGGTCACGGAGGCCGACCTGCCGGTGCTGGTGAAGGCGGCGGCGGGCGGCGGGGGCCGCGGCATGCGGATCGTGCGCAGCCTGGCACAGCTGGACGCCGCCCTGGAGAGCGCGCGGGCGGAGGCGGCGAGCGCGTTCGGGGACGGCGAGGTCTTCGTCGAGCCGTACCTGGGAGGCGAGGCGCACGGCCGCCACGTCGAGGTGCAGATCCTCGCCGACGCGCACGGCACGGTGTGGACGCTCGGCACCCGCGACTGCTCGCTCCAGCGCCGCCACCAGAAGGTGATCGAGGAGGCCCCCGCGCCGGGCCTGGAGCCGGCACTCACCGACGAGCTGTACGCGCTGGCCGAGCGCGCCGCCCGCCGCGTCGACTACGTGGGCGCCGGCACCGTCGAGTTCCTCGTCGCCGGCGAGAAGGCCCACTTCCTGGAGATGAACACCCGCCTCCAGGTCGAACACCCCGTCACGGAGGCCGTGTTCGGCATCGACCTGGTGGCCGAGCAGATCCGGATCGCCGAGGGGCACGCCCTGGCGGACCGGCCGCCACGCGCGCGTGGGCATGCGATCGAGGCCCGCCTGTACGCCGAGGACCCGGCCCGCGACTGGGCCCCGCAGACCGGTACCCTGCACCGTCTCGCCGTACCGGACGGCGTCCGCCTCGACACCGGCTACACCGACGGCGACGTCATCGGTGTGCACTACGACCCGATGCTCGCCAAGGCGGTCGCTCACGCCGCCACGCGCGCGGAGGCGATCCGCAGACTGTCCGGTGCCCTGGAGCGTGCGGCCGTCCACGGCCCGGTCACCAACCGCGACCTGCTCGTACGGTCGCTGCGCCACCCGCGGTTCACGGCGGCCCGCATGGACACCGGCTTCTACGACCGCCACCTCGCGGACCTCACCGCCCCGGCCCCCGACCCGTACGCGCCGCTGGCCGCCGCGCTCGCCGACGCGCACGGCCGCTCCCGGTTCGGCGGCTGGCGCAACCTGCCCTCGCAGCCGCAGACCAAGCGCTACCTGAGGGCGGGCGAGGAGCACGAGGTCCACTACCGGCACACTCGCCAGGGCCTCGCGGCCGACGGCGTACGGGTCGTCCACGCCGACGTGTGTCTGGTCGTACTCGACATCGACGGCGTACGACGACGCTTCGAGATCGCCCGCTACGGCGAGCATGTCCATGTCAATGCGACCGCCCTCACGGCGCTGCCCCGCTTCCCGGAGCCGACGGCCGCACTGGCCCCCGGCTCCCTGCTGGCCCCGATGCCGGGCACGGTCGTACGCGTCGCCGAGGACCTGGCCGAGGGCGCCTCCGTAGAGGCCGGTCAGCCCCTGATCTGGCTGGAGGCGATGAAGATGCGGCACGAGATCTGCGCACCGGCGTCGGGGACCCTGAGCGCCCTGCACGCCGTTCCCGGCCGCCAGGTCGAGGTCGGCGCGCTGCTCGCCGTCGTGACGGAAGCCGACAAGGAGGACCGGGACCAGTGAGCGCCCCTGTGGAAACCGAAGAGCACAAGGCACTGCGCGCCGCCGTGGCCGCCCTCGGCACACGCTACGGCCGCGGCTACCTCACCCGCACCGTCGCCGAGGGCCGCCACCCGACCGAACTCTGGTCCGACGCGGGCAGACTCGGCTACCTCGGCGTCAACCTTCCGCAGGAGTACGGCGGCGGGGGCGGTGGCATCACCGAACTCTCCATCGTCCTGGAGGAGTTGGGTGCCGCCGGCTGTCCGCTGCTGATGCTGGTCGTGTCGCCCGCGATCTGCGGCACGGTCATCGCCCGGTTCGGCACCGAGGAGCAGAAACGCGCCTGGCTCCCCGGCATCGCCGACGGCACCCGCACCATGGCCTTCGGCATCACCGAGCCCGACGCCGGCTCCAACTCGCACCGCGTCACCACCACCGCCCGCCGCGACCCCGACAGCGGCGACTGGCTGCTGACCGGCCGCAAGGTGTTCATCTCCGGGGTGGACATCGCCGACGCGGTACTGATCGTCGCCCGCACCGAGGACACGAGCCAGACGAGCGGCCGCCTGAAGCCGTGTCTGTTCATCGTCCCGCGGGACGCCGAGGGCTTCGCGCGGCGGCCCATCGACATGGAACTCAGCGCCGCCGAGAAGCAGTTCGAACTCACTCTGGACGACGTGCGGCTGCCCGCCGACGCGCTCGTCGGCGACGCGGACGCGGGCCTGCTGCAGCTGTTCGCCGGGCTCAACCCGGAACGGATCATGACGGCCGCGTTCGCGATCGGCATGGGCCGGCACGCGCTGTCCAAGGCGGTCGAGTACGCCCGCGACCGCACCGTCTGGAAGACCCCCATCGGCGCCCACCAGGCCATCGCGCACCCCCTCGCGCAGGCGCACATCGACCTCGAACTGGCCCGGCTGATGATGCAGAAGGCCGCCCGTCTCTACGACGCCGGGGACGACATCGGCGCCGGCGAGGCCGCCAACATGGCCAAGTACGCGGCCGGCGAGGCCTGTGTGAAGGCCGTCGACCAGGCCGTGCACACCCTCGGCGGCAACGGGCTCACCCGCGAGTTCGGGCTCGCCTCGCTGATCACCGCCGCGCGCGTGGCCCGTATCGCACCGGTGAGCCGGGAAATGATCCTCAACTACGTCTCCCACCAGACCCTGGGCCTGCCCAAGTCTTACTAGGCCGTTCCGCGCACCCCGTCGCGAGGAGGAACCGTGTTCCGCAGCCAGTACGCAGACGTCCCGGTGGTGGACCGGTTCCGCCGCCGCGATCTGCCGGCACCCGGGAGGCAGGCGTGACGCCGATCGGACGTACACGCGCGCGTGGCGTCGAGACGCTCAGCCTGGACTCGGCCGAGACCCGCAACGCCCTGTCGGCCGCGCTGGTCGGCGGCCTCGTGGACGCGCTGGCCGAGTGCGCCGCCGACACCGGCGTCCGGGCCGTCGTCCTCACCCACACCGGCGGCACCTTCTGCGCCGGCGCCGATCTGCGCGACCCGCCCCGGCCCGACGCCGTCGTCGGCCTGCTCCGGCAGCTCGTCGCACTCGACAAACCCGTGGTCGCCCGGGTCACCGGGCACGTCCGCGCGGGCGGCCTCGGCCTGCTGTCCGCCTGCGACATCGCGGCCGCCGCGAGCGAGGCCACGTTCGCCTTCACCGAGGTGCGGATCGGGGTGGCGCCGGCCGTCATCTCGCTGCCGGTGATCCCGCGCGCCGACCCGCGCGCCCTCGCCCGCTACTACCTCACCGGCGAGCGTTTCGACGCCGCCGAGGCCACCCGTATCGGCCTGCTGACGCTCGCCGGGGACGATGTCGACGCGGCGCTCGCCCCCGTCCTCGACGGCCTGCGCAGAGCCTCGCCCCAGGGCCTGGCCGCGGCGAAGCGCCTGCTCACGGCTAGGGTGCTGGAGACATTCGACCGTGAGGCGGCCGACCTGACCGCGCTCTCGGCCCGGCTGTTCTCCTCCGCCCAGGCCCGGGACGGGATGACGGCCTTCCTCGAACGACGGGATGCCCCATGGGTGCTGTGACCGCAGTCGACCGCCACCCCAAACAGGACCGCAGCCGGGCCACCCGGCAGCGGCTGCTCGAGGCCGCCGTGGCCTGCCTCGCCGAGCACGGCTGGGCGGGCTCCACGGTCACGGTCGTCGCCGAACGCGCGGGCGTCTCCCGGGGCGCCGCCCAGCATCACTTCCGCACCCGCGAGGACCTGTTCACGGCGGCCGTCGAGTACGTCGCCGAGCAGCGCTCCGCCGCCCTGCGCGCCCTGTTCCCGGACGGCGCCGCGGCACGCCCCGCCGTCGTCGCCGCCCTCGTCGACCTGTACACGGGACCGCTCTTCCGCGCGGCCCTGCATCTGTGGGTCGCGGCCGGCGACGAGGAGCAGTTGCGCCCCCGGGTGACCGAGCTGGAGGCCCGCATAGGCCGTGAGACCCACCGGGCAGCGGTGGACCTGCTCGGCGCCGACGAGTCCCGGCCCGGCGTCCGGGAGACCGTGCAGGGCCTGCTCGACATGGCCCGCGGCCTGGGCCTGGCCAACCTCCTCACCGACGACACACCCCGCCGCGACCGCGTGGTCGCCCAGTGGACGGTCCTCCTGGACGAGGCACTGGGCTGAGGCAGCCCGCGGTGTCTCCTCAGCGGGCGATGTCCGCGTAGCCCGCGACCTCCCGAGGGCTGCGTGGCCCGGGCCCCACATACCGCGCCGAAGGCCGCACCAGGCGCCCCGTCCGCTTCTGCTCCAGGATGTGCGCCGACCAGCCCGCGGTCCGGGCGCAGGAGAACATGGACGTGAACATCTGCGCGGGAACCTCGGCGAAGTCCAGCATGATCGCCGCCCAGAACTCGACGTTCGTGGCGAGGACCCGGTCCGGGCGGCGGCTGTGCAGCTCCTCCAGGGCCGCCTTCTCCAGCGCCTCGGCGATCTCGTAGCGCGGCGCGCCCAGTTCACGGGCGGTGCGCCGCAGCACCCGCGCGCGGGGGTCCTCGGCCCGGTACACCCGGTGCCCGAAGCCCATCAGCCGTTCGCCCCGGTCCAGGGCCTGCTTGACGTACGCCTCCGCGTCGCCGGTCCGCTCGATCTCCTCGATCATCCCGAGGACCCGGGACGGGGCGCCGCCGTGCAGCGGGCCCGACATGGCGCCCACCGCGCCGGACAGCGCGGCGGCCACGTCGGCACCGGTCGAGGCGATGACGCGGGCGGTGAAGGTGGAGGCGTTCATGCCGTGTTCGGCGGCGGAGGTCCAGTAGGCGTCGACGGCCGCGACATGCTTCGGGTCCGGCTCGCCGCGCCAGCGGATCATGAACCGCTCGACGATCGTCCGCGCCTTGTCGATCTCCCGCTGGGGCACCATCGGCAGCGTCTGGCCGCGCGCCGACTGGGCGACGTACGACAGGGCCATCACCGCCGCCCGGGCGAGGTCGTCGCGGGCCTGTTCCTCGTCGATGTCGAGCAGCGGTTTCAGCCCCCACACCGGGGCGAGCATGGCGAGCGCCGACTGCACGTCGACCCGGATGTCGCCGGAGTGGACGGGGATCGGGAACGGCTCGGCGGGCGGCAGGCCGGGGTTGAAGGCGCCGTCCACGAGCAGACCCCACACGTTCCCGAACGAGACGTGCCCCACGAGTTCCTCGATGTCGACACCCCGGTAGCGCAGGGCGCCGCCCTCCTTGTCCGGTTCGGCGATCTCCGTCTCGAACGCGACGACTCCTTCGAGCCCGGGTACGAAATCGGACATGGGGCGGCTCCTCGTGGTGTGTGCGGCACAGGCCGGGACGCGGATACCACCACGGTTCCACGGTCGCTCTCAGGACTCGCGGTCCGGGCGGTCACCCCGGTGATGCCCCGACCGGCCGACGCTCACCCAGTCGTTGGGGCACCAGCACCATAACCCCGGGCCCCGGCGGTGGGGAGGGTCCGCGGCACTCGGTGCCACACGCGTGCGTACACGCATACGGCAAGATGACCGCGTGACCGACCGCGACCCCATCCTCGATCCCGCCGCCATGCGCAAGCACTACCGGGTGGAAGGTCTCGACGAGACCGGCCTGGCCGCGCACCCGATGGACCAGTTCGCCCGCTGGTTCGAGCACGCCGCACTGGCCGCGGCGCACGGCACGCTCTACGAGCCGAACGCGATGGTCGTCTCCACGGCGGACGCCGAGGGCCGCCCCAGCTCCCGTACGGTCCTGCTGAAGCAGTACGACGAACGGGGCTTCGTCTTCTACACCAACTACGACTCCCGCAAGGCCCGTGAGCTGGCCGGCAACCCGTACGTGTCCGTGGTCTTCCCCTGGCACCCGATCGCCCGTCAGATCGTCGTCACGGGCACCGCCCGGCGCACCGGCCGCGACGAGACCGCCGCCTATTTCCGCACCCGCCCGCACGGCTCCCAGCTCGGCGCCTGGGCCAGCGCCCAGTCGTCGGTGATCCCGTCCCGGGCCGGTCTCGAGGCGTCCTACGCCGAGCTGGCCGCCCGCTATCCGGAGGGCGAGCAGGTGCCGGTGCCGCCGAACTGGGGCGGCTTCCGCATCGCCCCGCGGACCGTCGAGTTCTGGCAGGGCCGCGAGAACCGGCTGCACGACCGGCTGCGCTACGTCGCCGAGGCGGACGGCACGTGGCGGCTGGAACGGCTCAGCCCCTGACCGGTTCGACGGATCTCCGGGCCCGCGGGACCCGTCCGCACACGCAGACGACCCGCGGGCTCAGGTCCTGCGCCGGATGGCGGAGGAGCCGGCCGGACGTACCGGCGAGCCCGCGGGTCGGGTGACTGCGTTGGATTGGCCGGCTGCGTGTCGCTTGCCCACGCCGGTCCGGCACCGCACTGGGTGTGGTGGCAGGCCGCTAGCCCGCAGCCACCTCGCGCGTCCGGGTTTCACTCATGTACCCGATCACCTCCTTTCCGACGTAACAGCCACCCTAAGAAGGGGGCGACCGGTGTTCAAGGGATTTATGGCGGCGTCGGTTGTGCCACGGTGCGCGGCCGAGTGGGTACCCGGGTGTCTACAACGATTCCTTCAATCTTGCGGGAACCAAGTGTGCGTTGTGTCACGTTCGAGTTGAATGAGAGGCAGAGAACGAACCTTCGCGCCGTGTGTGCGGACGCAGCCTGCAGGGGGTCCAGGTGAGTGCTTCCCGGCGTAGTGGGACCACCGACGAACTGGGGCCGGACGAGCCCGAGCGGGACGGTGGCGCGGGCGCGTCCGGCCCGGACGACCCGGGCGGCTCCGACCTTCTCGCCGCGCTGCTGGACGGGATGGACGCGGCGCTGTGCGCCTTCGACGCGGACGGCGTGGTCACCCACTGGAACCGGGAGGCGGAGCGGATCCTCGGCTGGACCGCCGCCGAGGCCGTGGGGCGGCGGGGGTTCGCGGGCTGGGCGGTGCGCAGTGCCGACGCCGAGGAGGTCGAGGGCCGGCTGCTCTCCGCGATGCATGCGCCCGGTCGGCAGGTGCATGAGTTCGCGCTGGTCACCAAGGACGGCGGCCGGGTCCTGGTACGGACCCAGTCCGCGGCGGTGCGCGGACCGGACGGCAAGCCGGCCGGCGTGTACTGCGCCTTCAGCGAGGTGCACGCGCAGATCGACCTGGAGCGGTCGATCGCGCTGAGCGAGGCGCTGTTCGAGGACGCGGCGTGGGGCGTCGTGCTCGTCGACGCCGACCTGCGGCCCGCGGTCGTGAACGCGCACGCGGCGCGGGCGCTGGGCATCGGGCGTACGTCCGCGCTGGGACGGCCCCTGGGCGAACTGCTCGCCCAGGGCGTGGAGGAGCTGGAGGGCGCGCTCACCCATGTGCTGGCCGAGGGTCCGCCGCCCGCTCCGGCCGAGATGTGGGTGGCGGTGCGGACCGCCGAGGGCGAGCAGCGGCGGTGCTGGCGCAGTGGCTTCCTGCGGCTCGCCTCGCCGCTCGCGGAGGAGCCGGTGCCGCTCGGGGTCGGCTGGCTGTTCCAGGACGTGACCGAGGCCAAGCAGGGCGAGCAGGAGGCGTCGCTGCTGCGCTTCCGCGCCAACCAGCTGCACCGGGCGGCCCGTGCGGCGGCCGAGTGCGAGGATCCGGCGGAGGCGGCCACCGTCCATCTCGACTTCGCGCTCGCCGGTTTCGCCGACCACGCGCTGATCGACCGGGTGGCGGGCCCGCCGCCGGCGGACGCCGGTGCGGCGCCGGTGCGGTTGGTGCGGATAGCCGCGACTCCTTCCGGTGCGCCGGGGCCCAGCCTGCTCACCGGCGCGGCCGGGCTGCCGGTGCGCTACGAGGACGGCCACCCCGCGCTGCAGTGCGCCGAGCGGGCCGGGACGGTGCGGGCCGACGCGGGCACCATGTCCGCGGACCGGGCCCGGGAGTGGGCGCTGGCCCGGCAGTGGCCCGCGGACTGCGTGCACGCGCTGTGCGCGGTGCTGCGCAGCCGGGGACGTACGCTGGGCGTCGTGACGTTCCTGCGCGGCGCGGCCCGCGCCCGCTTCGAACGCATCGACGCGACCTACGCGGAGGACGTGGCCGCCCGCATAGCAACGGCCCTGGACCTGGCGGAGACGACGCGGGACCGCTGAGCGCCGCGTCCCGCTCGCGCGGCCTATGCGGAGGGCGGGCTGCCGGTGTGGCCGACGATCACGCGGGCCGAGGGGGCGTGCCGGTGACGTCTTGCCGGCGTCCGGGGTGCCGCGGTCGCCGCTGAGCGCTCCGCTGGAGCTGCCGCGATGCGCCGTCGGTCGGCTGCGGCACCATCGTGGCTGGTCGCGCAGTTCCCCGCGGCCCCTTCAGGGCGTCTCGCCGGGGCGGTCAGTGGCGGTAGAAGATCCGGTCCCCGTACTCGTCCATGATCCGGCTGTTCCACTCGTGGCCGCCGTCGACGTTCCCGGAGCGCAGCAGCGGCGGTTCGGTGCCGCGGGCGGCGAGGGTCTCCGCCGTCACGGCCATCACCGCCTGGAGAAGCGCGCTGGTGACGACCGTGGAGGCGGGGGCGAAGGGGGCCGGGATGGTGTCGAGGGTGAGTTCCGCGTCGCCGACCGCGATCTTCGAGTCCAGGACGATGTCGCAGTGGTCCTTCAGATAGGTGCCGGAGGAGTGCCGGGACGACGTCTCCGTGGCGTACGCCACCGAGGTCACGCCGATGACCCTGACCCCCAGGGCGCGGGCGTGCATCGCCATCTCCACGGGGAGTGCGTTGCGGCCGGAGAGCGAGATGATCACGAGGGCGTCGCCGGCCCGGAGCGGCGAGGTGTCCAGGACGGCGGCGGCCAGACCGTCGACGCGTTCGAGCGCGGAGCCGAGGGTGGCGGGGACGACATCGACGCCGACGGTTCCGGGGACGGTGAGCAGATTCATCAGGGCGAGACCGCCGGCGCGGTACACGATGTCCTGGGCGGCGAGGGAGGAGTGACCGGCGCCGAAGGCGAACAGCCGGCCGCCGGCCTCGACGGTGTCGGCGAGGAGCGTGCCGGCGGCGGCGACGGCCGCGGACTCCTCGTCACGGACCCGTTGCAGCAGGCCGATGGCGGCGTCGAAGAACTGGTCGGCCGATGTGCCGTCGCTCATGCGGTGCCCCTTCGCAGCGTCTGTGTCGCGGATCACCGTGCGGTCTGGACCAGCGCGCTGTCAATACGGGAGGTACGGTCCAGGACGCGCCCCGCGTACGTACTCGTAACCCCGTGGTTTCGGCGGCGCGGCACGCTTGTCGGTGGTATGCGTCAGAATTGAGGCCAGGGCCAGCGCACGCCGGGGAGCGGTGAGCTTCCGGCAGAGGTAATCGAGGGGCACGTATGTCCGGACTGATCGACACCACGGAGATGTATCTCCGCACCATCCTCGAACTGGAAGAGGAAGGCGTGGTCCCGATGCGCGCCCGCATCGCCGAGCGGCTGGACCAGAGCGGGCCGACGGTGAGCCAGACGGTCGCGCGGATGGAGCGCGACGGTCTGGTCTCGGTCGCGAGCGACCGGCACCTGGAGCTGACGGAGGAGGGCCGCAGGCTGGCCACGCGCGTGATGCGCAAGCACCGGCTCGCGGAGTGCCTGCTCGTCGACGTGATCGGCCTGGAGTGGGAGCAGGTGCACGCCGAGGCGTGCCGCTGGGAGCACGTGATGAGCGAGGCGGTGGAGCGCCGCGTCCTGGAGCTGCTGCGCCACCCGACCGAGTCGCCGTACGGCAACCCCATCCCGGGCCTGGAGGAACTGGGCGAGAAGGACGGGGCCGACCCGTTCCTGGACGAGGGCATGGTGTCGCTGGCGGATCTCGACCCGGGCGCGGACGGCAAGACGGTCGTCGTCCGCCGCATCGGCGAGCCGATCCAGACCGACGCGCAGCTGATGTACACGCTGCGCCGGGCGGGCGTGCAGCCCGGTTCGGTGGTGAGCGTGACCGAGTCGGCGGCCGGTGTGCTCGTGGGCAGCAGCGGCGAGGCGGCCGAGCTGGACGCGGACGTGGCCTCCCATGTGTTCGTCGCCAAGCGTTGAGCGCACGGCGCCCGGGCACCGTCAGGTCCGTCAACTCCGGTGGCCGGCGGGCCGGTCGGGGCGCAGCGTCGAAGGGGGCCGAGTCCAGGATTCGGCGCGCTGAACGGCAGCGCTCGGACGCTTCCCGTGCGAGGCTGTCGCGAGAGGCATATGACCGCTGGGGGGTGGGGAGGATGTGCCGCAGACAGGGGGAGGGCCCCGGCGCCGTGCGGCGCCGGGGCCTGTCCTCCCCTGTGCTGACCCGGAGCCCCGAGCTCCCAGGGTCATCCCCGCGGACCGTTTTCCCCGAGCGGTCCGCCTCCCGCGTAAGAACTCCCCTCGGTGGCGACGATCATTCCTCGCCGGGGGTCACTCGAATGAGGGGTGTTGCCCGCAGAGGCAGTAGTTTCGAATAGTCATTCGATAATCTAGGGCAGCGTTCGGCAGTATCTGCGCAACGCAGCGGTACGACGGCAGGACAGCGGTACGGTCCGAGCGGAGCTAGGGGGGTGCCAGCGCATGGCACGGCGTATCGATGTGAGGGGAGCGGGCGGCGTGGGCCTGGCCGCCTGGGAGTTCGCAGATCCTCCCAAGACGGACCCGGAGCACGAGCCCGGGGTGCTGTTACTGCATGGTCTGATGGGCCGCGCCTCGCACTGGGCGGCCACCGCCCGCTGGCTCTCCGAGCGCCATCGAGCCGTCGCGCTCGATCAGCGCGGCCACGGTCAGAGCGAGCAGCCCCCGCAGGTCGCCTACACCCGTGATGCCTATATCGACGATGCCGAGGCGGCCGTCGAGCAGCTCGGTCTCGGCCCGGCCGTGCTCATCGGCCACGCCATGGGCGCGCTCACCGCCTGGCAGCTGGCCGCCAAGCGCCCCGACCTGGTGCGCGCCCTGATCATCTGCGACATGCGGGCCTCCGCGCTCGGCGGGGCGTCGCAGCGCGAGTGGGCCGACTGGTTCAAGACCTGGCCGGTGCCCTTCGCCACCCTGGCCGACGTGCGCAAGTGGTTCGGCGAGGACGACCCCTGGGTGGACCGCCCGAACCCGGCACGCGGCGCGTTCTTCGCCGAGGTCATGCACGAGTCCGCCGACGGCTGGCGGCCCGTCTTCGAGCCCGAGCGGATGCTGAAGTCCCGCGAGACGTGGGTCTACGACGCGCACTGGGAGGAGCTGGCCCAGGTCCGCTGCCCCGCCCTGGTGGTCCGCGGTCTCGACGGCGAGCTGGGCCGCGCCGAGGCCCAGGAGATGGTCCGGGTCCTGCCCCGCGGCCAGTACGCGGAGGTCACCGATGCCGGCCACTTTGTCCACTACGACCAGCCGGATGCCTGGCGCGCGGTGATCGAACCGTTCCTGGACGCGGTCCTCATGGGGTGAGAGCGGTCCGCACAGGGCGCGGGCCGGGCGCCCGTCGCCTCCGCGCGGTCCCGTCAGCCGGCGGCTGCGGACCGTCGTGCGCCGGCGCAGCGGATGCCGTCAGTCAGCCCTTGCTGACCGCTGCCAGTATCTCCGGCAGGCGGGCCGCCGTCCGCGGGGCTGCAAGCCGCAGGCCCAGCAGGGTGACCGCCGTGCCGTAGACGGCGCCGACCGGCAGCAGCAGCCAGGTGAAGGCGTCGCCGTCCGCGCTCACGTTCAGCCAGATGGTGAGCGCGATGACGGGCGCGCACAGCAGGGCCGCCGAGACCATGCCGCCGAAGATCGCGATCCAGGCGAGGCCGGCCTGCCCGGGTGCCACGTTCTTGTAGCCCTCCTGCGGGATGGAGTACGGGAAGCGGGCCGAGGTCCACGCGCCGGTCGCCAGCATCGCCCCGAGCAGCGCGAAGGACAGGCCGAGCGCCTCGGGTAGCCGGGGCCAGTCGCCCAGTACGGCCGCGGTCAGCACGGTCACGAGGGCGGCGTACGGCAGGGTGATCACCAGCAGCGCCAGGGCCCGCGCGCGCAGCTCGACATACGCGTCCCGGCTGGACGAGATGGTCATGGCCACCATCCAGAACGCGGACGTGTCCTGCCCGAACTGGTTGTACATCTGGATGCCGAGCATCCCGGCGGCGAAGCAGGCGAAGTAGATCGACCCCGTGCCCTGCAACGCGTTGAACACCGGCACGATCAGGCCGATGGCCAGCGAGGTCACCCACGCGGCCTTGGTCTTGGGATCGCGCCAGACATAGCGCAGGGAGCGCTCCATGACCGTGCCGGTGCGGCCCGCGGGCAGCAGCCGCCCGAGTCCCCCGGCCGAGGCGCGTTCGCGGGCGCCGCTGTCGGCGGCCTGCAGGGTGGAGCCGTCGGGCGCGGTCATCAGCCGGGTCAGGCTGCGCGCCCACACGGCGACCAGCAGCGCCAACGCCGCCGCGGTCAGCAGCAGTTGGGCGGCGGCCAGGCCGTAGGACCGCTCGCTCACCGCGTGCACCGCGCCCACCGCGGAGGCGGGCGGCAGCCAGCGCAGTACATCCGCGGCCGGGGACAGCTGGCCGAGCCCGCCCGATCCCAGCCGCTGCGCGCCGAAGTTGACGAGTTGCGCGCCGATCGCGATGACCAGCCCGCTGAGCACCGCGAGATCGCGGCCCTTTCGGCTGGTCAGCAGCCGCACGTTGGCGGCGGCCACGGCCCGGGCGAGGGCCACGCACACCAGCAGTGCGAGGACGACCGCGACGACGGCGGTGACGTAGGCGGCGGCGCCCCGCGCGACCGACAGCGCGCAGCCGACCAGCAGGAGCAGCGTGAACAGCGGGCCGATGCCGACCAGCGAGGCCGCCAGCAGGGCCCGCACCAGCGGGCGCGGGCGCAGCGGCAGCATCACCAGCCGGGTCGGGTCCAGCGTCTCGTCCCCGCTGGGGAAGAACAGCGGCAGCACGGCCCAGCCCAGCGCCAGCACGGCCGTCCCCAGCACCGCGACGGCGTCGGCGTGGGCATGCCCGCGCAGCGCGAGCAGGCCGAGCAGTTGCAGCGCGGCGAACAGGAGCGCGACGACGGCCGAGGCGATGAACGCGGCCCGCCGGCCGCCGGACTGTCTGAGCCCGTTGCGCAGCAGGGACAGTTTCAGCCGTACGACGGTGGCGGTGACGTCGGTCATCGGGCCCCGCCGCCCAGCCAGTCCAGATCGGACCCGGCGTCGCGGCCCTGCGCGCCGACCAGTTCCAGGAACGCCCCCTGGAGGGTGGTGTGCTCCCCGCGCACCTCGGACAGCGGGCCGGTCGCGCGGATGCGGCCCGCCGCCATCACGGCCACCCAGTCGCACAGCGACTCGACGAGTTCCATGACGTGGGAGGAGAAGACGACGGTGGCGCCGGAGGCCGTGTACCGCTCCAGGACACCCCGGATGGTCTGCGCGGACACCGGGTCGACGCCCTCGAACGGCTCGTCGAGGAAGAGGACTTCGGGGTTGTGGAGGAGGGCCGCGGCGAGCCCGATCTTCTTGCGCATGCCGGTGGAGTAGTCGACGACGAGCTTGTGCTGGGCCCCGGTGAGATCGAGCACGTCCAGCAGCTGGCCGGCCCGCTTGTCCACCTCGGCCCCGGGCAGGCCCCGCAACCGCCCGGAGTAGCCGAGCAGCTCTCGCCCCGACAGCCGCTCGAACAGCCGCAGCCCCTCCGGGAGCACCCCGATCCGCGCCTTGACGGCCACCGGGTCCCGCCACACGTCGTGGCCGACCACCTCGACGCTTCCCTGGTCGGGCCGGAGCAGCCCGGTCACCATCGACAGGGTGGTGGTCTTCCCGGCGCCGTTGGGTCCCACCAGCCCGATGAACTTCCCCGCGGGCAGCTCCAGATCGACCCCGGCAACGGCAACCTGCTGCCCGAACCGCTTCCACAACCCACGCACACACACAGCAGCTGACCCCACCACAACTCCCTCCATCACCCACCAACCCTATGGCGAAGCAGCACGACAACGCCCCCGAAGGGGCGCGGGGAACTGCGCGAGAACCCCCACTACGCCGCACTCGCCACAGAACCTGAACTAGACATGGCGACTAGGCGACCGAAAACCAATCCCGCGCAGATGAAATCCCAACGGTGACACAACCGCCCCGAAGGGGCGCGGGGAACTGCGCGAGCCCCCCCCCCACCACGCCGCACTCGCCACAGAACCCCACGCACCCACGGCGAACAGGCGCCCCCCACCGACACCACGCCGCACTCGCCACAGAACCCCAACGCACCCACGGCGAACAGGCGCCCCCTACCGATCCCTCCCGCACGCATACGCCAAAGCCGAGATCAACTCCTCCACATCCGGCAACCACCGATTCGAGGCAGTCGGCCGGCAGGCCCACTGCACGGCCCCCCGCGACCCGATCCGCGTAGGCGGCGCAGCCACCCACGCCCCCTCGCCCAGCACGACGAGATCGAGCGACCCCACCGACCAGCCCAGCCTGGGCACCAGATCCGGCAGCTTCTGCGCCGCGCCCGGCAGCACGAAGAAGTTCATCCGCCGGTCCGGGGTGAGCGTCACCGGCCCGAGCGTCAGCTCCATCCGCTCCATCCGGGCCAGCGCCAGGAACCCGGCGGACTCCGACACGGACAGCGCGTCGAAGGTGCGGCCCGTCGGCAGCAGGATCGAGGCCTTCGGCTGCTTGTGCCACATCCGGCGGGCGACCGCCGCACTCCCGGTCGCCTGGGCCGCCCAGTCCGCGCGCCCCGGGTGTGCGCCGGGGGCGGCGCACATGGCGTTGCCGCAGGAGCAGCGCTGCTTCCCGCCGGCGGCTTCCAGCCAGGTGCCGGGGAACACGTCCCAGTGACGCTCCTCTGCGTAGCGAACGGCGGTCTCCAGCAGCGATTCCCCGCGCTGTTTCGGAATATGGGCGGCTTCGGGGCCGGCGATCGTCTTTTCCACGCCCCACTCAACTCCCGCGCCCACCTCGGGTTACGGCCGACCCGATGACGGGACCGCGCGCGGGGAGGAGCATCGATTCCTCAACTGGGGCGCATGGGTGCATCGGTGGGGGCGCGCGGGAGGAAGCGGGGCGTGACCGGGGTAGCCACTCGTGGGGGTCGGCACCAGCCTTTACTCCGGTACTCCGGCAATCCTCGCATGTCCTGCATTTTCGGCATGACGCGGGGCATCGATCTTCACAGCCGGAACTTTCGCTCCAGGGGTTCGCAGGGGGTATGCCATGGCCGCAAGGCCTCTCGTCGCGCGGCAGCCGAACGAACGGCTGCAGGCGCTCATCCAGGAGGCGGGGTGCTCGAACGCCGGGCTGGCCCGCCGGGTCAACATGTGCGGCGCCGAGCACGGCCTCGACCTGCGCTACGACAAGACGTCCGTGGCCCGTTGGCTGCGCGGACAGCAGCCGCGCGGACGTGCCCCGGCGATCATCGCGGAGGCGCTGGGCCGCAAGCTGGGCCGTACGGTCACCATCGACGAGATCGGGATGGCCAACGGCAAGAACCTGGCCTCGGGCGTCGGTCTCCAGTTCTCGCCGACGGTGCTGGGGGCGATCGAGCAGGTCTGCGAGCTGTGGCGCAGCGACGTGGGCCGCAGGGACTTCCTGTCCGGCTCGTCGGTCGCCGCGTCCGCGTTGGTCGAGCCGAGCCGCGACTGGCTGATCTCGGCGCCGGACGCGCAGGTGGCGCGCCAGGCGGGCGCGCGCGTGGGGCAGTCGGACGTGGCGGCCGTGCGCGCGATGACCCAGGCACTCGTGGACCTCGACCACCAGTACGGCAGCGGGCATGTGCGCCCGGTGGTCGTGCACTATCTCAACAGCGTCGTCTCCGGGCTGCTGGCCGGCTCCTACCGGGAGGCGGTCGGCCGCGATCTGTTCGCCGCGGTGGCCCGACTGACCGAACTGGCCGGGTACATGGCCATCGACACCGGCCAACCCGGGCTGGCCCAGCGGTACTACATCCAGTCGCTGCGCCTTGCGCAGGCGGCCGGTGACCGTGGGTACGGCGGCTATGTGCTCGCCGCGTCCATGAGTCATCTGGCCGCGCAGCTCGGGAACCCGCGCGAGATCGCGCAGTTGGCGCGGGCGGCCCAGGAGGGGGCGCGGGGCCGGGTCACCCCGCGCGCGGAGGCGATGTTCCACGCGGCCGAGGCGCGCGGGCACGCGCTGCTGGGCGACGTACGGGCGGCGGAGGTGTCGTCCGGGCGGGCGATCACGGCCATGGAGTCGGCCGACGCGGACTCCGGGGACGACCCGGCGTGGATCGCGCACTACGACGAGGCCTATCTGGCGGACGAGTTGGCGCACTGCCACCGCGACCTCGGGCAGGCCGAGGCGGCGGCGCGGTGTGCGGAGCAGTCGCTGGCCGGGCATCCCGCAGGGCGGGCGCGCAGGCGGGCCATCGGCTATGTGCTGCTCGCCACGGCACAGGTGCAGCAGCGCGAGATCGAACAGGCCTGCCACACCGGTCTGCAGGCGGTCGAACTGCTGGAGACGCTCCGGTCCAACCGTGGCGCCGAGTATCTGGACGACTTCCAGCAGCGGCTTGAGCCGTACCGGGACGAGCCGGTGGTGCGGGAGTTCGGGGCGCGGCTGGGCCTTCAGCAGGCCGCGTGAGGCGGTTACCCGCCGTGGCGTGAACGACGGCCGGTTGAGCGGGTGAACACGCGGGAAACGGCGCGTTGCCGCACAGATGTGCCCATTAACAGCGTGCCGCGGCGTGGTTTTGTTACAGGCGTCACAGGGAAAAGGGCCACGCCCTGAGCTGCGTAGCACCCGGCTCGGGGGACCCGGTAGCGTGAGCCGACGATTCCGAAGGTCCCCCATTCGTAGGAGTCCCGGTGACGCAGAGTGGACAGGGCGAGCCCGCGCGCGAAGGCATCGTGCTGCCCTCCGACGGCGGCGAGCCCCTGCTGCCGGGCATGACGGGCGATTCCGCCCCGCAGCCGGCCGCGAACCGGCCGGCCGCCCCGAGCGCGGGCCTCCCGGCCGCCACGCCGGCCGGCGGCCAGGCGTGGGGCCGGTCCTGGGGCCCCGACCAGCAGCAGACCGCAGCCCCCCAGGCCGGCCAGGGCTGGGCTCCGGCCGCCGCGCAGGAGTGGGGCACCCCGAACCAGCAGCACGCCGCGTGGACGCCCCAGGAGCCGTCCGCCCCCGGTGCGGGCCCGCTTCCCCCGGAGGGCGCCCCGGCACCGTCGTACGGCGGCGGAACCCCGCAGGAACCGGCGTACGGCTCCGGCGCACACGGCGCGCTGCACCAGGCGTACGGCCCCGGCGACGCGGCGCAGCAGCCGTACGGGGGCGGTGGTGCCCCGCAGCAGCAGTCGTACGCGGCCCCGCTCCCCCCGGCCGTGGACCACGCGAGCCCGTACATACCCTCGCCCGCCGTCCCGGCTTCCGTGGACGAGGGGGCCACCCAGTACATACCGCCCGTCGTCGCGGGCGGTCCCGCGCCCGCTCCCCTGGACGAGGGCGCCACCCAGTACATACCGCCCGTGGCGTCGGGCGCGCTGCCGCCCGAGGCCTCGGGCGAGGACACCCGCTTCCTGGGGCGGGCGGCCCAGCCGCAGCCCGTGACGCCCCACCCCGACGCCGAGGCCACGCAGTACATCGCCCCGGTGACCGCGCCGTACGGCGGCGCTCCGGGCGGGGACCGGCAGCCGCCCGCCGAGTTCGACAACCTCTTCCGCAGCGCCGCGGGCGATCCGGGACCGGCCCCGGCCACCCAGCTGCTGCCGCCCGTCCAGCAGGCGCAGGACCCCTACCCCGGGCAGCCGCAGCCCGCGTACGCCCCGCAGGGGCCGGGCGGCGGACGGCGCGGCGGGCAGGACGGCGGCGGGCGCGGACGCGGCGGCCGGACCGGCTCGCGCGTGCCGCTGATCGCCGCCGCCGGCGTCGGCATCATCGTCCTCGGGTTCGGCGCCGGCGCCCTGCTCAGCGGCGGGGGCGACGACCAGAGCGACCACAACAAGACCGTCGCCGCCTCGGCCCCCGCCGAGGCGGAGTCGCCGTCGCCGTCCGCCGACCCCGTCGAGCAGCAGGCCGTCGCCCTGGACAAGCTGCTCGCCGACAGCGGCAGCAGCCGCGCCTCGGTGATCAAGGCGGTGTCCGACGTGAAGACCTGCCAGAACCTGGACCAGGCCGCCTCGGACCTGCGGGACGCGGCCAAGCAGCGCACCGAGCTGGTCACCCGCCTGTCGGAGCTGACCGTGGACAAGCTGCCGAACCACGCCGAGCTGACCACCGCGCTCACCAAGGCGTGGCACGCCTCGGCGTCGGCCGACGACCACTACGCGGCCTGGGCGGACCAGACCGCCGGGAAGCACGGCTGCAAGAAGGGACAGGCCCGCACCACCGGGCAGACCCAGGCGGGCAACCGGGACAGCGGCACCGCGAGCGCCGAGAAGACCAAGGCGGCGCCGCTGTGGAACGCGATCGCGAAGACGTACGGCCTCACCGAGCGCCAGCCGACCCAGCTGTGAGCCGGGGCGGTGGGCGTGACCGGCTCAGCTGAGGTTCGCGTTCAGCAGCGTCTTGGTGACGTCCACGACGCCTCCGTCCTTGGCCGCGGCCAGTTGCCCCTCGCGCACGACCTGGAGGGTCACATCGGTGTTGACCAGGCGGGCCAGTCCGACGGACGCGAGCTTGCCCTGGCCCTGTTGGGGCCAGCTGAGGGTCGGGGTGAGGCCGCCCGTGCCGACCTTGAACCCGGAGTTCAGGGTCCGGCGCACGGAGTCGGCGCTCACCTCACCGTCGCCGATCTTCTCCAGGACGGCCCGCAGCACGGTGTAGGCGATCCATGTGGTCTGCACTCCGGCGTCCGCGGGGTCGATGCGGTTGTCGCCGAAGGCCTCCTTGTTGATCACCTTCTTCATCGGGTCCCAGCGCTTGTCGGAGGTCACCGGGTACCAGCCGGTGATGTACGAGCCCTCGTACGGCCCGTTCGCGCCGCCCGTCGCGTTGATCACGCTCTGGTCGACGCTGCCGAGCACGGTGGCGGCCCGCACCGCCGGGTAGTCCCCGCGGGCGCGCCGGAAGGAGTCCATGAAGGTGTCCGTGCGGCCGCCGAGCGCGGGCACCACGCACCCCTTCTCCAGCGGGTCGGCGGTCGCCGCCCGCAGCGCCTGCTCGGACTGCTTGCCGTACTCGGTGGCGTCCTCGGGCGCGAGCTGGTCCTTCGCCGCGTCGTGCCCGCCCGAGGCCAGCCCGGAGTCGATCAGTTCGGGCAGCTGGTCACCGGCGACGCTGTCGGGGCGGACCAGGGCGACGGGGCCGCAGCTGTCGGCGAGCGCCTTGCCGAGGCCCGCCAGCAGGGTGGGCTGGCCGCCGTTGACCGGGTAGGACACGGCGCTGGTGAACTCCTTGTTCGTCACGCCGTAGCCGCCTATGTACGCGATGCCGGCGCCCTCCAGCGGTGCGAAGTAGGAATCGCCGAACTGGCTGTAGGAGCCGACGACCGCGACGACGTTCTCGTCCACCGCGCGCCGGGCGCACTTCGCCGCGCCCACCGCGTTGTTGTGGTCGTTGCAGGTCAGGACCTTCAGCTTGCGGCCGTTGAGGCCGCCCTGGGAGTTGAGCCAGCGGGCGTAGGCCGCGGCCATGGCGGGCACGCCGGCCTTGTTGGTGGCACTGGTGTCCTGCGGCGCCCAGGTCATCACCTTGATCGGGTCGTCCCCGGAGCCGCTCGCGGTTCCCGGGATGACTCCGCATCCGGCGGCGAGCGAGACACAGGCCACGAGCGCGCCCGCGGACAGCGCGGTGGCACGGACGGGCCGGGGGAGGGCGGGGAGGAGGGTCCTGCGGATGCGTCGCCTGCCGGTCATGCTCACGCACGATTCCGTCACATCGCTAACCGGCGAGTGATCCTCGGTCAACCAAAGGTGACATAGAGGTGAATTACGGGGGGCGGTAAGGCGCCGCGGCCGGGGAACGTACGATCGGTGACCGTGCAAGGTTCGGAGAACTCTTCCCGTCGCGGCCGTCGCTCCTCCACCATGGGCGGCATGCCACTGAATGACATGCCGTGGTGGCGCTGGCGCAGCAATGTGCGTTCCGCGCTGCACATGCTCTCCGATCCGGTGTTCCAGCGGGACGTCTGGCTGGCCGGCGTCGACGGGTACGGGGACGTGACCGATGCCGTGTACCGGCTGGTGGAGGACACCTGGCTGGACAACTGGTCCGCCGAGAAGTACGTCGGCACGATCTTCCGGGACTCCCAGGAGGCGGCGCTCATCGACACCGCCGTCCTGCGGGTGCTGCGGATCATGCACCAGGTGGGCCCGGACGCGCCGGTCGCCGCGTACCTCGAGCACCAGGGCTGGCCGGAGGCGGTGCGGGCGGCGCGGGACGCGCACGTCCGGATGTCCATGAGCGACGGCGACGACCCCGAGACGCCGCCGCGGAGCCTTGAGGTGCTGCGCATCGTGACCCGGTCCGGGTAGCGGACCGTCCCTCGCGGGCCGGGGCGGATGTGCGACGCTGTCCTGCATGAACGAGCAGTCCACCCGGGCCGCGGCCCCGTCCGACCAGTATGTCCTGACCCTCTCGTGCCCGGACAAGAAGGGCATCGTGCACGCGGTGTCCAGCTATCTGTTCATGACCGGGTGCAACATCGAGGACAGCCAGCAGTTCGGCGACCACGACACGGGACTGTTCTTCATGCGGGTCCACTTCTCGGCGGAGGCTCCGGTCACCGTGGACAAGCTGCGGGCGAGCTTCGCGGCGATCGGTGACTCGTTCCAGATGGACTGGCAGATCAACCGGGCCGACGAGAAGATGCGCATCGTCCTGATGGTCAGCAAGTTCGGCCACTGCCTCAACGACCTGCTCTTCAGGGCCCGGATCGGCGCGCTGCCGGTGGAGATCGCGGCTGTGGTCTCCAACCACACAGAATTCGCCGAACTGGTGGAGTCGTACCATGTGCCCTTCCACCACATTCCGGTGACGAAGGAGACCAAGGCGCAGGCCGAGGAGCGGCTGCTGAAGATCGTCCGCGAGCGGAACGTCGAGCTGGTCGTCCTCGCCCGCTATATGCAGGTTCTCTCGGACGACCTGTGCAAGCAGCTCAGCGGCCGGATCATCAACATCCACCACTCCTTCCTGCCGAGCTTCAAGGGCGCGAAGCCGTACCACCAGGCGCACGCCCGCGGTGTGAAGCTGATCGGCGCCACGGCCCACTATGTGACGGCCGACCTCGACGAGGGCCCGATCATCGAGCAGGAGGTCGAGCGGGTGGGGCACGACGTCACCCCGGACCAACTGGTGGCGATCGGCCGGGACGTGGAGTGCCAGGCGCTGGCGCGGGCCGTGAAGTGGCATGCGGAGCGGCGCATTCTGCTCAACGGGCGTCGCACGGTGGTCTTCGCCTAGCGGCTCGGGACGTCAGGTCGTCGGCGGCTGCGGGGCGTGGGGGGTGCTCGCGCAGTTTCCCGTGCCCCTGGCGGGGCTACATGCGGCTCAGCCCTGCCGCGGCGAACAGGACGTCGCGGATCGCCTCCCGGTCCCCGAGCTGTCCCGCCGCGGCCTCCTGCGGCGGCACATGGCCCGCGGCCAGCCGGCAGAACTCCACGCCGTCCAGGGCGACATGGGCCACCTCCAGCTCGGCTGAGCCCTCCGCGCCAGGGGAGTCGAGCGGGATCAGCCACTGGCCGCCGCCCGCGCCCTCGATCTCCAGCCGGAGGCTGCGGCCCGGCTGCCCGGCCGCGACCAGGTGCGGGGTGCCGCTCATGGTGGCCAGCCCCGCCTGCCGCCGGGCCGCCAGCGCCCCGGGCAGCATCCGGGCGGCCAGGTCGATCATGCGGTGCAGATGGCGCGGCGCGGGCGGTTCGTACGGGTAGTCCACCGCGTCGGCGATGTCCTCCGCGTGCACCCAGCACTCGAAGGCCCGGTCCAGCATCGCGTCGTGCAGCGGCAGGGTGAAGCCGCCGTAGGGGACGGACAGCTTCCCGGCGCCGCTCCCGGTGAAGGACACCGTCCGCACCAGGTTGTGGCTCTGCTCCCGCCAGGGCGCCCGCACGGAACGGGTCGGCGGGAAGTGCGAGGCCCGCCAGTACGCCTCGGTGCGCGCGGCCGGACCCGTCGCGCCCTCCCCGGCCACCGGGTCGTCCAGGCCGAGCGCCACCGCGACCAGTCCGTCCACCGACAGCAGATGCGCGATCACCCCGGCGACGGTGGTACGGCGGCTCGTCGCCGCGTCGCCCTCGAACCAGCGCAGCCGCACCGGCGCGTGCCACTCGGCGTCCCGGATGTCCTGGAGCAGCGCGTCGAGCCGGGCGGTCTCGGCGTCGTACGGCGTCGCCCACTCGGGCAGCGGGATGCGCGGCGGACGCCGGTCAAGGCAGGTCGCGAGGACCCGGGTGCGCAGCGCCGGGTCCAGGTCGAGGCTCTCGGGCTGGTGCAGCAGGCCGACCGCCTCGCGCAGCCGCCGCGCCTCGTCGGCGCAACTGCCGCACTCGCCCAGGTGCTCCTCGACGGCGGCGGTCTCGGCGGCCGAGCAGGCGGCCAGCGCCCATGCGCCGAGCAGTGATCTCAGCACGCCGTGCGGCAGCGCGGGCGGGGCGGGCACCACCGGGTCGAGGTCGGGCAGCGGCCGCCCGGTGTCCTCGACGGAGGAGCGGGGCATCGGGATGCGCGGCGGCCGGTCCGGCCCGGGTCCCGGCCCGGCGCCGGGCCGCGGGTCGTCGGGTCCGCCTGTCCCGGGTGGACGTCCGGCACCGCTTCCGGCGTCCGCGCCGCCCGGTCCCTCGTGGCCGTGATGTGCATCGAACCACTCCGCTTCGCTCACACCGCGCCCCCGTATCCCGGCGGTGTGCCGGCATCGTGGGCTGTGGACAGCAGTTGCAGGCCGAGGCGGAGCCGGCGGCGGGCCTCGTCCTCGGTGACGCCGAGGTCGGCGGCGGCCTGCCGGTAGTCGCGGCGCTGCACGTAGGCCAGGTCCAGGGCGGCGCGCAGCGGGGCGGGCATGGAGTGGACGATGTAGTCGGCGCGGGCGGCGACCGAGGCGTGGCGCACCTTGCGCTCCAGTTCCTCGGCGCGGGTCTCGGCGTCGGTGCCTTGGGTGAGGGCGGCGGTCTCGGTGGCGCGCAGCCGTTGCACGGCGAGCCGGTGGGTCAGCGCGGCCATCCAGGAGCGCAGGGGACCCTGCCTGGGGTCGTAGGCGTCGGGGTGTTCCCAGACGTGGGCGAAGACCTCGCGGGTGATGCCGTCGGCCGCCTCCTCGTCGCCGAGCACGCGGTGGGCGAGGCCGTGCACCAGCGAGGCGAACCGGTCGTAGAGCTCGCCGAGGGCCGCGGCCTCGCCGCGTGCGAGCCGCTGCTGCATCTTGCGGTCCCAGCGGGGCGGTGCGCTCTTCGTCGCCATGCGGCCCCCTCCCTGTGCCCGTGTCCCGTGTGTGTCCACCGTCTCCTCGAATGTAGTCGGCGCGTCCTGCGGAGCACGCTCATTTGCGGCATTGTGCGCCCCCGGCGGACGGCGGGTGGTAAGGGGCCGCCGCGGACGTGGGTCCACATCCGATCGAACAGGATCGAAGACGACTGGAACAAGTCTCTTCTGACCGCTTTCCGTTTCTGCTTCCGTGTTTCAGGGAACGGCCGCTGGGCAGCCGCGCTGCAAGGAAGCGTAGGGGGAACTTCCGTTTCCAGGCGGTTCCGGGAGGTCCCGGCGAGCGAAAGGCGTGGTGGTGGCGTTCACAGTGACCGAGGACGAGCGCGGCGGCTGGGCCGTGCTCCGGGTGTCGGGCGAACTGGACCTGGTGACCTCGCCGGTGCTGCGCCAGCGGGTGCACGACGCGGTGGCCGAGGGCCACCGCCGGCTCGTGGTGGACCTCTCCGAGGTCTTCTTCTGCGACTCCAGCGGGGTCGGCGTGCTGATAGCCACGCGTCGCCTCATCCGCTCCTGCCGCGGCCGGCTGCGGCTCATCCTGCCCGCCCAGGGTGCCGACGACGGCTCGCACGTCAACCGGGTCCTCGGCGCCCTCGGGGTGCGCCGCCTCTTCGACATCCACCCCGATCTCGCCGCGGCCACCGAGGAGGAGGCCGGCCCCCTGTCGGCATGACACCGCCGCGCCCCTCTCGGCATGACGCCGTTGTCGCAGAATTCCCCCGGTCTTGGCACAAGCGTCGTTTTCCCGCTCCGTGAGAGGCGCCGGCGTCGTACGCTCCGTGCGAGAGGTACCCCATGTGACGTAAGGCGGCCCGAAAGACATGGTCAGCAGCGAGTACGAGCGCCGGATCGCAGCCCGGTTCGCCACCTTCGACCAGGACGGCAACGGCTGGATCGACCGGGAGGACTTCAGTGTGGCGGCCAAGGCGCTGCTCGCCGAGTTCGGCACGGCGGCCCGCTCCGACAAGGGCCAGGCGCTGTACGCGGGCGCCGAGGCGTTCTGGCAGGGCATGGCGGGGATAGCGGACCGGGACGGCGACCAGCGCATCACCCGGGAGGAGTTCGTGACCGGCGCGGTCAAGCGCCTGCGCGACAACCCCGAGCGGTTCGTCGAGATCGCCCGCCCCTTCCTGCACGCGGCCCTGGCCGTCGCGGACACCGACGGCGACGGGTCGGCCACGGTCGACGACACCGCGCGCGTGCTGCGGATCCTCGGCGTCCGGGAGGACGTCGCCGGACCGGTGGCCGCGGCGCTGGACGCCGACGGCGACGGCCGGGTGGGGGAGCCGGAGATCGTCCCCGCGTTCGCCCGCTACTTCACCGTCCCGGAGTGAGCCGCACCACCCAGGTGTACTGACCCGGAGCGTCGTTCGCCCGGAGCTGGGGGAGGGAGTCCGCCGACAGGGCCTGACCGCCCGCACACCCGGTGGCGGTCAGCCGCCGGTGTCCGAGAAGCGTTCCCGCAGCTCGTACTTGAGTACCTTGCGCAGTGTCTCGCCGCGTGGGAGGGCGTCCACCACCTCCAGCTGCTCCGGGAGCTTGTGCACCGACAGCCCTTCCGCGCGCGGTAGGCCGTCACCCTCCAGGGTCAGCTCCCGTCGCCTGGCGGCCGGATGCCGGAGTGAGACACACCGCCGGGTGGCTCGCACGCCCGGTGGCGTTCATCGGTCGGTGTCCGAGAAGCGTTCCCGCAGCTTGTATTTGAGTATCTTGCGTAGTGTCTCGCCGCGTGGGAGGGCGTCCACCACCTCCAGCTGCTCCGGGAGCTTGTGCACCGACAGCCCTTCCGCGCGCAGGTAGGCCGTCACCGCCTCCAGGGTCAACTCCCCGTCCCGCGGCGGCGGTACGGCCGCCTCGACCACCGCGCACACCCGCTCCCCGCGCTCCGCGTCCGGCAGCCCGATCACCGCCACGTCCCCGACGGCCGGATGCCGGTGCAGCAGGTCCTCGATCTCCCTGGCCGAGATGTTCTCGCCCTTGCGGATGATCACGTCCTTGCGCCGGCCGGTCAGCACCAGGTGGCCGCCGCCGGTGACGTACCCGAGGTCGCCGGTGCGCAGGAACCCGTCCTCGTCGAAGGCCTCCGCGGTCTGCGCCGGGTCCAGATAGCCCCGGCAGACGGCCTCCCCGCGCAGCCGCACCTCCCCGTCGACGATCCGTATCTCCATCCCCGCGGGCGGCCGGCCCTCCGTCGTCGCCAGGTTCTCGGCGATGTCGTCCGGATCCCCCATGGTGATCATCGGCACCTCGGTCATCCCGTAGCCGTGGGCGAGCTGCACGCCCATCTCGCGGACCACGGCGTGGTACATCTCGGGCGGCTTCGGCGCCCCGCCGCCCGCGAGCAGCCGCAGCGTCGGGACGACCTTCTCGCCCGGCCGCCTGCGCTGCTCGGCGAGGAACATCGAGTAGAAGGCCGTCGAGCCGCCCGCCACCGTCACCCGGTGCCTGCGGTACCCCGCGAGCGCCTCCGGCAGCGCGAACTGCTCGAACAGCACCGCAGGGAACCCGTACAGCAGCAGCATCACCGTGTAGTCCGGGCCCGCGATGTGCGCGTACGGGAAGGCCATCGAGCCCACGTCGTCCGGGGTGAGACGCAGCGCGTGGGCGAGGCAGGAGCCGCCCGCGATCAGCGAACGGTCCGTGTGCAGCACGCCCTTCGGGGCCGAGGTGGTCCCCGAGGTCCAGTAGATCCAGCGCACCGAGGCGCCCTCGGCGGGCGGGGCCGGCAGCCGCGCGGGATCGCCGTCGGGGAGTGCGTCGTACGCCTCGAAGATCCCCTTCGCACCCAGCCGCCGCGCCATCTCCGTGTGGTCGTGGCCGCGCCAGGTGCCCGGTACGGCGAAGAACTCCGCCCGGGACTCACGCAGCGCGAAGCCGACCTCCCGGTCCCGGTAGAACGGGATGACCGGCGACTGCACGGCGCCGAGCCGGGCCAGCGCGAAGGACAGCAGGGCCGTCTCGATGCGGGTGGGCAGCTGCCAGGCGACGACCGTGCCGGGCCGTACGCCCATGCCGTACAGGCCCGCCGCCACCCGCTCCGCGCCCGCGCGCAGCTCGCCGAAGGTCAGCCGCCGGTCGTCCTGGAGGAACACCGGGCGGTCGGGGGTGAGCGCGGCGCGGCGTTCGAGCAGCTCCCAGAGCGTGCGGGACGTGCCCAGTTCGTGTGCGGCGGTGTCCATCCCCGACCCCCTTGGGCTGACGGTGCGTCAGATAGTGCGCAGAGCGTAGGGCCGTGCGCCTTGTCGGTCCAGGGGTGCGGGACTAGTCTCCTGGTCGGAGAATATCTGACGGACCATCAGATGAGACTGCCGTCAGCACCACGTCAGGCGGAGGGGACCCATGCCCGAACTGCCCCGCATCATCAGCGTCGACGACCATGTGATCGAGCCCGCCCACCTCTTCGAGACCTGGCTGCCGGCGAAGTACCGGGACCGCGGGCCCAAGCCGCTCACCGCCGGGATCGGCGAGCTGGCCTACATCGGCGGCAAGTACCGCATCACCATGGACCCGGACGGCCCGCCCACCGACTGGTGGATCTACGAGGACCTGAAGTTCCCGTACAAGCGCAACATCGCCGCCGTCGGCTTCGACCGCGACGAGATGACCCTGGAGGGGATCACCCGGGAGCAGATGCGGCCCGGCTGCTGGGACCCCGTCGAGCGGCTCAGGGACATGGACCTCAACCACGTCGAGGCCAGCCTCTGCTTCCCGACCTTCCCGCGCTTCTGCGGGCAGACCTTCGCCGAGGCCCACGACAAGGAGGTCGCCCTCGCCTGTGTGCGCGCCTACAACGACTGGATGGTGGAGGAGTGGTGCGCGGGCAGCGCCGGCCGGCTCATCCCGCTGTGCCTGATCCCGCTGTGGGACGTGGACCTCGCGGTCGCCGAGATCCGGCGTAACGCCGAGCGCGGGGTGCGGGCGGTGACCTTCTCCGAGATTCCCACCCACCTCGGGCTGCCCTCCATCCACTCCGGCCACTGGGACCCGTTCTTCGCCGCATGCCAGGAGACCGGGACCGTCGTCAACATGCACATCGGCTCGTCCTCGCAGATGCCGGCCGCCTCGCCGGACGCGCCGCCCGCCGTCCAGGCCTCGCTCAGCTTCAACAACGCGATGGCCTCGATGATGGACTTCCTGTTCAGCGGCGTGCTGGTGAAGTTCCCGCGGCTCAAGCTGGCCTACTCCGAGGGCCAGATGGGCTGGGTCCCGTACGCCCTGGAACGCGCCGACGACGTCTGGGAGGAGCACCGCGCCTGGGGCGGGGTCCGCGACCTGATCCCGGAACCGCCGTCGACGTACTACTACCGGCAGATCTTCTGCTGCTTCTTCCGCGACAAGCACGGCGTCGCGTCCCTGGACACCGTGGGCCGCGACAACGCCACCTTCGAGACCGACTACCCGCACGTCGACTCGACCTTCCCGCACACCAAGGAGGTCGCCCTCGACCATGTGAAGGGCCTCGACGACGAGACCGTGTACAAGCTGATGCGGGGCAACGCGATCCGCATGCTCGGCCTCGACCTGGACCGCTAGTGGACCTGTCGTACACACCGGAGGAGGAGGACTTCCGGGCGCGGCTGCGTGCGTGGCTGGCCGAGGCGCTGCCCACCCTGCCGGCCAGGCCGTCACCCGAGGACTGGCCCGGGCGCCGCGCCTACGACCTCGGCTGGCAGCGGATGCTGTACGACGCCGGGTACGCCGACGTGCACTGGGACGCGCCGCCGACGCTGCGGCTGATCTTCCTGGAGGAGACGGAGCGCGCGGGCGCCCCCTATGTGGGCGCGGGCTTCGTCGGGCTGCTGCACGCGGGCCCGACGATCGCCGCCGAGGGGACGGCCGCGCAGCGGGCGCGCTGGCTGCCGCCGATCCTGCGCGGCGACGAGGTGTGGTGCCAGGGCTTCAGCGAGCCGGACGCCGGATCGGACCTCGCCGCGCTGCGCACGCGCGCGTGGCGGGACGGCGACGACTACGTGGTGAGCGGAGCCAAGATCTGGACGTCGCACGCCGAGGTCGCCGACTGGTGCGAGCTGCTCGTCCGCACCGACCCCGACGCGCCGCGGCACCGGGGCATCACCTGGCTGGCGATGCCCATGGACGCCCCCGGCATCACCGTACGGCCGCTGCGCACGCTCGCCGGGTCGGCGGAGTTCGCCGAGGTCTTCCTCGACGAGGTGCGGGTGCCGGTGGCCCACCGGGTCGGCGCGGAGAACGACGGCTGGCGGGTGACCATGGTGACGCTCTCCTTCGAACGCGGCACTGCCTTCGTCGGGGAGGTGGTCGCCTGCCGCCGGGTGCTGGGCGAACTCGCCCGCGAGGCCCGCGCCAACGGCCGCTGGGACGATCCGGCGCTGCGCCGCCGGCTCGGCGCGCTCAACGCGGAGTTCCGGGCCCTGTGGCGGCTGACGCAGTGGAACGTGAGCGAGGCCGAACAGGGCGGCGGGGTGCCAGGGACCGGCGGTTCGGTCTTCAAGCTGAGGTACTCGCACGCCCGTCAGGAGCTGTACGACGCGGCGGCCGAGGTCCTCGGCGCGGACTGCCTCGACCTCGACCGGCCGTGGGTCCTCGACCGGCTGTCCTCGCTGTCGTACACGATCGCCGCCGGCACCTCGCAGATCCAGCGGAACATTGTGGCCGAGCGGATCCTCGGCCTGCCGAAGGGGCGGTGAGCGGCCGGATGCGCTTCCAACTCACCCGGGAGCAGCGGGCGTTGCGGGACGGTGTACGGCAGTTGCTGGCCCGGCGACGGGACGCCCGGGAGCCGCGGGCCGCGCTCGAACCGCCCCGGCTGGACCGCGCGCTGTGGCGGGAGTTGGGCGCGGCGGGCCTCTTCGCGCTGCGGCTGCCCGAGGCGGACGGCGGGGCGGGGGCCGGGCTGCCGGAGGCGGTGCTGGCCTTCGAGGAGGCCGGCCGGGCGCTGCTGCCCGGCCCGCTGGTGGCCACCCACCTCGCGGCCGGCACCGTGCCCGGGGCGGCCACCGGGGAGGCGGTGGTGACGGCCGTGGACGGCGGGCTGGTGGAGTGGCTGGCGGCGGCCGACGTGGTGCGCGGGGACGCCTCCGGCGCGATGCCGGTGCGGTCGGTGGACCCGCTGACCCCGCTGCACCGGGTGCCCGCGGCCGGGGCCGGGGCGGCGACCGTGGCGCCGGAGCCCGTGGCGGTCCTCCTCACCGCGGCCGAACAACTCGGCACGGCCACGCGCGTGTGCGAACTGGCCGTGCAACACGCCCGGACGCGTGAGCAGTTCGGACAGCCCGTAGGGGCGTTCCAGGCGGTCAAACACCTGTGCGCGGACATGCTGGTGCGGGCCGAGACGGCGCGTGCGGCGGTGTACGCGGCGGCCGTCACCGGCGACCCGGTGGACATCGCGACGGCCCGGCTGCTCGCCGACGAGGCGGCCGTGCGCGGTGCCCGCGACTGCCTCCAGGTGCACGGCGGCATGGGCTTCACCTGGGAGTCCGAGGTCCATCTCCAGCTGAAACGGGCATGGCTGCGGGCCCGGCGCGGCGGGGGCGGCACGGAGGGCGCGGAGCTGCTCGCCGCCGATCTGGCCGGCTGACGCCCGGGGAGCCCGCCGGGTCGCGGGAGCGCCGCGCCGCCCGCCGCGGATGTCGCGGATCGTGGCATTCCCGGATCACGGAGCGTCGATATCGGCTTGTGTCCTATGCGTGACTTGTCACGGCCCGGAGTCGGCTGTCCCCTCCGGTACCTTGTGTGGGATGCGAGCGGTTCCGAGCACGAGCCCTGCCGGTGTTGCCCTTGAGGCGGCTCCGCATCCGGCGGTGCGCGCCGCTGCTCGCAAGGCGATCAGGGCTTTCGCCCCCGCCCGTTCGACCCCCCGCCGCGAGCGTCGCACAGTATGCCGCACGCGTAATCCTTCGCGCTGGAATATGCCCGAAGCGCTTGTTGGGGTGACTGTACGTCAACCATGCTGTCTCGTAAGGGAGTCACGTTCCGTGACCCTTGCTGTGGGTCTTGTCCTGGCCATGCAGAAAATGGCTACGATCGTGGCCTTCGTCGTGGTGCTCGTCGCGGCCCTCGTCGTGGCGTTCGCTTGGCGTCGGGTCATGTGTCCGCCGGTTCGGATGGTGTGAGCGGTGCAGGTGCTTCAAGTGCAGCTGGAGATCCGACCCGACCCCGCGGAGGTGGGGCGGGCCCGGAGATGGGCCCGCTCGCGGCTCGCCGGGTCCGGGATAGGGGCTGACGAGCAGTTGGCCGAGATCCTGATCCTGCTCGTCTCCGAGCTGGTGACCAACGCCGTGGTGCACACCGGCTGTCCCGCCGTTCTCCGGCTCTCGCTGCCCGGTGCGGCGGCGGAGTCGGCCACGGTGCGCCTGGAGGTGGCCGACACCAGCGCCCGGGCGCCGGTGCCGCGGTGCGCCGGCGGCGAGGCGACCGGCGGCCGGGGTCTCGCGCTCGTCGACGGCCTCGCCGACCGCTGGGGCTGGCACCCGGAGGGCGCGGGCAAGCGCATCTGGTGCGAACTCGACCGGTGCGACCGGTCCCGGGGGAGCGCGGCGATGGCGTACGGAAGCGGCATGTCCGCGTACGAGGGGCTGGCGTTCGAGGCGGTGTAGCCCGGGTGCACGGCGATGCGCCGGTGCATGCATCCGTGCGCACCCTGTATGAAGAGGGCATAAACAATAAATCCTCGTAAGGGTGTTGACGCCTCGTGAGCGTTTGATCACGCTTGTGGTCTGCGATTCGCCGCGAGGGGACGGCGAGGGCTTGTGACGGAAGCCCTCGTCGAGCGTGGGTCGGGCCGGAGCCCCGGAAGCAGCCTCAGAGGATGGCCACCGGGGCGACCGGCGTACCCGTGGCCCCGGTGAACGGTTCGGGCATCGCCGACAGCAGGAAGGCATACCGGCCTGCTTCTCCACAGGCTGTGGACAACTCTTCGAGATTCCAGTTCTGGCCCTGGAGCATCCCCATCTCCACCAGGTCGAGGGCGTGCACGGGCAGCCACAGGCCGTCGATCTCGGGCGGGAAGACCTCGAAGGTGAGCGTGTCGTTCGCGACGGCCGCGACATCGCGCGCGTGGAACCACTCCGGGGTGCGCACCGACAGCCCCGGCGAGGGATGGGCGTAACCGTGCTTGTCGCCCGCGAGGTACACCCGCATCTGCCCCGTCCGCACCAGTACGACGTCGCCGGCCCGCACCCGGGTCCCGGCGAACTCCTCGGCCGCTTCGAGGTCCTCCGGGGTGACCGCGTGCCCGCCCGCCAGCCGGTCCGTGCCACGCACGCGTGCCACGTCCAGCAGCACCCCGCGCGAGACCAGGTGCCGGACCTTGTCGATGCCGCCGAACGCCGCGCCGGCGTGCGCCGACACTGTACGGGCGGGCCGCCCGTTGTAGAGCTTCCCGGAGTGCGAGACATGGCTCAGCGCGTCCCAGTGCGTGCCGGCCTGCAGGCCCATGGTCACGGCGTCGTCGCTGCACGCGACCGTGCCCGGTCCGAACATCTCCTGGTTGATCTGCACCATCGCGTGCAGCGGATTGACCCGCCCGGGGATCATTCCGGTCTGCACGCCGTCCTCCCGCAGCGGCAGCGCCAGCGGGACCCGGCGCCCGGAGCGGACGCCGGCCGCGGCCTCCCGTACCACCTCGTCGGTGATCAGGTTCAGGGTGCCGATCTCGTCGTCCGCCCCCCAACGGCCCCAGTTGTTCACGCGCTTGGCGATGGCGTGGAACTCGTCGGGCAAGGACATCGGGGCCTCCCGGGGCTTGTCTCCGGCTGTCGGTCGCGCCATAAAATCTAACGGTCCGTCAGAAACCATCGGAAGGGGCCGGGCGTGGGGAACTTCTTGGCAGGCAAGGCCGTCGCCGTGACGGGCGCCGGCCGTGGCATCGGCCGCGCGGTCGCCCTCGCGGCGGCGGCCGAGGGAGCGCGGGTCGTCGTCAACGACTACGGCGTGGCGACCGACGGCACCTCCCCGACCAGCGAGGTCGCCGACTCCGTGGTCAAGGAGATCGAGGCGGCGGGCGGCACGGCGGTCGCGGTGGCCGACGACGTCTCCACGATGGCCGGCGGCCGGCGGGTCGTCGAGACGGCCCTGTCGGCGTACGGGCGCCTTGACGGGGTCGTCTGCGTCGCCGGGATCCTGCGCGAACGGATGCTGTTCAACATGTCCGAGCAGGAGTGGGACCCCGTGGTCGCCACCCATCTCAAGGGCACGTTCACCGTGTTCCGCGCCGCCGCCGAGGTCATGCGCGCGCAGCGGTCCGGCACGCTGATCGGCTTCACCAGCGGCAACCACCAGGGCTCGGTGTCCCAGGCCAACTACAGCGCCGCGAAGGGCGGGATCATCTCCCTGGTCCGCAGCGCGGCGCTCGGCCTGCACAAGTACGGGGTGACCGCCAACGCCGTGGCACCCGTGGCCCGTACCCGGATGTCGGCCGGCGTCCCGATGGAGCTGACGGAGATCGGCGAACCGGAGGATGTCGCCGCGCTCGTGGTCTACCTGCTCTCCGACCGCGCCCGCGAACTGCCCGTCACCGGCCAGGTGTACACGATCGCCGGCCCCAAGATCGCCGTCTGGGCCCAGCCACGCGAACTCCGCGCCGCCTACGCGGAGGGCACCTGGACCCCGGAACGCATCGCCGACTTCCTCCCCGGAACGGTGGGCACGGACCCCATGCCGATGCTGCAACACCTCAAAACAATGGAACAAGCGGCCCACACCCAATCCCGCCCGAACACATAACCCCGAGCACATGGGCCCGCGTCCGCTGAACCGCCCGAGCGCATGGGCTCGCGCCCGGACAACGCCCAGAAGGGGCGCGGGGAACGGCGCGATCAGCCCCAACGCACCGGCAGTCAACAACGCACCACGCCTGCTGAACCGCCCGAGCGCATGGGCTCGCGCCCGGGCAGCACCCTGAAGGGGCGCGGGGAACGGCGCGATCAGCCCCAACGCACCGGCAGTCAACAACGCACCAGGCCTGCTGAACCGCCCGAGCGCATGGGTTCGCGTCCGGGCAACGCCCTGAAGGGGCGCGGGGAACGGCGCGCCCAGCCACGAAGCACCGTCAGTCAACAACGCACCACGTCCACTGAACCGCCCGAGCGCATGGGCCCGCGCCCGGACAACGCCCTGAAGGGGCGCGGGGAACGGCGCGCCCAGCCACGAAGCACCGCCAGTCAACAACGCACCAGTCCTGCTGATCAGCCACGAAGCACCCGCAGCCAACAACGCACCGCTCCTGCTGATCAGCCCCACCGCACCCGCAGCCAACAACGCCCCCCGCCAAACCACCCGAACGCATAGGCCCACGGTTCAACAACACCCCAAAGCGGCCAAAAAACCGGAGACACCATGGAGTTCGGCTTCACCCCAGAGGACACCGCATTCCGCACCGAGGCCCGCAACTGGCTCACGGCGCACGGCGGAGCCGCCCAGGACCGCCGCTCCTGGGAACGCACACTCGGCAAGGCCGGATGGATAGGCCTCGGCTGGCCGGAGCCGGGCTACGGCAACCGCACCGCCGGCCTCACCCAACAGGTCGCCTGGGCCGAGGAATACGCACGCTCGGGCGCGCCCCCGCGCTCCGGGCACATCGGCGAGAACCTGCTCGCCCCCACCCTCATCGCGCACGGCACCGAAGAGCAGAAGGCCCGCTTCCTGCCACCCGTAGCGGCCGGCGAGGAGCTGTGGTGCCAGGGCTACAGCGAACCCGGCGCGGGCTCCGACCTGGCCGGCGTGCGCACCACCGCCGTACGCGAGCCGCACGGCTACCGCATCACCGGCCAGAAGATCTGGACCTCCCTCGCCCACGAGGCCGACTGGTGCTTCGTGCTGGCCCGCACCGACCCGGACTCCCGCCGGCACCACGGTCTCAGCTTCCTGCTCGTGCCCATGGACCAGCCGGGCCGGATCGAGGTCCGCCCGATCCGTCAGCTGACCGGCACGAGCGACTTCAACGAGGTCTTCTTCGACGGGGCGCACGCGCGCGTGGAGCACGTCGTCGGCGGCGAGGGTGCGGGCTGGCGGGTCGCGATGAGCCTGCTCGGCTTCGAACGCGGGGTGTCCACGCTCGCCCAGCAGATCGGCTTCGCGCAGGAACTGGAGCAGGTCGTGCGGACGGCCGTGCGGACCGGCGCGGCAGCGGACCCGGTCCTGCGCGCCGCACTCGTCCGGCAGTGGGCCGAACTGCGCACCATGCGCTGGAACGCCCTGCGCACCCTGGGCGGGGACGACCCGGGCGCCCCGAGCGTGGCCAAGCTGCTGTGGGCGGGCTGGCACCAGCGGCTGGGCGAGCTGGCGGTGCGGGTGCGGGGCGCGGCGGCCACCGCGGGCCCGGCGGACTGGTCCCCGCGGGAGCCGTACGCGCTGGACCCCGCGCAGCACCTGTTCCTGTTCTCCCGGGCCGACACCATCTACGGCGGCTCCGACCAGGTCCAGCGCACCATCATCGCCGAGCGTGTGCTCGGCCTGCCGAGGGAGCCGAAGGGGTCGAGGGGGGTCATGTGATGCGCGGTGTGGTGTTCGACGGCGAGCGGGTGCGGGTCGTCGACGACCTTCAGGTACGGGATCCGGGCCCCGGCGAGGTGCTGGTCGCCATCGCGGCGGCCGGGCTGTGCCACAGCGATCTGTCGGTGGTGGACGGGACCATACCCTTCCCGGTTCCGGTGGTGCTGGGCCATGAGGGCGCCGGCGTGGTGGAGGCGGTCGGCGCCGGGGTGACGCATGTGGCGCCCGGTGACCACGTGGCGCTGTCCACGCTCGCGAACTGCGGTACGTGCGCGGACTGCGACCGCGGCCGGCCGACCATGTGCCGCCGAGCGATCGGGCGCCCCGGGCGGCCGTTCACCCGCGGCGGGGAGCCGCTGTTCCAGTTCGCGTCCAACTCGGCCTTCGCCGAACGCACGGTCGTCAAGGCGGTGCAGGCGGTCCGCATCCCGAAGGACGTCCCGCTGCCGTGCGCCGCGCTGATCGGCTGCGGGGTGCTGACCGGGGTGGGCGCCGTGCTCAACCGGGCCCGGGTGGAGCGCGGGGACAGCGTGCTGGTGATCGGTGCCGGCGGGATCGGCCTGAACGTCATCCAGGGCGCGCGGATCGCGGGCGCGCTGCGGATCGTGGCGGTGGACGCCAATCCGGCGAAGGAGGCGGTGGCCCGGCAGTTCGGCGCGACCGACTTCCTGACCTCCGCCGACGGGGTGCGGGACGTCCTGCCGGCCGGAGCCGACCACGCCTTCGAGTGCGTCGGCCGCACCGAGCTGATCCGCCGGGCGGTCGACCTGCTCGACCGGCACGGGCAGGCGGTCCTGCTCGGCGTGCCGCCGGCCACGGCCGAGGCGTCCTTCCTGGTCTCCGCCATGTACCTCGACAAGTCCATCCTCGGCTGCCGCTACGGCTCCGCCCGCCCCCAGCGCGACATCGCCCTGTACGCCGAGCTGTACCGCCAAGGGCGGCTGCTGCTGGACGAGTTGGTGACCAGGACCTACCCGGTCGAGGACTTCGCCGAGGCACGGGCGGACGCGGCGGCGGGACGGCTGGCCCGGGCGGTGCTGACCTTCTGACCGTCCGCCCGGAAGGTGCGCCGGTACGCGGTGGGCGTGACGCCGAGCGCCGTCTGGAGGTGCTGGCGCATCGACTGGGCCGTGCCGAAGCCCGCGTTCCGGGCGACCTGGTCGACGGAGAGACCGGTGGACTCCAGTAGCTGCCGGGCGCGTTCGACGCGCTGCTGGGTGAGCCACTGGCCGGGGCTGACGCCGACCTCCTCGCGGAAGCGGCGGGTGAAGGTGCGTACCGACATGGCCTCCTGCTCGGCCAGGTCGCGCAGTTGGATCGGCTCGTGGAGGCGGCCCAGCGCCCAGGTGCGGGCGGCGGTGGTGGTGGCCAGCTGCGGGTCCGGCACCGGCCGGTGGATGTACTGCGCCTGGCCGCCGTCGCGGTGTGGCGGTACGACCGTACGGCGGGCCACCTCGTTGGCGACGGCGGTGCCGTGGTCGCGGCGCACCATGTGCAGGCACAGGTCGATCCCGGCGGCGACCCCCGCCGAGGTCAGCACGTCGCCGTCGTCGATGAACAGCACGTCGGCGTCCACCTTGACCTTCGGGAACATCCGCTGGAAGCGCTCCGCGTCGGCCCAGTGCGTGGTCGCCGGGCGGCCGTCGAGGTGTCCGGCGGCGGCGAGCACGTACGCGCCGGTGCAGATGGAGGCGAGCCGGGTCCCGGGGCGGATGCGGGCGAGCGCGGCGGTCAGCTCCTCGGTGAGCACGCCCTGCCCGTAGACGGGGCCCAGCTCGTACGAGGCCGGGACGACGACGGTGTCGGCGGTGGCCAGGGCCTCCGGGCCGTGCGCGACATGGATGGCGAAGTCGGCGTCGGTCTCCACCGGGCCCGGCGGCCGGATCGAGCAGGTGACGACCTCGTACAGGTGCCGCCTCCGGGCGTCCCTGGGGCGGCCGAAGATCCGGTGCGGGATGCCCAGCTCGAAGGGGAGCAGGCCGTCCAGGGCGAGGACGACGACGCGATGCGGGCGGAAGTCCGGGTCGGCGGTCATGGCCCGATCGTAACGAATGCTGTCCTTCGGGCCACTCGTCGGCGGTGTCCCGGCATCGGAAGCTCTATGACGTGACTCAGACAAGCGATGCCGCAGCGGGCGTACGGCGGCCGGACGGGCCCGGAGCGAAGCGTCCGTGGCGGGGCCGCCGCATGCGGGTGCACCGCGCGTGGTTCGTCGCCGCCGTCACCTTCGTCACGATCATCGGCGCGGCGGCCTTCCGCTCGCTGCCCGGCCTGCTCATCGACCCGCTGCACGCGGAGTACGGCTGGTCGCGTGGCACGATCGGGGCGGCGGTCTCCGTCAACCTCGCGCTGTACGGGCTCACCGCGCCGTTCGCCGCCGCGCTGATGGACCGCTTCGGCATCCGCAAGGTGGTCGCGGTCGCGCTGACCGTGATCGCGCTGGGCTCGGGCCTGACCGTGTGGATGACGACGGCCTGGCAACTGCTGCTGTGCTGGGGCCTGCTGGTCGGGCTCGGCTCCGGCTCCATGGCCCTCGCCTTCGCCGCGACCGTCACCAACCGCTGGTTCACCGAGCGCCGCGGCCTGGTCACCGGCATCCTCACCGCCGCCTCCGCCTCCGGGCAGCTGATCTTCCTGCCGGTGCTGTCCTGGACGGTCGAGACGTACGACTGGCGCCCGGCCGCCGTCACGGTCGCCCTTGCCGCCCTCGCGGTCGTCCCGTTCGTGTGGCTGCTGCTCCGCGACCATCCGGCCGACGTGGGTCTCAAGCCGTACGGCGCACGGGAGTTCGTGCCCAAGCCGGCCCCGGTCACCGGTGCCGCCCGGCGCGCGCTCACCGTCCTGGCCGCCGCCGCCCGCACCGGGCCCTTCTGGCTGCTCGCCGGCACCTTCGCGATCTGCGGCGCCTCCACCAACGGCCTGATCCAGACCCACTTCGTGCCCGCCGCCCACGACCACGGGATGCCCATCACGGCGGCGGCCTCGCTGCTCGCGGTGATCGGCGTGTTCGACGTGGTCGGTACGATCGCCTCCGGCTGGTTCACCGACCGCTTCGAGTCGCGCCGGCTGCTCGCCGTGTACTACGCCCTGCGCGGGATCTCCCTGCTCTTCCTGCCCATGCTGCTCGGGCCGAGCGTCCATCCGCCGATGATCTTCTTCATCGTCTTCTACGGCCTCGACTGGGTCGCCACCGTCCCGCCCACCCTCGCGCTGTGCCGCGAGCAGTACGGCGCGGACAGCGCGATCGTCTTCGGCTGGGTACTCGCCTCGCACCAGGTCGGCGCGGCCCTCGTCGCCTACGTGGGCGGTGTCTCGCGTGACGTCTTCGGCTCCTACGACATGGTCTGGTACGCCTCCGGCACCCTGTGCGCGGCAGCGGCCCTGATGGCCCTGGTGATCCGCCGCCCGACGCTCCCACCGCCCGCCACCCGATCGCCCCGGACCGCGTAAGCGCTCCGCTGGAACTGCCGCGATGTGCCGTCGGTCGTCTGCGGCACCATCGTGGCTGGTCGCGCAGTTCCCCGCGCCCCTTCGGGGCGCTGCCGAACCGCAGCGGACTTCACCGGACCTGCTTAGATCTACGCACATGGACGCGGCGACGTGCCCACCATCACGGCACTCACGCTACCGACAGCCGGTGACAGCGCCGGGGGTGTTGCGGAACGGCGTTGCGGAACGGTGCGGCGACTCTACCTGTCGGTGCAGCGGTCGGTCAGGGGGGCGGTGTGGTCGGGTCCGAGCCGTGTACGGCCAGTCGCGCGTCGACAGCACGTGCGCTGCCGGACCATCGGCGGTGGTCGCGGGGGTCGTTCGGGTGTCTGGTGTACATCTCTCGCAGGGCGGGGGCCAGTTCGAGTATTGCGGTGTGGTCGGACAGGTGTCGCCATTCGGTGAAGGCGTGTTCCAGGCAGAGCCGGGTCCGGGCGGTGTCGGCCTCGGGCAGGTCGGCGTGGAAGCGGGCTGCGCTCAGCCACAGGTGGACGGCGAGGCGGCCGTCGCCGCTGAGGTGTGCGGCGTGGGCGCGTACCTCGATCCAGTGGGTCGCTTCGGCGGACCTGGCGCCGTGCGACCGGACGGCATGGTTCTCCAGCCGCCGGATGGTGTTCTCCGCCTCGTTCAGTCTGCCCAGCCGGGCGTCGCACCAGATCCGGTCGTAGACGTCCTCACCCGGGGGCGGTGCCGTCGCGAGGATCGGGTGTTGGAGCAGCGTGTGGAGGCCGGTTCTGTCCTGACCGGGCAGGCCCGTCGGAGACGGTGTTCGGCGTACGTCGCCGATCACCACGACGGCCACGCCGAGCATGATCATCACAAGGCCGGGCCATGCGGAGGCCGCCGGGATCTGCCCCAGCCAGAGCCAGGCGACCAGCGCCGCCACCGGCGCCTCCAGCAGCAGAAGCACGCTCACCGCGGTGGCGGGTGCCCGGCCGAGGGCGAAGTTCAGCGAGAAGAGACCGAGAAGCTGTGGCAGCAGGAGCAGGCCCAACAGGGCCAGCCAGGCCTGTGCGCTGAAGGTGACCGGTGGGGTGCCGGTGACCAGGCAGAGCAGCAGCATCTCGACGGTGCACACCGAGAAGCACAGCACCGAGTACATCGATGTGCTGACATCGGGCCGGGCCTCCTCGCTCAGCGCGGTGTACGCGGCCAGCGCGATGGCGCCGACGAGGGCGAGGACGTCTCCGGCCACCGCGTCCGCACCGGTGCCGAGGTCGGCACCGCCGGCGGCCATGGCACCGGCCACCGATATCGCCAAGCCCGTCCACGCCGGCCGGGACAGGCGTCTGCCCTGTGCGGTCGCGATGAGCGCCTGCCACACCGGCTGAGTCGCCACCAGCGCCGTCGCCATCGCCACACCGGTCATCTGCGCGCCGGTCATGAACGTGGCGAAATGCACGGCCAGCGCCGTTCCCGCGGCCAGCCCGAACAAGACCGCCCGGCGCTGTTCCCTGCGGACCAGGCCGCGCTCCCCGCTGAGTACCCGGCGCACTTCACGGCGCCGCGCCAGCAGGAAGGCCGGTCCCAACGTGAACAGGCCCAGAGCGTTACGGCCGAACGCCAGCGCGAATGCGGGAGCCGCGGCATAGGCGGTCAGCGGGGCGGTCGCGGAAAAGGCGAGGACAGTGACCAGGACGGCGCCTGCGGAGACGGCGTCCAGTTTCGTGCGCATGATGGCGGATGGACCTCAGGTGCGGTGACGGGACATGGCGGCCGGGACATGGCGGCAGGGCGCGGCGGCCGCCCCGGCGGAGGGGACACGCGGCAGTGAGCGGCTGGGGTGGTGACCGTGATCGCGGCCCGGCACCCCGGGAAGGGAGGGTTCGGTGGTCACCGGCGGGGCTCCGGCCATTGCACCGTCACGTCCCGGGGCAGGTGTCTCACCCGCGGTGCCGGTGCCGGTGTTCGTCGCCGACCAGGTGATGGGTGTTCACGGGAGTTCCTTCACATGAGCCGGTGTGCGGATCCAGCACACCAGCGCCACGTGCAGGGATCATTGCCGTACGCGCCCCGACCCAGGTGCAGCAGGCTGTACCCCACCTGCTGCGCGCGGGACTTCGGGCCACGGACTGCGGCCGATCCCGGCGAGCCCGAGGCGGCTAGGGTCTTTCGTTTGGATCAGGCCGGATCAGGGAGCGGGGTCTGGTGCCGTGGATCGCAAGGCGGAGGAGGGCGGCAGGGCGGAGCCCTGACAACCGACGACAACGCCGCGAGGCGCGGTGCCAGGGCCCGCGAGCCCGGCATGATCCAAACGAGAGGCCCTAGAGGAACCGTCCCCGGTGGAACAGCAGAGGCGCGGCCTCCTGTGCGGGGGTGCCCAGGGCGGTCACTCGGCCCACCACGATCAGATGGTCGCCGCCCGTGTGCACCGCGTGGATCGTGCAGTCGATCCATGCGGCGGCGCCGGTCAGCCGGGGGGAGCCGGAGACCGGTGCCGCGTCGTGGTGGACGTTCGTGAACTTGTCCGCGCCGCTCACCGCGAAGCCGCGGCACAGCTCGCCCTGGTCCGCGGCGAGGACGTTGACGCAGAAGACGCCCGCTCGGGCGATGCGCGGCCAGGTCGTCGACGTACGGCCCACCATGAAGGCGACCAGCGGGGGATCGAGGGAGAGGGAGGAGAAGGACTGGCAGGCGAAGCCGGCCGGGGAGGTGTCGCCTTCGGCGGCCGGTGCCGTGATCACCGTCACGCCGGTCGCGAAGTGCCCGAGCACCCGGCGGAACTCCGTCCGGTCCACCGGCGCCCGCTCGTCCTTGCGGACGCACCGCAGGTCGGGGCGGGGCAGCGGCTCGACGGAGCGCGGCACGGATCCGAGGTAGCGGACGGCGGCGGCCGCCATCCCAGCGTGTCCCATCACCCCACCATTGAAACTGACGGTCCATCAGATGTGAAGGCCGGCGGCCGGGGAGCTTGGCGGTCCGGGAGCTGGGCGCTCCTGGACATGACGGCGGCGACACCAGGGCGATCACCGCCCTGGCCGGCCGCATCCGGGATCCGATCCGGGGCCTCGGCCTCGCCCCCGACCACTCCGTGCGCACGCTGTCGGAGGCCCGGAAGACGGCGGGGCGACGACCTCAAGGTCCGAGCCGAGCGGTCCCGGGGCTGGGCGGTCCTGGACCCAGACGGCTTCGGAGCCGGGCGGCCGCGGACCTCGGCGGTATCGGGGCTTCGTGGTTCCGGGGCTGGTCGGCCCGGGAGTTGGCGGCGCCGGGTCTCGGCGGCTTCGGCGTTGGTCGGCCTCGGAGCTTGGCGGTTCCAGGGCTGGTCGGTCTTGGATCTCGGCGGTCCCGGAACTCCGCGGCCTCGGAGTCGGTCGGCCCGGGAGATCGGCGGCGCCGGAACTCGGCGGCCTCGGTCCTGGTCGGCCTTGGAGTTGGACGGGGTCGGAGTCAGCGGCCGGTGAACTCGGGTTTGTGGTGGTTGGTGAAGGCTGTCAGGCCCTCCTGGGCGTCCCGTGTTGTCATGTTGATCTCCTGGGCCGTTGCCTCGGCGGCGAACGCCGTGGCCCGGTCTGCGTCGAGCGAGGCGTTGACGAGCTGCTTGGTGAGCGCGAGCGCCCGGGTCGGCCCGGCGGCCAGCCGCGCCGCCCACCGGTCGGCCGTCGCCGCCAACTCCCCATCCGGCACGACCCGGTTGACGAGCCCCAGCCGTGCGGCGTCCGCGGCGCCCAGCGCGTCGCCGAAGAACATCAGCTCCTTGGCGCGCTGCGGGCCGACCAGGCGGGGCAGGAGATAGGCACCGCCGCCGTCCGGTACCAGGCCGCGTCGCACGAACACCTCGATGAAGCGGGCCGATTCGGCGGCCAGGACCAGATCGCAGGCGAGCGCGAGATGCGCGCCGAGCCCGGCCGCCGTGCCGTTCACGGCGGCCAGCACCGGCTTCTCGCAGTCCAGCACGGCCGCGATCAGCCGCTGCGCCCCGAGCCGCAGCAGTCGCGCCACGTCACCGGCGACCCGCTCGCCCCCCGCCGCCCCGCCCCGCAGATCCGCCCCGGCGCAGAAGCCGCGCCCGGTCCCGGTGAGCACCACGGCCCGTACGTCCGGGTCGGCGGACGCCTCCGCCAACAGTGCGACGACACGGTCACGCAGCTCGGGGGTGAGCGCGTTCAGTACCTCGGGCCGGTCGAGCGTGATGCGCGAGACGCCGTCGCGCACCTCGTGCCGTATCCCTTGCACCGCGGTCACCGGCACACCGCCAGCGCGTCCAGTGCCACCGCGCCCTGCCCCTGGGGCAGCACCATCAGCGGGTTGATGTCCAGCTCGGCCAGTTCGCCGCCGAGTTCCAGGGCCATGCGCTGCACCCGCAGGACGACTTCGACGAGCGCGTCGAGATCGGCCGGCGGCCGTCCCCGTACCCCGTCGAGCAGGGCCCGCCCGCGCAGTTCGCCGAGCATGTCCCGGGCCTGCTCCTCGCCGAACGGCGGCACCCGCACGGCCGCGTCCCGCAACACCTCGACCAGCACCCCGCCGAGCCCCACGGTCACGGTCGGCCCGAACAGGTCGTCGTGGGTGACGCCGACGACCATCTCCACGCCCCGCTCGACCATCTGGCACACCAGGACGCCGTCCAGCGAGACCCCCTCGTACCGCGCGGTGTCCGTCAACTCGCGGTAGGCGTCCCGTACCTGGCTCGCCGACGTCAGCCCGATCCGCACCAGGCCCAGCTCGGTCTTGTGGGCGATCCGCGCCCCGGACGCCTTCATCACCACCGGGTAGCCGACCTGCGCTGCCGCGCGTACGGCACCCGCCGCGCTGGTCACCAGCTGTTCGCGCGGCACCCGGATGCCGTACGCGCGCAGCAGCTGCTTCGCCGCGTGCTCGCTCAGCTGCTGTCCTGGCCGCAGCAGCGCCCGCGCCTTGCGGAAGGAGGGCGATGGGGAGCGCGGCGCCTCGTCGAAGGGGGAGCGGTAGGTGTGCACGAAGCGGTGGTGGTCGAGGTAGGCGCGGACCGCGGTGAGGCAGTTGCCGACCGTGCGGAAGGTGGCCACCCGGGAGGAGCCGAGCAGGACCTCGCGGTAGGCCGGCTCGGTGCCGACCGGCGACCCCCACACCACGCACACCAGCTTGTCGGTGGTCTCCGCCGCGGCCACCAGGTCCCGTACCAGCCGGTCGCTCAGCGGTGGGAACGGTCCGGTGATCGGGCAGATCAGCACCCCCACCTCCGGGTCGGCGAGCAGCGCGTCGATGATCTTCCGGCCGCGCTCGTCGCCGACCGGATGGCCGCCGTTGTCGACGGGGTTGGCCACGCTCAGGTACTCCGGTATCCACCGGTGCAGCTCGGCCTGCCGGTCCGCGGACAGTTCCGGCAGGCGCAGTCCCGCCCCGGCCGCGAGGTCGGCGACGTGCGCGCCCGTGCCGCCCGAGATCGAGTAGACGACGACCCCGTCGGCGCGCGGTGCCTGGGCCCGGGCCAGCAGGGCGGCGGTGTCCTGGAGTTCGTCGAGCCCGTCGACCCGGATCACCCCGTACTGCCGCATCGCCGCGTCGATCACGTCGTCCGCGCCGGTCAGCTTGCCGGTGTGGGAGGCGGCGGTGCGGGCGCCCGCCTCCGTGCGGCCCACCTTGACCGCGACCACCGGCACCCGGCGCCGGGCGGCCCGGTCGGCGGCCAGCAGGAAGGAGCGGCCGTCCTTGAGGCCCTCCAGGTAGCAGGCGATGGCGCCGACCTCGGGGCGCTCGGCGAAGTAGGAGATGAAGTCGGCGGTCTCCAGGTCGGCCTCGTTGCCGGTGGGCGCCCAGTGGGAGAGCCGGACGCCCAGTTCCTGGAGGGCGAAGACCGGCCGCCCCTGGTGCCCGGACTGGGTGATGAGGGCGATCGCGGGCCCCTGGAGGTCGTTCCGGAACCGTTCGAAGGCGTTGAGGTTGGTGTTCGGGCCGAGCAGCCGCAGCCCGGATTCCCTTACGGCGGCGGCGAGTTCGGCCTGGGCCGCGGCGCCCGCCGCGCCGGTCTCCGCGAACCCGGAGGCGAAGGCGACCGCGAACCGCACCTTGGCCTCGGCGAGTTCCGCGACCAGCGGCAGCGGGTCGGCGACCAGCAGCACCGCGAGATCGACCGGTTCGGGCAGGTCGGCGACGGAGGCGGCGCAGGGGAGGCCGAAGACGGCCGGCCGGGTCGGGTGCACCGGGTGCACCCGTGCGCCCACCCGCTCGGCCCAGGACAGGAGTTGCCGGGTGATGCCGGTGTTCGGCCGGCCCTCCGTGTCCGAGGCGCCGACCACGGCGACGGACCGGGGCCGGAAGAACCGGTCCAGGTCCGGTACGTCCGTGTACAGCGGCCGGCCGCTGACGTCGAGGTCGTCCGTGTCGGCCGCCCGGCCGTGGACGGCGGCTCCGGGCCGCTGCTCGCCGCAGGCGATGATCCGGGCCCGGCGGGAGTCGGTGGTGAGGGTGCCGTGGGTCGATCCAAGCATCGGTCCGCCCGCTCCTGTGTGACAGCACAATTAACTGACGCCCTGTCAGGTTACTGAACTGACACAGCGTCAGGAACGCCTGTGCAGGCAAAGTCACCAACTGGCATGGCGGGAGTGACTCGGCTCAGTGACGTTCTGCCTCCGTCACCGAGCCGCCTCGCCAAGACTTCACCGGCGGTCCCTGCCGGTGTCGGTCACAGCCCCGGACCGTCGTAATACCCGGGACGGGCCAGGAGGACTGAGCTGAAGTGGTAGCCCTGCTCCTCGTCGGGGTCATCGTCCGCCGCGAAGGGGCGCCAGAAGCTCAGCAGCAGGTCAGGTGCAACGAATGACGCTGGGTCCTCTGCGTCGGCAAGGATTGTCGTCTGCCCGCGCATGCGGCGAACGACCTCACGCGCGGGCAGGCCGAATACGTCGACATCACCGAACCGCACGCTGTCGCTTGCGTTTGATGGGCGTCCCAACTCGACTGCCTCCAAGAGACCGCGAGTGCAGCTGATGCTGATCATCAAGCCGCTCGGGCGAAAGATGTGTTGCCCAGGCCGGTCCGAGTCGGAGAGCACTGACGGATCGCGCAGCGACAGCAGTGCTGCGTCTGCTTCCCGCTGCGGCATGCCGATCACCAGAGGACCGACATCGTTGGGCGGGACGAGTTCGAAGTCCATGGGGGCATGATCGCAAAGGCTCCTTCGGCACTCGGCCGAGGGCGAGCCAGCGAGCCGGCGTGGTCAAACTTCGATGAGACGAACTGGCCGGTCGTCAATCTCCGGTGAGACCAGTGCATCTTCGCTGAGGCAGGACAGCGTTATGCGCGCTGTGCCGCCCGCCTCACGTTCCCCGTGCCGCCTGCGGCATGCTCGCCATGCCGCCCGTTGTCGCGCTTGCCGCGCGGCCCGTGTCACGCGCGCCGTGTCGCCCGCGTCACGCGCGCTGCGCGGCCCCCCACGTCCCCCGTGCCGCCTGTCTTACGCGCGCCGTGCAGCCCGCCTTGCGTTCCCCATGCCGTCCGCGTCACGTTCCCCGCGTCGCCCGCGTCACGCGCGCCGTGCCGCCCGCCTCACGTTCCCCGTGCCGCCTGCGGCATGCTCCCCGTGTTGGTCGCCTCACGTGTGGCGTGCTGCCCTTTTCGCCACCGTCTTCGCTATTTTCTCCGCGTCGATTGCCAGTTCGCGGAGCATGCCGCTGATGGGGTTGGTGAATCCGGTGAAGTACAGGCCGGGGGCGTTGCGTGGGCTGCGTCCGCCGCGTACGACCGGCCTGCCGTGTCCGTCGAGCACGTCGAGATGGCCGACCAGCCCCTCCAGGGCACGTGTGTACCCGGTGGCGGCGATCATCACGTCCGGCGACAGCCGGCCGCCGTCGGCGAGGGCCACCTTCCCGTCCTCGAAGCCCTCGACGGCGGCCACGACCTCGATCCGGCCCGCCCGTACGGCGGCTATCAGGCCCACGTCCTGCACCGGGATCGCCCCCGCGGTGACCCGGCTGTACAGCCCGGTCTCCGGCCGCGGCAGCCCGTACGCGGACAGGTCGGGCACGCTCATCCGCACCATCGCCCTGGCGAGCCGGTCGACGAGCGTGACGGGCAGGCGCCGTACCAGCACGGCCGAGTACTGGGCGGCCCAGCCCGCCGTGGACCGCCGCATGACGTGCGGGACGGTGCGCACGGACAGCCGCACCCGCGAGGCGCCCCCCTCCACCAGGTCCACGGCTATCTCCGCGCCGGTGTTGCCCACCCCGACGACGAGCACGTCACGCCCGGCGTACGGCTGGGCGTTGCGGTACTCGCCGGCGTGCAGGAACTCGCCGGTGTACGCGTCGCGCCCCGGCCAGCCGGGCACGTGCGGGGTGTGGTTGTAGCCGGTGGCGACGACCACCGCGCTGCCGGTCAGCTCCCGGCCGCCGGAGGCGCGCAGCAGCCAGCCCGTGCCGTCGGCCGACCGCTCGATGCGGGACACCTCGACCCCGGTGACGATCTCCAGTTCGTGGAACTCGGCGTACTTCTCCAGGTACCGCACCATGTTGTCGCGTGTCACCCAGCGCCCGAACCGGCGCGGGATCGGCAGTCCGGGCAGCGCCGACAGACCGCGGGTGGTGTGCAGACGGAGCCGGTCGTAGTGGCGCCGCCAGGACGACCCGACCCGGTCGGCCCGCTCCAGGACGACGGCCCGTACGCCCCGGGCCCGCAGCGCATGGGCGGCGGCCAGGCCGCCGGGTCCGGCGCCGATCACATAGACGGGGCGGTCGGTGGGTGTCGTGAGGGGCTGCGCAAGGGCGCGGGAGACGGCCATGAGCGGGAGCGTAATCACGCTCCTCGTTGATGGGTCTCGGTCAAGACCGGAATTGGTTGCGGATTGATCACAGGTGTAGGAGGTGTGGGTGGGCTCTGTGACGTAGCCCACTCGGATGTGGATGAATCCGGGCGGCCACCCCGCCCGGTTCCGCCCGGTTGCGCTGCCGGTCTTGCGCGAGCGCCGGACGTCCGCTGAACTGACGTACCGTCAGATTCGAGCGGCGGGCGGGGAGGGTCCATGGACACGATCTGGCTCAGCGGCGCCGAATGGCTGGCGGTGCTGCGCGTCGGGCTCGGGCTGTGGTGGCTGGAGAGCTGGCGGCACAAGGACCGCAAGGCCTGGCTCCGGCGCGGCACCGGCATCGCGTGGGCGGCGGACATCGCGGCGAAACACCGCTGGACCCTGGTCCGCTCCGGCTTCGCGACCGTGGTGGAACCCCGGCCGAGGACGATGGCGTACGTCGTCCTGTACGCCGAACTGGCCCTGGGCGTCGGCCTGGTGCTGGGCTTTCTGACCCCCGTCGCGCTGGTCGGCGGAGCGCTGCTGAACCTCGTCTACTTCGTCCTCATGATCCACGACTGGGCCGAGCAGGGGCAGAACTCGATGATGGCCCTCATCTCGCTGGTCGGGCTGTTCGGCATGGCGGGCCAGACATGGTCCCTCGACGCCGCGCTGGGGTGGTTCTGATGCCCACGGAGGGCTTCGACCGGCCGCAGGCCGACGCCTTCACCAGGCCCTACTGGGACGCGGCGGCCGACGGCCTGCTCCTGCTGCGCCGCTGCGCGGCCTGCGGCCGGGCCCATCACTACCCCCGGGAGTTCTGCCCGCACTGCTGGAGCGAGGACGTCGGCTGGGAGCGGGCGAGCGGCCGGGCGACGCTGTACACCTGGTCCGTCGTCCACCGCAACGACCTGCCGCCCTTCGGCGCGCGCACGCCGTACGTCGCCGCCGTCGTGGATCTCGCGGAGGGGCCGCGGATGATGACGGAGGTGGTGGACTGCGCCGCCGGGACGCTGCGGGCCGGCGCGGAGCTGGCGGTGGCGTTCCGGGACGGGGTGCCGGTGTTCCGGCCCGTGCGCGGGTGACCGGACCCCGGGGCCGCGGGCGGCGGCCGACGGGCTTCAATGAATCCCATGGCCCCGACGCACGAGCACCACTCGGTCTCCGTCCGCACCCCCGCCCCGCTCGCCGCCCCGCGGAACCCGGAGCCGCACGGCCACGGCCTGCGGCTGCGCCTGTGGGACGCGGGGTCGGACGCCGACGTGGCGGCCTGGTTCCGGGGCCGGGCCGATCCCGACTTCCGGCGCTGGAACACCCCTCTGCGCATCGCCGCCGACCTCGACGGCGCACGCGCGTCACTGCGCGCGCAGCTGCAGAGCGCCGCCGACGTGTCCTGTGTGCCCTTCTGCGTCATGGACGCGGCCACGGGCGCGACGCTCGGCCACGTCGGCGTCAACGCGATCGACCACGCGCTGCGCCTGGCCCGCGTCGGCTACTGGGTGCTGCCCGAGGCGCGCGGACAGCGGGTCGCCACCCGGGCGCTCGCCGTCGCCGCCCGCTGGGCGTTCACGGACCTGGGGTTGCACCGCCTGGAACTCGGCCATGCGCTCGGCCACGACGCCTCGTGCCGGATCGCGCAGACGTGCGGGTTCCCGTACGAGGGGACGCTGCGGGACGCGATGTTCGCCGCGGGAGAGCACGACGCGTTCCGGGACGTGCACCTGCACGCCCGGCTCGCCACGGACGCGGAGCCGGACCTCGACCCGGCCGGGCCGGACCGAGGCCCGGCCGGGACCGGGAAGGGGGCCGGCGTGCCGCGGACACCGGGCGCGTCGGCATCATGAGGCATGCCCTCCGAGCACACCTGGTACCTGACCGAAGACCTTGACGACTTCCTCGCCCGGGCCGGGGACTTCCCGCGTTCCCGCCCGACCCTGCACACGGTGCTCCTGACGGTGACCGACACCCTGCGCAGCCGCGGACCGCACGCCTACGGCCCGCGGAACCCGCTGTACGGCGTGCTCGGCGCGCAGTCCGGCGGGGTCCGGGCGGCCCTGCTCCACACGCCTCCGCACCCGCTGAACCTGACGCCGCTCGCGCCCGGGGCGGCAGCGGAGCTCGCGGCCTGTCTGCTCGCGCGCGGCCACTCCGTACCGGGGGTGTCGGCCGAGCAGGAGACGGCCGCGGCGTTCACGGCGGCCTGGGAACGGGCTACCGGCGTCTCCGGCAGCCTCCGCCAGCGGCAACGGCTGTACCGGCTGGGTGAGTTGACGGTGCCGGAGCCGGTGCCGCAGGGCCGGGCGAGGGCGGCAGGAGCGCCGGACCGGGAACTGGTGCGGCGCTGGTACGAGGAGTTCGCCGCGGCGGTCGGCCAGCGCGCCTCCGCCGCCTTCGCCGCCGAGTGGGCCGACAGCCGCGTCGCCGACGGCGGCGTCACCCTCTGGGAGACCCCCGACGGCACCCCCGTCGCCATGGCCGGCGTCACCCCGAAGAGCGCGGGCCAGATCCGGGTGACCACCGTCTACACCCCGGCCCGGCTGCGCGGACGCGGCTACGCGGGGGCGGTCACCGCGACGGTGAGCCGAGCCGCACAGCAGGCCGGCGCCCAGGAGGTCCTGCTGTTCACGGACCTCGCCAACCCGACGAGCAACGGCCTGTACCAGAGGATCGGATACCGGCCCGTCGCCGACTTCGCGGTGTACGGATTCGCCGCGGGGGAGTAGGCAAGGCCGGGTGCCGGGCGGGGGCTACGGCCACAGCAGGTCCCGTACCCAACGCCCTTCCCTGTACGTGTAGTCGAGGCGCACATGGCGGCGGTCGGCATCCCCCTGGAAGAACTCGACCTCCTGCGGGCGGAGCCGGTACAGCGTCCAGGTCGGCGCCGGGGCCGTCGGGTCCTCCCGTGCCCGCTGCCAGGCGGCCTCCGACGCGTGCCGCAGCTCCTCGGGCGACGGCAGTACGTCGCTCTGGCGGCCGGTGAGCGCCGCGGCCAGCGCCCCCGTCGAACGCGCGTGCAGATCCGCCTGGCCCTGTTCCGGCGGGGCCGCGGTGACCGGCCCCCGCACCCGGACCTGACGGCCCAGCACCGGCCAGTAGAAGGCGAGGGCCGCATACGGCCGTTCGGCCAGCTGGCGGCCCTTGCGGCTGGTGGCGTGCGTGGCGAACGACCAGCCCGCCGCGTCCGCGCCGTGCAGCATCACGATCCGCACGTCCGGCCTGCCGTCCTCGCCCGCCGTCGCCAGCGACATCGTGTGCGGCTCGGGCTGACCGGCCGCGACCGCCTCCGCGAACCACGCGGTGAACAGGGGCAGCGGGGTGTCGGGGGCGGCGGCCGGGTCGAAGGGCGGCAGTTCCGTGACCGCCGGGTCCCAGACCCGCAGCGACCGCAACAGCTCATGAAGATCCGTTCCCATGGGCCCGAGTATGGCCCCGCCGCCGGGACCGCCACCGTCTCGCCGGGCACGATCCGCCCCACGAGGTCGCCCCGGGGGCCACGTGCGGCTTCGGCTTCGTCCTGCCGTGACCGCCGCGGTGCGGGGCTCACCGGCCCAGTACCACCGTCCCCGACGAGCAGAACCAGCCGCCCGTCCCGGACGCCACCCCGAGCCGGGGCAACCGCCCGGCCGGGGAGCGTACCTGCCGTTCCCCGGCCTCGCCGCGCAGCTGCCGTACCGCCTCCACCAGCAGGAACAGCCCGCGCATCCCGGGGTGTTGGGCGGAAAGACCGCCGCCGTCCGTGTTCACCGGCAGCTGCCCGCCCCGCACCAGCAGCCGCCCCCGCTCCACGAACGCCCCGCCCTCCCCCTTCCCGCAGAACCCCAGGTCCTCCAGCGTCACCAGCGTCATATAGGTGAACGCGTCGTAGATCTCGGCGAAGTCGACCTCCTCGGGACGCACCCCCGCCCGCTCGAAGGCGAGCCGTCCGCTCACCGCCGCCGGGGACACCGTGAAGTCCGGCCACTCGGACATGGCGGCGTGCGAGACGTGCTCCCCGGTGCCGAGCACCCAGACGGGGGCGGTACGGCAGTCCCGTGCCAGCTCCTCGGCCACCAGCAGCACCGCCGCGCCCCCGTCGGAGCGGATGCAGCAGTGCAGCCGGGTGAACGGGTCGGCGATCATCGGGCCTGAGAGGACGTCGTCGACCGTGATCGGGTCGCGGAACATCGCCTGCGGGTTCAGGGCCGCGTTCGCCCGTGCCTGCACCGCGACCTGGGCCAACTGCTCGATGGTCGTGCCGTGTTCGATCATGTGGCGGCGGGCGGCCATCGCGTACTTGGCGATCAGGGTGTGGCCGTAGGGCGCCTCGAACTGGAGCGGGCCGCCGGTGCCGAAGGACAGATCGCCCGTGCGCCGCCCCGCCCTGACGTCCGCGCGGGCCGTCGAGCCGTAGACCAGCAGCACGGCCCGCGCGTGGCCCGCCGCTATCGCGTCCGCCGCGTGCGCGGCCATGACCTCCCAGGTCGAGCCGCCGACCGAGGTGGAGTCGACCCAGGTGGGGCGCAGGCCCAGATACTCCGCGACCTCCACCGGCGCCAGTGTGCCCAGTCCCGCCGAGGCGAAGCCGTCGACGACACGGCGGTCGAGACCGGCGTCCGCCAGGGCGCGCCGGGCGGCCTGCGCGTGCAGGGCGTAGGGGGTCGCGTCGTCCACCCGGCCGCAGTCCGAGAGCGCCACCCCGGCCACCGCCACCCGGGTCCTGCCGCGAGCCCCGCCGTCCGATGCCATGAATCTGACGGTACATCAGATATGGCGGGGCGCGGCAGGTGTCGTGGCCCTGGGCATCCCGTCCCGCGCCGCCTAATATGACGGGCCGTCAGATCGGGAGGGAAGAGCCATGGACGCACGCCTCACCGCCGAACAGGACGAGATGCGGCGCACCCTGCGCGCCCTGCTCCGGGACCGCTGCGGCCCCCGCGAGCTGCGCGCCGCCCTCGACACCCCCGCGGGACACGACCCCGCCCTGTGGCGCGCCCTCGCCGACCGGCTCGGCCTGCCCGGACTCGCCGTCCCGGAGGCGTACGGCGGGGTCGGCTGCACGGCCACCGAGCTCGCCCTCGCCTGCGAGGAGACGGGTCGCGCCCTCGCCCCCTCGCCGCTGCTCGCCACCTCCGTACTGGTCACGCCGCTCGTCCTCGCCCTCGGCACCGACGCCCAGCGTGCCGGCCTGCTGCCCCGCCTCGCCTCGGGCGCGCTGACCGCGGCGCTCGCCGTACCCGGCACCGCGCTCGCCACCGCGCTCGCCCTGACCGGCGACAACGGCGGCGACTGGGCGGGCGGGGGCCGCGCGGGCGGGGTGCAGGCCCGGCGGGCTGACGGCGGCTGGCGGCTGTACGGGGAGGTCCGGCAGGTGCTGGACGGGCACAGCGCCGGGCTGCTGCTGGTCGCCGCCCACACCGGGGGGTTCGCCCGCTCGCGGACCCGGCTCTTCCTGGTGGCGGGGGACGCGGCCGGGGTGACCCGCGGACGGCAGACCGCGCTCGACGCCACCCGGCCGCAGGGGTGGCTGCAACTGCGGGACGTACCGGCCGAGTTGCTCGGCGAGGCCGACGGGGGCGAGGACGCGGGGGAGGTGCTCGGCGCGCTCGGGTCTGCCGGGGACGCGGCCGCCGCCGTGCTGGCCGCCGAGGCCGTCGGGGCCGCCGACCGGGCCCTGGAGCGGACGGTCGAGCATGTCGGGCAGCGCGAGCAGTTCGGGCGGCCGATCGGCTCCTTCCAGGCCGTGAAGCACCGGCTGGCCGATGTGTACGTACAGGTCCAGGCGGCCCGCTCGGCGGCCTACTACGCGGCCTGGGCGACCGTCCACGGGGAGCGGGCGGGCGGCCTCGCGCTCGCGCAGGCGCTGGAGGCGCTGCGGACGGCCGCGGGTGAGGCGATCCAGTTGCACGGCGGGATCGGGTTCACCTGGGAACACGAGGCTCATCTGTACTTCAAGCGGGCGGCGGGCGACGAGCTGCTTCTCGGTCCGGTGCATCGGCTGCGTGCGTGGGTGGCCGACGGTACGGGGCTCTTTTCGCGGGGGGCTCCGCCTGCGGCGTCGCTGGGCGCTCTGCCTGGTGGGGCGTGACTTGGCGGCGTGCGTCTGCGGCTGCGTTGTGGCTGGGCGCGCAGTTCCCCGCGCCCCTTCGGGGCGCTTCTGCTGCGGTGTCGCTGAGTGCTCTGCGTGGCTGGTCGCGCAGTTCCCCGCGTCCCTTCGGGGGCGCTTCTGCTGGGCGCGCCTGTGCGGCGGAGCCGCATGTCGGTTTGTGGTTCGGGGCTGGCTGTGGGGGGTGGGGCGGTTGACGTCCGCTCTGGTTGGTGGACATGTGGTGAGGGACCGCCCGCTGCCCGTGTAAGGGGTAGCCAGCCAGCACGGCAGGTGGCGTTCGCCCATGTGAACCGCCGCCCGCAAGACAGGACTTGGAGTGCCCGGAAGTGTCCGGCTACTTCGTCGGCTTCCTGCCTGTCACGCCGAGATGGATCAACAGCGCCAGATTCGGCTTGAGTTCGGCCTGTTTGACGCCCCAGGACTGGAAACCCTTCTGGTGCGAGGCCACCGCGGCGAGCATCGCGACCAGTGAACCCGCGATGGCCGCCGGATTGATGTCCTTGTCGATCCGGCCCTTCGCCTGGAGTTCGGCGATGGACTCGGAGAGTGAGTTGTTCACCGAGTTCAGGATCTTCATCCGAATCTTGTAGAACCGTTTGTCTCCCTCGGCGGCACCGAGGTCGACGACCCGCAGGATCGCGTCGTTCCGGCGCCAGAACTCCAGGAACCCGTCCACGAGTTCCTGCGCGGTCTGCCAGCCGGCCTTGCCGGTCCAGGTCCGTCCGGCCAAGAGCTCGGTCAATCCGGCGCCCTCGGCCGCCATTTGCTCGGCGATCTCCAGGACGGCACCTTCGACGTCCGGGAAGTACTGGTAGAAGGTCGCGGGCGAAGTGCCCGCCTTCCGGGCGACATCGATGACCTTGACGTCCCGGTAGGGGGAGGAGCTGAGCATCTCGCTGAGGCAGTCGAGCAGCTTCTGCCGGGTCGCCTGCCCACGCCGACCGGCCACGCGGCCGTCGACGGTACGCACTTGTCCTGTCATGCCGTCAGCTTACCGAGGGGGGATGGGAGCGCGATTCGGCCGACTGCAAATGGGGTGCATTGCGGTATGGAGGGTGGTGTCCCTGGTCTGCGAGGTGCGCGCGACCCGGTTACTTTGGCGGCATGGCCGAAAACAGGGCATCGGTGTACGGAGAGGGCGTCCCGTGCTGGGTGGACGCGCAGCTTCCCGACGTGGCGGCGGGCCGGCGGTTCTACGGTGAGCTGTTCGGATGGACCTTCGACGAGGAGGTGCCGGATTCCGCAGCCGCCGTATGGGCACGCAAGGACGGCTCGCCGGTGGCCGCGCTCACGCACAAGACGGACGGGCGGATGCCCACGGTCTGGACGGTGTACTTCGCGACCCCCGACGCCCGGGCGCTGTGCGGGCGCATCCGCGCGGCCGGCGGGCAGATCGTCACGGCCCCGGTGCCCGTCGACGGCCTGGGCGCGGCCGCCCTCGCCACCGACCCCGAGGGCGCCGTCTTCGGCCTGTGGCAGGCCGGGGACCACCCCGGATTCGGGCGCCGGCACGAGGCCGGCACCTTCGGCTGGGTCGAGCTGTACGCCCGGGACACCCAGGCCGCCAACGCCTTCTACGGGAGCCTCTTCCATGACGCCCTGTTCGGCGCCGACGCCGAGCCGGACTTCGGCCGTGCCCCCGTCTCCGACGTCTTCCCGGCCGAGATGCCGCCCCACTTCCTCGTCCATTTCCTGGTCGCCGACTGCGAGCAGGCCGTGGGCGCGGTACAACGGCTGGGCGGGCGGGTGCAGGCGCCCGCCTTCGACGCGTCGTACGGACGTGTGGCGGTCGTCACGGACAATCAGGGGGCGTCCTTCGCGCTGCTGCAGCGCTGAAGTGTCAGCGCCGCTGTGACGCCGACATATCGATGGAATGTCTTACTTGTCGTGAGACACCCCGAATGTCGTCGGGTTCGCAACCTGTGCCCGGGACAGGAACAATCAGGGTGCGTGCCGCCACGGCGGTGCGGTGGTGAGACGCTGCGCTGGGTCGCGTACATATGGAGGTGGCGCGGCTCGTACGGGGAGGTGGCAGGCAAGTGGTGGATCAGCTGACGCAGCACGACCCACGGCGGATCGGGCCGTTCGAGGTGCTGGGGCGGCTGGGTGCCGGCGGCATGGGGCTGGTCTATCTCGCGCGCTCGGCGTCCGGGCGCCGCGTGGCGATCAAGACGGTCCGCACGGAGCTCGCCGAGGACCAGCTCTTCCGGGTCCGTTTCACCCGTGAGGTGGAGGCGGCGCGCGCGGTCTCCGGCTTCTACACCGCCGCGGTCGTCGACGCCGACCCACGGGCCGCGGTGCCGTGGCTGGCCACGGCGTACGTCCCCGCGCCGTCCCTGGAAGAAATAGTGAACGAGTGCGGGCCGCTGCCGGCCCAGGCGGTGCGCTGGCTCGCCGCGGGCGTCGCCGAGGCGCTGCAGTCCATCCACGGCGCCGGGCTGGTCCACCGCGACCTCAAGCCGTCCAATGTGCTCGTCGTCGAGGACGGCCCCCGCGTCATCGACTTCGGTATCGCATCCGGCGTCTCGAACACCCGTCTGACCATGACGAACGTCGCCGTCGGCACGCCCGCCTACATGTCCCCCGAACAGGCCAAGGACTCCCGCAGCGTCACCGGCGCCAGCGATGTCTTCTCGCTCGGGTCGATGCTCGTCTTCGCCGCCACCGGACACCCGCCCTTCCACGGCGCCAACCCCGTCGAGACCGTCTTCATGCTGCTGCGCGAGGGCCCCGACCTGGAGGGGTTGCCGCACGAGCTGCGCCCGCTGATCGAGTCCTGCATGCAGATGGAGGCCACCGGCCGCCCCAACCCGGCCGACCTCCAGGCCCAGCTCGCCCCGCATCTGTTCGGCTCGGGCTCCGACGACAGCGGCACCGCCTCCGCCTGGCTGCCCGAGAAGGCCGTCGCGCTGATCGAGTCCCGCCGCGGCGGGCGCCCCGCGGTCAAGCCCCCGCCCGTCGGCCCGCGCAGCGGCGGCCGGTCCACCGGACCCGTGCTGCCGCCCCCGCCCGCGCACGACCCGGTGATCCCCGCGCCCCCGGTCCCGGTCGGTGCCCCCGACGCCGGACCGGTCCGGCTGGCCGGCGCCCAGGTGCCCATCGGGCCAGGCCCGCGGGTCGCCGACGCCCGCGCCGCCGCGGTCAAGGCGCCCCCGCCCGAGGCCGGCCTGGTCGCGAACTGGTCCCGCTCCCGCCCCGGGGTCAACGGCGCCGACCCCGCCGTACCGGTGGCACCGCCCGCGCCCCCGGAGACGGCGGCGGGCTGGCGTCCCTGGCGTTTCCGCATGTCCAACGACGTCTGGGGCACCCCGGCCGTCGCCGACGACCTCGTCTACGTCACCTCCTTCGAGGTGCATGTCCTCGACGTGGCCACCGGCCGGCGCCGCTTCAAGACCCGGGACGTGGCGTGGTCGATGGCGGTCGCGGACGGCCGTATCCACGCCTCCGACGGGCCCACCCTGTACGCCCTGGACGCCCGCGAGGGCAGCGACCTGTGGCGGCTGTCCACGGACGCCTGGGTGTACTCCCTGAAGGCCGACCGGGGCACGGTCGTCACCGGCACCCGCGGCGGCGGCGCCCAGGCCTGGGAGGCGGCCGGCGGCCAGAAGCTGTGGGAGATCTCCGGCTGCCAGACCGACTTCGAGGCCCCCGAGGCCGGGCCCGCCGTCCACGACGGCACGGTGTTCGTCTGGCAGGACGCCCGGCTGCGCGCCCTGGAGGCTCGCACCGGCGAGGAGCGCTGGGCGTACCCGATCGGCGACGCCGCCTCCTGCGGCATGGTGCCGGTGCGGCTCACCCATGCCCCCGACGGCTCCGTGTACATCTCCGCGGGCTCCCGCGTCCTCGCCATCGACGTGGCGAGCGGCCGGGTGCGGTGGCACTTCGAGGCTCCGGCGGTCTTCCTGAGCCCGCCGGCCTTCGTCCCCGGCCCCGCCGTCACCGGCGGCGGCATCTACCTGGCCGACTATCTGGGCACGGTCTACGCCCTCGACGCCGCCGACGGCCGTGACCGCTGGCGCATCGCCACGGAGGCCCGGTCGTCGATCGAGTCGGTGCTGGTGGCCGCGGGTCATGTCCATGTCGGCAGTGGCAGGGGTCTGTACACCCTGGACGCCGTCACCGGTACACCCAAATGGCGGTTCCAGGCGGGCGGCGACATCGTCGGCTCCCCGGCGGTGGCCGAGGGCCGGATCCACTTCGGCTCCACCGACCATCTGCTGTACACGCTCAAGGCCGACGACGGCCGGCTGCGCTGGAAGCTCGCCACCGGCGGGGAGATCACCGGATCTCCGGTGGTCACGGACGGGGTGGTGTACGCGTGCAGCAAGGACCGCTGCGTGTATGCGCTGGACGCGGAGAAGGGGACGGGGACGTCGCGGTGACGGTTCGCTGCGCGGGCTGACCGGTGCGGTGGTCCGTTGGTGTTCGGCGTCGTGTGCGGCTGCGGGTGTGTTGTGGCTGGTCGCGCAGTTCCTCGCGCCCCTTTCGGGGCGGTGGCTTGGCGTTGGAATGCGGGTGCGGGTGCGTTGTGGTTGATCGCGCAGTTCCCCGCGCCCCTTGGGGGCGGTGGTTTGGCGTTGGCTGGTCGGCGTGGTCGGCTGGTGCGGGGTTCGTTGGTGTTCGGCGTCGTGTGCGGCTGCGGGTGTGTTGTGGCTGGTCGCGCAGTTCCTCGCGCCCCTTTCGGGGCGGTGGCTTGGCGTTGGAATGCGGGTGCGGGTGCGTTGTGGTTGATCGCGCAGTTCCCCGCGCCCCTTGGGGGCGGTGGTTTGGCGTTGGCTGGTCGGCGTGGTCGGCTGGTGCGGGGTTCGTTGGTGCTCGGCGTTGTGTGCGGCTGCGGGTGGGTTGTGGCTGGTCGCGCCGTTCCCCGCGCCCCTTTGGGGGCGGTGGTTTGGCGTTTGTTCAGCGGGTGTGGGGGTTTTTGGGGCTGCGGGTGGTGAACAGGGCTGCCTGGTGGTGTGCGGGGAGATTTCCCAGTGAGATGAGGTGGGGGGCCTGGGCGAAGCCCTGGGCCAGTGCCCCCTCCCGGGCGGCCCACAGTGCGCGCACCGTCCCCTGCACGGCCTCGGCCGGATACCCGGCCATGACCGCGGCACAGGCGCATGCCGCGGTCAACGCCCCGCCGGGCCCGGTCAGTTCGGAGACCAGTCCGATCTCATGGGCCCGCCGCGCGGAGATCCGCTCGGCGGTGCCCATCAGCATCATCCGGGCGACCTCCCCGAACGGCATCCGCTGCGCCATCAGCACCGACTCGTAGGCGCTGACCATGCCGTAGGTGGTGTGCGGGTCGAAGAAGACGGCGGTCGGGTCCGCGACGATGAAGTCGGACTCCCCGAGCAGATAGAAGGCGCCCCCGCAGGCCATCCCGCGCACGGCGGCGACGACCGGCTTCCACAGGTCGTTCGCCTTCGGCCCGATCGCGAGCAGCGGATCGTCCTGCATGTACGGCGACGAGGGCTGCGGCACCACGGCGTCCCGGTCGATCCCGGTGCTGAAGGCCCGCTCACCGGCCCCGGTGAGGACGACCGCCCGTACGGTGTCGTCGAACCGCAACGCCCGCCAGGCCGCGGTGAGTTCGTCGGCCATGGCGAGGTCGATGGCGTTGAGCCGGGCCGGCCGGTCGAGGGTGACGACGGCGACGCCGGTGTCCGGGTCGGCGCTGACGCGGACGGCGGTCATGGGCGCTCCAGGATCCACTGGGGCAGACAGGTGCCGTCGTCGAGGGTGCTGAAGACGACCTGCACCCGGGCCCCGATCCGGATCCGGTCCGCCGGTACGGAGTCGAGCGGCGCCCCCGGCCCGGTGACCAGGTTCCCGACGAGCCGGATCCGGGGCGCGTCGTCGAGTTCGACCACGATCACGTTGTACGGCGCCTGGGCGGCGTAGTCGGGCAGCAGCGGCGGATGGGGCAGCACATACGACCAGACGCGCCCGCGCCCCGAGGTCGCCCGCCACTCGTGGGCGAAGGACTGGCAGTGCGGGCAGCAGGGGCGGGGCGGGAACCGGGGTTCGCCGCAGTCGGCGCAGGCCTGGACGCGGAGTTCGCCCCGGGCGGCGTACTCCCAGAAGGGGGCGCCGTCGGCGTCGGTGACGGGGGTCAGCACGTCGGTCTCAACTCCTGTTCGTCAGAAGGAGGGCGGAGGTGGGCACTCCCTCGCCGGCCGTGACCAGGCAGCCGGTGGCCCCCGGGACCTGGGCGGTGCTGGTCCCGCGCAGTTGCCTGACGCCTTCGGTGATGAGGTTGAAGCCGTGTACGTACGCCTCCGACAGCCCGCCGCCGCCGGTGTTGACGGGCAGCCGCCCGCCGATCTCCAGCGCGCCGCCCTCGGTGTACGCGGCGCCCTCGCCGCGCCTGCAGAAGCCGTACCCCTCCAGGGAGAGCGGGATGAGCACGGTGAACGCGTCGTAGATCTGGGCGACGTCGATGTCGTCCGGGGTGAGATCGGCGTGCTTCCACAGCTGCCGGGCGGCGGTCCAGGCCGGGCCGGTGAGCGGGTCGTCGTTCCAGTAGTTGACCATGCCGTGGTGCTGGGCGGGCAGGCCCTGGGCGGCGGAGTGCACATAGACGGGGGCGCGCCGGCAGTCCCGGGCGCGCTCCCGGGAGACGACGACGCAGGCCAGCGCCCCGTCGGTCTCCAGGCAGTTGTCGAAGAGGCAGAGCGGTTCGCTGATCCAGCGGGAGGTCATGTACATCTCGCGGGTCAGGGGCCGTTCGTACATCACGGCCGCCGGATTCTGGTTGGCGCGGTTGCGGCAGGCGAGGGCGACGTTGAAGAGGTGGTCGCGGGTCGCGCCGTACTCGTGCAGATAGCGGCGGGCGAGCATGGCGATCTCGTCGGCCGGGCGCAGCAGCCCGTAGGGACGGGTCCACTGGGCGGGCGTGGGGAGTTGGGTCGTGGTGTCGGTCCAGGGACGGGGGCCGCTGCCGCGTTTGCGGGACCGCCAGGCGACCCCGACCGTGGCCTGCCCGGTGGCGATGGCGGCGGCGAGATGGGCGACGGTGGCGCAGGAACCGCCGCCGCCGTACCCGGCCTTGCTGAAGAAGGTGAGGTCGCCGAGGCCGACGGCCTTGGCCAGCTCGACCTCGTCGGTCTCCTCCATGGTGTAGGAGGCGAGGGCGTCGACCTCGCCGGGGGCGATCCCGGCGTCGTCGAGGGCGGCGAGGACGGCCCGGCAGGCGAGGGTCTTCTCGTCCTCCGGGAGCTGCTTGGCGAACGGCGTCTGCCCGATGCCGACGATCGCGGTGGCGTCCTTCAGACCGTTTCCCGCCATGGTGCACGCCCCTTCGCCCGGTGGTCGCCCGGCCGCCCGCAGGGCCGGTCCTTCGCGCTGCCGTGTGCTGACAGTCCGTCAGGCTACAGCTAATCTGACGGTCAGTCAGCTATCTGTCGGGAGGCTCGGGGAGGCCGGTTGTGCGCGATGACATGCAGTGGGACAGCATCCCGGACCTGGTGCGATCGGCGGCCGAGCGGTACGCGGACGCGGAGGCCGTGGTCGACGGCCGTACCCGCGTCTCGTACGCGGAACTGGGTGCCCGGGTCGAACGCGCGGCGGCGGCCTGCGTCGCCTGCGGCATCGGCGTCGGCGACCGGGTGGCGGTCTGGGCGCCCAACTCCCTCGACTGGATCGTGGCGGCGCTGGGCGCGGTGTCCGCCGGGGCGGTCCTCGTCCCGCTCAACACGCGCTTCAAGGGGGCCGAGGCGGCGGACGTGCTGCGGCGCAGCGGGGCCCGGCTGCTGTTCGTGACCGGCACCTTCCTCGGCACCTCGTACGTGGCGTCGCTGCGGCGGGCGGCGGCCGAGGGCGACGGGAGGGCGGGCCCGCTGCCCGGGCTGCCCGAGCTGGAACAGGTGGTGGTCCTCGCCGAGGACGCCCCGGCCGACTTCCGGACGTGGCAGGACTTCCTGGCGGGCGGCGAGGGCGTGGGGCGGGCCGAACTGACCGCGCGTGCGCGGCGCGTGGACGGCGGCTGCCTCTCCGACATCGTCTTCACCTCGGGGACCACGGGCCGCCCCAAAGGCGCGATGATCACCCACGCGCAGACCCTGCGTGCCTACGACATCTGGGCCGGCCTGGCCGGCCTGCGCGCCCGCGACCGCTACCTCATCGTGAACCCCTTCTTCCACACCTTCGGCTACAAGGCGGGCGTGATCGCCTGTCTCACGCGGGGCGCGACGATGATCCCGCAGCCGGTGTTCAACGTGGACACGGCGCTGGCGAACCTCGCCGCGGAACGGGTCACCGTGCTGCCCGGCCCGCCGACCCTCCTCCAGTCGCTGCTCGACCACCCGGCCCGGGCCGGCCACGACCTGTCGGCGCTGCGTCTCGTGGTGACGGGCGCGGCGGTCGTCCCCCTGCGGCTGGTGGAGCGGCTGCGCGGCGAACTCGGCGTGGAGACGGTGCTGACGGCGTACGGGCTGTCGGAGGCGAGCGGCATGGCGACGATGTGCCGCCGCGGCGACGAGCCGACGGTGATCGCGTCGACGTCGGGCCGGGCGATCCCCGGCACCCGGGTCCGGGTCGTGGACCCGGCGGGCACCCCGGTGCCCGCCGGCACCGCCGGCGAGGTGCTGGTCCAGGGCTTCAACGTGATGCGCGGCTACTACCGGGACGCGGCGGCGACGGCCGAGGCGATGACGCCGGACGGCTGGCTGCGCACCGGGGACGTGGGCGTCCTCGACGGCGCCGGCAACCTGCGCATCACGGACCGGCTGAAGGACATGTTCATCGTCGGCGGCTTCAACGCCTACCCGGCCGAGATCGAGCAACTCCTCGCCCTGCACCCGGACGTGGCCGACGCGGCGGTGGTCGGCGTCCCCGACCCGCGGCTCGGCGAGGTCGGCAAGGCGTTCGTGGTCCGCCGTCCGGGCGCCCTCCTGACCGCCGACGACCTGATCGCCTGGTCCCGCCGCGAGATGGCCAACTACAAGGTCCCGCGGACGGTGCAGTTCGTGGGCGACCTGCCGAGAAACGCGAGCGGCAAGGTCCTGAAGGGCGAACTGCGCGAACGATGAGACACCACAAGGGAGTTCCGGCGGGCCCGTGCCGTTCGCCGGACGAGCGGGAACGCGAGCGGGGACCGGCCGCGAGCCGGTCCCCGCTCGTTGCAGAGGCGTCAGGGCATCGGGTTCTCCACTGTCACCACGACACCGTCCTGCGGGCTCGACGGCATCGCGTTCTCGGCCGACGCCGGGCTCGTGACGACGGCGGTGACGCCGAGGACGAGGGCGACGACGGCGAGGATCTTCTGGGCGCGGGTCATCTCGTCTCCTGCCGGGGAAGGACGTGCCGGACGTGTGTGACGCTAGCGGCGGGAGGGACGGTCGCTCGACCCGACCGAGGGCTCTGCGCCAGGAATTGGCCTGGCCGCGCCCCTTGACACGCCTCGGCCGCGGCGGCTCCCCTCCGCGCCGCCGCGGCCGCTCCCCGTCCGGTGGAAGGCCTACTTGTCGTCCAGGTCCAGCGCGGGCGGCGCGGGCATGGCGTTGTCCATCGTCTTGACGGCGTCCTTGGCCGGAGGGGTGGGCATGGCGTTGTCGAGCGTGGTGATGGTCTCGTCGGCCGCCGGCGGCGTCGGCATCGCGTTGTCCCGCTGAGTGGCGGCCGAGTCCGTCTTCTTGTCACTCATGGTCCTGAATCCCTCTGCTTGGTGGTGAGTGAGGAACGCCCGCCCAGAAACTCCCCCGAGGGCCGCCGGGCGGGCGTTCGGAGCCGCACTCTAACCGTTGGGCTCCTGGTCGGACCGTCTGCCCCCCGACGCGACGGTCCGTCGTGAAGAGAGAGTGCCCGGCGGCGATAAACGAACGCTGAACGGCCGCGACGGCCCGCCGGGCACTCTGCCGGTCAGGCCGCGGAGGCGGGGGCCAGGAGCGCCCGCACGATGTCCGCCTCCTGAGCGTTGTGCTGCTCGTGGAGGTTGAGCGCCTCGCGCCAGCAGGCATTGGCCCGGTCCACCTGGCTCAGGGCGGCGAGCGCCCGGCCCAGGAGCGTCAGGACGTTGCCGCGCATCCGGTCGCCGCCTATGCAGCCGAGCGCGAGGGCCTGTTCGGCGTGCTGTGCGGCCTGCGCGGGGCGTTGGGCGGCCAAGTGCACTTCGGCGATGCGGAAGTTGGTCGTGCCCTCCCACAGCCGCTGCCGGTGGTTGCGGAAGATCCCCAGCGCCTCCGAGAACTGGCTGAGGGCTTCCTTGTGACGGCCGGCCCGGGTCAGCGCGACGCCCAGTGCGAAGTGGCTGTTCGCGAGGCGCACCGTGCGGCCGATCTCGCTGTGCGCCGCGACGCCGCGCTCCGCGATCTCGACGGCCCGGACGATGTTGCCCATGCCCAGGTGCGCACGGGAGAGATTGCCCAGGGCCGTCGCTTCGAACGGGCGGTTCGCCGCCGCCCGCAGACCCGCGATGGCCCGGTCGAAGAGCACCTTGCCGTCCTGGAACCGGCCCTGGTGCAGGCAGATCAGGCCCCGGTTGTTGGCCACCCAGCTCACCGCCGTCGCGTCCCGTTCGGACTCCGCGAGTTCCATGGCGACGCGGGCCTCCTCCTCGGCCTGCTGGATGCGGCCGGAGACCAGGAGGACATCCGTGAGGACGGTGCGCGCTCTGCCCTCCGCCCGCGCGTCCCCGGACGCCTCCGTCGCCTCGCACATTGCCCGCGCGGTCGTCTCGTACTGGTGCGAGTTGGCCCCCGACTCGGTCAGGTCCTTCGCCGCCCACAGGAGATCCACACCGCGCCGCAGCCGCTCCGTGCCGGCGCACTGGCGTACGCAGGCCAGCAGCGGGGCCGCCTCCGAGTACAGCCAGTCCAGGGCCGCGGTGCCCTCCGTGAAGCGCAGGCCCGGGTGCTCGGTGGCGGCCAGGTCGTCGACCAGGCGGTCCCCGGGCCGTTCGATCGCGTAGACGCCCGCCGTGGTCGCCAGGTAGAAGTCCAGCAGCCGGGACATGGCCGCCGTCCGCTCGCTCGGCGGGTGCTCGTCGCGCTCCGCGCAGGCGCGGGCGTAGAGGCGGACCAGGTCGTGGAAGCGGTAGCGTCCCGGGGCCGCGGACTCCAGCAGGGACGTGTCCACCAGGGACTCCAGCAGATCCTCGGTCGCCTCCGGCGGCAGGTCCAGCACGGCAGCCGCCGCCGCGAGCGAGATGTCCGGCCCGTCCGCCAGGCCGAGCAGCCGGAACGCCCGCGCCTGGGCCGGCTCCAGCTGGCCGTAGCCCAGCTCGAACGTCGCCTTGACCGCGAGGTCGCCGGCCTGCAACTCGTCCAGCCTGCGCCGCTCGTCCGCCAGCTTCGCCGCGAGGACGGACACCGTCCAGGTGCGCCGGGAGGCCAGCCGGGAGGCGGCGATCCGGATGGCCAGGGGCAGAAAGCCGCAGGCCGCCACGACATCCAGCGCGGCCTTCCGTTCCGCGGCGACCCGCTCCGCCCCGACGATCTTCGTGAACAGGGCCAGCGCCTCGTCCGGGGACATCACGTCCAGGTCGACCAGATGGGCACCGGCCAGGTCCACCATCCTCATGCGCGAGGTGACCAGTGCGGCGCAGCCCTCCGTGCCGGGCAGCAGCGGCCGTACCTGCGCCGCGTCGCGGGCGTTGTCCAGGAGCACCAGGACCCGGCGGCCGTCCAGCAACGACCGGTACAGCGCGGCCCGGTCCGCCAGCGAGTCGGGGATGGCCGCGTCCGCCGTGCCGAGCGCCCTGAGGAACGAGCCGAGGACCGTCTCCGGTTCCGCCGCCCGCGGCCCGGCGCCCTGGAGGTCGACATACAGCTGCCCGTCGGGGAAGGCGGCCCGTGCCCGGTGGGCCACGTGCACGGCCAGGGTGGTCTTGCCGACGCCGCCGATCCCGGCGAGCGCCGAGACGGCCATCACCCGGCCCTCGGCCTCCGAGGCGGAGGCGAGGATCTGGCTCAGCTCGGTGACGAAGGAGGCCCGGCCGGTGAAGTCCGCCACGGTCGCCGGGAGCTGGGCGGGGCGGACCGCGACCGGAGCGGGCTCGGCGAACGGCGCTGAGGGTTCGGCGAGGGCCGGGTCGGCCTGGAGGATGCGCTGCTGGAGGTCGCGCAGACCGGGGCGCGGGTCGACGCCGAGCTCCTCGGCGAGCAGCCGCCGGGTGTCGGCGTACACGGCGAGGGCCTCCGCCTGCCGGCCGCTGCGGTAGAGCGCCAGCATCAGCAGTTCGCGCAGCCGTTCCCGCAGGGGGTGCGCCGCGGTCAGCGCGGTCAGCTCCGACACCGCCTCCGCGTGGCAGCCCTGTTCCAGGTCCATGTCGAGGCGGGATTCGAGGAGTTGCAGCCGCCACTCGTCGAGCCGTACCCGCTGCGCGTCGGCGTACGGCCCGGGCACGCCGGCGAGCGGCTCGCCGTCCCACAGCGCCAGCACCCGGTTCAGCACGTCCCGCGCATGGCACAGGTCGCCGGCGTTGCGGGCCTGCTCCGCCTCCGTCACGAGGTCCTGCGCCACCGCCAGGTCCAGGGCGCCCTCGCCGAGGCCGCGCACCGCGTAGCCGCCGGACTCGCTGACCAGGACGCCGGGGCCGAGCGCCTTGCGCAGGCGCGAGGCGTACGTCCGTATGGCGGCGAGGGCCTGCAGGGGCGGCTCGGTGCCCCAGAGCGCGTCGATCAGCTCCGGCGCGGTCGCCGTCCTGCCCTCGCGCAGCAACAGGGCGGCGAGCAGGGCGCGCTGCTGCGGGGAACCGGTGCTGAGCGGCTCCTCGCCGTGCCAGGCGCGCACCGGACCGAGCACGCCGAAGCGCAGCGCGGCCGGCTCCTGGGCCGAGGAGCCGGGACGCCGCTGCTTCGGTACTCGCGGTCCACCGTCCATGCGTTCGTCCCCCTAGGCATTGCGAACAACTACGTCAGTCTGCCTTGTACAGGGCGGATGCGTCAGCCGTGGGAGACGGCGATCACAGGCGGGCGCGCGCGAGTCCACAACCTCCTCACGTCCTCTTCGCACGGTTCCGCTCGGTTCCGCTCGGTCCTCGTGGTTCCGGCCGCGCGCACGGTAGCTGACGGGTCGTCAGATCGGCGCTACGGTGAGCGCCATGGAGACCCAAGCCGCAGCCCCCTTCCCGGAGATCATCTCCGTCGACGACCACACCGTTGAGCCGGCGCGCGTCTGGCAGGACCGGCTCCCCAGGAAGTACCTCGACACGGGCCCCCGGATCGTCCGCGCGCCGCTGAAGGAGATGTCGTTCCTCGGCGGCCGGTTCAAGCCCGTCATGGGTGCGCCGGGCGACGACGGCCCGGTCGGCGACTGGTGGGTGTACGAGGACCTGCACCGGCCGCTGACCCGCCTGGACACCGCGGTCGGCTACAGCAGGGACGACATCAGGCTGGAGGTGATCACGTACGAGCAGATGCGCGCCGGGTCGTACGACGTCCCGCGGCGGCTCGACGACATGGACGTCAACCATGTCCAGTCCGCGCTGTGCTTCCCCACCTTCCCCCGCTTCTGCGGCCAGACCTTCACCGAGGCCGCCGACCGTGAACTCGCGCTGCTGTGCGTGCGCGCCTACAACGACTGGATGGTGGAGGAGTGGTGCGGGCCCGCCGCTCGGGGGCGGCTGATCCCGCTCGCCCTCATCCCGCTGTGGGACGCCCGCCTCGCCGCCGAGGAGGTCCGGCGCAACGCGGCCCGCGGCGTGCGGGCCGTCGCCTTCTCGGAGATACCCCCGCACCTGGGACTGCCGTCGGTGCACACCGACGACTGGGACCCGTTCCTCGCCGCCTGCGACGAGACCGGCACGGTGGTGGCGATGCACATCGGCTCCAGCAGCCGGATGCCCTCCACGTCCGCCGACGCCCCGCCCGCCGTCGGCTCCACGATCACCTTCGCCAACTGCTGCTTCTCGATGGTGGACTGGCTGATGAGCGGCAAGTTCGAGCGCTTCTCGAACCTGAAGGTGATGTACGCCGAGGGGCAGATCGGCTGGATCCCGTACATCCTGGAGCGCGCCGACGTGGTGTGGGAGGAGAACCGCGGCTGGGGCGGGGTCGCGGAGAAGGTCCACCGGCCGCCGTCCGAGCTGTTCGCCGAGCATGTCTACGGCTGCTTCTTCGACGACGCGTTCGGGCTGCGCAACCTGGACGCGATCGGCGTCGGCAACGTCCTGTACGAGACCGACTACCCGCACTCCGACTCCACCTGGCCGAAGTCCCGCGAGGTCGGCGAGGCGCAGATGGGGCATCTGGCGGCCGACGTCGTCGAGCGGATCGTGCGGGGCAACGCGATCGAGCTGCTGGGGCTGGCCGGGGACGGCCGCTGGGCGGGCCCGCGGTGAGCGTCGCGTACGGCATCCAGCTGCCCGTCCAGTCCCAGAGCACCCTGTACGCGGAGGGCTGGGAGGCCGGCGCGGGAGCCGGCGACCTGGTCGAGATCGCCCGCGCCGCGGACCGCGCCGGCTTCGCCTACGTCGCCTGCTGCGACCACGTCGCCGTCCCGCGCCGGCTCGCCGCGGCGATGGGCACGGTCTGGTACGACCCGGTGGCCACGCTCGCCCACCTGGCCGCCGTCACCACCCGCACCCGGCTGCTCAGCCATGTGGCGATCGTGGGCCTGCGCCACCCCCTGCTGACCGCGAAGCAGTACGCGACCCTCGACCACCTCTCCGGCGGGCGGCTGATCCTCGGCGTCGGCGCCGGGCACGTGGCGGAGGAGTTCGCGGTGCTGGGCGCGGACTTCCGGCGCCGCGGGGCGGTGCTCGACGAGTGCGTGGACGCCCTGCGGGCCGCCCTCGGCCCGGAGGAGTTCCCCGTGCACCACGGCAAGGTGTACGACTTCGAGGGGCTCGGCCAGCGGCCCCGGCCGGCCCAGGAACGGGTGCCCGTGTGGATCGGCGGATCCTCGCCGGCCGCGGTGCGCCGGGCCGCCCTCAAGGGGGACGGCTGGCTGCCGCAGGGCGATCCGCGGGACCGGCTGCCCGGCCTGATCGCCGGGCTGCGGCGGACGCGCGCCGCGGCGGGCGTCGAGGCGCCCCTGACGGTCGGCGCCATCACCGAGCCGCTGTACGTCGGCCGGCCCGCCTGGGACGTGGGCCGCCGCACCCTCAGCGGCTCCCCGGAGGCCCTCGCCGAGTCGCTGCGGGCCTATCCGGCGATGGGCGTGGACCAGATCCAGGTGCGGTTCCGCTGCCGCAGCCGCACCGAACTGACCGACCAGATGGCCGCGTTCGCCGCCGACGTGGCCCCCGACCTCTAGGAGCAGGCATGGGAAAGCTGGACGGACGTGTCGTCCTCGTCACCGGCGCGGCACGCGGGCAGGGCGAGCAGGAGGCCCGTCTCTTCAGGGCGGAGGGGGCCCAGGTCGTCGTCGCCGACGTCCTCGACGAGCAGGGGCGGGCGCTGGCCGAGGAGCTGGGCGCGCTGTACGTCCACCTCGACGTGGGGGAGGAGGCCGGCTGGCGGACCGCGGTGGCCGCCGCCAAGGAGGCGTACGGGCACCTCGACGGGCTGGTCAACAACGCCGGCATCCTGCGTTTCAACGCCCTCGTGGACACGCCGCTCGATGAGTTCATGCAGGTCGTACGGGTCAACCAGGTCGGCTGCTTCCTCGGGATCAGGGCGGTCGCACCCGCGATGGAGGACGGGGGCACCATCGTGAACACCGCGTCCTACACGGCGGTGACCGGGATGGCGGCGGTGGGCGCGTACGCCGCCACCAAGCACGCGATCCTCGGGCTCACCCGGGTGGCCGCGCTGGAGCTGGCGCACCGGGGGATCCGGGTCAACGCGGTGTGCCCCGGGGCGATCGACACGGCGATGTCCAACCCGGCCCGGCTGGACCCGACGGCCGACGCGGCGGGGACGAGCCGGGCGCTGGACGAGCTGTACCGCAAGCTGGTGCCGCTGGGGCGGATCGGGCGGCCGGAGGAGGTGGCCCGGCTGGCGCTGTTCCTCAGCTGCGCGGACTCCTCCTATGTCACCGGGCAGCCGTTCGTGATCGACGGCGGGTGGCTGGCCGGGGTCTCGGTCATCTGAACTCGTACCTGACGAGCCGTCAGCTCTTGACGGTCCATGCGCCCGGTGCCACAGTCGGGCGGCAGGCCTGATCTGACGGTACGTCAGAAATCGGGAACGCGGACGACAGGGGACGGTGAACCTCCTTGGAAATCGGGCTCTTTGTACAGGGATACGTGGGCAAACGCGCCGAGACCGACCCGCTCGCCGAGCACAAGGCGCTGATGGAGGAGACCGAGTACGTCATCCAGGCGGACCAGTCCGGCTTCAAGTACGCCTGGGCGTCCGAGCACCACTTCCTGGAGGAGTACTCGCACCTGTCCGCCAACGACGTCTTCCTCGGCTACCTCGCCCACGCCACCGAGCGCATCCACCTCGGCTCGGGCATCTTCAACCCGCTCGCCCAGGTCAACCACCCGGTGAAGGTCGCCGAGAAGGTCGCCATGCTCGACCATCTCACCGGCAACCGCTTCGAGTTCGGCAGCGGCCGGGGCGCCGGCAGCCACGAGATCCTCGGCTTCCTGCCCGGCATCACCGACATGAACCACACCAAGGAGATCTGGGAGGAGACCATCGCCGAGTTCCCGAAGATGTGGCTCCAGGACGAGTACGAGGGCTTCCAGGGCAAGCACTGGTCGCTGCCGCCCAGGAAGGTGCTCCCCAAGCCGTACGGGACGTCGCACCCCGCGATGTGGTACGCGGCCGGGTCCCCGCCCTCGTACGCCATGGCAGCGAAGAAGGGACTCGGTGTCCTCGGCTTCAGCGTTCAGAAGGTCTCCGACATGGAGTGGGTGCTGGAGCAGTACAAGACGGCGATCGTGAACGCCGAGCCGGTCGGGGACTTCGTCAACGACAACGTGATGGTCACGACGACCGCGATCTGCGCGCCGACGCACGCGGAGGCGATCGAGATCGCGGTGAACGGGGGGCTGCACTATCTGCCCTCGCTGGTCTTCCGCTACCACGACACGTTCCCGCGGCCCGAGGGCTTTCCCGCGTGGCCGGAGACGCTGCCCGAGTACACCGCCGAGTTCGTCGAACTCCTCATCGAGGAGGAACTGCTCATCTGCGGTGACCCGGACGAGGTGCTCACGCAGTGCAAGCGGTGGGAGCAGGCGGGGGCGGACCAGCTGAGCTTCGGGCTGCCGGTGGGGGTGCCGAAGGAGCGGACGCTCCAGACGATCCGGTTGATCGGTGAGCATGTGATTCCGCGGATCGACACGGATCCTGTGCATCGGACGTCGCGGTTCCGGGCTGCCGTGTGATCGCCGTCGCGGGCTGCGGGTTGTGTGTGGCTGGTCGCGCAGTTCCCCGCGCCCCTTCGGGGCGCGTCCACCGCACCGGAATTCAAGGAGGCGAGCCCTGTGCTTGATCACCTCGTCAAGGGCGTGACCGTCGTCGACGGAACGGGAGCGCCGGCATACACCGCCGACGTCGGGATGCGGGACGGGCGTATCGCCGTCGTCGGCAAAGTCAGCGAGGAGGCCCGCAGCAGCGAGGACGGTGCCGGGCTCGTCCTCACGCCGGGCTTCGTCGATCCGCACACGCACTACGACGCCCAGCTCTTCTGGGACCCGTACGCGACGCCCTCCCTGAACCACGGGGTGACCACGGTGGCCGCCGGCAACTGCGGGTTCACGCTGGCCCCGCTGAACCCGGACCGGCCCCAGGACGCCGACTACACCCGCCGCATGATGTCCAAGGTCGAGGGCATGTCCCTGGTGGCCCTCGAGGAGGGCGCGCCCTGGAGCTGGCACACCTTCGGCGACTACCTGGACGCCCTGGAGGGCCGTATCGCGGTCAACGCGGGCTTCATGGTGGGCCACTGCGCGCTGCGCCGCTATGTGATGGGCCCGGACGCGGTGGGCGGACAGCCGACCGACGAGCAACTCGGCCGGATGGTCCGGCTGTTCCACGAGGCCATGGACGCGGGCGCCTGGGGCTTCTCCACCACCCAGTCGGGCACCCACTCCGACGGCGACGGACAGCCGGTGGCGTCCCGGCACGCCCGGCCCGCCGAACTGCTGGCCCTGGCCCGGGCCGTCGGCGAGCACGAGGGCACCCAGATCGAGGCGATCGTCGCCGGCTGCCTCGACCAGTTCAGCGACCCGGAGATCGACCTGCTCGTGGAGCTGAGCGCGACCGCGGGACGGCCCCTGAACTGGAACGTCCTGACCGTGGACGCCGCGGTCCCGGAGCGGGTGCCGCGCCAGCTCTCGGCGAGCGAACGGGCCCGCGAGGCGGGCGGCCGGGTGGTCGCGCTCACCATGCCGATCCTCACGCCGATGAACATGTCCCTGGGCACCTTCTGTGCCCTGAACCTGATCCCCGGCTGGGGCGAGATCCTCGGCCTGCCGGTGCCCGAACGCATCGCCCGGCTGCGCGACCCGGGCGTACGGGCCGGGATGCTGCGCCGCGCGAGGTCCAAGGAGGCGGGCGTCTTCCGGCGGCTGACCGACTTCGGGCGGTACGTCATCGGCGACACCTACAGCGAACGGAACCGCGGACTGACCGGCCGGGTGGTCGGGGACCTGGCCCGGGAGCGGGGGCAGGAGCCGTTCGAGTGCCTGGTGGAGATCTGCGCGGCCGACGACCTGCGCACGGTCCTGTGGCCCATGCCCACCGACAACGACCCGGCCTCCTGGTCGCTCAGGGCCGACACCTGGCGGCACCAGGACGTGCTGCTCGGCGGCTCCGACGCGGGCGCCCACCTGGACCGCATGTGCGGGGCCCCGTACACCACCCGCTTCCTCGGTGACTGCCTGCGCGGACGCCGGCTGGTCGGCCTGGAGGCGGCCGTGAAGATGCTGACCGACGACCCGGCACGGCTGTTCGGGCTGCGCGAGCGCGGACGGATACGGGAGGGCTGGCATGCCGACCTGGTCCTCCTCGACCCGGAGCGGATCGACGCGGGCCAGGCCACCCTGGTCCACGACCTGCCGGGTGCCAGTCCGCGGCTGGACTCGCGGGCGATCGGCATCCGCGCGGTGTGGGTGAACGGCGTCGAGGCGATCCGCGACGACGTGGTGAGCGGCGCCGTGCCCGGCCGGGTGCTGCGCTCGGGCCGGGACACCGAGACGGTGGGCACGAAGTGAACGGACCGCCCGAGCCGCAGCCGCTGTTCATCGGCGGCGCCTGGGCCGAACCGGCGGGCGGCCACTACCCGGTGGTCGACCCGGCGACGGAGCGGACCGTGGGCCTGGCCCCGGAGGCGACGGCCGACCAGGCGCGCGCGGCCTGCGCCGCGGCCCGCGAGGCGTTCGGCCCGTGGTCGCGGACACCGCCGGAGGAACGGGCGGCCGTGCTCGCCCGGGCCGCCGACCTCGTCCGCGGCCGGCTGGTCCCGTACGCCGACCTGGCCCGCGCGGAGACCGGCGCCACGACCGGGACGGCACGCGGGATGCAGGTGGCGGTGGCGGCGGCCAGGTTCCGCCGCTACGCGCGCCTGGAGGAGGCCGAGTGGGCGATCCCGCCGCAGATCAGCGACGCGGGCCCGATGGCGCCTGCCGGCGTGCTCGGCGCGCTCGCGGTACGCCAGCCGGTGGGCGTCGTCGCCTGCATCACCTCCTACAACAACCCGTGGGCGAACCCGGCCGGGAAGGTCGCACCGGCGCTCGCGATGGGCAACACCGTGGTCGTCAAGCCGGCCCCGCAGGACCCGCTGTCCGTGTACCGGATGGCCGCCGCGCTGGCGGAGGCGGGCGCGCCGCCCGGGGTGGTGAACGTCGTCTCGGGGCGTTCGGTGGCGGTCGGCGAGGCGGTCGTCGAGTCGCCCGACGTCGACATGGTGAGCTTCACCGGGTCCACGGCGGTCGGGCAGCGCATCGCCGAGGCGTGCGGGCGCGCGATGAAACGGCAGCTGATGGAGCTGGGCGGCAAGGGCGCCGCGGTCGTCTTCGACGACGCGGACCTCGCCTCGGCGGTCGCCGGGATCGGCACGACGTTCTCCTTCTACAGCGGGCAGATCTGCACCGCGCCGACCCGGGTGCTGGCACAGCGCGGGGTGTACGAGCGGCTGGTCGGGCAACTCGCGGCGTACGCGGCCCGGTTGAAGGTGGGCGACCCCGGGGAGCCGGACACGGTGGTGGGGCCGGTGATCTCGGCCGCGCACCGGGACCGGGTGGAGTCGTACGTCGAACTGGCCCGCAAGGAGGGCGCGACCGTGGTGACGGGCGGCGAACGGCCGCCCCTGGAGCGCGGGTTCTATGTGGCGCCGACCCTGCTGGCCGACTGCACCAACGACATGCGGGCGGCCCGGGAGGAGATCTTCGGCCCGGTGGTGGCGGTGATCCCCTTCGACGACGAGGAGGAGGGCGTCCGCCTCGCCAACGACAGCGACTACGGCCTGATCGACTACGTGTGGTCCGGGGACGTGGCGCGGGCGTTCCGGGTGGCCCGGCGGCTGCGGGCCGGCGGGGTCGGCATCAACACCGTCGGCCGCAACATGGAGGCGCCGTTCGGGGGGTTCAAGAAGAGCGGGGTGGGCCGGGACGTCGGCTCCTACGCCCTGCACGCCTACAGCGAGGTCCAGGCGCTGGTGTGGCCGGGCTGAGCCGGACCCCGCGCACCGCCCGCTCAGCCCGTCAGATCCACCCGCACCGTCAGCAGGTCAGTGCCGAGGGCCCGCACCGCGGCGCTGTTCAGCCGGGGCAGGCTGCGCAGCCGGGCCACCGCGTCGTCGTCCGGGAGGAGATGCGCGGTGCCGGAGTGCCAGCGGCCCCTGATCCGGACCCGGACCCGGGGATCGGCCTGGATGTTCCGTACGTACTGGGACTTCGGGCCGAACTCCGAGACCAGCCAGAAGGAGTCGCCGACACGTCGCCCGCCCACCGGGGTGCGCCGGGGCAGACCGGAGGTGCGGCCCGTCGTCTCCAGCACGGTCTGCGACGGAAGCCGCCGCGAGAGCGGATTGGCCAGATGACGCTGAATCCGGGTCACGATGCGCTGCTTCAGCTCGGGGCGGCGGGACATCGGGGTCTCCTGGGGCGGCGAGAACGGTTCCTCCTGGGACGGTACGCCCATGGGAGGGTACGTCCATGAGCGTCGAGGCCGAGAGCATCCGTACCGGCCGGCTGGAACTGCGTCCGCTGCGCGTCGAGGACGCCGAGGAGATGGCCGCCGTGCTGTCCGACCCTGCCCTGCACACCTTCATCGGCGGCACCCCGGCCACCCCGCAGGCCCTGCGCTCGCGCTACCGGCGGCTGACGGCGGGCTCCCCCGACCCCGCCGTCACCTGGCTGAACTGGGTGGTGCTGCTGCGCGCCGAGGACCGGCTCACGGGCACCGTCCAGGCGACGATCACCGCCGCCGGCGGGGGACCGGTCGCCGAGGTCGCCTGGGTGGTGGGCACACCCTGGCAGGGGCGGGGCATCGCCGCCGAGGCGGCCCGGGGACTCGTCGGCCGGCTCGGCCTGCTGCCGGTGCGCAGGATCGTCGCGCATGTGCACCCCGAGCACCACGCGTCCGCCGCCGTCGCCGCCGCTGCCGGTCTTGAGCCGACCGGCGAGTGGCAGGACGGCGAACGGCGCTGGGCCCGTGACCTCAGCGGCGTGTAGGAGCGGCCCGCGCGGACGGAATGCCGACCAGTCGGTATGGACAGTTGGTGAGTGGGCGGGTACAGATGAGGGATGCGTATCGCCGTCACGATCTTCCTGACCGACGAGACCATCACACCCGTCCGGCTCGCCCGGGAGCTGGAGGAGCGCGGTTTCGCCGGGCTGTACCTGCCCGAGCACACCCATGTCCCGGTCGAGCGGACGACCCCGTACCCGCCGGGCGGCGAACTGCCGCGCGAGTACGGCCGCACCCTCGACCCCTTCGTCGCGCTCGGGCAGGCCGCCGCGGTGACCGAGCGGCTGGGTCTCGGCACCGGCATCACGCTCGTCGCCCAGCACGATCCGATCGCCCTCGCCAAGCAGATCGCGACCCTGGACCACCTCTCCGGCGGGCGCCTCACCCTGGGCGTCGGCTTCGGCTGGAACGTGGAGGAGGCCGCCGATCACGGCGTGCAGTGGCGTACCCGCCGGGAGCTGACGCGCGACCGGATGCGGCTCATGCAGGCCCTGTGGGCGGACGAACCCACCGCCTACGAAGGGGAGTTCGGCGGCGTCCGGGCCAGCCACGCGCACCCCAAGCCCGCGCAGAAGCCACGCGGCCCGGTGACCGGCCCGCGCACCCTGGTCGGCGGCGCCGCCGGACCCAAGCTGTTCGCGCACATCGCGGAGTACGCCGACGGCTGGCTCCCGATCGGCGGACACGGACTGGCCGAATCACTGCCGGTCCTGCGCTCGACATGGACAGCCAAGGGCCGCCCCCCGTCCGCCCTCCAGATAATCCCGTACGCAGTCCAACCCACCCCCGGCAAACTGGCCCATTACGCAGACCTGGGCATAGAAGAAACAGTGATCCAACTCCCCTCAACAACAGAGCGGGAGGTACTAAAAACCCTGGACAAGTACACCGCCCGATAGGGGCGCGGGGAACGGCGCGAACGCCCCCAACGCACCCGCACCCGCCAACGCACCGCACGCCCCTTTAGGGGCGCGGGGAACTGCGCGATCAGCCCCAACGCACCCGCACCCGCCAATGCACCCCACCCCCCGAGCTGTCAGGCGGTCTGATACATGCAGCCGAGTGAGCTGCAACCGCCCGATAGGGGCGCGGGGAACTGCGCGAACGCCCAACGCACCCGCACCCGCCAACACACCGCACCCCCCGAGCTGTCAGGCGGTCTGATAAGTGCAGCCGAGGGCAGACGCAACCGCCCGATAGGGGCGCGGGGAACGGCGCGAACGCCCAACGCACCCGCACCCGCCAACGCACCGCACCCCCCGAGCGTCAGGCACCCCAGCCACAACACCCCGCACATCGAGCCACCCCCAACCCCCGCTGAACCGGCGGAGCCCAACCGTATGCTCGAGGAATGACGACTTCCGCGACCCCCGGAACCGGCCCCACCGAGAACTCCATGCGTCGCGCCCTCAAACGAGCCCGGGACGGCGTCGCCCTCGACGTCACCGAGGCGGCGGTGCTGCTCCAGGCGCGCGGCGCGGCCCTGGACGACCTCGCCGCGTCCGCCGCCCGGGTGCGGGACGCGGGCCTCGCCGCGGCAGGCAGGCCCGGCGTCATCACGTACTCGAAGAGCGTCTTCATCCCCCTCACCCGGCTGTGCCGGGACAAGTGCCACTACTGCACCTTCGTCACCGTCCCCGGCAAGCTGCGCCGCGCCGGACAGGGGATGTTCATGTCCCCGGACGAGGTGCTGGACATCGCCCGCAAGGGCGCGGCACTCGGCTGCAAGGAAGCCCTGATCACCCTCGGCGACAAGCCCGAGGACCGCTGGCCCGAGGCGCGCGAATGGCTCGACGCGCACGGCTACGACGACACCATCGCCTACGTCCGGGCCGTCTCCATCCGCATCCTGGAGGAGACGGGCCTGCTCCCGCACCTCAACCCGGGCGTCATGACCTGGACGGACTTCCAGCGCCTCAAGCCGGTCGCCCCCTCCATGGGCATGATGCTGGAGACCACCGCGACCCGCCTGTGGTCCGAGCCGGGCGGCCCGCACCACGGCTCCCCGGACAAGGAACCCGCCGTACGGCTGCGTGTCCTGGAGGACGCGGGCCGCTCCTCCGTCCCCTTCACCTCCGGCCTGCTGATCGGCATCGGCGAGACCTACGAGGAGCGCGCCGACTCCCTGTTCGCGCTCCGCAGGATCTCGCGCGCCTACCACGGCATCCAGGAGCTGATCATCCAGAACTTCCGCGCCAAGCCGGACACGGCGATGCGCGGCATGCCGGACGCGGAACTGGACGAGCTGGTCGCCGCCGTGGCGGTCGCCCGGCACATCATGGGCCCGAGCGCCTGTCTCCAGGCCCCGCCGAACCTGGTCGAAGCCGAGTACGAGCGGCTGATCGGCGCCGGCATCGACGACTGGGGCGGGGTCTCCCCGCTCACCATCGACCACGTCAACCCCGAACGCCCCTGGCCGCGGATCGAGGAGCTGGCCGAGAAGTCCGCGGCGGCCGGCTTCGAACTGCGTGAACGCCTGTGCGTCTACCCGGAGTTCGTCCGGCGCGGCGAGCCCTGGCTGGACCCGCGGCTGCGCCCGCACGTGGCCGCGCTCGCCGACCCGGAGACCGGCCTGGCACGCCCCGAGGCCTGCCCGGCGGGGCTGCCCTGGCAGGAGCCCGACGAGGCGTTCGTCGCCACCGGCCGTACCGATCTGCACCGCACCATCGACACCGAGGGCCGTACCGCCGACCGGCGCGACGACTTCGACGAGGTGTACGGCGACTGGGCCGCCCTGCGCGAGGCGGCGGCCCCCGGGATGGCGCCGGAGCGGATCGACACGGACGTACGCACGGCGCTGGCGACCGCGGCCGACGACCCGACCCGGCTGACCGACGCGGAGGCGCTGGCCCTGCTGCACGCCGACGGCCCGGCGCTGGACGCGCTCACCCGGATCGCCGACGACGTGCGCCGGGCGGCGGTCGGCGACGACGTCACCTATATCGTCACCCGCAACATCAACTTCACCAACGTCTGCTACACCGGCTGCCGTTTCTGCGCGTTCGCGCAGCGCCGCACGGACGCCGACGCCTACACCCTCTCCCTGGCACAGGTCGCGGACCGCGCCCAACAGGCGTGGGACGTCGGCGCGGTGGAGGTGTGCATGCAGGGCGGCATCCACCCGGATCTGCCCGGGACCGCGTACTTCGACATCGCGCGGGCGGTCAAGGAGCGCGTCCCGGGGATGCACGTGCACGCCTTCTCGCCGATGGAGGTGGTCAACGGCGCCACCCGCACCGGCCTGTCGATCCGCGACTGGCTGACGGCGGCGAAGGAGGCCGGGCTGGACTCCGTCCCGGGCACCGCGGCGGAGATCCTGGACGACGAGGTGCGCTGGGTGCTCACCAAGGGCAAGCTGCCCACGGCGACCTGGATCGAGGTGATCACGACCGCGCACGAGCTGGGCATCCGGTCGAGTTCGACGATGATGTACGGACATGTGGACCAGCCCCGCCACTGGCTCGGCCACCTGCGTACGCTGGCCCGCATCCAGCGGGAGACGGGCGGTTTCACGGAGTTCGTGACGCTGCCGTTCATCCACACCAACGCGCCGGTGTACCTGGCGGGCATCGCCCGGCCGGGCCCGACGCTGCGGGACAACCGGGCGGTGACCGCGATGGCCCGGCTGCTGCTGCACCCGTACATCCCGAACATCCAGACCAGCTGGGTGAAGCTGGGCACGCAGGGCGCGGCGGAGATGCTGCGCTCCGGCGCGAACGACCTGGGCGGGACGCTGATGGAGGAGACGATCTCCCGCATGGCGGGTTCCTCCTACGGCTCCTACAAGTCGGTGCGCGACCTGGTCGCGGTGGCGGAGGCGGCGGGCCGCCCGGCCCGGCCCCGTACGACGCTGTACGGGGAGGTGCCGGAGGAGCGGCAGCGGGCGGCGGCGGCCTCGGACGGGCATCTGCCGGAGCTGCTGCCGGTGCTGGACTGACGCCCCTCGGGAGACCGTCGGACGGGACGGCCACAGTACGATGATCCGACCCCCGTTCGTCGGGGACCCGTAGCGGAGGAGAGACGTACCCGTGCCAGCCCGACTGCCCTCGTGGGCCTGGGTCACCGGTCTGACGGTGGGGGCGACCGCGGCCGTGACCGCCCTCGCCGTCCAGGCCGATAAGGGGGCGCACCCCACGGCCGCGGCGGCCCGGCCCAGTGCCTCGGTGTCCGCGCGCCCGGCACCCGAGCCGACGCGGACGGCGGCGCCCGAGGTGCCGGACGCCTCCGGCACCGGCCGCCGTATCGTCTACTCGCTCGGCCAGAAGCGGGTGTGGCTGGTCGACGCGGCGGGGAAGGCGACCAGGACCTTCACCGTGTGGCCGGGGACGGTCACCCCCGACGCCGGCACCTACGCGGTCTCCGCTCGTGTGGCGGCCACGACCGGATCCGACGGAGTGCCGATCGAGCACATCCTGTACTTCGCCAACAAGTCGGGCCTGTCGATCGCGTTCTCCAACGCGGTCGACGGCTCGTCCCCGCCGCCGGCCGCCGGCAAGCAGACCAGCGGCATCCGGCTGCACAAGGAGGACGGCACGACCCTGTGGTCGTTCGGGACGGCGAACACCCGGGTGGCTGTCGTCAATTAGCCGGGCCGCTGTCCCGGAACGGCAGGTGGACGACGACCAGCACGACCCCGCTGAGCAGGAACGCCCGGGTCGCCGCCGTCAGCCCGTTCCACGTCTTCGACTGCCACATGGCGAACCACTCGCCGCCGATCGCGATGAACCCGGCGCCGAAGAGCAGCATCACCATCAGCAGCCCGTACGTGGACACCCGCCGGGCCCGCTCGTGGTCCCGGCGCAGCCACAGCCACGTCCCGGCGATGAGGACGAGGGCCGCGGCCCACTCCCACACGATGATCGCGACGTAGGCGGCGTCCTGGAGCGCGGTGCTCGTGACGGCCCGGCCCATCAGGTCCTCGTCCCGGAATGTTGTGTCCATGGCCAGAACATGCCGTACGAACTGCTGGTTCGTGCCGAAGTCCGTGACGTTCCCGAGGGCGACGAGCGTGATGTAGAGGGCGACGGTGGCGGTGAGCGCGCCCGCGGCCAGGGTGAGCCCCCGGGCCCCGGCGGCGGCACCGGTGTCGCCGGCGCGTGCGGTGGAGGTGGTGACCATGACCGGTTCCTTCCCTGCCGACTCCACCGCGTCCCGTACGCATTGAGCCAGAATGCGGAGCCGTCCCGGCGAGGCGAGGAGAAATACGGACGCTGCGGCCACGGACCCAACGCACGACTACGCGTCGACGTAAGCGAGTCGGCTCGCGTGCTGGAGTCCCGACCGGCGGTCCTCCGCACGTGGCCGACGGGCTGACGTCGGGGGCCCGGTCCGACTGGCCTTGGGGCCGCTGTGAGCGCGGCGGCGCGCTGGAGGGCATGGCTGGGCGCCGGCCCTGGACCCCGACTGAGCGTCGACGTACACGAGTTGGAGCGCGTCGCGGGCTGCCTTGGGCCGTGCGCTGCAACGCGGGCCGGCGGTCCTCCGTACGTGGCCGACGGGCTGACACCGGGGGCCCGGCCCGACTGGCCCTGGGGTCGCTGCGGGCGAGGTGGCGCGCTGGAGGGCATGGCTGGGCGCCGGCCCTGGACCCCGCCTATGCGTCGGTGTACCGGCGGTCCTTCGCGCGCGCCCCACGAACCGACGTCCGCCGCCCGGGACCTCGCTCCGTGGTCCGACTGGTCCTGGACCCTGACTGCGCGTCGGTGTACGCGAGTTGGGGGGCGCCTCGCCCTCCGCCCTCGGCCGTCACGACGAGTCCCTCGCGGACCTGGAGCGCGCGCTGCGACTCAGACCGGCCTACCCCCGGGCGCGGGCCCAGCGCACGGCCGCCCTCCGCAACCGGCCCACGAACCGACGTCCGCCGCCCGGGACTCGGCCATGACAGGCCCTGGACCCCGACTGCGCGGCGGCGTACGCGAGCCGGGCGCGTCGTCGGCCGCTCTGGGCCGCGTGCTGGACCTCAGACCGGCGGTCCTCCGTGCCTCGCCCACGAACCGACGTCCGCTGCCCGGGCCATCGCCCCGTGGTCCGACAGGCCCTGGACCCCGACTGCGCGTCGGCGTACGCGACCGGGCGCGTCGCCGGCCGCCCTGGGCTACGCGCTGGAACTCAGACCGGCGGTCCTCCGCACACACCCCACGAACCGACGTCGGCCCTGACAGGCCCCGGACCTCGACTACGCGTCGCCGTACGCGAGCCGGGGCGCGTCGCGGGCCATCCTGGGCCGCGTGCTGGAACTCAGACCGGCGGTCCTCCGTGCCCCGCCCACGAAGCGACGTCCGTCACCCGGGCCATCGCCCTGTGGTCCGACTGCGCGTCGCGGGCCGCCCTGGGCCGTCGGACCACGGGCTCGCGTCGGGTCACCGGGGCGAGGGGGTGTTTCGATTGTGTAGGGAGTCGCCGCGACCAGCCCGTCCGCACCGTCACGGTGACCGGGGGCCGGAGCGGCAGCGGGAAGGCAGGGATCGCTCGGCTCGGCCGGTCCGCGGCAGCGTGCCGTCGGGGCGTTCTCCAGGCGTTCATGAAGCCCTCATGCGCCGAGGCTTGGTGGCGGCTTTGGCCGCGACCTACCTTCACGGGGCACAGTCGGTCCGATATAAGCGAGGCTTAAATGCTCCTCCGGCATGCAATCACCGTCCTGGCGGTGGTGCCCGCGCTCGTCGCCCCGGCGACCGCCCAGGCTGCCCCCGCTCAGCAGGGTTCCCACCATGTTCCTCCCCAGAAGACCCACTTCGATCTGCAGGCCCACCGCGGTGGCATCGGCATGACCACCGAGGAGTCCCTGGAGGGCTTCGGCAAGGCCCTGCGCCTCGGGGTGAGCACCCTGGAACTGGACACGCACGTCACCAAGGACCAGAAGGTCGTGGTCAACCACGACCGGCAGATCAGCGCCCAGAAGTGCAAGGACACCGCACCGGTGACGCCGGGTGACCCGATGTACCCGTACGTCGGCAAGTACATCAAGGACCTGACCCTGGCCCAGCTCAAGACGATGGACTGCGGCTACCAGCAGCTCCCCGGCTTCCCCGAGCAGGAGCAGATCAAGGGCTTCCGCATGGTGGAGCTCAAGGACGTCCTCGACCTGGTGAAGAGCTACAAGGCCAAGTCGGTCAAGCTCAACATCGAGACGAAGGTGGAGGCCGGCGCGCCCGAGCAGACCGCCCCGCGTGAACTCTTCGTACGCCGCGTCTTCGAGGAGATCCACCGCTCGGGGATCGAGAAGCAGGTCACCATCCAGTCGTTCGACTGGGGCGCGCTGAAGGAGATGCACAAGCTCGCCCCGCACTACCCGCTGGTGGCGCTGACGAACTACGACTTCCTCCAGGTCGGCAAGCCCGGCGCCTCCCCGTGGCTCGGCGGCATCGACGCCGACGACTACGACGGCGACTTCGTCAGGGCGGCCGCCACCATCCCGGGCGTCAAGGCGCTCTCGCCGGTCTACGGCATGCCGCAGAACGGGACCGTCGCGGACCCGAATTTCAGGTTCTACGTCACCGAGAAGATGGTCGCGGACGCGCACAAGCGCGGCCTGAAGGTCATCCCGTGGACCTGTGACGACAACCCCACCATCGAGGCGCTCATGGACATGGGGATCGACGGCATCATCACCGACTACCCCAACCACGTCCGGGACATCATGGCCGACCGCGGCATGCGCCTGCCCAAGGCCTACCCCGCGCCCCACCAGCACTGACGGCGGCGTTCTGCGCGGCGGTGGTGTCGGCGGGACCTGCCGGCACCACCGCGCCGGCATGCGAGGGCATCGGCCGCTCCGCCCACCGATGACGGCCGCTCCCCGTCGTCTCTGTCACGACCCGCATACTGATCCGCCTCCTGAACGGACCGTTCCCGGTCGAATACAGTGCTGTGCTGTCGTGCGTACGGACGGTGCCGAAGGAGGTCTTGGTGGGTGCGACAGCCGGCGCGGTCTGGGGCCGTGCCGAACAGCAGGACTTCCGCAGCCGGGTGCGCGGCACGCTCCTCGGGGCGGCCGTCGGCGACGCGCTGGGCGGTCCGGCCGACGGCCTCACCCTGGAGGAGATCCGCTCCTCGTACGGAGCGGAGGGCCTCGTGGACCTGGCCGTCGGCTTCGGCAGACGCGGCGCGGTCACCCACCACACCCAGCTGACCCTGTTCACGGTGGACGGGCTGATCCGCGCCCAGGTCCGCCGCGACACCGGCGCCTGGCACCCGCCGACCGATCTGCACCGGGCGTATCTGCGCTGGGCGGCCACCCAGCGGGACTGGGGCCCGGACGAGCGCCGCGAGGACGACGGCTGGCTGGCCCGGGAGGAGTGGCTGTACGCCCGGCGGGACCCGTCGCGGGCGCTGCTGATCGGCTTCGGCGACACGCACATGGGCACGCTGGAGAAGCCCAAGAACCCGGGCGAGCTGGGCCCGGAGGCGGTGGCCCGGTCGGCGCCCTTCGGGCTGCTGGTCGGCTGGGAGCCGCAACTGGTGGTGCAGCTGGCCGTGGAGTGCGCGGCACAGACCCACGGGCACCCCACGGCGTACCTGTCGGCGGGCGCGTACGCGGTGATCGTGCACGCGCTGGCCCGCGGTGACAGCCTGGACGGAGCCGTGCAGCGGGCGCTCGCCCTGCTCGTCGCCCGCCCGGGCCATCAGCCGGTCTCGGACGCCCTCCAGCACGCGCTCGGCGCGGTGCGGCAGGGGATGCCGAGCCCGGCGCGGGTGGCGGAGCTGGCGGGCGACGGTACGGCGGACGGGCTGCTGGCCGCCGCCGTGTACTGCGCGCTGGTGGGGGAGGACGTGCGGCACGGGCTGTGTCTGGCCGTGAACCAGACGGGACCCTCCGGCGCGGCGGGCGCGCTCGCCGGCGGGCTGCTCGGCGCCCTGCACGGCGAAACGGCCCTCCCGCCGGCCTGGCTGGCCGAGCTGGAGGGCCGTCCCACGATCCTGGAACTGGCCGACGACTTCGCGATGGAGATGACCCAGGGGCCCGCGCTGCACGGGCCCGCAGGGTCCTCGCCGGGGTGGCTGGTCCGGTACCCGAGGGCCTGACCGTCACTCCTTCGCGGGTGCGCCCACCGCGTCGTCGCCCGGCCGCGCGGGCGCCGGCACGGCACGGGCGGCGCTGTCGTCGTCCGTGTTGATCCGCTCGATGATCGCGAGCCGCTCCGGGGTGTCCTCCGGCTTCAGGTAGCCGATGAGGATGTACAGCACCAGGGAGACGGCCAGGGGCACGGAGACCTGGTACTGGAGCGGGACGCCGCCGTCGACGCTCCAGTTGATCGGGTAGTTGACCAGCCAGAAGGCCAGCAGGCCCGTCGCCCAGCTGACCAGCGCGGCCGTCGGGCCGGACCGGCGGAACGGGCGCAGCAGACCCAGCATCATCGGGATGGCGATCGGCCCCATCAGACCGGCGACCCACTTGATGACGACGGTGATGATGTCCTTGAACGTCGGCGAGTTGACCTGTGTGGCCACCGCCATGGACAGACCGAGGAAGACGACGGTCGTGACGCGCGCCGCGATCAGCCCCGAGCGCTCGCCCCAGTCCCGCGCCCGGGCGGACAGCACCGGTGCCACGTCCCGGGTGAACACGGCGGCGATGGCGTTGGCGTCGGAGGAGCACATGGCCATGGTGTGGGAGAAGAAGCCGACGATGACCAGCCCCAGCATGCCGTGCGGCAGGAGCTGTTCGGTCATCAGGGCGTAGGAGTCGGAGCCGTCCGGCTTCTGCGCCTGGACCAGCAGCGGCGACATCCACATTGGGAAGAACAGGACGACCGGCCACACCAGCCAGAGCACCGCGGACAGCCGGGCCGAACGCGAGGCCTCGCGCGGGCCGGTGGTCGCCATGTAGCGCTGGGCCTGGTTCAGCATGCCGCCGTTGTACTCGAAGAGCTTGATGAACAGGAAGGCGAGCAGGAAGACCGTGCCGTACGGGCCGACCAGCGGTTTGCCGTGGCCCTGCAGCGCGGGCTCGTCCCAGGCGCCGAAGAAGCCGATGTTCCTGTCGCCGAGTTCGACCACGACCGCGACGAACATGGCGATGCCGGCCAGCAACTGGATGGCGAACTGGCCGAGTTCGGTCAGCGCGTCCGCCCACAGGCCGCCGATGGTGCAGTAGATCGCCGTGATCACACCGGTGATGAGGATGCCCTGGTTGAGCGAGACGCCGGTGAAGACGGAGAGCAGCGTGGCGATGGCGGCCCATTTGGCGCCCACGTCCACGATCTTCAGCAGTATGCCGGACCAGGCGAGCGCCTGCTGGGTGGGGAGGTTGTAGCGGTTCTTGAGGTACTCCAGCGGCGAGGCCACATGCAGTCGTGAGCGCAGCCGGTTGATCCGCGGCGCGAACAGCTTCGAGCCGATGGCGATGCCCAGCGCGATCGGGAAGGACCAGGTGACGAAGGAGGTGACGCCGTAGGTGTAGGCGATCCCGGCGTATCCGGTGAACATCACCGCGCTGTAGCCGGACATGTGGTGCGAGATGCCGGAGAGCCACCAGGGCATCTTGCCGCCGGCCGTGAAGAAGTCGCTCACGTTGTCCACGCGCTTGTGCGACCACACGCCGATCGCGACCATCACGCCGAAGTAGGCGATGAGCACGGCCCAGTCGAGACCGTTCATGTGCCCCCCTTCCAGGGTCCGCCTTGTGAACTCCACTCAGCTGGACGGCACTTCGCAGGAGCGGAGCGGGGACTGGGAAGGCCGCGAAGTGCCCGCTCATCGTGGGTGCCTTGAGGAGGGCACGACAAGTCGACAGAAGGTCAAGTACGGGTAAAAAGGTTCGCCTTGCTGACCTTGATTCACATCCTTGAATGCTCAGCGCATCAGCTCCCCGGCGTTGACCAGCAGGGACTGCCCCGTGATGGCCCGCGCCCGGTCCGAGGCCAGGAACACCGCCGCGTCCGCCACGTCCCCGTCCGTCGCCGGCTCCGGCAGCGCCATCCGGTCCGTCAGCCGGCCGAGCACCTCCGCCTCCGACACCTGCTCGGTCTGCGCGGTGAACCGCACGTACGCCTGCACCGGCGGCCCCCACATCCAGCCCGGCAGCACGGTGTTCACCCGGATCCGGTACGGCCCGAGCTCCCGCGCCAGTGAGTACATCGCGCTGGTCAGCGCGCCCTTCGAGGCGGCGTACGCGGCCTGCTGCACCTGCGAGGGCGCCGCCACCGCCGACTGTGTCCCGATGAACACCACTGAACCGCCGCCCGCCTTCAGCGCGGGCAGACAGGCCCGCGTCATCCGCAGCGTGCCCAGCAGGTTCACGTCGAGCACCGACTGCCAGGTCGCGAAGTCCGCGTCCGCCAGCCCGCCGAAGTAGGAGTCCAGGGCGGCGACATGCACCACGGCGTCGATCCGCCCGAACCGCTCCCGCGCCAGCTCCGCCAGCGCCCCGCACTGCCCCTCGTCGGTGATGTCGGTCGCCCGGTACGCGGTGTGCCCGCCCGCCGGATCGATCTCCGCCGCGCTCTTGGCGAGGTTCGCCTCGGTGCGCGCCCCGAGCACCGCGTTGCCCCCGTCCCGTACGACGGCCGCGGCGACCCGGTGGCCGAGCCCGGCCCCCACCCCCGACACGACGACGGTCTTGCCCGCGAGCAGTGACATGGCGGCCCTCCTGGCTGTCCCGACCCTGGCGCTTTTTCTGACGGAGCGTCAGAGTATGGCCGTCCACAGGAGTAAGGAAGAGCACGGAACCGCACGGCAGAGGACCGAAGAGGACGACGGAGGGGAACGGCATGAGCGAGGACACCCGCAGCGAGCTGTACGCCGAACTGGCCGCCGTGGGCCCCTACGGGGTCCGCCCCGGGCACGCCCTGATCACCCTGGTCGAGCCGCACCCCGGCCACGAGTACGCCTACAACCGCTGGTACGAGGACGACCACTACTACGCCGGGGCGATGGCCATGCCCTGGATGTACGCGGGCCGCCGCTGGGTGGCCACCCGGGATCTGCAACTCCTGCGCTACCCCGAGAAGTCGGCGGTGGCCCGGCCCGTCACCGCCGGCTGCTACCTCTCGACGTACTGGATCACCGCAGGCCGCTACGGCGACCACATGCGCTGGACCGTCGCCATCAACCGGCGCCTGAACCGCGACGCCCGCGTCTACCAGGACCGCACCCATGTCTTCACGGCCTTCCAGGACCACGAGGCGACCGTCTACCGGGACGGTGCCGCGGGCCCCCGCGACCACCACGCCCTCGACCACCCCTACGCCGGCCTGGTGCTGGAGGTTGTCGACACCGAGCCCGCCGCGAACCGTGCCGACCTGCTCGAATGGCTGCGCACCCGCCATCTGCCCAGGCGTCTCGCGGGCTCCCCGGCCGCCCTGGTGACCGTGTTCCGGCCGACGCCCCTGCCCGGCGACCGGATGACCTACGTCGAACAGGTCGAGGGCACCGACACCCGCCTCACCCTGCTCTGGTTCCTGGAGAGCGACCCGCGCGCGTGCTGGGAGCGGCACTTCACCGGACTCGACGAGCAGGTACGGGAGTCGGGCCTCGGCCGGGTGGAGCTGGTGGCGCCGTTCATCCCGACGATTCCGGGCACGGACCGCCATGTGGCCGAGCTGCGCACCACCGGCCCGTCCGGCAACTGAACGGCGCCGCTCACTGCTTCAGCTCGTCCGGGCACGGCGTGCCGCGCGGCAGCTGGTACGGCGCCGCCAGGCGGTACGTCCCGGCCCGCGGAGCGAGCAGCATCGTCCACTTGTCGCCCTTGGCGTCCTCCGCCGTCTCCATCAGACAGCCGTTGACGTTGTCGTACGTCTTCGGCATCCCGTCGGCGCGATGCTTGGACGCCTGCGTCTCCTGCGGCGGCTTCAGGCTCTTGCCGTCGCCGTCCACGACGCTCAGCCACGGCGAGTACGGGATGCGGATCAGGACCCGGCCGGCCTTGCGCACCTCGATGGTCATCTCGCCCTGCTCCGCCCGGTCGACGACCGCGTTGGGCTCGGCGAGCGGCGCCGGGTCGGTCACCCGGAACAACTGCCAGTTGGCGTCGCCCCAGACCTGCTTCAGATACGGCAGCCCGCGCTGCACCAGCTCCCGCTCCCGCTCACCGCCGTCACCGTCCGGCTCGCCCTTGGGCAGCACCACGAAGTGGACGGCCCAGCGCTGCAGCCACTCGTGGTAGTTCGCCGAGTTGAGCGTGTCGTCGTAGAAGAGGGGGTTGCGCTCCATGTCGGCCTGCCGGTTCCAGCCGCGGGCCAGATTGACGTACGGGGCCAGCGCGGACGCCTCCCGGTGGGAGCGGGCCGGGACCACCTCGACCCGCCCCTTCTCGGCGCCGACCTGCTGCAACTCGTTGACCAGCGGCGCCAGCTCACGCGCCCAGGAGGCCACCGGGGTGGTGCGCACGAGGTCGTCGACCGACTTGAAACCGATCCAGCCGGCGAACCCCAGGAACGACAGCACGATCGCGTACCACTTGCGCGACCGCGGCACCGCGAAGGGCAGCGCCGCGACCAGCGCCACCCCCGCGAACAGCATCGACAGCCGCGATATGTTCGACCCGATCTGCGAACTGACCAGCCACACCAGCAGCACCGCGAGGCTGTACACCGCGGCCGTCAGCCGGACCGTCGTCCACTCCTTCGGCACCAGGAACAGACAGAGCAGGCCGTACACCAGCGGCAGCAGCATCGAGCCGAAGCCCATCGGCTGGGTGCCCGAGAACGGGAACAGCCAGGCCGAGACGGCGACGACCGCGGCCGGCGCGAGCCCCAGAGCCCAGGCGCCCGGGCGGCGCTTCTGCAGGAACAGCGCCACCGCGACCAGCCCCACGAACAGGCCCGCGACCGGCGACGCCATGGTGGCCAGCGCGGCGAGCGGCGCCGCGATCAGGGCCTTCGCCCACCGCTTGTGACGCCAGCGGTAGGGCCAGCAGAAGACGGCCGCGACCGCGCCCAGCGCGAACACCGTGCCCAGACCGAAGGTCACCCGGCCCGACAGCGCGTTGCACAGCAGCGCGAAGACCCCGGCCAGCGCCGCCCACAGCGGATTGCGCACCGACCGGCTGCGGATGAGGACCATGGTCAGCAGGCCCGCCGACACCGTCCCGGCGACCATCATCGTGGTACGGACACCGAGGACCGACATCAGATACGGCGACACCACGCTGTACGACACCGGGTGCATGCCGCCGTACCAGGCGAGGTTGTACGCCGAGTCGGGGTGCCGGCCGACGAACTCGGCCCACGCGTCCTGGGCCGCGAGGTCGCCGCCGCTGTTGGCGAACGTGAAGAACCAGATGATGTGCAGCACACCGGCGAGCACCGTGACGGAGAGGGCCGGGTGCCGCAACAGCCGCTGTCTCAGGGGTTCGGCGAAGGCGAGCGGTCCGGTCGGGCGGGGCGCGTCGCCGTCCGCGTGGTCGGGGTGACCGTCACCGTCAGTCGCGGGCAGGCGTATTCGCGGGCCGGATCCCGGGCCCGGTTCGGCGTCGTCGGCGCGTGTCGGCTCCGCAGTGGCCACCTGAAGGCACTCCCCGTGTCCCGTCTTCTGTTCTCGGCCGGGTTCCCCGGTGTTTCCGGCCGCTTACCGGCCAGTTCGCGGCCCTGTCCCTTGACCGACGACCTGCCCCGATTCGTGACGCTAGCACGCACCCCGCCGCGGGGCTCCCGGGTGGGGGCCCCGTCGACGGGGTGCGGGGTCGGACGGTGTGCGGCGGGTCAGCCGAGACGGGTCAGCTTGTCCGTGAAGCCGGGTTCCGTGAGCTCCTTCTGCAACGCGACCGGCACCTTGACCGCGCCGCTCGAACCGTCGCCCACGGTGAGCGTGCCGACCTTCGTGCCGGCCTTCGCGGTGTGCGGTACGTCGTCGGCGGCGAAGGACAACTCGACCTTCAGGCCCGCCCAGCCGACCGCGGTGACGTCCTTGGTGATCACGACCGGCGTACGGCCGCCGAGCCCGTCGTCGACGTACCCGACGACATCGCCCTTCTTCAGGATCTTCGCCGGCTTCAGCGCGCCCTGCGCGGCCCGGATCAGCTTGTCGCCCGCGTCCAGGGCGCCGCTGAGGATCGTGTTGTCCGAGCCGCCAGGACCCTGGCCGAGCACGGCGCCGACTATGGTCCGTGTCTCCCCGTCGACCTCCCGGGTCGCCGCGAAGACCAGGTTGCCGCCGGCCGCGGTGGTGGTGCCGGTCTTGATGCCGATCACGTCGTTGTAGCCGACCAGACGGTTCCAGTTGCTGTGCTTGGCGCCCTTGTAGTCGGTGTACTCCATCATCCGCGCGACCTCACGGAAGGAGGCGTCCTGCATCGCGGCCTTCGCCAGCTTCACCTGGTCCGCGGCCGTGCTGACCGTCGTCTTCTCCAGACCCGACGGGTCCGTGTACGTCGTGTGGGTCATCCCCAGGCTCTTGGCGGCGGCGTTCATCTTCGCCACGAACGCCTTCTCCGAACCGGCGTCCCACCGGGCGAGCAGCCGCGCCACGTTGTTCGCGGACGCGATCAGCACGCCTTCGAGGGCCTCCCGTTGGGTGATGGTGTCGTTCGCCTGCACCTCCACGGTGGACTCGCCGTCCGCGGTCGCCTGGTCCTGGGCGGTCTGGTCCACGGGGATCTTCGGGCCTTCGCCGCCCTTGAGCGGGTGGTCGCGCAGGATCAGGTACGCGGTCATGACCTTGGCGACGCTCGCGATCGGCACGGGCTTCTGCGCGCCGGACGAGCCGAACGAGCCGATGCCCTGCACGTCGAGCGCGCCCTGGCCGCCGGACGGCCACGGGATCGACGCCTCGCCGCCGTCGAAGGTGTAGCTCTCGTCGGCGGTGAGGTCGAGGGCCGGGTCGGGCAGTGGGCGCAGCGCCTGCACGATCGCAAAGACGATCGCCAGCAGGACGACCAGCGGGGTCCAGATCTTGATCCGGCGCACGAGCGTGCGGACCGGGGTCTGCGGGGGCGGCGGCGTGTTCGTCAGCTCGGCCAGCAGGTCCAGCGGGGGCTTGGGCGGGAGCGGCTGCTGGGTGGTGCGCTCGGGGCCGAGCCGGGGGACGGCGGCGGTGGCGTCGGCGGGGGCCGGTCCGGGCCTGCGGGTGGCCGGGTCGTCGAGCGCCTTGAGCGCGACGAACTTGCTGGTCCGCTCGGCGTCGGCCGCGGGGGCGGGCGGCTTCTTGGCGCCGCCCACCTTGAGCGTGGTTGTCGGCTGATCGACCTGAGGCCCCTTCGGCGCCCGTACGGCCTTGAAAACAGCGGTGGGCTGATCGACACCCGCGGCGCCCTCGGCACCCGCCTTGGCACCGGAACCCGAAGGAGACCCGGCACTGTCCGCTTCGGCCTCAACACCCGCCGTGACCCCGGCCGCCGCCGCACCACCGGCGCCTGCGGCGGCCGCGGCGCGGGCCTCGGTGTCCGTGCCTGTCCTGGTGCCGGAGGCCGGGGCGGCGTCCGCCTTGGTCCCGGCGCTCGCCTTCGCGTCAGCGTCCGTCTCGCGGCCGGCCTCCGCCTTGGAGCCCGCGTCCGTCTTGGAGTCCGTTTCCCGGGGCCCCGTTCCGGATGCGGAGGGTGCCTTCGAGGTGGCGGTGGGGTTCGGTTCGGGGGCGGAGCCCTCCGGTTCGGGCTCAGAGGCCCCGGGAAGCGCCTTGGAGGCGGCTTCAGCGGGCTCGGCGTCGTCGGAGCCGTCGGGGTCGCCCGAGCGCACCCAAGCCGCCACAGCAGCCGCCAGACGCGTTCCCGTACCGTCGGTCCCCGGCCCGGTGCCGCCCTCCGCCGTGATCTCGGCCCCCGCGGCGCTCCCGTCCTCCGCCTCGGCTTCGGCCTTCGGCGCGTTCCCGGCTCCCGCCTTGCCCTCGGCCTCCGGCGTGTTCTTGGCTCCGGTCGGGTTCTTGATCCCGTCCGTGGTCCCGACCGCCACCTGGCTCCCGGCTCCCGCCTCGCCCTTGGCCTTCGGTGCGTTCCCGGCCCCCGTCGGGTTCTTGGCCCCGGCAGGGTTCTCGGCCCCGTCCGCGTTCCTGGCTGCCGCCCGGCTCTCGGCTCCCGCCTTGCCCTCGGCCGCCGGCGCATTCCTGGCCCCGGCCGGGTTCGTGGCCCTCTCCGCGGCCCTGGCCGCCGCCCGGCTCGTGGCCCCCGCCTCGCCCTTGGGCTCCGGCGTGTTCCTGGCCCCGGTCGGGTTCTCGGCCCCCTCCGGGACCCCGGCCGCCGCCGTCTCGTCGGCGTCGACCGACGCCTCCCGTGTCGAGAGCACCTTGGTCGCCGTGTCCACGCCCCCGCGGGACGCGGACTCGCGGGCCACCGCGAGCCGTGGGTCCCGCGTGTCAGGAACCGCACCCGCGCTCCCCGACGTCGGTTCTTCCGACGACTCGCGCTGCTTCGACCTGTCGGGGGACTCGCCCGCCACCGATGCCTCCTCCATGTGCCGCACGTCCTGGGTGCGTCTGCCGAACCGACCACTACCGGGCCGCTAACCCCGCCCGGACCGCGCCTCCCACCGCTGTCCGAACCATGTACCAGTGTCCTGTGCGTGGACCAAACCCCTGGGGTAGACGAGAACGACATACCTACCGGTTCCCTTACGAACCGGTCACGCACTCTCGACAGACCAATGTGAGAGGGGTCACCCTGTCATTCATCCACGCGGGGAGGCATGGATGGGCAGGAGCCGCAGAACAATTCCGGAGGAGCTTCTGTTGCTGGCACTGGACCCGACCACGGGTACCACTGCACAGCCGCAGTCGCTCGACCTCGGTCTGGCCGGAGCACAGCTAGTGGAGCTGGCGCTGGCCGGACGGATAGCCCCAGACGGGGATCGTATCGCCGTGGTGGTGCCACGGCCGACAGGAGATCCGACTCTGGACAGTGCGTTGGAGCTGCTGCGCAGGCGCGGCGCTCCGGTACGTGCCGTCCACTGGATCGGCGGGCCGCGTCTCGGGCTCCGCCAGACCTACCTCTCGCATCTGGAGCGGTGCGGCATGGTGCACGCCGTGCCGGGCCAGATGTGCGGGGTGCTGCCGACCACTCGCTACCAGGCGACGGACACCGCCATCAGCCGGGAGATCCGTGCCCGGCTGGACTCCGCGATCCGCACCGGCGTGCCGCCGGACCCGCGGACCGCGGCGCTCGCCGCCCTGGCGCACGCGGTCGGCCTCGGCAAGCACCTGTATCCGGGCAACGAGGGACGCTCGTCCCGCTCCCGGCTACGGGATCTGATCAGGCACGACCCGATGGGCGGCCTCGTGGCGCACGCCGTGATGGACGTCCAGAACGGTGCGGTGGCCCCACCGCGTCGCGGCCCCGCCGCGGCCGGCCGGCCGGCCGCGCCCGGTGCCCGGCCCGCGGCGGAACCCGCGCGCGCGGTTCCGATGCAGCCGCACCGCGGTTCGATGGCGCGCGCCGTGGTCCACTGAGCCGCAGTTCCACGGCACCGCGCGCCACCCGGCCGCACGGAGCACCACCGCATGCCGCACCGTCAGTCCCCAGACCCGGTTCGGGAGCCGCTGGTCCGAGCGGGACGGTGAGACCCCGGTCTCGCCGTCCCGCTCGACCGTCTGTGCCCGAACTGACGCGTACGCGCCGCATATCCACCGTTTCCCAGCGGTAGTAAGCACCTTGGTGGCAGTCTGCTCAACAGCAGATACGCAAAGTGCCAGGTAGAGGCAGTCAGCCGGAGGTGCACGTTCCGTGGCGTCCCATGTCAATCCCACCGTCAGACGACGCCGGCTGGGCCAGGAGTTGCGCAGGCTCCGTGAGCTCAAGGGCATGACGGCGGAGGAGGTGGCGGAGCGACTGCTGGTGTCGCAGTCGAAGATCAGCCGGCTGGAGAACGGCCGGCGCAGCATCAGTCAACGCGACGTCCGTGACCTGTGCGGGGTGTACGAGGTCGAGGACCAGCGGATAGTCGACTCCTTGATGGAGATGGCCCGGGACTCGCGGCAGCAGGGCTGGTGGCATGCGTTCGGGGACATCCCGTACAGCGTCTACATCGGCCTTGAGACCGACGCCGAGTCGCTGCGCGTGTACGAACCCCAGCTCGTCACGGGGTTGTTGCAGACCCGCGCGTACGCGGAGGCCCTGGTGCACGGGGCGTTGCCCGAGACATCGACCGAGGACATCGACAAGCGGGTCCAGGTGCGGATGCGGCGACAGGAACGTATCAGCGCCGAACACAACCCGCTCCGGCTGTGGGTGGTGCTGGACGAGGCCGCGCTGCGCCGGCTCGTCGGCAGCGAACTCGTGATGCGCGAGCAACTGGAGCATCTGATCGAGATGTCCCATCTGCCCCATGTCACCGTGCAGGTGCTGCCGTTCGAGGCCGGTGCGCATCCCGGGCTCAACGGGCAGTACGCGATCCTGGAGTTCGCGGACGCGGCCGACTCCAGCGTGGTGTACCTGGAGGGTGTCACCAGCGACCTGTACCTGGAGAAGGCGCACGATGTGCAGAAGTACGCGGTGATGTACGAACATCTGCGGGCACAGTCCCTGAGCGTGGAGCAATCCCGGCAGTTCATCTCGGATGTGGCGAAGAGTTACGCCCGTTGAGCCTTCCGTCGAGCGTGGCGCCGCATCGTACAGGTGCCCCTCGCTCCGGCGGAAGGCTCCCCTGGAATATGCCATCCAGTTGAGTGAAGGACTCCTCCGCAAGGGGAGGTTGGCGAGTAGCGTCGATCACGCCAATCGGAAGACCGTTGGCGTGAATCGCACTACAGAAACTCGCAACAGGAGTGGACATGGCACTGCTTCAGGGCGCCACGGCGACGTGGACGAAGTCCTCCTATTCCGCAGGGAACGGGGCGTGCGTCGAGGTCAAGTCGCCCGCACCCGAGGGACTCGCCGTACGCGACTCCAAGGTTTCCGAGGGGCCGACCCTGGCCTTCCCCACCGACGCGTGGAACGCCTTCGTGGCATCGGTCAAGGCGTAGGGAGGCTTCCCTGACCCCGCCGGATCCCGACGACAACTGCACACGTCACACCTGCACACATGACAGTTCACCACCGCGCCACCCACAACTGCACGACCTACAACTGCACAAGCTCGACCCAGAGCCCTCTCGACCAGTTCGCCGTCCTTGCCGAGGGGGCTCGCCCCTTTCCCGCCGCGTCCGGTCCGCGTACGCCGCCGCCCCGCCAGCCACTCCTCCACCGCCTCGAAGGCGGCGAGGATCTGCGGGTGGGCCACCTGCGCCTTGGTGATCCTGGTGAACGCCAGCCGGGCCGCGGGCTCCACCCGTACCCGGGTCTCCCAGGCCCGCCCGTGCCGCGCGACCCACTCCCGTGCCGCGGCCTCGTCCGCCACCGGCACGCACGACTCCGCGGGCCCGTCGCTCTCCATGGACACCTCGGAGTGGTACACGACGTCCGCCAGCGTGTGCCGGGTCTCGGTGAGCGCACCACCTGCTCGGCCACGTCCACCGTCCCGACCTCGAACCTTCCGTACATCTCGGAGCTCCTCCCCGACAGCCGTCCACGGAGGTACTCGGCGAGCGTCCGCTGCCCCGCCACCCGCGCGGTAGTAGCGGTAGCCGCTGAGCTCGTCGACGTACGCCGGGGACAGCAGCCCGAGACGGTCGTACAGCCGCAGGGCCTTGGCCGACAGCCGGGCCCGGGCGGCGAACGCGCCGATGCTGAGCAGTCCGTCCTGCGTCACCGGGCGGCCCGTCCGCCCGGTGACGAGCACGCTCGGCCCTGCCCCAGGGTCAAGGTCAACCGCCGCTCAGCCGAGCTGGCCCTCGATGGCCGCCACGACCTCCGCTGACTCCGGCTCGGTCTGCGGCGCGAACCGGGCGACGACCGTGCCGTCCCGCCCGATCAGGAACTTCTCGAAGTTCCAGCGGATGTCGCCGCTGTGCCCCTCGGCGTCGGCGAAGCCGGCCAGCCGCTCGTACAGCGCGTGCCGGTCCGCCCCGTTCACCTCGACCTTCTCGGTCATCGGGAAGGACACGCCGTAGGTCGCGGAGCAGAACTCGGCGATCTCCTCGGCGCTGCCGGGCTCCTGCCCGAGGAACTGGTTGCAGGGCACGCCGAGCACGGTGAAACCCTGGGCCGCGTACCGCTCCTGGAGCCGCTCAAGACCCGAGTACTGCGGCGTCAGTCCGCACTTGGAGGCCACGTTCACGATGAGCACGGCCTGGCCCGCGTACTGCGGCAGATCCGCGGAACCCCCCTGGAGGGCACCGATCTCGACATTCAACACGGAGCCGTTCTGGTCTGTAGTCGTCATAACGAGATGCTAAGCGCGCCGGGATAACGCGATGCTAAGCAGCGCCCCGCAGGGGCGCGGGGCTGTGTCGATTTGCGGCTCCGCCGCGCGGGCGCGACCAGCCACGACGAAGCCGCAGCCGCCCAACAACGCATCACGGCCCCACCAGCGGAGCGCTACGCGGTCACCGAAGGGCCCCCGCCCCGACGAGCACCTCACCCGCCGCGGTCCGCGAGTACAGCACAGACCGCCCCGCCCGCCGCCGCTCCACCAGCCCCGCCGCCAGCAGTACCCGCAGATGCCGCCCGACCGACCCGAGCCCCTGCCCGGTCACCGCCGTCACCTGTGTCGTGCTCATCGGCGAACCGAGCAGCACCAGCACCTCGGCCCGGGCCGCCCCGAGCAGCGCGCCCAGGCCCGCGGGCACCGCCCGGTCCCGTACGTCGGTCAGCACCCCGGCGCAGGGGTAGATCACGGCGTACCGGTCCCGCTCCTCCCAGGACACCCAGCCGGTCCGCACGGTCACCGGCACGAACACCAGCTCCGCGCCGGAGATCTCCCGGGGCGGGTACTCGTGCCGGTTCACCTGGAGCCGGTTCTCGCCGAGCCAGCGCGTGCGCCCCGGCGCGAGCGCGTCCAGCGCCGCCGCCCAGCCGCCCCGGCTCACCTGCGCGGTCCGCGCGACCACATCCGCCTCCAGGACGCGCCGGCGCCGGTCCCAGTACGGCCGTACGGTCTCGGCCCAGACGTACTCCAGGAGCCCGGCCGCCCGGTCGGGCAGGTCGTCGCGGAGCAGCGCGACGGGGACCGGCCCGGCCAGGGACACCCGCAGATGGGCGCGCGCCGCCTCGGGGCGGGCCGCCCGCACCCGCGCCACGCCCTCCTCGAAGGTCTCTCCGTCGCGCGGCGGGGGAGTGAGGAAGTCGGCGTTCCAGCCCTCGACCTCCCGGCCGCCCCGCCGTCCGTCCGCCGGCCGGAGGGAGCGCTGCCGGCCCAGACCGGCCCGCACCAGCAGCGCGGTGACCGGGTCGGCCGCCAGCCGCGCCCGGTACCCGGGCAGATGCACGCGCAGCCACTCCGCCTCGCCGGGATGCGTCCCCGCGCCCGCGTGCAGCAGCTTGAGGGCGGCGAAGGTCTCGGCGAGCGGAGAGAGCAGGAAGCGGCTGCCGGCGAGCGTGTCGGCGTTGACCTGCCACCAGCCCACGGCGGCCTCCTCCCGTACGACGTTTCGCACCAGCGCGAAACAATAACGGCCGCCGCCGCCCGCCCCGAGACTCCCCGCATGCCCCACACCGAGCCTCCAGCCCGAACCAGCCCCACACCGCCCGTAGCCCCGGCGGGGCCCTCCCCGGACCGCTCGTCCTCCGCTCGGCCGGGATACCGGACCCTCTTCCGTACCGCGGAGTTCGCCCCGCTCTTCCTCGCCACCGCCGCGCACACCGCCGCCCAGACCGTCAGCGGCCTTGCCCTCGGCACGCTCGTGTACCGGGCGACCGACTCGCCGCTGCTGTCCGCGCTGAGCATGTTCGGCCCGTCGCTCGCCCAGGTGCTGGGCGCGACCCTCCTCCTGTCCGGCTCCGACCGGCTGCGCCCACGGGCCGCGCTGGCGGGCATCTCGCTGTCCTTCGCGGCCGGTACGGCGGTCCTCGCGCTGCCCGGCCTGCCGATCGCCGCGGTCTTCGCCGTCGTCCTCGCCCTCGGCCTGGTCGCCTCCCTCGGCGGCGGAGTGCGCTGGGGACTGCTGAACGAGATCCTGACCAAGGACGGCTATCTGCCGGGGCGTTCGGTGTTCAACATGATGTCCGGGATCATGCAGATCACCGGATACGCGGCGGGCGGCGTCCTGGTCGCCGTCCTCTCCCCGCGCACCGCGCTGCTGCTGGCGACCGCGCTCCACCTGGCGGCGGCCCTCGTCCTGCGCCTGGGCCTGACCGCGCGCCCGCCCCGTGCGGCCGGCCGCCCGTCGGTCGCGGCGACCTGGCGCACCAACGCCGTCTTGTGGTCCGCCCGTCCGCGCCGCCTGACCTACCTGAGCCTGTGGATCCCCAACGGCCTGGTCGTCGGCTGCGAGTCCCTCTACGTGTCGTACGCGCCGGACGCCGCGGGCACCCTGTTCGCCTGCGCGGCACTGGGCATGCTCGCCGGTGACGCGACCGTCGGCCGGCTGCTGCCGCAGCGGGTCCGGGCCCGGCTGGCGACACCGCTGCTCGTGCTGCTGGCCGCGCCCTACGCGGTGTTCGCGCTGCGCCCCGCGGTCCCGCTCGCCGCGGTCTGCGTCGCCCTCGCCTCCGTCGGCTTCGGCGCGAGCCTGGTCCAGCAGGAGCGGCTGATGGCCCTCACCCCGGACGAACTCAGCGGCCACGCCCTCGGACTGCACTCGGCGGGCATGCTGACGATGCAGGGCGTGGGCGCCGCGCTGGCCGGTGCGGTGGCCCAACTCACCTCGCCCGCCGCGGGGATGACGGCGATGGCGGCGGCCTCGCTCACGGTCACGCTGGCCCTGGCAGCGGCCGGCCGCCGCGCAGGCGGGATCCGCCGGGACCGGGAGCCCCGTACCGGCGACCGCCCCGCCCGCTGACTCGACACCGCCCCGCCCGCGTCCGCTCCGTCGGCGCACCGCCCTGCACGCCCCCACCCGAACACGCAACAGAATCAGGATGGTTCCATCTTTCTGGGGAAACATACTGCTTGATCGCATATGCCCCCGGCACTCGGACATGCATCCCTCGGGCCGGGCGACGTCCGGCCGTACGGAGCGCGCCGCCGGGCCCGCCCGCGCCCGCTCCGTGATGCGGCGTCAAGAGAGGTCACGAAGTCATGCGCGCAGAAGCCACCCAGCGAGTCGCCCTCGTCTTCTCCCTGCTGGACGCGAACGGCAACGGAGTCCTGGAGGCCGAGGACTTCACGCTCATGGGAGACCGGGTCGCCGCCGCGGCACCCCGGGCCGGCCAGCCGGCCAAGGACGCCATGCGGGCGGCCTTCGACCGGTACTGGACCACACTGCTCACCGAACTGGACGCCAATGGCGACGGCGTGATCAGCTTCGAGGAGTACACCGCCTGTGTGCTCTCGCCCGAGCGCTTCGACGCCACGATCACCGCGTTCGCCGGCGCCCTCGCCGCACTCGGGGACCCGGACGACGACGGGCTGATCGAACGCCCGGACTTCATGGCCCTGATGACGGCGATCGGCTTCGAACGCGCCGGTATCGACGCCCTCTTCGACGCCTTCGGCCCCACGGCCGACGACCTCGTCCCCGTGCCGACCTGGGTCGAGGGCATCAGGGACTACTACGCACCGGACAAGGCGGGCATCCCCGGGGACCACCTGGTCACCGGGGCCGGGGCGGGGACCGGGCCCGCGGCCTGACGCGGGGCCGGGTTCGCCATGAGCAGCGCGGAACACATCGTCGGCCTGGCCGTCGGCCGGGGCACGGGCGCGGAGATCGCGACGGTCTTCGAGCGGGTCCTGGACCGGTTCGCCCGGACCTACGGCAGCGACATCGCGGTGGTGCGCTCGCCGCGCACCTACCACTCGTACGTCTCCTTACGGTCGCACCCCGCCGCACGGGGCGGCGGCACCGCGGAGACGCGCCGGCTGACCCGGGAGGACGCCGACCACTACGAGCGGTTCGTCCGTGGCCGGGCCGCGGCCGGCACCCGGGTGATCTTCCGTACGGCGATCAACGCCCAGACCCTCTACCTCGTCCGGCAGCGGCTCCAGGCCGTGAAGGTGGACGCGTTCGACGCCGGCGGCGCCAGGATGCTGCTGGTCCGGGACCAGGCGCAGGGCTTCTACACCGGGGACAACGAGCACCGGCCCGGACAGGTCCGCCGGATCACGGAGTTCAGCCGGGAGATCACCGAGAAGGTCCTGGAGTACGCGGTGCGCCGGGCCCGGCGGGAGTGGCCGGACGAGGGGCCGGACCGGATCGTCATGGCGTACAAGTTCCATCTGCTGGACGGTGCGCTGGACGACTGGGCGGCCGAGTTCGCCGACCGGCACGGCATCGACGTACGGGTCCTCCAGCCGGACACGGTCAACCGGAACCTGATCGCGCACGGCCCGGACGACCGTACGGTCCTGGTGGCGGGCAACGAGTGGGCCGACATCATGCACGTCGTGCTGCTCGACCGGTTCGGCGCCGGACGCCAGGAGGACCACTGCACCCGCAATGTGCATCTCCACCCCGACGCACACGGCCTGGTCGAGTACCAGACGGTGCACGGCTCGGCCGACGACCTGGCGGGACGCGACCTGGTCAACCCTGTGGCCGCCATCCGGGCCGCCGCCGCGATCGCCGAGCGGCACGCGGACTGCCCGGGCGCCGGGGCCGCGGCGGAACGGGCCCTCGCCCGCGTCCGGCGGGCCGGCATCCTCACCCCGGACCTCGGCGGCCACCACTGCACGACGGAGGTGGCGAACGCCTTCCTCGACGCGCTGGAGCCGGGCGCGGAGGCGCGGGCGGGGCAGCCCGTCAGCACCTCACCGGTCGCCGGATCATGACGTCCGCGGCGCACCGGGGCACGGCGCTGGTCGTCGTCGACGTACAGAACGACTTCTGCACCGGCCCGCTCGCGGCCTCCCGCGGCCCCGGCGACCGGGCGGCACTGAGCACCGTCCTCGCCAACACCGTACGCGCGGTCGCGGCGGCCCGGACCCACGGCACCGAGGTGGTGTTCGTCCGCTTCGTCGGGGACCCGGCCCATCAGGGACCCGCCTGGCGGCGCCGGGACGAGCGGCGCGGCCGGCCGACCCGGTGCCTGGAGGGCAGTTGGGGTGCCGAGTTCGCGGCGCCGCTCGAACCGGCGCCCGGGGAGCGGGTGTTCACCAAGCGGGCGTGCTTCGACGCCTTCCTGTCCGCCGGCTTCGAGCGGTACCTCGTCGGCCGTGGCACCGGGCACCTGGCCTTCGCCGGGCTCTTCACCGACGTCTGCGTGGACAGCACGGCCCGTACCGCGTTCCAGAAAGGCTTCCACATCACGGTCCTCGGCGACTGCACCACCGCCCTGCACACCCCGGACGAGCAGATCCTGGGCTTCATGCGCCGCCTCTACGGCGCCCGGGTCACCCCGCACGAGCGCACCGCCGTATGGACCCGGCACCCCGGCGAGGAGGAGGCATGGCCGCAACCGCCCCAGAAACCGACGGCGTCGAGGAGGGCGTCGGACTGACCGCGCTCATGGTGGCCGCCGCGCGGGCCATCGAGACCGGCAGACCGGACGCGCTGGCCCGCGACGAGTACGCGGAGTACTTCGTCCGCGCCGCCCGGGCCTGCGCGGGCTGGCCGGTACGCCCCGACGAGGTGCCCGACGGGGACGCCGACCCCCTGTGGGGCAGGCTGGGCCGCTACTTCGGCCTCCGGACGCGGGTGTTCGACGACCACCTGCTGGGCCGCGCCGCGGCGGGCACCCGCCAACTGGTCCTGCTCGGCGCCGGCCTCGACATGCGCGCGTACCGCCTGCCGTGGTCGCCCGGCAGCACCGTCTTCGAGATCGACCAGGAGCCCGTACTCACCTTCAAACAGCGCACGTTGGACACGCTGAGGGCCGCGCCCCGCGCCCGGCGCGTGACGATCGCTGCGGACCTGCGACGCGCCGACTGGCCGCAGGCCCTGCTGGCAGCGGGCCTCGACCCCGCCCGCCCGACGGCCTGGCTGGCCGAGGGCCTGCTCCTGTACCTCCCACCGGCCGCGGAACGTCGCCTGATCACCGCCGTCACCGCCCACAGCGCCCCCGGAAGCTCCCTCGCGTACGAGGTGAAACAGGGCATCGAGCCGGCCGCGGTCCGCAACGCCCCCCTCTACACGGCGGCCCGCGAACGCATCGGCGTCGACCTGCTCGCCCTGTTCGACCCGGACCCCCGCCCGGACTCGGCCACTACCCTCACCCACCACGGCTGGCACACGACCACCCACACCCCCTTCGACTTCACCGCCCCCCTGACCAGCACCCCCCACGACCCCCTGTCCACGAACCGCTGGACTTTCGCCACAAACGAACGACGCCCCGACACGATCACGTCCGGCCAGTGACCCCGAACTCCAAGTCGCAACGCCATGAGCCCCTGGTCTCTGATTCTTCTGCCCGGCGCCCTTGACCACCGCCGGAAAGACACAGGCGGACAGGTCGGACCCGTTGCGTAGGGTTCTTGCCATGGCGTTGACGGACATAACCCGCACCGAGGTTGAGAGGGCGATCGAGGAGTGCGACCGGCTCGGACGCGAGGGATTCCTTGAACGCTACGGCTTTCGGCGCGCCCGCCGCTTCCTGGTGGCATATGAAGGCCGGCACTACGACTCCAAGGCGATCATCGGAGCCGCACACGGCTACCTGCCCGGCCAACGTCCGCTGATGGCAAGCGAGTTCTCCGGCGGCGCACAGCACGCTGCCCGACTTCTGAAGGGGCTGGGCTTCGACATTCTGGAGGGCCTTCCCGCGAGCGCCCTCACCCACGACGAGCTCATCGATCTCGTCACCAGCGTGAAGGCGAACCGCTCTTCAGGCGCTCCTGCCCTGTACAAGCCCATCACGCTGCTCTGGGCGATGGGGCGGGCCCTGCGCGGTGAGCCCCGGCTGCTTCCCTGGTCGGCGACCGAGGAAGCCCTCGCGGATCTGCTGGCGCGACACGGCATGAGGGGGGAGAAGCAGCGTCCCGACTATCCCATCGCCTCTCTGCACCGCGAAGGACTGTGGACGCTGCACGACTACGCGGGCGACGTCCCCACCGCACACGGCGACGGGAAGGTGCGCCGCTGGTTCGCCGAGAACCAGCCGCGCGGCGGTCTGCCCGAGCCGGTGTACGACCTGTTCCGGCACTCCGCCCTGACCCGCCTTGCCGTGATCGACGAACTGCTGGGCACCTTTTTCGACGGCCTCGACCCCGCACCACTCCTCGCTGAGGTCGGTCTTGAGGACGTTGACGTGGACAGCCCCCCTCGCCCGACCGGGAGCAGCCCGGAGCAGTGGCTGCTCACCGCGGCCGAGTACGAACGCGGCTGCAGACTCGTCGAGCTACGGGAGGCGCAGACGCATGGCGAGCGGGTCTCCCGCACCACGCACAGCCCGAAACGATCCCAGGTCGCCCGCTATGCCGTCCTGAACCGCAGCGAAGGACGCTGCGAGAACCCGCGGTGCACGGGGCAGCCTGCCGACGTGACCGACCGGAAGCTGCCGCTACTCGAAGTCGATCACGTCGTGGACCTCGCTCTGGGCGGCCGCGACCACCCCAGTCAGATGGTTGCCCTGTGCCCCAACTGCCACGCGGTGAAGACGCGCGGCAGCACCCGCGAGACGCTCCGCGAAATCCTGCTCGAGGTGGCGATGGAGCGGCACAAGGCAATGGAGACAGCCAAGGGCAACTCGGCTGCACTGCGCCCGTAGCCGTGGACGAGCGGGAAGCCGGCAGACCCGACGACAGCGAACACGGCATTTCATCAACATGAACGGAAAGCAGCGGAATCAGTAATGCCGGCAACTCGAATCGAGTGCCCCCGAACCGCCGTTAAATCACTGCCGAAAACCACGCCCACCGTTTACGCTGAGGCGGCTACGCCGAATGGCGCAGCGGCTGCCGAAGCGCCCGGGGAGGGGCGCTGATCGCAGTTGTCGGGGGTGCGGAGAGAAACGGAAGGGGCCCCGCCGCGCGGCCGGGAATTCCCTGCGCGCGTGAAGCGGCCGGCGCTGCTTGTTCCGTAGATCTCCCGAGAAACGAGCGGAAACCCATCGCGGGCCCACTGTCTCGCCGTGCCCGGAATCCGTTTCACGAAGGGTGAGGAAGAGCTGTGCGACGCATGACCCCTGTCCTTTTGTCCCTCAGCGCTCTGCTGGCGGCCTCCGCCTGGGCCGCACCCGCGGCCGGAGCCGCCCCGCAGGCCGACCGGCCGACGGCCGTCCCCAGCGGGTGGGAAGCGGTGGACGGCACCGAACTGCCGGGCATCGCCCAGCACACGGACGCCCGGCAGGCGCCGCTCGCCGCCGGCGACGGTGTCTCCACGACGGCCGAGGAGCCCGATCTGCTGGCCGTGCAGTCGGTCCGCAACGGGAAGTACGTCGCGACGGAGAAGACGTACCCCGCCCCCAACACCGGTGTGCTGCGGGCCCGTTCCGCCGAGTACGCCGGCTCCTGGGAGGGCTTCGCCCTGGAGTGGGACGAGACCACCGGGACGGTCGCGCTGAAGTCCCTGGCCAATGACCGTTACGTAGCGGTCGAGAAGAACTTCACCGGCAGCGCGCAGAACGTGCTGCGCGCCCGCTCCACCAGCGTGGGCGGTTGGGAGCGGTTCTACCTCTACTACCACGAGGAGCTCGGCCGCTGGGCGTTCCAGTCCACGCTGAACGGCCTCTTCGTCACCATGGAGAACAGCTACAGCGGCTCGCTCCAGTACGCCCTGCGCGCCCGCTCCGCCACCATCTCCGGCTCCTGGGAAGAGTTCAAGCTCTACGGCCTCGGCGCCTGACACCCACCCACCCGGCACAGGCGTCGGCGAGACGGCCGGGCGGCCCACCTCGGTGAGGTGAGCGCCGCAGGGAATCCCGAGAACCACAAGAAGGCCCGGGCCGGCGCCCCGGGCCTTCTTCCTGGACCAGGTGCCGAGACCCGGACTCCCGCTCTCGGCTTGGGAAGCGAAGAGGATCTGGCGCCTTGTGTGGTCGTAAGGGGCCGTGTTCCACGGGGAGTTGCCCGTTCATGAACCGGATGCTGAAGTACCTGGCCGGCGCGGCGGTCACGGCGGCTGTGTCAGCCCGCAGGAGTGTTGTAGTTGATGATTCCCTCCACCATGAGAGCGACCGCACCGGCCAGTGGGCTGTCCGCCCCTCTTCTCACCACGTCGGGTAACTTGTGGGCCTCGCTCTCGGTGGCTGCGACCATGCCCCAGAACGCGTTGAAGCCCGAGGGATCCGTCGGCTTGTCGGTGGCCGCGCCCACCGTCGAGAAGCCGCCCGCCTCGACCACGGCCAGCGCGCCCATCTGCCGCAGTACGTCGGGATCCCGCTCTTCGGCGGCCACGACGCTCCAACCCGTCACCTCTACGTGCAGCAACGCGGTGAGGAGACTGCCGGCACTGTCCGCGTCGGAAACAACGATGTCAGGCAGGACAAGGGCCACCGGCCCGTGCGTCATAGGCAGGGCGGACCGGATCGCTCCGTCGAGACCCGGTTCAAGTGACTCGTTCTGGTAGACAAAGACCATTTGAAAGGTCTCGGCGTACCGTGCGAGATAACGCACCGTGTCCAACTTGTGCGTCCCGAATACGACGACCAGGCGCACGTTGAGTCCGCTTTCGGCCAGTTTGACAACGGCCTCCAGACTGCGATCCAGGACCGTGACCCCAGGAGCCAGACAGTGCAACTCCTTCGAGTAGGGCGCACTGAATCGCGTTCCGAGTCCAGCGCAGGGCAAGATGACCGAAACATCAGGGATGAACACTGACGAACTATGCATTCAGCAGCTCTCAGGTTGTGTTGACGATCGGGAGCCGGCCTGGAAGGCACGCCGGCGCTCACCGTAGCCACCGAGGACGGTTCCAGGCGAGATGCAGCGTCAATCAACTCGATCATCACCTTGGTCCGGGGATCACCGCCGCATTCAGCACCACGCGACTTACACTGCTGCCGCATATTCCTTACGACCGACGCATCGCTGTCAACGGGCCCTGCGCGAAGCTTGGGCGGGTACGGGCCGAAACGCATGGGAAGACAGAACGAAAGAGGGCGCAGAATGCGGGTGTTGTTGTCCACATACGGGACGCGTGGCGATGTCGAACCGCTCGTGGCACTCGCGGTGCGGTTACGGGAGCTCGGTGCGGAGGTGCGGATGTGCGCCCCGCCGGACGACGAGTTCGCGGAGCGGCTGGACGGTCTCGGCGTACAACTGGTGCCTGTCGGCCCACCGGTGCGGGAGTTGATGCGCGGGACGGCTCTGCCGTCGGCGGCGGACCTGTCCCGGTACCGGACCGAGCTGGTTGACACACAGTTCGACATCTACCCTGCAGCGGCCGACGGATGTGACGCGCTGGTGGCGGCCGGCCTGGCGCAGATAGCCGCGCGGTCCGTGGCCGAGGCCGCGGGCATCCGCTACGTGTACGCCAGCTATGCGGCGGTCCACCTGCCGTCGCCGCACCATGCTCCGCCGCCACGGCCGGGCTGGCCGGAGCCGGAGGTCAACGACAACCGGACGCTGTGGGAGTTGGACGCCCACCACGTGAACGCGCAGTTCGGCGAGGCGCTCAACGGCCACCGGGCAACGATCGGTCTGCCACCGGTGGACAACGTCCGCGACCACGTCTTCACCGGCCGGCCGTGGCTGGCGGCGGACCCGGCCCTGGGACCGTGGCGGGAGACCCCGGGCCTCGACGTGATACAGACGGGCGCGTGGAGCCTGGCGGACGAACGCCCGCTCCCCGCCGACTTGGTGACGTTCCTGGAGGCGGGTGATCCGCCGGTCTACGTGGGCTTCGGCAGCATGAGCCCGTCGCAGGACATCGCCCGCGGGGTCATCGAGGCGCTCCGCGCACAGGGTCACCGCGCACTGGTCTCCCGCGGCTGGGCGGACCTGGGCCTGGTCGACGACCGAGACGACTGCTTCGCCATCGGCGAGGTCAACCACCAGGGTCTGTTCGGCAGGGTGGCCGCCGTGGTGCACCATGGCGGCGCGGGCACGACAGCGACGGCCGCCCGGGCGGGCGTGCCGCAAGTGGTGGTAGCCGCCCAGATGTCGGACAACCCGTACTGGGCCGGCCGGGTGGCGGACCTGGACATCGGTGCGGCACTCGACGGTCCGGTTCCGACCGTCGAGTCCCTGAGCGCCGCGTTCAAGACGGCCCTGGCACCCGAGACCCGTGAGCGGGCAAGGGAGTTGGGCACCAGGATCCGTACCGACGGAGCGGCGGCGGCCGCGAGTCTGCTGGTCGAGGCCCTCCGGTGAATTCTCGCCCAGCACATGCCGAAATACTCGCGTGAATGAAATTCGACTTGGCCATGTGGGCCGACGCCGGTCTCCGATTGTTCGGCGCCCTGTTCCGTACGTGCTGATCACTCTGCCGATCAAGACAGTGGTCGACTGCTAGCGTTCGGGCGCATGGAAGACCGCGTGTACGTAGGCAATGCAGGCAAGGACGCGACAATGGACCGGGGATGGCTGCTCGGCCACTTCAGGGAGCACGGAGATCCTCGCCACAGCCACGCCGTGGAGGTCAAATGGGGCGTCCATCCACGCGGTGACCAACGAGCGCAATGGGTTGAGGGCGAGGTGCGTACGGCTCTCCTGGTTCTCATCTCAGGTCGCTTCCGCATGGAGTTCCCCGGTCGTAGCGTGCTGCTGGAAGAACTGGGCGACTATGTCGTTTGGGGGCAGGGAGTGGATCACTCTTGGGTCGCTGAAGATGACTCCGTGGTACTGACCCTGCGATGGCCTTCTGTGCCTGGATACGCGGTACCACAGGAGACAGAGCGGACGAGTTTCTGAACGCGGCCTGGCCTCGCCCATCACCGAGTAGGCCGACCGGCAGAACAGCTCCTCCGAGTCGAGGCGTCGCTGGTGGAGGGGTTCCTCCCTGGAAGTCCGTGTTGGTCGGCGATGGACCAGCCGATCACGCGGCGCGAGCAGATGCCGATGACCATGGCCGGACACAGCCGGTGATGTCGCCGCACCACCGGGTGTTCAACGACTTCGCGGTGAAGTCACGCACGGCCAGATCCGGTACGGAGGGGCCGGCTGGGCGCGGGGCAGATGACGTCCGACGACCGGAACGGGCCTCCTCTGCCTTCAGCAGCCGCTGGTTCCCGGCCCGCAGCCGGACCAGTCCCGCGGCCCCGCTTCCTAATGCTGTCGTCAAGCGGCCGTAGTCACTGGAGGCGCGACTTGATAGCACCGTCGGTCACGGATCAGAGCCCACAGAACGTTGACACGTCGGCGGGCGAGAGCGAGCACGGCCTGGACGTGTTTCTTCCC
>NZ_PENI01000016.1 GCF_003688995.1 Streptomyces shenzhenensis | reverse complement strand
GCAACGTCAACCTGAAGATCCTCCTCTTCAACAACCGCATCTACGGCCTTACCAAAGGCCAGTACTCGCCCACCTCCGAAGTCGGCAAGATCACCAAGTCGACACCGATGGGCTCCCTCGACGCGCCCTTCAACCCGGTGTCCCTGGCCATCGGCGCCGAGGCCTCCTTCGTGGCACGCACCGTCGACTCCGACCGCGCGCACCTCACCGAGGTCCTGCGGCAGGCCGCCGCGCATCCCGGCACCGCCCTGGTGGAGATCTACCAGAACTGCAACATCTTCAACGACGGCGCCTTCGACGCCGTGCGGGACCGCCGGCGGGCCGAGGAGGCCGTGATCCGCCTGGAGCACGGCCGGCAGATCCGCTTCGGCGCCGACCGCGCCCAGGGCGTCGTACGGAACGCACGGACCGGCGACCTCCGGGTCGTCACGGTCACCCCGGAGAACGAGGCACAGGTCCTCGTCCACGACGCCCACGCGGCCTCGTCGGCCACGGCGTTCGCGCTGTCCCGCCTCGCCGACCCCGACACCCTGCACCACACGCCCATCGGCGTCTTCCGGTCCGTGGCCCGGCCGGTCTACGACGCCCGGATGTCCGACCAGCTCGAAACCGCCGTCGAGCAGCACGGCAAGGGCGACCTCGCCGCCCTCCTCGCCGGCACCGACACCTGGACCGTGGAGACCCCGTGACGTACGTCATCGCCCAGCCCTGCGTGGACCTCAAGGACAAGGCCTGCGTCGACGAGTGCCCCGTCGACTGCATCTACGAAGGCCCGCGCAAGATGTACATCAACCCCGACGAATGCGTGGACTGCGGCGCCTGCGAGCCCGTCTGCCCGGTCGAGGCGATCTTCTACGAGGACGCCCTGCCCGACGAGTGGTCCGGCTATCTCACCGCCGAACGGGAGGTCTTCGCGACGGCCGGAGCCGCGGCGACCGGCGGGGCGAGCGGGGCGGAACCCCTGGCCCGGGACCACCCGGTGGTGGCGGGAGAGCCGGTCGAAGCGGGCTGAGCCGCAGCGGTGCGGGGGCGTGGCCCGCGGGCTTCAGTGCGGCTTCCCCGGTCCTTCAGCGGAGTCCGGCAACGTGCACCCCGTCAAGCGCACGTGCCCAGCAAGTTCCGCAGAGCCGCCGGACACCGCCGCAGAGGAATCCCATGGACACCTACACCGCTCCGTCCCCCGCCTTCCTCGGACCCCACCATCTGGTCCACAGGCCGGCCAGCCCCGAGGCCTATCTGCTGAAGGCGACCGCGCCGGTACGACAGAACTTCGCCTTCTCCGCAGAACTGCCCGCAGAACACCCGCTGTTCGGCGACTGTGTGTCGCGGTACCACGATCTGCTGTTCCCCGTGGAGTCGCTGCACCAGACCATGCTGTTCGCGGCGCGCCGCTACTTCAGAGTGCCACCGGGCTGGCACCCCGTGGTGGCCTCGGGCAGCGCCGCGATCACCCGCCTGGACGCCTGGCGCCGCAGGGGCCCGAGAGCCGGGATCGCCCTGCACCTCGGGATGACACCGCTCGACGTCGTGGCCGGCGTGCCGCGCGGCCTGGAGTGCGAGGCCGCCGTCTCCATCGACGGCGAGCGCTGCGGCACCGCCTCGGCGCGGCTGGTCTTCCTCACCCAGGGCGTCTACCGCGGCCATCGCGACCTCGGGCGGCGGCAGAGCACGGCGTCCCTGACGGGCTGGGACGACGAGCCGCGGCCCGCGGGCGTGCCGCGGCCCGAGCAGGTGGGTCACCGGGACAGCCGCAACGTCCTGGTCGGGCTGCCCGAGCGCACCGGCGCGGAGGGCCACGAGGAACTGGCCTTCCCCATCGACGCGAAGGCGGCGGCCGGGCTCCGGCTGGAGGCCGACGCGCCCGACGAGGTGCCACCGATGCTGTTCCTGGAGGTGTCCCGTCAGGTGGGGCTGCTCGCCACCGCCGAGCTGCGCGGGTTTGTCCCCTCGCACGCGGTGCTGTCCCGGTGGCAGGCCACGTTCCGCGGCTTCGCCGAGCCCGGGCTGCCGCTGCACTGCACGGTGCGTGAGAGCGCGCGCCGCACGGACGGGCGGGTGTGCCGGGACACCGCGGGCCGGCCGGTGGTCGAGCTGCGGCTGTCGTTCCTCCAGGGCAGCCGGGTCGTGGCGCGGATCTCCGCGTCCGTGCTGCAGGACTGCTGAGGCGCGCGATGCGATACCGAGTACTCGGCCCCGTGCACATGACGCCTCGTATGCCGTCCGCGGCCAAGCCACGCGCGGTCCTCGCCACCCTGTTGGTACAGCGCAACACGGTGGTGTCCACCCATACTCTGATCGACGAACTGTGGGGTGCACAACCACCACGCACGGCCACCACCACCCTCCAGGTGTATGTGTCCCAGCTGCGCAAGGCCCTGCTGGCGGGCCCCGACGGCACCGTGGCGGAGACCGGCGCGGAGCAGCCGCTGCTGACCCGGCCGCCCGGCTACCTGATGCGGGCCGACGCGGCGGAACTGGACCTGGCCGTCTTCGAGTCGCTGCGGGCCGAGGGCCGGGCCGCCTACGGCCGGCACGAGTACGAGGCCGCGTCGCGGGCGCTCGGCCGCGCGCTGGGGCTGTGGACGGGCCCCGCGCTCTCGGGCATACCGCACGGCCCCACGCTGGAGACCTCCGCGATCCGGCTGAACGAGCTGCGCGCGGAGGTGCTGGAACAGCGGATCTCCGCCGATCTGCGGCTCGGGCTGCACCAGGAACTGGTCGGTGAGCTGATGGCCCTGGCACACGAACACCCGCTGCGCGAGACGCTGCACTGTCATCTGATGGTGGCGCTCTACCGGTCCGGCCGGCAGTCCGACGCCCTGCACGTCTATCAGCGGGCGCGGCGCTCGCTCGTCGACGAGTTGGGGGTGGAGCCCGGGCCGGTGCTGAGCAGGCTCCAGGAGCGGATCCTCGCCTCCGACCCGTCGCTGGCCCGGCACGGCGAGCCGGAACGCCGGCTCGTACCGGTGGGCGGATCCGGCGGGCGCCCGGCCGCCGGGGCGCCCGGCGGGCCGGCCGACGGACCCGCGGGCGGCGTACGGGACGCGGGGCCCACGGTGTGGCTGCCGCCGGCCGTGGCGGACTTCACCGGACGCGAGGACCAACTGGCCCTCGGTGAGCGGCTGCTGGGGGACGAGCCGGCCGGCCGGAACCGGGTGCTCGTGCTGTCGGGCCGGGCGGGCGCCGGAAAGACGGCGCTCGCCGTGCGACTGGCCCACGGCGCCGCCGACCGGTTCCCCGACGGACGGATCCTCGTGACACTGCGGGACGCCGGCGGGCGGGCCGTCGAACCGAGGACCGCCATGGCGACCCTGCTGCGACGGCTGCGCGGGCCGCAGGCCACAGCGGCGGAAGAGGACACCGCCGCGGCACCGCCGCTGCCGTCGTCGGAGGCGGAGCTCGCGGAGCTGCTGCACCGGCGCGCCGAGGGCCGCAGGATGCTCGTCGTCCTGGACGACGCCGTCTCGGAGGCGCAGGTCCGGCCGGTGCTGTCGGCGCTGCCCGACAGCACGGTGATCCTGACCAGCCGTCAGGTGCTCGGCGCGCTGGAGAGCGTGCGACGGCTGACCCTCGACGTGCTCTCCGCGCCCGAGGCCGAGGCACTGCTCGCGGCGTGCGGCGGCGAGCGGATGCGGGACGAGCCGGAGGCGGCGGCGGAGATCGCCCGGCTGTGCGGACGGCTGCCGCTGGCCCTTCGGGTGGCCGCCGCCGGGCTCGCGGCCCGCCCGCACTGGACCGCCGCCGGGCTCGCCCGGCGGCTGCGCGACGAGCGCACCCGGCTGGCCACGCTCGCCCTCGGCGACCTCGACGTACGCGGCACTCTGCTGACCGCCTACCACGACGTGGACGAGGAGGCCCGGCACGCCTTCCGGCTGCTCGGGCTGGCCCCGCTGCCGGACTTCGCGCCCTGGACCGCGACCGCGCTGCTCGGCGCGGACCCGGCGCGGGCCGAGCGGCTCACCGAGCGGCTGGTGCAGGCCCATCTGCTGGAGGCGCGGCGGCGGCCGGGGCGGCTGGCCCCCGTGCGCTACGGCTTCCACGCGCTGCTGCGCTCGCTGGCCCTCGACGTGTCGGCCGAGGAGTCACCGCAGGAGGGCACCGCGGCCGTGGCACGGCTGTGCCGCGCCTACCTGGCGCTGGCCCGGCACGCCGACGCGCAACTGGCGCCCGGCCGGGACCGGCTCGCCCACGAGGCCGAGCCCGTGGCCGGGATCTCGCCCGAGGAGGTGGTCGGTGGCGCACCGCTGCGGTGGTTCCAGGAGGAGTCGGCGGGTCTGTCGGAGGCCGTGCGGCAGGCCCATGCGGCCGGGCTGTGGCGGCTGTGCTGCGCCCTGGCCTCGGCCGCGGCCGGCTACTACGAGGCGGGCGCCCTGTGGGACGCGTGGGAGTCGACGCACGACCTCGCGCTGGACGCGGCCCGCAGGTCCGGCGACGTCCACGCGGAGGCCGTGATCCTGCGGTCCCTCGGCGACCTGTCCTGGCAGCGCCACCGGACCGCGCAGGCCGTCGACCGGTACCACCTCGCCTGGCACCTGTTCGTCCGGCACGGTGACCGGGCGGCGGCGGGCCGCTGTCTGTCCGCCGAGGCGGACGCGCTCCTCGCGATGGGGCACGTCGGCGGGGCCGGGCGGGGCTATGCGCGTGCCCTGTCGGTGAGCCGGCCGGCCGGTGACGTGCGTGGCGCGGCGGAGTCGCTGCGCGGACTGGCCCTGGTGGCGCAGCGCGAGGGCCGCCACGAGGAGGCGCTGGCCCGCCTGGCGGAGTGCGAGAGCGCCGCGCGCTCGGCCGGCGACCACCGCTGGAGCGAGTACGCCCGACGCACGGCCTTCGCCCTGCGCACGGCACTCGGGTCCGGCCGGCCGGCCGCTGTGGCCTCGATCCCCCTCGAAGTCCGCCCCGGCGTCTGGCTGTTCCACCCGGCACAACCGACCCGACGAGCCGCATGAGAACCACCCGCGCCCCGAAGGGGCGCGGGTGGTCTGCGCGACCGGCCACGACGGTGCCGCGGGCGACCGACGGCACATCGCGGCCTGTCCGGCGGAGCGCTCAGCGTGCCTGCGGTTCGTCCTCGTCCAGCGCCGCGACCAGGGCGTCGACGATGGCCGGGTCGAGTGCCGTGGCCGCGGCCAGGTCCGCGGTGCGGCCGAATCCGGCGTCGCCGACCGCGACGCCCAGGGTGTAGCGGCCGGCGAACGACACGGTGTGGAAGGCCCAGGCGCCGACCGTGCCGGGGGTGCCGTCGGGGCGCAGCACGTCCGTGGGCGCGCCGTCCGGGCTGAAGCCGAAGTCGGTGAAGGGGAACAGCATGCCGAGGCCGATGGCCTTGCTGTAGGCCTCCTTCAGGGTCCACAGGCGCAGCAGGGCGGGGTTGCGCTCCGCGGCCGGCAGGGCCTCGATCCGCTGAGCCTCGTACGGGGTGCACATGTGCCGGCCGAGTCCGGAACCGTACAGGACGCGGTCGGTGCGCTCGGCGTCGACGCCGATGGTGCCGTCGCCGGCGAGGCCGACCAGCAGCAGGTCATCGGTGTGGCTGAGGCTGATGTGCAGCCCGTCGTAGCCGCGCAGGCAGGGGCGGCCGGTGAGGCCGTAGCCGAGTTCGACGGACTGGGGCCGTACGCCGAGCGCCGCCGCGGCGGCGAACTTCAGCAGGACGCGGGAGGCGGCGAACCGGGTACGGGCCTTCGGGTGCGTCAGTTCCCGGTAGCGCTCCCAGTCCCGGCCGAGGAGCGCGCGCAGCCGCCGTGCGCCCGCCCCTTCGGGCCGCCAGTCGTCCTGGCGGGCGCAGAGCACCGCGGCCCCGTGCCGGTCCAGGTCAGCGCGTACCCTGCTCCAGCCCGCCGAGGGGCCGCAGATCGCGATCGGTTCGCCGAGGGTCCGGCCCGGGGTCCGGCGCCCAGGTGCCGTCATCGAAGGTCTCCATCGTGTGGTGGAGATCGGACAGCACGTCGGCCGCCGTCGCGCCGTCGATCACCCGGTGGTCGAAGGTGAGGCCGAGCCGCATCATCGGCGCGGGCACCACGGCGCCGTCGCGGACCACCGCACGGTCCACGACGCGGCCCGCGCAGAGGGTCACGGCGGTGCCGCCGGCCGAGTGGAAGCCGTCGACGGTCCCGTGGCCGAGCGAGCTGACCGAGACGGTGCCGAACACGCCGGCGCGCCGGTGCGGATCGCGCAGGGCCGCGGCGAAGGCGGCCCTGCCGAGCGGGACCGGGAGCCGGCCCAGCATCCGTACGCCCTTGAACTCGGGGAGTTCGGCGGCCTGTTCGCCCCGGTAGCGGTCGATGCGCTGCTGGATCTCGCGCAGGTTCGCCGCCTCCAGACCGGGCACGAGCGCCGAGAGGACGGTGCGTTCGCCCTCGACGGGCCGGTCCAGGGCCACCTTGGCGGTGACGCCGTCGAAGCGGACGATCCTCGGCCGGCGCAGCAGTGCGGGCCAGCCGGGTGCCATGACGGCGTTCGCCTCCGGGTGCCGGTCGAGGACCCGCCCGGCCGCGTACAGCAGATAGCTGACCACCGAGTAGCGCCGGCCGTTGTCGCGGGCGGCGGCGCGGTGCGCCTGGACCCGGGTCATGTCGACGTCGGTGTCCAGGTGCACGGGCCGCTGGGCCGCCGCCCACTCCAGGAAGTACAGGGTGTGGCGGCGGCGCCGTACGGCCTCGGCGGTGGTGCTCACCCGGTCACCGCCAGCTCGTAGATCTCCTTGAGGCTGCGGGCCTCCAGGACCCTGCCGACCGGGACCTTGCGGCCGATGGCGGCTTCCAGGGCGGTGACCAGCTTGAGCAGGTACAGCGAGTCCCAGTCGGGCAGTTCGTCGAAGTCGGCGGCCACCTGCGCGGGGGCGAGCGGCATGCCGATCTCGTCGTTGACGAGCCGGACGTAGTCGTCGAGGGTGAAGCCGCCCGTGGCGGGCGCGGGGGCGGTGCCGTCGATGCTCATATCTTCTCCAGGGCGAAACCGGCCTTGATCCACTTGCTGGACTCCACGGCGACCGCGAGGGCCCGCTCGCCGTCGGTCATCCGCTCCAGCAACTTCTCGATCTGCAGGAAGGGCAGGGCGTTCCCGTTGTTGCCGGTGTCCGCGACGCACGAGACGTCCTGCGCGGCCGGCACGTCGAGTTCCTCGGTGATCCGGCGGGTCATCCGGCCGGACAGCTGGGGCGGCAGCAGATAGTCGAGCTGGTCGGCGTCCCAGTCGAGTTCGCCGAGCATCTCCCAGAGGATCTCGCCGGCCATGACGGGCACGGACTCCTCGATGGCCTTGTAGTCCTCGGTGAGGGCCTGCCGGTCGTCGTACCGGTCGGCGAGCCCGAACCACTCGATGATCTGACCTGGCTTGCGGCCCAGTCCGGTGAAGCGGTTGAGGACGTGGCGCAGCGCGACGCGCTGTCCGCGCGGCTCGTCGGTGAGGACGGCCGCGCCGGCTCCGTCGCCGAACAGGACGTAGTTGACGAGGTCGCCGGGGGCGGCGCCGGACACGTCGCGCCCCAGGTCGAGGTGTTTGCTGCACACGTCGCCGCCGATGACGAGGCCGGTGCGGTACTGGCCGGAGGCGATCATCGCCTGGGCGACGCCGAGGGCCTGTACGGCGCCGGCGCAGCCGGACTGGAGCTGGAAGGTGGGCACCTGGTCCAGGCCGAGCTGATCGGCGACATGGTTGACGGTGGCGGGCATCAGGGTGTCGGGGGTGGCGGTGCCGAGCACGATGAACTCGATCTCGGACGGGTCGGTGCCGGGGGCGGCGAGTGCCCGCTCGGCGGCCTGCGCGCACAGGTCGGCGAGCGACCAGCGCACCACTCCGGTGCCGAGGTCCCGGGCGAAGTACCGCGTCCTGGTGCCGATGAAGACCTCGATCCACTCCTCGTTGATGCCGAGCACCTTGGCCAGGGTGGCGTTGTCCACCGGGTCTCCGGGCAGCGCGGTGCCGATGGCGGCGAGATGGCTGGTCGCAGTCGTCGGGGTGGTCATGCCGTCCTCTCCTCTTCCCTGAACGCCGGGTTCTCCTGGCTGTCGCCGTGGTGCGCGGGACCGGGCGGCGCCGCGCCGGATTCGCGCAGGAAGGCGACGAGGTCGCCGACGGAGGAGAGCCGGGGCAGCAGGTCCTGGACCGTCAGGCCGGCGACACCGGCGAGCCGGGCCTCCAGCCGGTTCTTCAGTTCCATGATCATGACGGAGTCGAAGCCGAGGTCCTCGTAGAGCCGGTCGTGCGGGCCGATCTCGGCGTCGGCGTAGCCGCCGACCTGTCGGACGGCGTCGAGGACGGCGTCCGCGACCGGGTCCGCCGGGCCGCCGGGCCGGTCCAGGGTGCGGACGGCGGCGGAGGCCGCGGTGGTCTCCGGTTCCCGGTGCGCGACGGACGCCGGGGCCGCGGGCCCGGCCGCCGGTCCCGTGGTCCGCACGGAATGCCTCGCCCAGTAGCGGGTCCGGGTGGAGAAGGCGTACGGCGGCAGCGGGTGCGCAATGCGTTCCCCGGGTGGGTACGCGGCGTCCCAGTCGGGTTCGACGCCGCCGCGGTACAGCGCGGCGAGGGCCTCGGCGAGGTCCCGGCCGGCGGACTCGGGGCCGCGCACCGGCAGGACATGTGCCGGGCCCGCGCCCGCGGCGGGCCGGTCGAGGCGGCGCACCATCCCGGAGAGCACCGGCTGCGGGCCGAGCTCCACCAGGTGGGTCGGGTCCGCGGCGAGCAGCGCCTCGGCGGCGTCCGCGAACAGCACGGTGGCGCCGATGTGTTCGACCCAGTACGGGGCGTCCATCGCCTCGCCGTCGAGCACCCGGCCGCGTACGGTCGAGTACACCGGGAGCTCCGGCACCGTGCCGCCGATCTCGTCGGCTATCTCCGCGAAGCGGGCCAGTACGGGCCGCATCAGCGGTGAGTGGAACGCGTGCGACACCTGGAGTCTGCGGGTGGTGATTCCCTCGGCGGCGATCGCGGCGCCGATGCGTTCCAGGGCCGCCAGGTCGCCGGAGAGCACGGTGGCGGTGGGGCCGTTGACCGCGGCGACGCCGACCAGGGGTTCGGGCTCGAGCCACGCGGCCAGGTCAGCCCGGGCGGCCCGAACGGACAGCATGCCGCCGCCCGCGGGGAGTTCCTGCATCAGGGCGCCGCGGGCGGCGACCAGCCGGGCGGCGCCGTCCAGCGGGAGCGCCCGGGCCAGGACGGCGGCGGCGAACTCGCCGACGCTGTGACCGAGGAGCATGCCGGGGCGCACGCCGAGTTCCGTCAGGGTCCGGCCGAGGGCGTAGCCGACGGCGAACAGTGCGGGCTGCGTCCACCGGGTGCCGTGCACCGCGTCGTCGCCGGTGAGGATCAGGTCGCGCACGGACCGCCCGGTGTGCGGGAGCAGCGCGGCGTCGGCCTCGTCGAGGAAGCGCCGGTACAGCGGCGACTGCGCGTACAGTGCGGCGGTCATCCGCGGGTGCTGCGCGCCCTGTCCGGTGAACAGGAACGCGATGCGGGGCCGGCCGGCGGGAGGAGCGGAGAGCCGGGCCAGCAGATCGGGATCGTCGGCCGACTCGCGCAGCGCGGCGACGAGTTCACGGGTGTCCGTGGCGGCGGTCGCGAAGCGGTGCCGGTGGCCGGTCTTGACCCGGTTGCTGGATCTGGCCAGCGGGCCCAGCGGCACCCGGCGGGCCGCTACCGCGTCCGCCTGGGCCAGCAGGTTGCGGCGCAGCGCGTCGGCGTTCGGCGCGGTGAGGGTGAAGACGGCGGCGCCGATGCCGCCGGGCGCGGCGCCGTCGGCCGGTTCGGGGCGGGCGGCGGGCGCGGACTCCAGGACGGCGTGGGCGTTGGTGCCGCCCATGCCGAAGCTGCTGAGTCCGGCGACGATGGGTCCCGTGGGCAGCCGCAGCGGTGCCTTCAGCAGCCGCAGCCCGTGGTCGCGCAGTTTGAGCTGCTTGCTCTCCTTGGCCGCGTAGCGGCTGGCGGGGACCACCCGGTGGTGCAGTGACAGGGCGACCTTGATCAGCCCGGCGATGCCGGCGGCGCCCTCGGTGTGGCCGAGGTTGCCCTTGACCGAGCCGAGCGCCATGGGCCTGCCGCTGCGGCCGGCGTGGTGGTGGCCGAGCGCCTTGACCTCCATCATGTCGCCGAGGCCGGTGCCGGTGCCGTGCGCCTCGGTGAAGACCACGTCGGCGGGCTCGACCCCGGCCCTGTGGTAGGCGGCGCCGAGCACCTCCTGCTGGGCCCACCGGTTGGGCGCGGTCAGCCCGTTGCTGCGGCCGTCCTGGTTGACGGCGGTGCCGCGGATGACGGCGTACACGCGCTGGCCGTCGGCGAGCGCGTCCCGCAGCCTGCGCAGCACGACCGTGCCGACGCCCTCGCCGCGGCCGATGCCGTTCGCCTCGCTGCTGAACGGCTTGCAGCGCCCGTCGGGGGCGGAGAGCCCGGCCTGGGTGTAGAAGATCGACAGGGCCGGGGTGAGGCTCACGTTGACGCCGCCGACGAGCGCGTGGTCGCACTCCTCGGCCAGCAGGGCGTTCACCGCGAGATGCGCGGCGACCAGCGAGGAGGAGCAGGCGGTGTCGACGGCGAGGCTCGGGCCCTTCAGGTCCAGGTGGTACGAGATCCGGTTGGCGGTCATGCAGTAGCCGTTGCCGGAGCCGACCTGGGCGGTGACGTTGGCGTAGTCGGTGAGGTGCAGGTGCGCCCACTCGTTGCCCATGATGCCGACGTAGACCCCGGTCCGGGTGCCGGCGAGGTTCCGCGGCGCGATCCCCGCGTCCTCGACCGCCCGCCACGCGGACTGCAGCAGCAGCCGCTGCTGGGGGTCCATGGCGGCGGCCTCGCGCGGGGAGATGGTGAAGAACTCGTTGTCGAAGGCGTCCGGGTCGGCGATGAAGCCGCCCTCGGTGGTGTTGGTGCGTCCTTCCTCCCCGGCCTGCGAGTGGAACTCCGTGACGTCCCACCGCTGCCGTGGCACCTCCCCCACCCCGTCTGCGCCGCGCATCAGCAGGTCCCAGTAGGCGCCGGTGTCGGGCGCCCCCGGGAATCTGCAGTCGATGCCGACGATGGCCACGGGTTCCATCAAGCGCCGCCACCCTGCGCGGTGTCCGCGGCGAGCTCCGCCAGGAGGTGGCCGGCGAGCGCGTGCACGGTCGGGTAGTCCCAGGCGACCGTCGGCTCCATCACGACGTCGAAGTCGTCCTCGATGTCGCCGCACAGGCTGAGGGCGGCGACGGAGTCGAGGCCGTACTCCGCGAGGGGCACGTCCGGGTCGATGTCGGCGGGCTGCCGCTTGAGGTAGAGGGCGATGCGCTCGGCCAACCACGTGGTCAGAGACTCGGTGGTGTGTCCGGTGGTCGGAACGGGCATGGTGCACTCCTCGGCGGGGTGAGCGGTGGTCGCGTGCTGTCGTGGTGCCGTCCGGCGGCCGTCGTGGACGGCCGGGATCCGTGACGGTCCGGCCGGCGTCCGTCAGCCGGTGAGCGGGGTGTCGTACAGGTCGTAGCTGGTGCGCGCGTGGAACCTGCGCAGTACTTCCTCGTGCACCCGGGCGTCCACGGACGCCGGGAGCGCGGCGGGCCGCCGGCCGAGCCGCCGGGCGAGCCGGTGCAGGGCGGCGGCGAGCCAGGCGGGGTCGGCGAGGAACGCGTCGCCGCCGTCCTGGGCCGCCTGCTGCCGGACGCCGATCGCCGCGGCGGCCGCGAGCAGGACGGCGTACCGGTCGGCGAGGGCGAACGCGGCGGGGCCGGCGAGGGCCGTACGGTCCTGGGGTGCGAGCGCACGGCTCGCCTCCTGGACCTGTCGCAGCTCGTCCACCAGTTGCCGCGCCAGTTCCTGGACGGCCTGCTCCTCGGGTGTCGCGCCGGGCGGCGTGTCGACGGCGGCGACCAGGGTGGCGCTGAGCCCGTCCCGTCCGCTCGCCAGGGTGAGCCGGTCGAAGGGGAGGTCCGGCAGGCCGGCGCGCGGCCGGAAGAGTGCCGCGGGGGCCGGTTCGTCGCTGAACCAGGAGCGCCGGGCGAGCCGGGACAGCTGGGGGATGATGGTGGCCTGGCAGGCCGCGGAGCCGGCGTGGCCGAGGCTGAGCACGGGCAGGTCACGGATGTGCTTCTGGAAGATGCCGTGCTCTCCGTCCCGGACGTAGAAGCGGGCACCGAGCACGATGGACAGCTCGTGCAGGGCGTCGGTGAGCAGCTTCGGGACGAGGTACTTGGTGGCGGCGGCGAGGACGCTGGTCTGCTCGGGGAGCAGATGCACCGCCCGGGTCGCGGCCAGCGAGAGGCTGTCGCAGGTCAGCAGGTCGGTGAAGGCCCCGGACAGGGTGGCTCTGGCATGCGGGATGTCCAGGACGGACTTGCGGTAGAGCCGTCGGCCCAGCGCGAAACCCACGACGGTGCGCAGGGCCGTGTCGGCGGTGCCGACGGCCATGGCGGGCAGCGCGGCCCTGGTGATCTGGAAGGCGCGCAGGGCGGTTTCGACCCCTGTTCCGCTCGCGCCGACGAGGGCCGAGGACGGCACGGGTGTGTCGTCGAAGCGGAGTCCGGACAGGTGGCAGCCGCGCACGCCGACGGCGTCGTAGCGCGGCAGCACCCGCCAGGTGTCCGGGTCGAGCCCCTCGCGCTCGACGAACAGCACGGAGTGGCTGCGGCTGCCCGGTGCGGGGCTGGTGCGGCTGAACAGCACCCAGGCGTCCGCGCGGTCGGCGTTGTTGATGACCTGCTTGGCGCCGTTCAGCAGAAATCCGCCGTCCGGCGCGGGGCGGGCCTCAAACTCGTTGCGTACGAAGTCGTTGCCGTGCGCGAGTTCGTGGTAGGCGACCGACACCTTGCCGCCGCCGGTGAGGATCCGGGCGAGGCGTGCGCGCTGTGCGGCGTCCCCGGAGGTCCAGACGTTCACTCCGGCCATGAAGGAGGTCACTCCGTAGCCGAGGCCGAGGGCGACGTCGCGGCGGAACACCTGCCGCATGACCCGCACCAGGGTGTCGAGCCGCTCCAGCCGGCCGCCCTCGGCGGTCGGCACGAAGTCGGCGCCGAGCCCGAGTTCGTCGAGGGCGCGCTCGCCGGCCGTGGCGAGTTCACCGGCCTCGTCCGCCGCGATCAGCCGGGCGTAGGACAGTTCGCCCGCCTCGTCGGTCGGGTCGCCGAGCCGCCGGTCCACTTCGGCCACGCGGGCCGCGGCCCGCGCCTCCTGCCCCGGCGTCCCGTCGCCGTCCGCCGCGGCGGTCGCCGGGTGCGGGTCCTGGGGCTCTGCAGCGATCAGCATGACGTCGTCTCCCTCTCGCCGGCGGCCGCGCCGGGCGTCGCGGGCCGCCGCTCGGGGCCCCGCTGCGGCAGCAGCGAGAACAGCCGGCCCGAGGAGCGGGCCGCCCGCAGGGCGCCGAGCAGTTCTTCGTAGGTCTCCGGGCCGGCCGCCGCCGGTTCGCCGAGCCGGACCAGCAGCCGGTCGAGGACGGTGTGCAGCCACAGGCCGTCGCGCCACAACTCCCCGGTGGCGACAGCGTCGGGGCCGTCGGGGAACCGGTCGGTGCTGTGCGTCCACAGGCCGAGGCAGGCCGCTCCTGCCCAGCACAGGGTGTAGCGGCGCGCGACCTCGAAGGCGGCGGGCGGCACCTCGGTGAGCGCGCCCTGGTACTCCTCCATCTCGGTGTGCACCGCGGTGGTGACGGCGAGCAGCCGCCGCGCGGCCTCGGCGACCGGGCCGAGCGCGGGGTTCAGGTCCGCGCGCCGGGTGATCTCCTCGACCGAGGCGAGGAGCCCCGCCATGAGTCCGCTGCCGTGCCGGGCGACCAGTGACAGCTTCGCCGGATCCAGGGGCGGCAGCGGTGCGCCCAGGTCGCAGGCGGTGTCGCTGCCCGCCGTGTCGCCGGTGCCGCGCCGGAACCCGCGTACCAGTGAACGGAACTGGTTGATCAGGGAGTTGAGGTTGACCAGGGTGTTGCCGTCGAAGAGCCCGACGATGCGGTGGTCGCGCTGGAGCTTCTGGAACCGGCCGTCGGCGTGCACGCCCTTGAGGAAGGCGCGGGCGCCGAGCAGCCCGGTCAGGTCGGCGAGGACCTGGTCGGTGCCGGTGGGCAGCAGATACTTGGTGACGGCCGAGGTGACGCCGAGTTCCGCGGTCTGGCTCTGCACGGCGCGGGCGGCGACCAGGGCGACCGCCTCGTGCAGCAGGACGTCGGCGGCGGCACCGGTCAGCACGTGCCGGGCCTGCGGGAGGTCGATGAGCCGCCGGCCGTACAGCTCGCGTTCCTCGGCGAAGTCCAGGCCGAGCCGCAGCCCGTGGTCGCCGGCGCCGAGCGACAGCGCCGCGCACATGGTGCGGGTGAGCTGGAGCGCCTTCAGCACGATCTCCAGTCCGGCGCCCTCGGCGCCGACGAGGGCGCCGCGCGGCACGCGGGCGCCGTCGAAGGCGATGCCGGAGATGTCGGCGCCGCGGATGCCGTGGGTGCGGATCTTCGGCAGGTGGCGGTAACTGCCCTCGTCGAGTTCGCGCTTGTCGACGAGGAGGACGCTGAAGCCGCGCGGGCCCCCGTCCGGGCGGGTACGGGTCAGCAGCGACAGCACCGACCCCCGGGTGGCGTTGTTGATCAGCCATTTCTCGCCGCTGACCAGCCAGTGGTCCGCGGTGTCCGCCGCCGTGCCGTCGGTGCGCACCTCGCCGGCGAGCAGGTCGCTGCCGTGGGCGCGTTCGGTGAGCCCGAGGGAGACCGGGACCCCGGCCATGATGTCGGCACCGAGCCGGGCACCCTGCTCCGCGGAGCCCGCCACCCATACGCAGACCCCGCCGAGGTAGGTCTTGCCGTGGCCGATGGCACAGGTCAGATCGCGGCGGGCGACGGCGCGGACGAGCTGGAGGACCTGCTCGTAGTCGCGCAGCCGGCCGCCGTGCTCGACCGGTACGTACTGGTCGGGCAGGCCCCACTCCTCGAAGCGGCGGCAGATGTCGGCGGGGAACTCCTCCTTGTCGTCGAGTTCCGCGCAGCGCGCGTAGGAGAAGACCTCGCCGGGGTCGTCGGGGTCGCCGAGGTAGCGGTCGAACTCCTCCGCGAGCCGGTAGGGCGGGTGTTCCACGTCAGACCACCGATTCCGGGGACAGGGCGGCGGGCTGGTCGCCGGTGGCCGCGCCGGCGTCGGCGGAGGCGACCAGTTCGCGGACGGCCGGCTCCAGGACCTCGTGCAGCGCGGTGATCCCGCCCGCCAGGAACAGCTTGCGCATCAGGGTCCGCTGGATCTTGCCGCTGGTGGTCCTGCGGACGGTTCCGGGGCGGACCAGCAGGATGTTGCCTGCCGGGATGCTGAACTCCTTGCTGATGAAGCTCTGCACGCCGGAGGCGAGGGTGCGCAGGTCGGTGGCGACGCTGCCGGGGCGGACCTCCTGGATCGCCACCAGGTGCTCGCGGTCGGTCTCGACGGCGAAGACGGCGCCCGCGCCGCTGCCGAAGGCCGGGTCCACGGACTGGACGGCGCGTTCGACGTCCTGCGGGTAGAGGTTGCGGCCCGCGAGGATGACCAACTCCTTGAGCCGGCCGGTGACATAGAGCTGTCCGTCCTGGAGGACGCCCATGTCGCCGGTGCGCAGCCACCCGCCGTCGTCGTCGCCCGCGCCCGCGGCGTCGCGGATCGCCGCGTCGAAGATCTCCTTGTTGGTCTGCGGCCGCTTCCAGTAGCCGGACGCGACGCTGTCACCCTTGAGCCAGATCTCGCCGACGTGTCCCGCGGGCCTCTCGGTCCGGGTCTCCGGGTCGACGACGCGGACCTCGAAGTCGCGCACGATCCCGCTGCTGACGAGGGAACGGGTGGGCCGGTCCGCCCGCGGGTCGGCGAGTTCACCGCGCTCCAGGGCCGCGGCGTCGACGTCGAGCACGCGGGGGCCGGCGGTGCGCGGGATGCCGGAGACCAGCAGGGTCGTCTCGGCCATGCCGTAGCAGGGGAAGAATGCCTCGGGCCGGAATCCGGCGGGCGCGAAGCGCTCGGTGAAGGCGCGGACGGTCTCGGCCCTGACCGGTTCGGCGCCGTTGCAGGCGGTCGTCCAGGTGGACAGGTCGAGCGTCTCCAGCTGTGCGTCGGTGACCCTGCGCACGCACAGGTCGTAGGCGAAGTTGGGGCCGCCGCCGGTGGTCACCCCGTAGTCGCCGACCATCTTCAGCCAGCGGACGGGGCGCTTGAGGAAGGTGAAGGGCGCCATCAGGACGGCGGGGATGCCGAGGTAGAGCGGATGGAGGATGTGCCCGATCAGACCCATGTCGTGGTAGAAGGGCAGCCAGCCGCCGCACACGGTCTGTGCGCTGGTGCCGATCGACCGCTGGATCGCCGCCTCGTTGGCGAGCAGGTTGCGGTGCGAGACCACGACGCCCTTGGGGTCACTGGTCGAGCCCGAGGTGTACTGCAGGAAGGCGCGGCTGTCCGGGGTGAGGGCGGGGGCGTGCCAGGCGTCCGCGGCGCCCTGGGCCGGATCGTCGGTGGCCAGGCACGGCACGTCGGTGAAGCCCTCCGCGGCCAGCCAGGCGGAGATCTCGGGGGCGTGGGCCGAGTCGGTGAGCACGGCGCACGCCTCGGCGTCGCGCAGAATGCCGGAGACCCGGGAGAAGTGCTGGCCCTGTTCGGTGGGCAGCGGTCCCGGCACGGCCACGGCACCGGCGTACAGGCAGGCGGTGAACGCCTTGATGAAGTCCAGGCCGGCCGGGTGGAGCAGCAGGACCTGGCGGTTCGCGGCCCCGCGCGCCTGGAGCCAGGACGCGATCCGGCGCGCCTCCTGGTCGAGCCCGGCGAAGGTGAGGTGCTGCGGCACCGAGCCGCGGGCGTCGTCGGGCAGGAAGATGAAGGCATCCGCGGCGCTGCGGGCTTCGGTGCGTTCCAGAACCAGTTCCGTGAAGGTCCGGAAGTTCGTCAACGTCTTTCTCCGACCTCTCCGAGTTCCGCTGGCGTGGCGCCGGCACGGGTTGCTCTGACATCACGATCGTCGTCCGGGGCACTAAGGAGACGCTTGTGCGTTCGGTGCGACGCCTCCCGGGTGCGCCCAGGTCATTCGGGGCCGCCCCGGAAGTCCGCGTCGAGGGTCACATGTCCGGGCATGTCGGGCAGTTCGACCAGCCGGTGTCGGAACTCGACGCCGCCGTCCGGGGTTTCGGCGGCCCGCTCGAAGCCGAGCGACGGGTAGAAGTCGCGCACCTTGTGGTTCTTGGCGGTGGGCCGGTAGCCGGCGCGTACCTCGGTCGCACCCGAGTCCACAGCGTGCGCCAGCAGCGCGGCGACGGCGGCCTGCTCGATGCCGCGGGCGAAGACCCGGCAGCTGAGCAGCATGTTGTCGATGCGCAGGGCCGCGTCCTCGCGGTGCGCGAACAGGGCGCCGACGACCCCGTTGTCGCCGAAGCGGTCACGGGAGCGCACGGCCAGCACCAGATGGTCCGGCGAGTCGAGCCGTTCGCGGACGTCGGGCGCCTGGAGCCGGCGGGTGGTGAGGTTGAACTGGTTGGTGCGCAGGGTGATCTGGGCGACCCGGACCACCTCGTGGTCGCGTACGGGGGCGACCTCGATCCGCACGTCGAGGGCGCGCAGGTACTCCTCCATCGACCCGGTGACCTGCTGTAGGTCCTGCCGTTCCGCCTCCTGCCGGTACTGCACGGCGCGTCCGCGGTCCTCGACGGTCAGTTCCCGCACGTCGAACCAGCCGTCGGCGAGGAGCCGGTCGATGTGCAGCGCCGGTTCCTCGTCGAGGGCGATCACGGCGACCTCGGGGAGCGTGGCGGCGACGAGACCGCGTTCGAAGGGCGAGTCGTCGGCGAAGACGAAGCTGTCGGTGCCGAGATTGAGGCGGGCGGCGATGGTCCGGATGCCGCCGTCCTTGGGTTCCCAGTCGGCGCTGATCCGGACGAAGTCGGCCTCGCGCAGGGTCATGTCGGGGTGGTCGCGGAGCACGTCGAGCACCGGCTCGCGGTCGTTCTTGCTGCACACCGCGAGCAGGACGCCCTGGCTGCCGATCTGCTTGACCACTCGCTGGAACCGGCCGAAGGCCTCGCCGCGGTAGGTGGTGGCGGCGGCGATGCCGTCGGGTCCGTCGTCGCCGAGGATGCCGTCCCAGAGGGTGTTGTCGAGGTCCAGGACGAGGACCTTCTTGGCCCTGCCGCGCAGGGTCCGCAGCAGATGGCCCGTCTGCCGGGCGTATCCGGCGAGCACCTCCTCGCCCAGGTTCACCTTGGCGTAGGCGGCGAGCCGCGGATCGCGGACCGGTCCGCCCCCGGCGATCAGCGGCTCCAGGTCGACCACGTGCAGCCGCGGGTGCGTGGCGGCCAGCCGCAGCAGCCCTATGTTGAACTCCCGCCAGGCGATGGAGAGTTCGGTACGGGAGCGGTGGTCGATCAGCTGCTGGGTGTGCTGGGGCAGCAGCGGCAGGGTGTTGAGTACGAGCGTCCCGGTGCCGTGTGCGTCGTAGCGGGCGGCGAGCCGGTCGAGGAGTTCGAGTTTGCCGGCGGCGGTCCCGGCGACGTCCGCCACGCCCCAGGGCAGCGGCAGTTCGTCGAAGACGAGCTGGGCGTCGAGCAGGCAGAGGGCGAGTTCGGTGCCGGGGGCGTACAGGTGGCTGTCGGTGTCCTGGAGGTCGCGCAGCCATGCGTCGTGGTCGCCTGCGCTCGTCCGCAACGGGATGCCGTGCCGGGCGAGTTCCGCGGTGAGCGGTGCGGTCAGCGCGTCGATCGTGCCGTGTCCGGTGACGGCGACGGTGGCGGGTACGACGCCGGGGTGCCGCGCCACGATGTCCTCGGCGGCGACCTTGGCGAGCAGCCGGCCCGCGCGGGACAGCTGGGCGAACCCGTCGTCCCGCTGCGCGAGTTCGGCGAGCAGTCCGGGCACCGCCGGGTACTCGGCGGCGAGCCGTCGCTCGCCGTACAGCGCGCGCAGCCGGTCGAGGGGGCCGGCGGGGCCGGTGCGCTCCGGGTCGGACGTCGTCACTGCTGTGCTCACGGTCGATTCGCCTCTCTGCGGGGGCGGGCAGGCGCTTGGGAGCTTGTGCCCCGTCCCTAAAGACGGGCTTGCGCCCGGGTACGGGCCGGGCCGTGGCCGGGCTTGCTCCGGGGTGCGGACCGGGGTGCGGACCGGGCCCCGCGGACCGCCCGCAAGAGCTGCTTTAGGCGGGCTGCCGACCATCGGGGCAGGATGACTCCTTCTGAAAGGCAGCACTGATGACGACAACTGAGCTGACCGCAGAAGTGTGTGTGGTCGGAGGAGGTCCGGCGGGGCTCACCCTGGCCGTGGAGCTCGCCAGGCGTTCGGTCTCCGTCGTGGTCCTGGAGCAGAGCGGTCACTTCGACCGGTCGTTCCGGGGCGAGTCGGTCTCCCCCGACTCGGTGTGGCTGCTCGACAGGTTGGGCGTCCTCGCCCGGCTGAACGGCGCCTGTCAGCAGATGCACAGAATGGAGATCGTCGACTCCGGCAGCACGGTGCTGCGCGCCGACTTCCGCCGCTTCCGGTACCCGCACCCCTATCCGGTGGAGCTGCCCCAGCCGGCGCTGCTCTCGGCCCTGGCGGGCCTCGGGCAGGAGGAGCACGCGGAGCACTTCACCCTGGTGCGCCGGGCGACCGCCACCCGGCTGCTGCGCGCGGACGGCGACAGCGGTGCGGTCACGGGGGTGACGGCGCGTACCCCGGAGGGCGAACTGACGGTGCGCGCGGCGCTCACGGTGGCGGCGGACGGCCGGTTCAGCAAGGTCCGCGAGATGTCCGGGCTGTCGTACACGAAGCTGCCGCTGGACCGTGACGTGGTGTGGCTGAAGCTGCCGTTCCCGGCCGAGTGGGACGACCGTACGTATCGCGTCCGGATCCGCGGCGACCAGCACGGGCTGTTCATCCCGACCCACCCGGACAGTGTGCGGGTCGGCTTCAACATCCCGAAGGGCGGGCTCAAGGAGCTGCGCGCCGAGGGGCTGCCCGCGCTGTACGAGCGGCTGGACCGGCTCGCTCCGGAGCTGGCCGGGTCGGTGCGCGCGGAGATCCGCTCCTGGTCCGACACCTCGATGCTGGACATCTTCACCACGGTGGTGCCGCGCTGGTCCATGCCGGGTCTGGTGCTGATCGGCGACGCGGCGCACACGCTGACGCCGATCCTCGGGCAGGGTGTCAATCACGCGATCATCGACGGGGTGACGCTGGCCCCGCTGCTGCGCGAGGCGTTCGACGCGGGCGGCAGCGAGGTGGCGCTGCTGGCGGCGAACGCCCGGTTCCAGCGGGCGCGGGAGGAGTCGGTCGCCACGTCGCGCGGACTGCAGCTGCGGCAGGAGCGGCTGTTCGCGCTGCACGGCGCCGGCGGTGTGGTGCGCCGCTCGCTGTACCGGGTGGTCGACCGGAGCCAGAAGCTGAAGGAGCGGGTGCTGGGGAGCGCGTACTTCCAGTTGCAGCGGCCGGGGCCGCACGTCGTGGAGGCGCAGTCCCCCACCGCCCGGGTATGACCGCGGGTCCGGACCCGAACGACACAAGCCCCGGCCCGTACGGACCGGGGCCTCCGCCCTGCCCACCACCCGAATCCCCCGCGCACCGGAACAGCCACCCTCCGGGGCCCGCCGCGTGAAGTCCGCTGCGGTTCGACAGCGCCCCGAAGGGGCGCGGGGAACTGCGCGACCAGCCACGACGGTGCCGCAGACGACCGACGGCACAGCGCGGCAATTCCAGCGGAGCGCTTGGCCCACCAGCCGTAACGGAACCGGATCCGGCCCACCAGGCGCCCACCCGACCGTCAACCGGGGGCTCCGCCCTGGCCGGCGCAGCGCCCCGGCGCCCGGCCGGCCGTCAACCGGTGGCGGCCGGGCTGTGTCGTGGCTCGGGTGTCACCAGGTGACGGGGAGTCGGGTCAGGCCGTGCACCATCATCCCGGTCGTCAGCTCCAGGGCCTCGACCTCCTCCGCGAGCCGCAGACCGGGGAACCGGTTCAGCAGCGAGGTGACGACGATCTGCAGCTCCGCCCTGGCCAGCGCGGCGCCCAAGCAGAAGTGCGGGCCGTGGCCGAACGCGACGTGGTGGACGGCCTCGGGCCGGGTGGGGTCGAACTCATCGGCCTCCGCGCCCGGGAAGCGCGCGGGGTCCTGATTGGCGGAGCAGACCGCCGCCAGCACCGCGCTCCCCTTGGGAATGACGGTGCCGCCGATCTCCACGTCCTCCAGGGTGATCCGCAGCGGACCCCCGTCACCGATCGGGTTGACGCGCAGCAGTTCCTCGATGGCGTGGTCGATCATCTCGGGGTGCTCGCGCAGCGTGGCCAGGTGCTCCGGGTGGCGCAGCAGCGTCAGCACGATCTTGCCGATCATGCTGACGGTGGTCTCGTGGCCGGCGACGAGGATGGTCGCCGCCATGACGATCAGCTCGAACTCGTTGAGGCTGCCCTCGTCGTCGTGGACGGCGACGAGCGCCCCCATCAGGTCGTCCGTCGGCTCCTCCCGCTTGCGCTTGACGAGCGCCGCCAGGTACTCGATCATCTGCTGGCGCTGGGCGGCGGTCTCCTCCGGGGTGTGCGCCGTCAACGAGACGAAGGCGTCCGACCACTCGCGGAAGCGGTCACGGTCCTCGAAGGGCACACCGAGCAGCTCACAGATCACCATCACCGGCAGCGGGAAGGCCAGCGCCGTGTTCAGGTCGACCGGCCCGCCCTGCTTCGCCATCTCGTCGAGGAGCCCGTCGGTGAGCTCCTGGATCCGCGGACGCATGTTCTGCACCCGGCGGGCGGTGAACTCCCGGGAGACGAGCCGGCGCAGCCGGGTGTGCTCGGGCGGGTCCGTGGTGAACAGGCTGCCCGGCACGGGCGGTGTGCTGGTGAGCTGCGGCGCGTCGGGGGCGATGGTGGCTTCCCGGCTGAACCTGACGTCGGCGAGAACGGTGCGCACATCGTCGTAGCGGGTCACCACGTAGCCCTCGTCACCGCTGGGCAGCCGGACGTGGGCGACCGGGCACTTGGCCCGCAACTCCTCGTAGACGGGGGGTACTTCGACGGCCGAACGGCGGTGGAACGGGTAGTCCATCGGGGGTTGGCCGGTCTCCGGCCCGCCGTGCGTCGTGTCCGTCGTATCCATGCGTTTCCTCCGGCAACAGGTGCTCAGCGGTTACTTGGGTGCGGTGGTCCGGGCGGCCGACGCGCGGTGCGAGGCGCGGTCGGGGACCCGGACGAGCCTCGCAGCGAGGGCTTGCGCGGCACCAAAGCGCGCCCCGAGGGCGCGGTCAGCGCTGCCGGCCGTCGGCGCCGCGCAGGCCGAACCCGAGGGCCCGGTCGGCGGCGATGTGCACCAGCCAGGCCAGGCCGAAGTTGAACAACGGGACGGCGACGGCCGAGGATTCGGGGATCAGACAGCCGGCCATGACGACGAGGGCGACGAGGGGCCGGTGCAGGAGGTTGTAGAAGGGCACGGCCCTACGGGGCATCCGGCCGTGCTCGTGCGGGCCGGAGAGCGCGGCGAGGAAGGACAGGTCGGGTACGACGACCCCGGCGACCGCGGCGACGATCACCCAGCCGCCGTACTTCGCCGTCTCGAACACCAGCCAGATCAGCAGGAGGGCGGCCAGCACCCCCCAGGCGACGCGGACCAGCGGTGAGGCCGGGCTCCTCGTGGGGCCCTCCGCGGCGTCGTGTGTCACAGGACAAGTTCCTTTCACGATGGTTCCGTACGGGCTCGGGGCGGCGCGGCGGCCGCGCGTCGGTGGTGGGGGGATGGCCGAAGTACCCGCCGTTCCCGGGTCGTCGGGACCGGTGGAGCGGGAGCCTGGCGGCGGGGACGCCACCATGGCCCCGGTATGACGGACAACTGACCGGAACATGAGATTCTCACGACCCGGCCGCCGCGGTGCCGGCCCGTCACACGGCGACCCGCTCCGTGGCGTACCGGCGCGTCAGCAAGGCGAGTTCACGCAGGAAGGCGCCCTCGTCCGACCTGACGAAGAAGTGTCCCCCGGGCATCGTACGCAGCTCGCAGCCGTACCCCGCGTGCCGCTCCCAGGCGGCCACCTCGGACACGGCGACCAGCCGGTCACCGCGCCCCGCGAACAGGTGCAGCGGTACCCGCAGCGGCTCGGCGGGCGCGGCGCCGCTGCCGAGACACAACCGGAGGTCGTCGCGGGCCACCGGGAGCAGCGCGGAGAGGAATTCGGGGTGGTCGAGCAGCGTCTGCGGGATGCCGCCGAGTGCCGTCAGGCCGGCGACGAGTGCCGCGTCCCCGGCGTCCGGGTCGGCGATCGGCGGGGCCGGCAGGTGCGGGGCGCGGTAGGCACTGAGCACGAGTGCCCGGGGCAGGGGCGCGCCGCGCCGCTGCCGCCGCCGGGCGAGCGAGTACGCGAGGAGCGCCCCCATGCTGTGTCCGTAGAAGATGTGGGGTTCGGACAGCTCCTCGTCGAGCTGCGCGTCCATGTCGTCGATCAGGGCGTCCAGATCGGTGAACCTGGGTTCTGCGAACCGCTCCTCGCGGCCGGGGAGTTGCACGGGCAGCACCCGTACCCCGGCGTCGTGGGCGTCGAGGCCGCGCTGCCATCGCCGGTACGCCGAGGCTCCGCCGCCCGCGTACGGGAAGCAGAACAGCCGTGTCGCAGGGTCCGGTTCGCCGTCCGGGCGCTTCCGGGACAGGTATCGCGTCATGGTGCTCCGTCTCGGTTCCGTCCAGGGGTGAGCGGGCCGGCCGGGTCGCGGTGCGACAACGGACGGGCGTTCCCGGCCGGCGCGGCCCCACGCTGCCCCGGCCCGCTAAAAGGCCGCCAAACTCGGCACGGTGAGATCGAGTTGAGGGTCGGCTGCCAGGATCGCCCGGTGCAGCTTCTGGAGGCGCAGGGAGGGCTCGATGCCCAGCTCCTGGGCGGTCGACGCGCGTAGCTTTCGAAAAATCTCAAGCGCCTGCCACGAGCGTCCGCACCGGTAGAGCGCCAGCATCAGCAGCGCGTGCAGGCTCTCCTGGAGGGGGAAGCGCTCGGTGAGCGCGAGGAGTTCACCGATCACCTCGGCGTGTCTGCCGAGCCGCAGATCCGCGGTGATCCGCCCCTCCAGCGCGGAGCGCCGTGCCTCCTCCAGCCGCAGCAGCTCGACCCGGAGCGCGGGTCCGATGCGTACGTCGGCGAGGACCGGCCCGCGCCACATGGCGAGCGCCTCGCCCAGCAGCTTCGCGGCGGTCTCGTCGTCGCCGCTCTCCAGGGCCCGCAGGCCGCGGCCGCTGAGCTGCTGGAAGAGGTCGGCCTCCAGGACGGGCGCGGGCATGTTCAGCGCGTACCCGGCGTAGCTGCGGCTGAGTACCTCTTTCGGCGCGTGCTCGTGCTCCGGGCCCAGGGCGTGACCGATGGCCCGGCGCAACTGCTTGACATAGGTCTGCACCACACCCGCGGGCCCGCTGGGGGGACTTGACTCCCACAGCTCCTCCGTCAGGGTCGCCACGTTCACGTCCCAGCCCGCGTTGACCGCCAGCAGCGCGAGCAGCTGGCGCGGCTTGGCCGCGCTCGGCACCACGGAGGTGCCGTCGATGCTCACCACGAGCGGCCCGAGAACCCCGATCTCCATGCCACTGCTCCTTCCGCCTGCCGGAACACTGACACGTCGGCGGCTGCCACGACACTTAGCCGATCATGATTTCGGCCGGGAATCTGGCTGCCCCGGGGTATGAGATTTTCATGGGCGCGGATTCTCCGGGACCCGCTTTAAGCGGCGCTTCAGGACGAGCGGCGACCCTGGGCACCGACGGGGGCCGTCTCGGGACGGCCGTGGGACCGGCTGGAAGAAGAGGGGTGGCATGAGGCTGAGGTTCTGGCTCGGCAGGGCGGCTGCCGCTGTGTTGAAGCTGCTCATCCAGCTCAGCGCGTTCTCCGTCGGACCGCTGCCCGGCGTCCACTACCCCGACCCCGGCCCGGACCCCGACCGCACCCCACGGGACGCGGGCCTGCCGGAGGCCCCGCACGTGCCCCCCGCCTGGCACCCGGAGGGCCACTGCGCGACCCCGCCGAGCCAGACCGAGCGGGAGCTGTGGGCCGGACTGGGCATCGACGTGAAGCACACCGGAAGCTGACGCCGGAGCAGGCACCCCGATCGGTCGGTGCGTCGAGTCGTGTCGGCTTCAGCGGGTCGGATGCCGCGCAGATCGGGGTGATGCGCCCGGTCTCGATCGCGCGGCCGACCGCGGCCCGTCCGCCGCCGGAGTCGATCCGGATCGCGGGCGCCGCGTTGAGCCACACGACCACGGCCTCGACCTCGACCGGACCCGTGCCGACGAGCACCCTCGCCACCAATCCGGCCCCGTGGATCCGGGCCGGCACCATGAGCCCCGGAAGGCCCTGGATGCGCCCGGTCTCGATCGCGCGGCCGACCGCGGCCCGTCCACTGCCGGAGTCGATCCGGATCGCGGGCGCCGCGTTGAGCCACACGACCACGGCCTCGACCTCGACCGGATCCGTGCCGACGAGCACCCTCGCCACCAATCCGGCCCCGTGGATCGGGGCCGGCACCATGAGCCCCGGAAGGCCCTGGATGCGCCCGGCGTGCGGCGCGGCGACGAACCGCGCCATCACGGCCTTGCGCCCCGATCGGCTCACGCCGGCCCGTGACTGCCGAGCGGCGACGCGGTTCCGGGCGGGACGGGCGTTCCACCGGTCGGGGCGTCTCCAGGACGGTCAGCGTCGCGATGGGAGACGCTTTCCGCGAGTTCGATGCCGTCGGCGACGTCGGGGTGGGGCAGCAGGGGGTCCGGCAGCCACTCCCCGGCTTAGTCCGGCGGCCTTTCGCCGGGGTCCTGTCGTCGATGGGGTGACCGGCAGTCAGACAATCACCTTGAAGGGCTAAGTGCCTGTCAATCTCCTTGTTTTTCAAGGGCATTGACAAGCCGTCGACCGCCGGGAAAGAGGCGTGCGGGCGCCGCGCGTCCCCCGTTCGGCTCCCTGGCTTCGGCCTCTGGAGATGCTCGAGATGAAAGTCACCGGAGCTGTTTGTACGTTCGTCGTACGCCGGCTGCTCAGCCGGCCTCTCGCAGACAGGAGAAGTTGCATGTTGATGACCCGCTCCACGGCGGTCACCGCCGGTATCGTGGCCGCGGCGGCCCTGGCCGCGACCGGTATCACCTACGCCTCGGCCGCCTCCGAGCCGGCCCAGGCGGCTCCGGTGGCTCCGGTGGCCCTGCAGGCGGCTCCCGCGCCTGCCCAGGCGCCCTTCGGCGGCAACGTCGGCAAGGGCAACAAGGAGGAGAACGAGGAGGAGAACGAGGGCCGCGAGGGCAAGGGCAAGAAGTTCGAAGAGGGCCGGATCCACATCAACGAGCGGACGTACTCCGCCCACCCGGGCGGCTGCATCACCGTGGTCAGCGGCCTCGGCGCCAGGACCCTGAACATCCGCAACGACAGCCGCAAGACCGTCGAGGTCTTCCGCGGAGCCGTCTGCGACAACGGCGCCCCCATCGCCACCGTCGGACCGCACAGCTCCAGCGACGGCGTGAAGCCGCACCACACCGAAGGCGTCCACGTCAAGGACGGAGTGCTGGCCAGCTTCCGGGTCATCAAGCACCACGAGTTCAAGTACTGAACCGCCTGAACCGGCTGCACGACGGGAACCCCCGGCCCGCTGGAATCGGGCCGGGGCTCCCCTCCGGGCAGCACCCGGACCACACCATTCTGTGACAACCCGCGCGTCATGCGCACCCCGCCGGGCGGCCCCCTCCCCTTACGGCCCACCCGGCGGCCGACTCCCACCACGACACCCCCCGTTCACACCCGTGCGGGGCACCGGCTCCGCCCCGGTGTCCCGACACACCCGAACGGGCAACCACGGCGCGAACCGAGCACCGTGCGCCACCACCGTCTCCCCAGGCCCGTGTTCCGGAACACGGGCCTGGGGCGGTACGGCACCCGGCAGACCGCGGAACCTACCGCGCGAACGCGACACCGTACGCCCCCGGAACACCGGCGATCAGACGGGAGGAACCGCTGGACGGATTCACCGCAAGCAACCGGGAGCCGGCCGAGATGCGGGCCCCAACAGCCCCGTGGTACTACGGCACTTACTGAACCGCCCCCGGTGAAACGCGGACCGGGCCCGCGTCGCAGAAACGGCGTCGCCCGGCGACCCAGGTGGGTCGCCGGGCGGGCGGTGCGGGGCGGGCCGTCGGGTCAGTGGGTGGGCTGGGCCTCCGCCTCCGTCGCCGCCGCGACGGCGCGGCGGCGGGTGACGAGGGCGCTGCTGACGAACACCGCGGCCAGCGCGATGACGACGAGGCCGATGACGGCCGCGTGGCCGATCCGGACCGAGCCGCCGATCAGCAGGCCGGAGACGCCGAAGTCGGCGTCCGAGAACGTGGAGTTCTGCAGGCCGACGTCGCCGAGGAACGGCAGGACGAGCAGCGGAAGGAAGGTGATCAGCAGGCCGTTGGCCATGGCGCCGAGGATCGCGCCGCGCCGGCCGCCGGTCGCGTTGCCGATGACGCCGGACGCGGCGCCGGTCATGAAGTGGGCGACGATGCCGGGGATGATGATGGTGCCGCCCACGGCGACGAGGATGCCCATGCCGATCAGGCCGCCCACGAAGCTGGCGAGGAAGCCGATGAGGACGGCGTTCGGGGCGAAGGTGAAGACGATCGGGACGTCGAGGGCGGGACGCGCGTTGGGCACGAGCTTCTCCGAGATGCCCTTGAAGGCGGGGATGATCTCGGCGAGGACGACGCGGACACCGGCGAGGATGATGAAGACACCCGCGGCGAACTTGCCGGCCTGCATGACGGCCCACAGCAGGTACCACTGGCCGTCGCTCAGCTCACGCTCGACGTAGCCGGGTCCGGCGACGAGGGTGACCAGCAGGTAGATGATGCCCATCGAGGTGGCGATGACGACGGTGGTGTCGCGCAGGAAGCCCAGGCCCTTGGGGATCTTGAGGTCCTCGGTGGACTTCGAGGAGTCGCCCACCAGACGGCCCACGAGTCCGCTGGTGGCGATGCCGAAGTTGCCGGTGTGGCCGAGCGCGACGTTGTCGTTCTTGGTGACCTTGCGCATCCAGGGCTGGACGAGCGCGGGCGACATCGTGGTGATGAGGCCCTGGGCGAGGGAGCCCCAGAGGATGGCCTGCCAGCTGCTGAAGCCGTTCGCGATGAGGATGACGGCGATCATGGCCGCCAGGTACAGGGCGACGTGCCCCGACATGTAGATGAACTTGAACGTGGTGAAGCGGGCGAGCAGCACGTTCACGACCATGCCGAAGAAGAAGATCAGCGCGGCCTGGGAGCCGTAGTCGGTGAGCACCTTGCCGACGATGGCCTCGTTGTTGGGCACGACACCCTGCACCCCGAAGGCGTGCTGGAACATGTCGCCGAACGGGGTGAGCGCGTCGGAGACCACGCCGGCGCCGGCCGCGAGGACCAGGAAGCCGACGAACGCCTTGATGGTGCCCTTGACGGTGTCGGAGGCCGACTTGCGCTGGAGGACCAGGCCGAGCAGGGCTATCAGGCCGACGATGACGGATGGCTCACGGAAGACATCGAGAAAATTCTGCAGAACGCTGTTCACGGACAACGCCTCTCTTGGGGCACGACGGGGCCGCGTGCGGGGGTGGTGGGTGCCGGGTTCCGGGCGGTGTTGACGCACGGGAGCATCGGCCGGCGGAGTGCAGCTCCGGAGCGGGAGGGATGAGGCGTCGGGCGCTGCGGGCGGGCGGCGGCCGGGGTGGGTGTCCGCCCGGCGCCGTCGAGGTGGGCGGCGCCGCGTCCGCGGTCGCCGCACTCAGCGGAAGTAACGTTTCTTGGTGGCTGATCGGAGAATCAGAGCAGGCCGTGGCGTGCGGCGGCGTCCTTGACCGCCTCGCGCAGCTCGTCCATGTCGATGATGCTGTTCAGCACGACCACGTCGCCCAGTCCCTGGGCGGTGTCCTCCAGATCCTTCGCGACGAAGAACACGTCCGCGCTGTCGGGGCCGGCGGAGCTGATGTCGGAGTGCTCGACCGTGACGTCGGCCAGGCCGAGTTCACGGACGACGGTCTCGATGTTCATGCGCACCATGAAGCTGCTGCCCAGTCCGGTGCTGCACATCGCCAGGAACTTCATTCGGATTCCTCGAATTCGGTGATCAACTTGACTACCTCGGAGGCCGAGGCCGCCTCGCGCAGGGCCTGGCGGGTCGGGGCGTCCGAGAGAATGCGCGCGAGGGAGGCCATGGCGCGCAGGTGCGCGTCGGCGTCCGCCGCTGCGAAGCAGAAGTAGAGGTCGACCGCGTGCTCGGGCCGGTCGAGCAGCGGGGCGGGCTCGCGCAGCCGGAGCATCGCGATGCCGGTACGGACGACACCGTACTCGGGGCGGGCGTGCGCCAGCGCGATGCCGTGGCCGAGGTCGATGTAGGTGCCGCCGGCCGCGATCGAGTCCAGCATGGCCTGGACGTACTCGGGGGTGACGTCTCCGGCCTCCACCAGCGGACGGGCGACCCGGGTGACGGCTTCCCGCCAGGTCAGTTTGTCGTCGGTGAAGTGGATGTTCCGCTCGGGCAGAAGACGACTGAGCATACGTGCTCCACGGGGGTGCGGGTGAGGGACGGGCACGGCGCGGCTACTCGGCGTCGGCCACGATGTCGAAGGACAGTTCCGCCGTGTCCGGCAGGAACTTCGAGGTGCCGAAGATGACGGGTTTGCGGCCCGGCTCGAAGACACGGGAGGTGGCGAGCAGCAGCGGGGTCTCCTCGGCCACGTCGAGCAGCCCGGCCTCGCGTGTGTCGCACCGGTGGAGTCCGACGACGATCTCGTTGCGGACGAGCAGCACGTCGTGACGGGCCCTCAGGTGGGCGTACAGGGAGGTGTCGGTGAAGTCCGCCGTCAGGACGTCCGGGAACCGGGCCTCCTCGACGTAGGACTCGGCGAGGTGGTGCAGCACGCCGTTCACGCTGCGCAGCCTCTCCAGCCGTATGACCGGGGTGGCGGGGCTGACCTCGAGCGCGGCGGCGATCCGGGCACCGGCCCGTTCGCCGCGCTGCACGGTCACCTGCGAGGTGACGGTGTGCCCCTGCCGGGTGAGCTGGGTGTGGAAGCCGGTCACCTCGTTGACGAAGCGTTCGCGGTGCTTGAGGTTGTAGCGCGGGTGGCTCACGAAGGTGCCGCGGCCGTGCTCGCGCACGAGGTAACCGTCCTGGACGAGTTCGTCGACCGCGCGGCGCAACGTGATGCGGCTCACATTGTATTCACCGCACAGGACGCCCTCGGCGGGCAGGCGCTCCCCCACGGGGAGACTCCGCACGCGCTGCAGCAGATGGTCGCGCACCTGTGCGTACTTGTGCCCGGCCATCCACGACCTCCTCGTCGGGCTTACATGTCATCGAGACATCATGATGACTACGGAGGAATCGCAGCGTCAATAGTCGACGCCTAAACGAGATCTCGCACCGCCCTGACAGCGGTTCATGTCTGCCAGGTCACATCTTCACCTCTCTGGCCTGGCACATCACATCGACGGGCCCCCTCTGGTGTCGCTACGGAGGCATGAGTTACGTTTCCCGAAGTCATCATGACGTCATGCTCTCTCCAAGGAGTTCCCGTGGCCTTCTCACCGACACAGACGACGCGGCCTCTCGGGGCCTCCGCCACGGCGGGGCGGGCGCTCGACGCGGCGGACGCACGAGCCGTCGCCGTGGCGCGGGCCCTGGCGGTGGACGCCGTCGAGGCCGCGGGGTCCGGACACCCGGGCACGGCACTGGCCCTGGCGCCCGTCGCCCACCTGCTCTTCCAGCGGCACATCCGGCACGATCCCGCGGACCCCTCCTGGGAGGGCCGTGACCGTTTCGTGCTGTCCTGCGGACACGCCAGCATCCTCCAGTACGTCCAGCTCCATCTGACCGGCTACGGGCTGGAGCTGGACGATCTGCGCCGCTTCCGCCGGCTCGGCTCGCTGACCCCGGGCCACCCCGAGTACCGGCACACCGCAGGTGTCGAGACGACCACCGGGCCCCTGGGCCAGGGCGTCGCCACGGCCGTGGGCATGGCGATGGCGCTCAAGCGCGACGAGGAGCGGCTCACCGGCGCGGACACCTCACCCGGCGGCCCCGCCGGCCGCACCGTCTGGGTGCTGTGCTCCGACGGCGACCTCCAGGAGGGCATCTCCTACGAGGCCGGGGCGCTGGCCGGACGGCACCGGCTGGACAACCTGGTGGTGGTCTGGGACGACAACAGCATCCAGATCGAGGGCGACACCGGCCTGACGACCCATGAGGACACGGCGGCCCGCTTCCGCGCCCAGGGCTGGTTCGTACAGACGGTGGGGCTCGGCGCCGACGGCGACGTGGACGCCGAGGCGCTCGACCGCGCGCTCGCCGCGGCCCGCGCCGAGACCGGCCGGCCCAGCTTCGTCGCCCTGAAGTCGCAGATAGCGTTCCCCGCCCCGAACGCGGTCAACACGGCGGCCTCGCACGGCGCTCCGCTGGGCGCCGCCGAGGCCGCCGCCGTCAAGGAAGTCCTCGGCATCGAGGGCGAGTTCACGGTTCCGGCGGACGTGCTGGAGCACACCCGCAAGGCCCTCGCACGCGGCGCCGGACTGCACGCGGACTGGGACCGCGAACTGGCCCGCTGGGCGGCCGAGCACCCCGAGGCCGCGGCAGCCCGCGAGCGGGCCGTCCGCCCGGCGGACCCCGACCGCGTGGCCCGGGTACTGCCGGAGTTCGAGCCCGGCGCCGGCATCGCCCCGCGCGACGCCTCCGGGAAGGTCATCCAGGCCCTGGCCGCCGAACTGCCGCGGCTGTGGGGCGGCTCCGCCGACCTCGGCGACAGCAACCGTACGACCATCGCGTCCGGCGGATCGTTCCTGCCCGCGGACGAGGACGGCGGCTCCGGCCTGCGGGGCCGCAACGTCCACTGGGGGGTGCGCGAGCACGCGATGGCCGCCGCGCTCAACGGCATCGCCCTGGTCGGCTACGACACCCCCTTCGCCGGCACCTTCCTGGTGTTCAGCGACTACCAGCGCCCCTCCCTGCGGCTGGCCGCCCTCATGAAGCTGCCGGTGATCCACGTCTGGAGCCATGACTCCGTCGCCCTCGGCGCGGACGGCCCCACCCATCAGCCGGTGGAGCACCTCGCCGCGCTGCGCGCCATGCCGGGACTGGCCGTCGTCCGGCCCGCCGACGCCACCGAGACCGCTGCCGCCTGGCTCGCCGCGCTCGGCCGGCCCGGCCCGGTCGGCCTGGCGCTCGCCCGGCAGGGCCTGCCGGTGCTGCCCACCGACGCCGGCACCGTCCGCGCGGGCGTGGCACGCGGCGCCTATGTGGTGACGGATCATCAGGAAGCTGCGGATGTGGTGCTGTTGGCCAGTGGCAGCGAGGTCGCCCTGGCCATGGCGGCACGCGATCTCCTCGCGGCGCGCGCCGTCGCCGCACGGGTCGTCTCGGTGCCGTGCCTGGACTGGTTCATGGCGCAGGACGCGGAGTACCGCGACCGCGTGCTCCCCCCGTCCGTGCGCGCCCGTGTCGTGGTCGAGGCCGGTACCGCCTTCGGCTGGCACGGCCTGCTCGGCGAGCACGGCCGCACCGTGACCGTCGACGACTTCGGCACCTCGGCCCCCGCACAGGACGCCCTCACCGCGGTCGGCCTCACCGAGGACGCGGTGGTCGAAGCGGCCCTCGCCTCCCTCGCCGCCGCTCGGTCCTGACCCCTGGCCTCCCCGCACGAACGCCCTCTTCGCACCTCCTCCACGGACAAGGAAGCACTGTCATGCCCGAACGCACTGTCACCATCGGTTCGCGCAGCGGACTGCACGCCCGGCCCGCCACCGCGTTCGTCCGGGCGGCGGCCGAACAGGCCGTGCCCGTGACCATCTCCCGCGAGGGCCGCACCGTCGACGCCCGCAGCCTGCTGTCGGTCCTGGCCCTCGGCGCCGGACACGGCGACTCGGTGACGCTCGCCGCCGAGGGCGAGGGCGCCGAAGAAGCCCTCGACGCGCTCGCCGCCCTGCTCACCCGCGATCACGACGCGGAGCCCGCCGGCTGACCCGCCCGCCGCGCCGGTGGCCGACCGGTCACCGGCGCGGCGGCCCGGACCGACCGACCGCCCACCCCCGCTCCGAAGCGAGGTTCCCCTTGAACGTGCGTGCTCAGGCCGCCCTGCGGGACGCCCGGCTCGTCATCTTCGACTGCGACGGCGTCCTGGTGGACACCGAGAGCATCGGCCCGCAGATCGTCGCGGCCATGGCCACGGAGGCGGGCTGGCCCCTGACCGCCGAGGAGGTGCGCCACCGGTTCCTCGGCCGCCCCGAGTCCTACCTGTACGAGCAGATACGTGCCCACGCCACCACCCCGCCGGGTCCCGAGTGGCTGACGGAGTACCGCACGCGCGTCCGTGACGCGTTCGCCGCGCGGCCCCGCACCATGCCGGGGGTACGGGAGCTGCTGGACCACCTCGATGCGCGGGGGCTCCCCTACTGTGTCGCCTCCAGCGGCAGCCACGAGCGCATCGCGCACTCGCTGGAGGTCACGGCGCTCCAAGGCCGTTTCGCCGGGCGGGTGTTCAGTGCCGACGACGTGGCGGCCGGGAAGCCGGCGCCCGATCTGTTCCTGCACGCCGCCCGCACCCTGTCGTACGAGCCGGAGCACTGCCTGGTGATCGAGGACAGCCCCGCCGGAGTCGACGCGGCGCTCGCCGCCGCCATGCGGGTCGTCGGCTACACCGGCGGCCCCACCGACACCGCCGCCCTGGCCCACGCGGACCTGGGCGTCGTGGCGGACCTGACCCATCTCGTCACCTGACACGGGCCGGTACGGCCGGCCGTGCGCCGGCTCCGCGGTCGGACAGTCACCGGCCGCCCGTTCTGGCCGTCGCGTGCCGGATGCCGGCGTCGGTCCAGCGCGGCCGGGTGCCGCGCTCGACCAGGGCGCACCGGACTCCTTCGTCGAAGTCGGGTGCGACGACGGCGTTCCTGGCCGTGGCGAGTTCGCGGGCCAGGCAGTCCCGCAGGGAGGCGCCGGCTCCGAGCCGCAGCAGCCGGTCGGTCGTCACCAGGCTCGCGGGGCTCGCCGCGCGCAGGGCGGCGAGCGCGGCGGCGGGTCCCTCTCCTGGCAGGAGGCTCAGCGCGGACTCCAGTTCGGCCAGCGGGGTGCCGGTGAAGACCGCGAGCAGCGCGGTCTCCGCGTCCTCGTCGGCGTGGTCCGGCGGCGCAGGCGGTGTGTGGGCTGCGTCGAGGGCGCCGATTCCGTCCCGTGCGAGCGCGTCGACCAGGTCGTCGAGGTGTTTGCGCGGCACATGGTGGGTCGCCAGGCCGCTGCGGAGAGCGCCCCCGGCAGCCACCCGCGCGCCGGTGAGCCCGAGATACCGGCCCCAGCCGGGGGCCAGTCGGGGCAGGAAATGGCTGGCGCCGACGTCGGGGAAGAAGCCGATGGCGGTCTCCGGCATGGCCAGCGCGCTGTGCTCGGTGACGACCCGGTGGCTGCCGTGGACGGACAGGCCGAGCCCGCCGCCCATGGCCACGCCGTCGAGCAGGGCGACGTAGGGCTTGGGATAGGAGGCGATGAGCTCGTTCAGCGCGTACTCGGCGGCGAAGAACGCCATGGTGCCGTCCAGCCGGTCCGCCCGTACCTCCTCCCGCATGAGGCGGACGTCGCCGCCCGCGCAGAAGGCACGGGGGGAGGTACTGCGCACGACCACCGTGTCCACGGTGTCGTCCTGCGCCCACCGGGTGAGCACCTCGGTGATCGCCGCGACCATGGCGGGGGTGAGGGCATTGAGTGCTTCCGGCCGGTCGAGCAGGATCTCGCCCAGTCCTCCCCGGATTCCGGCCCGGACGTGGCTGGTTGCCGGCGGTGTGACGGGGCCGGGGACGTCGTGCCGTGGCGTGTGCCCGGGCGGGGCGCCGCCGGGGCCGTGGGACGCCTCGGGCGCTCCGCCGGGCCGAAAGGACCGGTCGGTTCTTGTCATGGGTGGCCTTTCGGATGGGGCGTCAGGCCATGAGGGAGCGGTAGAGCTCCTCGATGGCGGCCTGGTCGGGGACGCGGGGGTTGTTGGCCGGGGAACCGGACGCCAGTGCCTGCCGCGCCATCGTGGGTGTCATCCGCTCCCACTGCTCCGGGTCGATCCCGTGGCGGGCCGGTCCCGGAACCGCGAGATCGGTGTTCAGCGCCCGCAGTTCAGCGACGAGCGCGTCGGCGGCGGCCTCGTCGGAGCCGGCCTCGCCCACCAGGCGCATGGCGCGTGCGCAGTCGGCGTAGCGGGAGGTGGCGGCCGGCACCGAGTAGGCGGTGACGGTGGGCAGGAGCATCGCGTTGGACAAGCCGTGGGCCACGTGGAAGTGGGCCCCGACGGGGCGGCTCATCCCGTGCACGAGGGCGACGCTGGCGTTGGAGAACGCCATGCCGGCCTGGGTGGAGGCGAGCATCATCGTCGCGCGGGCCCGCAGATCGTCGGGGTGGGCGTAGGCGGTGCGCAGGCTCCGGGCGATGGCGGTCAGGGCGGTCAGGGCGAGCCCGTCGGTGAACGGGTTGGCGCGCCGGCTGACATATGCCTCGATGGCGTGGGTGAGCGCATCGATGCCGGTGTCGGCGGTGAGCCGGGCCGGCATCGGGAGGGTGAGCAGGGGGTCCACGAGCGCGGCGGTGGGCAGGAAGGCCAGTCCCGCGCAGAGCATCTTCTCGTCGGTGTCGCCCGAGTCGTCGGTGATGATGGTGTAGCGGGTGCACTCCGAGCCGCTGCCGGCGGTGGTGGGGACGGCGATGAGCGGCAGGGCGGGGGTGTCGGTCACGGTCGGCGCGGCGTAGTCCCGCATGGGCCGGCCGGTCGTCCCGAGCAGTGCGACGGCTTTGGCGGTGTCCATCGGGCTGCCCCCGCCGAGTCCGACCACGCAGTCGAAGTCGCCCTCGGCCAGCACGGTGACAGCGCCTTGGACGGAGGTCGTCGTCGGGTCGGGTCGGGTGCGGTCGTACACCGTCGCGGGAATGGCCTGTGCGGCCAGGTCGGCCACGAGCTGCCGCGCTGTGCCGTTGCCGGCCAGGTAGGGGTCGGTCACGATCAGCGGCCGGGCCAGTCCGAGGGAGCGCAGGACCTCCCCCAGCTGCCCGGCGGCGCCGGGTCCGATCCGCATCAGGCGTGGCAGGGCGACGGCGGCCACGGAGTCGTTCACCTGCCGCTCCTTGCGCGCACGGCCGGGGCCTGCCCGGGCAGTGCGGTGTGTTCGGGGCCTTTGAGCGCGAGCAGTTCGCGGGCCTGGGCAGGGGTCGCCGGGGTGCGGCCGAGCTCGGCGAGAATCCGTACGATCTTCTCGACCTGCTCCGCGTTGTTCCGCGCGAGCTGTCCGGCGCCGATGTAGAGGCCGTCCTCCAGCCCGACCCGCACATGGCCGCCGAGCTGCGCGGCCTGCGTGGCGACGGCGAACTGGTGACGGCCCGCGGCGAAGGCGGAGAACACGTAGTCCGCGCCGAACAGCCGGTCCGCGGTGCGCGCCATGTGCTGGACGTGGTCCGGATCGGGGCCGATACCGCCCAGCACACCGAACACCCCCTGGACCAGGAAGGGCGGCCGGACCAGTCCGCGCTCCACGAAGTGGGCGAGTGTGTACAGGTGGCCGATGTCGTAGCACTCGAACTCGAACCGGGTACCGCGTTCTCCGAGGCCGTTCAGGATCGTCTCGATCTGGGTGAAGGTGTTCGAGAAGATCCTGTCGGCGGAACCGAGCAGGTACTCACGCTCCCAGTCGTGCCGCCAGTGGGTGACGCGGCCGGCGGCGGGCGCGAAGTTGAAGTTCATCGACCCCATGTTGAGCGAGGCCAGTTCGGGGGCGAAGGCGCGCGCCGCGGCCAGCCGGTCGTCGAGGGTCATGACGACCGATCCGCCGGTGGTGATGTTGACGACGGCGTCGCATCCGGCGGTGATCGGGGCGAGGAACTGCCGGAACACCTCCGGGTCGGAACTGGGCCGACCGTCCTGGGGGTCGCGTGCGTGCAGGTGGAGCACCGCGGCCCCCGCGTCGGCCGCGTCGACGGCCTGGGTGGCGATCTCGTCAGGGGTGACGGGGAGCGCGTCGGACATGCTCGGTGTGTGGATCGAACCGGTGACCGCGCAGCTGATGACGGTCTGGTCGCACTGCCTCATCGGGGACCTCCGTCGCCGCGGATCGCGTGCACGGTCGCGGTGGCGGCTTCGGCGAGCATGGAGGTGTCGTTGCCGACAACCACGAAGTCGAAGCCCTGGGCCAGCAGCGCGGCGGCGCCCTGGGGGGTGGCGGTCGCCGCGCCGCAGGGGATGCCGGCGGCGTGTGCGGCGTCCAGAGCCGTGCCGCACAGTTCGCTCACCTCGGGTGCCGAGGGCGCGGCCCCGATGTCCAGGCCGAGGTCGGCGGCGCCGACGAACAGCGCGTCGACACCCTCGACCGCGGCGATGGCCGCGGCGTTGCCGACGGCCTGGCGGCTTTCGATCTGGGGGACGCACAGCGCACTGTCGCTCGTGGCGAGGTACTCCTCGCGGGAGAGCAGTCCCCACCGCCCCGCCCGGCTCGTGCCGCCGGCACCGCGGCGGCCCGCCGGCGGGAAGCGGACGGCGGCCGCCGCCGCGCGGGCCTGTTCCACGGTGTCGATGTGCGGGATCAGCACTCCCGCGGCTCCGGCGTCGAGCAGCCGCTGGATGCCGGACGGGGCGCCGTCGGCGACGCGCACCAGCGGCGGCACCCCCAACGCCTGTGCGACGGTGACCAGTTCGTAGACCGTTCGCAGATCGAGCGGGGCGTGCTCCTGGTCGATGACGACGAAGTCGAACGCGGCGTGGGCGACGATCTGGACCGATTCCAGGGCGGGAAGCTTGATCCAGGTGCCGAGTCGGCCGCCGTGCAGTGCCGTCACGGTGCGGTCACCTCCTCGGGAGCGGGGTAGTCGGCGGCGTTGAGGACCCAGCCGTCCCGGGCGGAGAAGTCGGTCCGGGGCGGGCTGAAGATGTCGATCAGCCGATTGCGGCCCGCTCCGCAGGCCCGCGTGGTGTGGACGGTCGGAGGCGGGATCACGGCCACCGACGGGCTGCCCACGACCCGGTGTTCGTCGGGACGCCACTGGTCCATGTCGGTGGTCCAGGGAGTGCGGATGTGGTGCTCGAACTGCCCCGACACCGCCAGCGAGCACTGCTGGAAGTCGTCGTGGTGGTGTGGCGAAAGCTTGTTGCGGGGCCGTGGGCCGTCCAGCGGGTCGAGGAAGTTGACCATGAACGAGCGGGTGCGGTAGATGCGCCCGAACCGGCCCGGCTCGGCCGGGACCTCATCGGGCCGGTATATCCGCAGGCGGTCGCCGTCGACGGGAGCGGGCCACGGGGCCAGGGGGGTGACCCGGACGTGCGGCTCGGCGTAGTCGGCGGCGTTGGCCGCGAGGGCGGCGATGTCGGCGGTGCGGTGGTCGAAGAGGCGTATCACCTGGGTGTCGGCGCGGGCGCTGACGTGGGAGTGCCCCGCCGGGACGACGATCATCGCCGTTCCCCGGACCTCATGGGTGTCGTCGCCGTACGCGACGTCGACATGTGCGTCGTCCGAGGCGAGCAGCACCACGTACTCGTGTTCCTGGGCGGTGCGTTCCAGGACCTGTCCGGTGCGCAGCCGGGAGAGGGCCACGACGAAGTTCTGTCCGCGCACCACCCAGGTACGGCCGGATGTCGCGTCGTCGGTCTGCGGTGGCCCGTCGAACTCGGTGTAGGCGGGGGCGGCGATGGGTGCGCCGGCCGGAACGGCGGGGCGTGCAGCGGATGTCGGCAGCGCCGCACGCGGATCGGTCGGGTCGTACACGCCGGCTCCTTTCTGTCAGCGGAATGCGGCGGTTCAGTCGAGGCCGAGCAGATGGGCGGGGTTGTCGACGAGCATCCGGCGTGCGTCCTTCTCGGCGACGCCGTGATCGAGCAGCGCGGTCGTGACCTCGATGAACGCGTCGACGGGTCGGGTACGGCCGAGCTGGCCCAGGTCGGAGGCGAGCACCGTGCGCTCGACACCGACGGCCGCGATCCACTCCAGCAGCACCTCGATCCCGAAGTGCGGATGGTCGTTCGGCAGATACATGCCGACCTCGTGTTCCATGAACACCCCGCGACGGGACAGCTCGACCCCTTGCTCCAGCGTCAGGTCGCTGATGAAGTTCGGGTGGCTGGCGACCATCTTCTCGACACCGCGTTCGGCGCCCACGGCGAACAGCTCCGCCATGTCGTCGGGGTGCAGATGGCCGCCGTTGAGAACGGCTCCGGTCTCGGCGACGACATCGGCGACCTGGCCGACCTCGGGGCGCAGCCGCCCCTGCGCGTCGTGGAGGAGCACCGGCACGGTGGTGAGCTCGACGGTGCTGCGGGGGAACCCGCCGGCCAGGGCCTCCTCCTGGAACTCGATGTGCCGGCGCGAGGAGAACGTCGGGAACCAGACGATCTTGCCGCCCATCCGCAGACACATCTCCACCGCGTAGGGGTTGATGCCGCCGACCTGGTTGTTGAGCACGATGCCGCCGAACACCTGGGTGCCGATGCCCTCGAACGAACGCCGTGCGGCCTGCAGATCCATGACGGTGCTGTGGTGGTGCGACTTGGCGACGAACGCCCGCATCTTGATCCGGTCGCCATCCCTGGCTCCCTCGACGTGGTCGAACTCGCGGGGGAACGGGCCCGGTCCTGAGTGACAGTGCAGGTCGACCATTCCGTCCAGGATCCGGGCGACGGCGGGGCTGGGCTCCATCAGCTTTCTCCTCACGTGGGGTCATCGCCGACCATCCGCGACCGCATAGTGAATTGTCAATACGTCATGCGAACACAGTCGATCCACTTTGCACGCAGCTGCACGCTCAACCGAAGAAGTCCCGCACACCTCTTGTTCGCATGAGCATTGCCATGTTCACATGCCGTGGGTAGCGTCACCGATGTCGCCCCGGCCATCAGGCAGACTTCGTGATGTGAACAGCCAGTCCTCATCACGAACGGAGTGCCAGATGGTGGAGAAGGACGACGAAGCACGGTCCGGCGGGGAGATCCAGGCCGTCGACCGCGCTGCCCAGATCCTGCGCCTGTTCGGCCCGGAGACCCCGGAGCTGACGGCGGGCGAAGCGGCGGAGCGCCTCGGCCTCAACCGCACCACGACCTACCGGTACTGCACCTCACTCGTCGCATCGGGTCTGCTGGAACGGGGCAACACACCGGGCACGTTCGTCCCGGGCGCGCTGCTGCTGCAGCTCGGAGCCTTCGCGCTCGGCCGGCGCAAGGTCGTCGACCTCGCCCCCGCCTATATGCGGGACCTGTGCTCGCTGACCGGTCTGACCACCGTACTGAGCCTGTGGGGTTCCACCGGCCCGATCGTGTCCAGGGTCGAGGAGGACGCCACCCGGACCGTCCTGGTGACGGTACGCGTCGGAACCCAGCTGTCGCTCACCGCGGCCCAGACCAAGATCTTCCTGGCCCATATGTCCGACCAGCTCCAGGTCGACCGCCTGCTGGGCAGCCTGCCCGGCGATCAGCGGACCGAACTGGCCGACGAGATCCACGCCCTCACGGGAACCGACCAGGTCGCCATGAGCCCGGACGGCTTCGGCGTGCACGCCATGGCCGCCCCCGTCTTCGACGAGTACGGCATCTGCGCAAGCCTCGCCCTCGTCGCCACCGACGACCTGCTCCCCCTCGACCCCGACAGCACCACCGCCGGCCACCTGCGCAGCACAGCCCGAGCACTGGGCAAGGCCATGGGCGGCGAGAAGCGACTCTAGCGCCAGCCCGCCCCGCCCGTCGGGGCCAGATCGGAGGACATCGGTGTCCACCACAGTCAACAGCCGTGCCGTATCCGCCGGCCGTCCCGTCAGGGATCCGCGCCGCGCCGCACTCCGCGGCGGCATCCTCGGCTACTACGCCGATCAGTTCGACATCTTTGTGCCGATCATCACCCTCGCACCCGCGATGATCTACTTCGAGCCGGCCGACACCTCGAAGGGCACGGCCGCGCTGATCGCCGCCGCGGTCTTCGCCGCCACCCTGCTGGCCCGCCCGCTCGGCTCCGCGGTGTTCGGCTACTACGCCGACAAGGTGGGCCGGCGGATCACCACCATGGTCGCGGTCGCCGGATTCGGTGTGACGACCTTCCTGATCGGACTGCTGCCGGGCCACCAGCACATAGGACTGTGGGCGATCGCGCTGCTGATCGGCATGCGCTTCCTCGGCGGCATCTTCCTGGGCGGCGAGTACGCCACCGCCGTACCCCTGGCGATGGAGTGGAGCCCCGCGCGCAGACGGGGTCTGGCCAGCGGGCTCATCACCTGCACCTCCCCGCTGGCCACCGCCTCGATCGCCGCCCTGAGCCTGTTCCTGCTCAGCGTCATGCCGCCCGACGGCGTACACAGCGCCTACGTCCAGTGGGGCTGGCGCATCCCGTTCTTCATCGGCGGCCTGCTCGGGATCGTCCTCTTCTTCTACTACCGCCGCAATGTCGAAGAGGCCCCCGCCTTCGAAGCCGGCGAGTCGACGGCATCCCCGCTGCGCGAACTCCTCGGCGGACGCCACCGCCGCGCTCTCGCCCAGGTCTTCATCCTCATGACCGGTGCCTGGTTCCTCACCAACGTCGCCGCCGCCGTGCTGCCGTCGATGCTCAGGAACGACGTCGGCCTGCACGACCGCACCGTGAGCATCATCCTGCTCATCTCGTCGGTGGTCTGCGTCGGCACCTTCATCGGCTGCGCCGTGCTCTCCCAGCGCATCGGGCGGCGCCGCTTCTACACCCTCTTCGGCATCGTCGCCGCCGTCGTCGCCTCCACCTGCTACACACTGCTCACCACGCTGAACGAGGACCAGGCCGTGCCCGCCGCCCTGCTGGCGATCGGCGTCCAGGCCTCGACCATCTCCATGTACGGACCGATCGCCGCCTACCTCACCGAGCGATTCCCGGCATCGATCCGCGCGACCGGCTACGGCGTCGGCTACAGCCTGGCCCTGGTCATCCCCGCGTTCTACGCCTTCTACATCAGCGGTCTCGGCACGCTCATCGGCACCGCGCTGGCCCCCGTCGCCCTCCTCGTCCTCGGCGGTCTGCTGGTCGCCGTCGGCGGAGCGCTCGGACCCGAGACCAAGGACGTCGACATGACGGCGGGCACGGCAGCCGAAGCACGCTCATGACCGCTCTCCCCGCTACGCCCGCTCCGGCGCCCTCGGGCGCCGGAGCCCGGACCAAGATCTTCACCGGCCCCCGGATCCTCGCCGGGGACGGCACCGAGCCGGAGGCCCTCGCCGTCCGGTCGGGGTGGATCGTCGCCGCCGGCACCCGGCACGACCTGCGCTCCGCCTTCCCCAAGGCCGAGGAGGTGGCCCTCGACGGTGCGCTCGTCGTCCCCGGCTTCAACGACGCCCACTGCCACCCCTCCCAGGCCGCACTGGCACGTGTGCGCGTCGACCTGAACACCTTGCCGAACGCCGGCGCCGTGCTCTCGGCCCTGCGCCGCCAGGCTCGACGCACACCGCCCGGCCAGTGGGTGGTCGGGCAGCCGCTCGACGAACGCCGTGTGGGCGTCCTCGACCGGGACATGCTCGACCAGGTGTCGGACAGCCATCCTGTCCTCGTCGTCCACTACTCGCTGCACCGAGCCGTGGCCAACAGCGCCGGCCTGGCCGCCCTGGGCTACCGGAGCCCCGCAGACGCACCACCGGGCGGTCAGCTCGGCGTCCGTGCCGACGGGCGCCTGGACGGACACCTCGTCGAACGTGCCTGGCTGGACCCCTGGCTACCCGGCACGGGAGCCTCGTCGATCGCACCGTACGGCACGCCCTCCGCGCAACAGGCCGCGCTGAAGGACGTGATCGCGGAACTCCACGCATGCGGCATCACATCGTTCTGCGACGCGCTCGTCACACCGGCCGAGCAGGAGCTCTACGCCAGGACCCTGGCCGCGGGCGAACTCACCGCACGCGTCGGCATGTTGCTGTGGCACAGCTACGCCGACCCCGAACGGCTCCCGGGCGACGGCCCCGACCCCCTCCGGCTGCGGACCGTCGGGGTGAAGATGATGCTGGACGGTGCTCTGTCCGGTGGAACCTGCTTGTGCCGGTCGCCCTACCCCAGTGCCACCGGCACCGGCAACGGACTGCAGATCCTCGGCGACGACGAGTTCACGGCCACCGTACGGGCCATCGACGCCGCGGGCGGCCGCGTCGCCGTGCACGCCAACGGGGACCAGGCCGTCCAGACAGTCCTCGACGTCATCGAGTCCCTCCCCAGGAGCGGGACCCGGCACCGGATCGAGCACTGCAGTCTGATCGACGACAGCCTGGCCGGGCGAATCGCCCGCGCACGGCTCATCACCGTGCCGTTCGGACCGTTCGTCACGCTGCACGGAGAAAAGCTGCTCGACTACTACGGCGACCGGGTCGACCACATCTGTGCCCACCGCACCCTGCGCGACGCCGGGATCGTCGTGGCCGGTTCGTCCGACTACCCGCTGGCTCCCCCCGACCCCCTGCTCGCCATCCGGTCCCTGGTCACACGCACCACGGCCGCCGGCACGACCGTCGGTGCCGGACAGCGGATCGGGCCGCAGGACGCGGTCGACGTCTACACCCGCGGCTCGGCAGCGGCCTCGGACGACGAGTCGGTGAAGGGAACCCTGGCGGTGGGACGGCTGGCCGACCTGGCCGTGCTGGACACGGACCTCACCGCAGCCGAGCCCGACGCCCTGTCCGAGATCCGGGTCCGTTCCACCTGGGTGGGCGGCGAGTGCGTGTACACCAGCCGCCGGTAGGCCCCGGTTCCACCGGCACCGACGTCGCACTGCTTGCGAAAGCCGAGGAGGCGCAGCCCGCCGTTCACCGCTCCGGACCGGGACTCAGCGTGGGCGGCAGATCTCGTCCACGGCGGCCAGGACGGCGGCCTCCGCGTCCGGGCAGCCCACCGTGACACGCACGCCCTCGCCGGCGAAGGCACGCACGGACACGCCGTGCCGCACACAGGCCGTCTGCAGTGCCTCGGCCCGGTCCCCGACGGGAAGCCACACGAAGTTCGCGCGGGAGTCGGGGGTGAACAGGCCTCGGTCGCCCAGCGCCCGGCGGAACTTCTCGCGGCACTCGGTCACCGTGTTCACGATGTGCCGGGTGTGTTCCCGGTCCCCCCAGGCCGCGAGAGCGGCCGCCTCCGCCACGGCACTCAGCCCGAACGGTGGCGCGGTCGCGCGCACCACCTGCATCACCTCGGGCGAGCCGATGGCGTAGCCGGCGCGCAGGCCCGCCAGCCCGTAGGCCTTGGAGAAGGTCCGGAGGACGATGACGTTGGGGTGCTCGCAGACCAGGGCCGCCAGGTCGGGCTCCGCCTGGTCGAACTCCTGATAGGCCCGGTCCAGCAGGATGAGCACATGGCCGGGGACCGCGTCGATCAGGGCCCGCAGCCGCTCCGGGGGCAGCGTCGTCCCGGTGGGGTTGTTCGGATCGCAGATCAATATCGCCGAGGTCTGCGGGGTGAGCGCGGCGAGCATGGCCTCGCTGTCGTGACGGTACTCGTGGTCGAGAGCCACCGGGACGGATTGCGCGTCGGCGATGCCGATGAGGATCGGGTACGCCTCGTAGCTGCGCCAGGCGTGGATCACCTCGGTGCCGGGACCGGTGAACGCGGTCAGTGCCAGTTGCAGCAGGGCGAGCGAGCCGCCGCCCACGACGACCTGGTCCTCGTGCACCCCCATACGCTCGCTGATCGCGGCGATCAACTCGTCGCCCGCCAGGGACGGATACAGGTTGGCGTGCGCGGCGGCCCGCGCGACGGCCTCACGGATGGCCGGTGAAGGAGCCACGGTCGACTCGTTGGAAGAGGCGCGCCAGCGTACCGAGGCGCTGCCGGCGGCGCGGGAGTACACCGGCAGGGCGGCGATGCGGGGACGCGGGGTGGGCCGTGCCGTCGGCACTCGGGTGTTCACTGCAGTTCTCCAGAAACGCTCTGCGCGGCGGCCAACAGGTCTCCGCCGGCGGCCAGTTCCACTGTCTGCTCGATCTCCGGTGACAGGAAACGATCGGGGCCGGGCCCGGGCACCCGGGTACGGATCAGGTCGCGGACCGCTGCGGTGGCCGGAGCCGACCGCAGCGGAGCCCGCAGGTCCAGGGCGCGGGCCGCGGTGAGCACTTCGATGGCCAGGACCCGGGTCAGCCCGTCGACGGCCCTGCGCAGCTTCCGGGCCGCCGACCATCCCATGGAGACGTGGTCCTCCTGCATCGCCGAGGAGGGGATCGAGTCCACGCTAGCGGGCACCGCGAGCCGCTTGAGTTCGGAGACGATGGCGGCCTGGGTGTACTGGGCGATCATATGGCCGGAGTCCACGCCGGGATCGTCGGCCAGGAAGGCCGGCAGGCCGTGGCTGCGGGCGGGGTCGAGCATGCGGTCGGTGCGGCGCTCGCTGATGCCGGCCAGGTCCGCGACGGCGATCGCGGTGAAGTCCAGGACGTAGGCGACCGGGGCGCCATGGAAGTTGCCGTTGGACTCCACCCGTCCGTCGAGTGTCACGACGGGGTTGTCGACGGCGGACGCCAGCTCCCGCTCGGCAACTCCGCGGGCGTGCGTGAGGGTGTCGCGGACGGCTCCTGCGACCTGCGGGGCGCAGCGCAGCGAGTAGGCGTCCTGGACGATCGTGCAGGTGTCCGCGCGGTGGCTGGCGACGATGCCGGAACCGGCGAGCAGGGCGAGCATGTTGGCCGCCGATGCCGCCTGCCCGGGATGCGGGCGCAGGGCCTGCAGATCCGCGGCGAAGACCCGGTCGGTGCCCAGCAGCGCCTCCACGCTCATGGCCGCCGCGATATCGGCAAGCCGCACCAGAGCGTCCAGGTCGTCCAGCGCCAGCACGAGTTGGCCGAGCATCCCGTCGGTGCCGTTGATGAGGGCCAGGCCCTCCTTCTCGCGCAGGCGCAGCGGGCGCAACCCGGCTGCTTCCAGCGCCTGCGCGGCCGGTATGTGCCGGCCGCTGTGGTCTCGTACGGCTCCTTCGCCGGTGAGCGCGAGGGCGACATGTGCCAGCGGCGCCAGGTCTCCGGAACATCCCAGGCTGCCGTACTCGTGGACGACGGGGGTGATCCCCGCGGAGAGCATGGCCGCGTACGCCTCGGCGACCTCGACCCGCACCCCGGTGCGGCCGGTGGCCAGGGTGGACAGGCGCAGCAGCATCAGCGCGCGTACCACCTCCCGCTCCACCTCCGGACCGGAGCCGGCCGCGTGCGAGCGGATCAGGCTGCTCTGCAGCTGTGCGCGCAGCGTCGGGGGGATGTGCCGGGTGGCCAGCGCCCCGAACCCCGTGGAGACGCCGTAGACCGGGTCGGCGGAGTTCGCGAGGTCTTCGATGCGCTGCCTGCTGGCGCTCATCGCGTCCCTGGACTCCGGCGACAGCCGGACGGCGGCGCCCGCCCGGGCCACGGCCAGCACATCGGAAGCGGATACCGGCCCCAGACCCACGACCACGGTGGGCGGGTCCGTCCTTACGGGGCTGGTCGTGATCGCGGCTGTACTCATGACACCCTTTTCCATCGGTCTTGCATGTCAGACTGGAGTCTTGAACGTGGCTCAGGCGTCCCCGCGGGACCCGCGGCCGGGCAGGTCGGTGTCCGGGCGGGGCGCGCCGGCCGGGCCGGGCGGGGTCAGTCCCGCATGATCAGCGAGGGCCCTTCGTGGCGCAGCTGGTCGACCGACGTCACGCCCAGCAGCTGCATCGTGCGGCGCAGTTGGCCGGTGAGGAGCTGCAGGAGCCGGGTGACGCCGTCCTGTCCGCCGGCCGCCAGGGCCCACAGGTAGGGGCGTCCGATGAGGCACGCATCGGCGCCCAGGGCCAACGCGGTGGCGATGTCCGCGCCGTGCCGGACGCCCGAGTCGACGAGGACGGTGAAGTCCGCACCCACCGCCGCGCGGACCGGCGAGACCAGGTCGATGGGGGCGACGGCGCGGTCGAGCTGACGCCCGCCGTGGTTGGACAGATGCACGCCGTCCACGCCGAGTTCCCGGGCCCGCACCGCGTCCTGCGCGCTGATGGGGCCCTTGACGACCAGCTTGCCCGGCCACCGGTCGCGCACACGTGCCACGTCGTCCCAGGTGACCGCCGGGTCGAACTGGCTGGTGATGTTCTCGATGGTGTAGCCAGGCGAACCGTCCGCGCCGTCGGAGCTGACGTTGGCGAACCGCAGGGCCGGGTGGCGCAGCATGCTCGTCCAGTAGCGCGGACGCCTGCCGATGTCCATGAGGCCGGCCAGGGTGAGGGCCGGCGGGATCGTGAGCCCGTTGCGCACGTCGCGTACCCGGAAACCGGAGACTGCGGTGTCCACCGCGATCTCGAGAACGGAGCAGCCGGCCTGTGCGGCCCGCTCCACCAGCAGCTCGGTCAGCCTGCGGTCCTTCCACACATACAGCTGGAACCAGCGCTCCGCGTCGGGTGCCGCTGCCGCGAGGTCCTCCAGCGATGTGGTCGCCATGGTGGACAGCACATAGGGAAGGCCCGCCGAAGCGGCCGCGGCGACCACCGCGGGTTCGCCGAGGGCAGAGATCATGCGGGTGTATCCGGTCGGCGCCAGACCGAGCGGTGCCGCGGCCGGCCGGCCGAGGATCTTCGTGCTCAGGTCGGGGGCCGAGACGTCGGTCAGCGAGCGCGGCACGAACCGCCAGCGGCGGAACGCGGCCACGTTCGCGCGCAGACTCGTCTCCTCGTCGGCGCCGCCGTCGACGTAGTCGAAGACGGAACGCGGCAGGGCGCGGCGCGCCAGCAGCCGGAAGTCCTCCGTGGTGTGCGCGGCCGCCAGCTGCCGACGGCGCCGGTTGAGATCGATCGGCTTGAGCTGGATGAGCTCGCGCACTTCATTGATTCGCACTAGCTGTTCGCCTCGCCCTGCGCCGTCTCGATCACGCTCATGCCGCCGCCGGAGCGGCTGTGGTCGGCCCCGCCCGGCACCGGCACGTCCCCCTCGGTGGCGAGGTGGCCGCGCCGTACGGGCGCCGCCTTCATGATGAGCAGGTAGAGACCACCGCTGACGAAGATACCCACGATCCAGGAGATGTCCGCTCCGCCCAGCGGCGCGACGAGGGGGCCGACGTAGAAGGCGGAGCTGACGAGAGGCAGTTCTATGACGATGCCCGCGATGTAGGCGGTCATCGCTCGCCAGTCCACGCCGCCGTAGCGGCCGTCGCGCTCGAAGATGTCGTCGATCGCGTACCGCTCCTTGCGGACCAGGTAGAAGTCGACCAGGTTGATCGATGTCCAGGGGATGAGGAAGTAGGCCAGCAGCAGGATGAAGTTGGTGAAGTTGTCCAGGAAGTTGCTGCGGCCCGTGATGGCGAGGACGGTGCCGATGGCCGCGGCGGATACGACGATCAGCGTCCGCATGGTGACATTGACCGGGCCCTTGACGAAGACGGTCAGCGTGGTCGTGGCGGACATGAACATGCCGTAGAGGTTCAGGGCGTTCACGCAGATGTTGCCCGCGATGATGATCAGGAAGAACGCCCAGGTGGCGGTGCCCGCCTGACCGACGATGAAGTCCACCGAGCCGCCGGCGAACGCCTTCGCGGCGGCGGCGGTGGCGACGGCGCCGAAGGCGAACATCCAGCTGGAGGCGAGCACGGTGCCGGTGTAGGTGTACCAGAACGAGGCCCGTACAGGTGTGTCCGCCGGCAGGTATCTGGAGTAGTCCGCCACGTACGGGGCGTACGTCAGCTGCCAGGTGGCGGCGATGGACGTCGCCAGCAGGAACGTTCCCCAGCTGAAACCGGACGCGTTCCAGTCGCCGATGCCCACATGCCGTACGAGTTGCACGGACAGGACGAGGAAGCCGATACCGCTGATCACGGACAGCCATTTCTCGGTCGCGTGCAGAAGGCGGTAGCCGTACAGCGCCAGCACGGCGGTGACCACGTTGGCCGCGACGATGCTGAGATCCACCGGCAGACCCAGCCAGCTGCTGATGGCCTGCCCGGTCAGTACGGCGCTGCTCGCGAAGTACCCGACGTACATCAGGAGGACGAGCAGCAGTGGCAGGACGGCACCCAGGTAGCCGAACTGGGCCCGGCTCTGGATCATCTGGGGGATGCCGAGCCGGGGGCCCTGGGCGGAGTGCAGCGCCATGAAGACCGCTCCGACCAGGTTGCCGACGACGATCGCCAGCAGGGCCCAGGGCAGCGGAAGGCCGACCGCCACCGTGATGGCGCCGGCGGCGATCGCGGTCACCTGCAGATTGCCGCCGAACCAGAGCGTGAACAGGCTGCGGACGCTGCCGTGACGCTCACTGTGGGGGATGAAGTCGATGGAGCGTTGCTCGATGCTCGTTACGGAGTTTGCGGTCACGTCTGTGTCTCCAAGGGCTGCGCGCGAGTGCGAGGCAGGGAAGAGCGGTGCGTGGATGCGGGGAGCCGCGGGACCGGATACGAGGGGTGCGAGGTGCCCGGCGGACCGTCGCATGTGCTGTACCTCGGCGCTGAACGCAGTCATTCGGTCGGCGGGTGGTCACACGGCGCACGCTGGACGTTCTGCCTGCGCGGTGTGCCCGCTGCCTCAGCCGGCGGACGACATCAGTTCTGCAGACGCGCTCGCACCGAGTTGGCGTGGGCGGGGAAGCCCTCGTGCGCGCAGAAGGCGAAGACCGTCTGTGCCGTGGCCTCCAGGGCCGCGCGGTCGGCCTTGGCGACGGCCGTCCACTTGCGGAAGGCGTTGGCGGTGACGCCACTGGTGACCTTCGCGTATCCGCTGGTCGGCAGGGCCGCCGGACAGCCGATCACGAAGTTGGCCATGGAAACGGTGGTGTGCTGTCCCAGGAGGATCTCACCGGCGTCGACGACCCGGTCGAGCACCTCCTGCTCGTCGCGGGCGACGATCTGCATGTGCTCCGGTGCGAAGGCATTGGCCACCTCGGCCGCCTCGGCGAGGTCCCGGGTGAGGACCACGCCCCCGTTGCGTCCCAGCGCGGTGCGGGCGTAGTCGCGCCGCGGCTCGGGCAGTTCCTCCAGTTGGACGGCGAGCTCGACCTGGACCTTCGCCAGCAGTTCCGGGCTGTCGGTGACCAGGACGCTGGTGGAGTCCGGGCCGTGCTCCGCCTCGTTGAGCAGATCCGCGGCCAGCAGCCGGGGGTCGGCGGAATCGTCGGACAGGACCAGGCTCTCGCTGGGGCCGAGCAGCATGACACCGGCGGTCCCGAAGCGCTGCACCTCGATCTGCGCGCAGGTGACGGGCGGGCTGCCCGGACCGCAGAGCTTGCGCACGGCCGGGACCGTCTCGGTGCCGAAGGCGAGGGCGGCGACGCCCGCCGGGCCGTTGGCGCGGAACACCTGGTGGATGCCGAGTTCGTCCGCGGCCACCAGCACGGCCGAGTCCACCTTGCCGCCCGAGCCGGGCACCGGCGGGACGATCACGGCGATCTCGGGCACACCGGCGACGACGGCCGGCACCGCGAGCTGGATGAGCACCGAGGGGTAGGAGCCCTTGCCGCTGGGGACGAAGAGCCCCGCGCTGGCGATCGGGCTGACCTTCTCGCCGACACGCAGTCCCGGAGCGGTCTCGAAGCTCCAGTCCCCGTGTGCCGTCAACTGCTCGTTGAAGCGGCGTACATGGGCGATGCTGTCCCGGATCGCGGCGAGCAGTTCGTCGCTCACCTCCTCGCGGGCGGCGGCGAACTCGGCCTCGGTGACCTTGATCTGGCCCGCGGTGAGGGTGCACTTGTCGAACTTCTCCAGGGCCCGCAGCAGAGCGGCGTCACCGTTCGCGCGCACATCCTCGATGATCTCCAGGACGCCCTCGCGCAGGGACGGGTCGAAGATCGCGGCGGTGCCACGGGTCAGCAGGTCGGCCCTGGCCTCGGCGTCGAGTTCGTGCCAGTACCCGCGTTCGCGCAGGACCTTGGTCGTGGTCTCCGGCATCGTGCCACTCCTTGTCTTGTACCCGAGACAACTGTCTCGCTTGAGAGTTGTGAGTCTGTCCGGCTGCCACCCCGCACGGGAACAGGCGGACGACTCGGGAATTTCCGGCAGGGTCTAGAGGGACCGGCCGCCGTCGAGGGTGACGACTGCGCCGGTCATGAAGGAGGCGTGCGGACCGAGCAGGAACTCCACCGTCGCGCCGGCTTCGCGCAGGTCCCCGAAGCGCCCTGCCGGGATGTGTTTCAGCAGTTCGGCAGCTGTCTGTTCGTCGTTCAGGTACGGATTCGTCATGCGGGAGGGGAAGTACCCCGGGCACAGGGCGATCACGGAGAGGCCCTCGCCACTCCATTCCAGCGCCAGTGACTTGGCGAGAGCCACGGCTGCGGCCTTGCTGACGTTGTAGTCGGTGAAGCCGGCCTCAGGACGTTGTGCGTTGACCGAGGCGTTGATGACGAGGGTTCCGGGCCGTGTCAGGTGGCTGTACGCCGCACGGCACACCCTAAAGGCGCCGAGCGTGTTGACGTCAAGAACCTGCTGAAAGTTTCGCGTGCTGAGTTCGGCGGCGGGCTTTCCCTCGCCGTCGATGCCCGCGTTGGCGAACACCCCGTCGAGTCCGCCCAGGGACTCCACCGCCTCCAGGACCGCCGCGTGCACGTCGGCGTCATCGCGTACATCACACACACTGCCGCCGAGGGCGACACCGGCCTCGACGGCGGCGGTCACGTTTGCCGCGCTGGTTCCCGTGATCCACACCTTCGCGCCCGCAGCCGTGAGGTGCTCGGCGCAGGCCCTGCCGATGCCGCTGGTACCTCCGGTGATCACATACCGTCGCCCCTGGGTCATGTCAGGGCCTCCGGCCGCTCCGCGGACGGTGTCCGCTGCGTGTGCGGCCGCGCGGGTGGGTGCGGGTCGCAGGACACGATCACCTTTCCGGCGGTGCGCTGGACTCCTTCGGCGAGGAACGCCGGAAGGCCGGCCAGCGGGACGCGGTGGGTGACGAGGGTGCTGTAGCGGTCCGGATCGGCGGCCAGGGCGTCCAGGGCGCGGTGCAGGTGTCCGGTGTCGAAACCGACGCTGCCTGCGATGCTGGCCGACCGCTCGACGATCGCGGACGGGGTGACGGGCGTGGGCTTCGAGGAGAGCGCCACCAGGAGCACCGTGCCGCCGGAGGTGACCGAGGACAGGGCGTCCGACAGGCTTCCCGGGTAGCCTGCGGCGTCGATGACCAGGTCGAACCCGGGCGGCCCTGCGTCGGTCCCCGGCAGGTCGGACAGGGCCGCCGCGACGGGGACCTGTCGTGCTGCGGCGAGGCGGGAGCGCGCCGGCGAGGGTTCCACGACGCTGACGGCCGCCTCGGGCCAGCGGCGCGTGACCTCGGTGTGGCAGAACGCGCCGATCGGACCGTACCCGACCGTCAGCACCGACCGCGGCGGCTGGTGAACACGGTCCAGCGCGGACATGGCGACGGCCAGCGGCTCGGCGAGGACCGCCACGGACAGGTCGAGCCCCGCGGGGACGGGATGAACCATGTGGGCGGGCACGGTCAGCCGGTCGGCATAGCCACCGGGCCTGCGCTCCCCCAGCCAGGCCATGGCGGTGCACAGCCGCGCGGAGCGACGGCAGCCGTCGCACACACCGCACGGGATGCGCGAGTCCACGACCACGGGCGTGCCCTCGTCCCATCCGGGAGCCTGGGACGCCACGATCCAGCCGGCCACCTCGTGACCGAGCGTGGCCGGCCAGTACTCGACCCAGTCCCCCGTCCGCATGACATGCAGGTCCGATCCGCAGACACCGGCCCAGGCGACCTGAACGACCACGTCGCCCGGACCGGAGACGACCGGAGGCTGCTCGGCGACTGTCAGAGCGAGATCCTGACCCATCAGCAATGCTCGTGTCATTGCAGGCACGCACCCTTGCCTTGTCTCGTATCCGAGACTACAGTCTCGACTTGTCCGGCACCCTACGACAGGGCGCTCCCGTACGGAAGACCTTGACGGTCGATTGTCCGGCGGGACATGCACTGGACACCGACCGACCGTATTGAGCCGCGATGAGCTGGGTGGTGCCGGGTGTCGAGCAGCAAAGTGAAGTCCGCCGAGCGAGTCATGGCGGTCCTGGATCTGCTGGGCCGACGGGTCACACCGCTGTCCGCGCTGGAGATCGCCGCAGCGCTGGACCTGCCGAAGAGCACCACACATCATCTGCTCAATGTCATGCGCGACATGAGTTATGTGGCGTACTGGCCCGATCGCCGGGTGTGGTCCCTCGGGATCAGCGCGCTCGAGATCGGTGCCGCCTATCTGCGCACGGGACACCTCCAGCACGAAGGGCAGCGTCACCTCAGCACCTTGACGGCACGGACCGGGCAGACCAGCCATCTGGCGGTTCTCCAGGGCACCGATGTGCTCTACCTCGACAAGCGGGAACCACAGGGATCGGGCATCCGTCTGGTCACCGACGTGGGGACCCGGCTGCCGGCCCATCTCACCGCTGTCGGGCGTTCCATTCTGGCCTTCCTGGACCACAGCGAGTTGCGTGCGCGTTTCGCCGAGTACAACTGGCCGCAGCGCACGGACGTCAGAGTCGACTCCTTCGAGCAGCTGACCTCGTTGCTCGCGGACGTACGGACAGCGGGCTACGCGGTGGAGACCGGGTCCACCACCTCGGGCATCGAGTGCGTCGCGGCGCCCGTGCGGACCGGCGACGGAAGTGCCGTCGCGGCCATCGGCGTTGCCACGGTGGCCGGCACGCAGAGCCTCTCGCTCGATCAACTCACCACCGAAGTCCAGGCGGTGGCAGGCCGGTTCTCCACGGAACTGGGACACGCACCGGGGGAATGACCCGAGCACCTGTCCGCGATTCCGGCAGCGGCACGGGTACCGCACCGGTCCCCGACGTGTGGTCGGGCGAATTACCGTCGCAGACCTCTTGGTGAAGCCCTGCCCTCCGGCCACGGGGGGAGCCGAAGGGCAGGGCCGCTCATCATCAGAACGGTCTGGTGAGACCAAGTTCTGTTGGTGCTTACTGCAGTTCGCGGATCAGTGAGGCAGCGAGTTCAGCCATGGTGTCGGTCAGCGGCGCCTTCCTTCCTGTCCGACGGAAGGCGCGTTCGACGTTGGCACAGGCCCAGTCGGTGATCGTGGTATCGATGTCCTTCCCGTAGACCTCGTGGATTCGCCGGGTGAGGTGGGCTTGGCTCATGGACACGCGGTCTGTGGAGTGATCCGCAAGGTTGTGCGTCGATCTCCACCGTGCGCCGCCGGCGCCGACTTGGCCGCCGCCCCCTAGAGAAGTAGTTGACATATCAAAGCTGTCTGCTACAGTTGACGCTAGTTGACATGTCATGTATTACGTTGCTCAAGGGGGGGAGGAACGCCGGTGACGAAGGAAGCCAACCCTGGCGTCCGCCTTGATCAGGTTCGCAGTGCCATGCCCTCACGCTCGCCAACAACCCGGGCAGCACACTCGTGTTGGACGAGGCCGGCAGCCTGTGCGGTCACAGGCGTTTGACCACCGTTCGCGATCGTTGGCAGTTGGCCCGTCGACCCGGCCTCGACGGGCCAGTTCGCCGGGCTTGCCGGGTCGGGGACGGACCTGGTGAATCTCGCAGGGGCGCACGGCGTCGGCAGCTACAGCGGCACACTCGGCCAAGCCGCTCGTTGCTCTCGGAGCACGCCAGCAGACCAATGACCAGAGGAGGCAGGGAAGATGCAGGACACATTTGTGGGTGCCGATCTAATCGTTCATAACGCAAGAATTACCACGCAGAATTTGGCCCAGCCGGAGGCGGCTGCGCTAGCTGTGAAGCGGGGGAGGATTTATGCTGTTGGCAACGACGCCGAGATCCTTTCCCTGAAGGACCAAGGTACAAAGGTGATTGACGCCGGCGGTCTGCGGTTGATACCAGGTCTGGAAGATGCACATCTACACCTGCTGAATAGCAAATTCTACAATTACGAAACAAGATGGGACGGCGTCCCTACTCTGGCACGGGCACTAGAAATGCTGCACGAGCAGGCCGAGAGGACGCCGGAAGGTCAGTGGGTAAGGGTGTCTGGCGGCTGGTCACCCCATCAGTTCGAAGAGGACAGACTTCCTACCATGGAAGAGCTCGAAAGGGCTGTGCCCAACCGACCTCTTCACGTGCAATACGCCTACAACCAGGCATTCATAAACGCTCAGGCCATGGAACAGCTGGGGGTAGGCACCTCTGCCTTTCCGGACTTGCCCGGGATGGTCTTTGAGAAGGACCAGGACGGCCGCTATACGGGAGTCGTACACGGCAATACCTTTACCTTCATCACCATCGAGGCCATGCTTCCTGCACCGGGCTTCGAAGAACAAGTGAACTCACTGGGCCAGGCAATCAGGGATCTGAATCGCTTCGGCGTGACCTCCGTTATAGACTGCGCGAGCTCAGAACCTTATCCGGAGGGCCACAATATTGTTGGCGCATTAATCAAGGATGACCTCCTGAGGGTTCGGCTTCCCTTTATTGACATACAGATTGCGATCACGAGCAGCGGCTTCGAAATAAATGTGGACGACGCGATCGAGACCATAACCAAAAAGGCCCCGATCAGTCCCGGTCAAAACTTGCATCCGAGGTGGCTGCACGGCCATGAATACGAAGGCTACGGGGAGGCTCTCGGGCCTGAGCTGCACGATCACGAAGATTTTGATCAGCCGGCGATCATCATCGATCCGGAGCTGATGCGTTCGAAGGTAGCGGAAGATTTCACGAAGCTCGTAAAGCGAAGGATTCCCTTCCGGGTACACCTCAGTTACAACGAAAACATTACTCCCTTCCTGGATGCCTTGGAGAAAATAAATCAGCAGACGCCGCTCGATGGCTTGCGCTGGTCCATTGAGCATGCCGAAACCATCAGCCCGGAAAACATAGCGCGGGTCAGGAAGCTCGGCGGAGCAGTGGCCTTGGATGGCAAAATGGCCGTGCACGGCGACAGCTTTGCAACGACCTACAGCAGAGAAAAGGCATTGCAGACGCCGCCCTTCCGCCTTCTACTGCAAAGTGGTATTCCGGTAGCTCTGACCACTGACGGATACAGGGCATCCTCGTATCATCCCTGGACAGCCATAAGCTGGGCCGTTACCGGCAAGTCCGTGTCAGGCTCGGAGGTGTTGGGCAGCGACAACCGCCTGAGCCGAGCAGAAGCATTGAAGCTCTTTACCCTGGGTGCCGCCTGGTTCGAAAACAGCGAACACGAAAAAGGCAGAATAGCACCGGGCAACCTGGCCGACTTCGCCGTGCTCAACGCGGATTATTTTTCCGTACCAGATGATGAGATCAGAGGCATCTCCTCCGTACTAACCGTTGTAGACGGCCGCGTAGTATTCGGTGACGGCGATTATCGAGACCTGGCTCCCGAACTCCCGGAAGTAATGCCGGCATGGTCACCCGTGAAATATTTCGGAGGCTATTACGACGCTTCCTCATCAAGCCGGTAGCTCTTGGACGGGCGCCCGTGGTCGAGGTCGCGTTGAGATACGGGGTGTCGCGGCTTGTCCGTGCATGCGTGGCGGAAGCGGTACCGGGAGGCCCGGCTGAAGCCGCATCTGCCGAAGTCCGGCAAGCGGGGCGGTCGTTGGGTGAGCCATCGCGGCCGTCCTGGCCGACGCCGATGTCGAGGGCCGCGTCGACTGGTCGATGGTGAGCGTGGACTCCACCACCTGCCGAGCCCACCAGCACGCCGCCGGGGCCCGCAAGAGCCGCCCGCAGGTACCGAGAAAAGAACAACGCCCCGGCAGCACCCGACAAGGGACTCGGACGCTCCCGGGGCGGCCGGCCCACCGGCTTCGAAAAGACGATCTACACAAGGAGGAACGAAGTCGAGCGGACGATCAACGGCCTCAAGAACTCCCGGGCCGTGGCCACGAGATACGACTGCCTACATCTTCCACGGCACCATCACCGTCGCGTCGATCCGACTCTGGCTTCGCCCATGACCTGCTGGACAGGCCCCGGCCCGCTCCGGCCCCAACCTCCACAGCCCAAGATGACGCCGACACACACCATGGCGCCCTCGGTCACAGACCGAGGGCGCCGTGGCGCATCTGGCGAACCGACCGTGGTACGGCCGGGGTCGACACGGGATCGGCAGCACGAAGCCCGACTTTCTGAAGTGGGCGCCAGGCTGGCAGGGCAGGGGCGACCCGGACGGCTCATCCGGCCGGAGCGCGCAGCAACAGGTTCCGCTTGCTCTCCGGCAGTAATCGGCGCCGGACCGGTGCGGCGGAGCTGAGGGAAGCAGCGAAAACGGCGACGAGGTCCTGGGGCACGCTGGGACTGAAAGACACGGCCCACACGTAGGAGCCGGGGACGGGCTCGGCCCACGTCTGCCATCCCGACGGTCCCTGTTCCTCCAATTCCACCCACTGAGCCGTTTTCAACCTTGGTTCGAACAGGCCATGTGGAGAGTGAGGGCGGCCTGAACAAGGCTGGTGATGCGGGTGGTGCTGCATCGCAGCTTGCGCAGCAGTCGCCAGGTCTTGAGTGTGGCCATGGCCTGCTCGCCCAGCGCCCGGATTTTCGCATGGCGCCTGTTCACCGGCCCGCGCGGCGGACGCATCTCCACCGCTGTCCTGCGCGACGCGACACACTGGGACGAGGTGGTCACCAAGATCACGGCCGCCGGGGCGGCGCTCTCCGCACACCTCAGCGCGCTGCGCGCACCGCGCTCGTTGCCGAGCCCGATCGTCGTGACCCGCTGACCCTCGGTCAAGGGCGCCGGTCCCCAACCGGTCCCCAAGAATGATCAAGGGCCGGTCTCGGATTGCTCCGAAACCGGCCCTGCCCTGCGACTTCGCAAAGTCGGGACGACAGGATTTGAACCTGCGACCCCTTGACCCCCAGTCAAGTGCGCTACCAAGCTGCGCCACGTCCCGGTGCGCTCACGCACGGTGACCCGTGTGAGTGCGCGAGGAGCACTTTACCCCACCTCCCGCGCCGCGCCGAAAACGACACCGGGGGCGGCCGGGCCGGTGGGGGACAATCGTCGTATGGGAAGCACGGGCGCATCACCGGGGCGGCCGGCCGGCACCCGGGACCGGGACGGCGCGGGCCGGGCGCGCAACGCACGGCCACGGGACGGGTTGGGGCGGCCCCTGCCGTACGGCGCGGACGGCGTGGCGCGCCAGCCGGAGGGGGTCGTGCGCACACCGTCGCAGACGCTCGCCGAGGCGCAGGAACTGCTGGACGCGGGCAAGCCGTTCCACGCGCACGAGGTCTTCGAGGACGCCTGGAAGTCCGGGCCCGAGGACGAACGCGCGCTGTGGCGGGGCCTGGCCCAGCTGGCGGTGGGGCTCACCCACGCGGCCCGCGGCAATGCCACCGGCGGGCCGCGGCTGCTGCGCCGGGGCGCGGGAGCGGCCGAGGAGTGGGCGGCGCACTGCGGGCGGGAGCGGCCGTACGGCCTGGACATCGCCGGGCTCGCGGCCTGGGCGCGCGAACTGGCGGACGCGGCGGAGCGGACGGGGAAGCCCGTCGACGCCGCCGCGCGGGCCCCTCGGCTGTGCGGGCGGCAGGCGTCGTAGCGCCCGGTGCGCAGGGGGTGCGCGCACGGTCGGCGGCATGGGGCAGACTCGGGGCGTGCGAAGGATTCTTGTCATCGGTATCGGCGCGGGCGACCCGGAGCAGCTGACCCTCCAGGCGGTCCGGGCGCTGCGCGGCACGGACGTGTTCTTCCTCCTCGACAAGGGCGAGGTGAAGAGTGATCTGACCCGGCTGCGCCGGGAGATGCTGGACGCGCATGTGCCGCAGGGGACGTACCGGCTGGTGGCGGCGCGTGACCCGGAGCGGGACCGGGGCGCGGGCGGCGCGGCGTACTCCCCGGCTGTCGGCGAGTGGCGCAGCGCGCGTGCCGGCCTCTACGAGCGGCTGATCGCCGAGGAGTTGGGCGAGGACGAGACCGGGGCGTTCCTGGTGTGGGGGGATCCCGCGCTGTACGACAGCACGCTGGGGATCCTGGAGGAGGTGCTGGCCCGGGGCACCGTGACGTTCGCGTACGAGGTCGTGCCCGGGATCAGCAGTGTCTCGGCGCTCGTCGCCCGGCACCGCACGGGCCTGAACCGGGTGGCCCGGCCCGTGCAGATCACCACCGGGCGGCGGCTGGCCGAGGGCTTCCCCGAGGGCGTGGACGACGTGGTGGTGATGCTCGACGCCCAGCAGGCGTTCCAGCGGTACGCGGGCGAGGACATCGACATCTACTGGGGCGCCTATCTGGGCACCCCGGACGAGATCCTGGACTCCGGTCCGATCGCGGAGGCCGGGCCGCGCATCGAGCGGCTGCGCGCGGAGGCCCGTGCCCGCAAGGGCTGGATCATGGACACGTATCTGCTGCGCCGCCGTCCGCACGACCGCTGACGGCAGCGCCGGGACCCCGGACCGGGTGGTGCGGCCGGCCGGCTCAGCGCGTCGGTGGTGGCGGAGTGAGGCCCAGCCGGGCCAGCACGGCCGCGACGTCCGGCACCGCCGCCACTCCGGCCGGCAGCGGCGGTCTGCGTACGACGATCACGGGCAGGCCGAGCGTGCGGGCGGCCGTCAGCTTGGCGGCCGTGGCCGCTCCCCCGCTGTCCTTGGTGACCAGGACGTCGATCCGGTGCCTTCGCAGCAGCGCCGTCTCGTCGGCCACCGTGAACGGGCCGCGCGCGAGGAGGACTTCGGCGTGCGGCGGCAGCGGCGGCGCGGGCGGCTCCACGGACCGTACGACGCAGTGCACTCCGGCGAGGTGGGCGAAGGCGGCGAGACCGAGGCGGCCGGTGGTCAGGAACGCCCGGCGGCCGAGGCCGGGCAGCGCGTCCGCGGCGGCGGCCAGGGAGGGCACCGGGTGCCAGCGGTCGCCGTCGCCGGGCTGCCAGCCCGGGCGGCGCAGCACCACCAGCGGCACCCCGGTCGCCGCCGCGGCTCGCGCCGCGTGCGCGGTGATCCCGGCGGCGAAGGGGTGTGTGGCGTCCACGACGGCGTCCACCCGCCGTTCGGCGAGCCACCCGGCGAGCCCCTCGGCCCCGCCGAACCCGCCGGTGCGGACGTCTCCGGCCAGCGGGGCCGGCCGGCTCACCCGCCCGGCCAGTGAGGTGGTGACCCGGACACCGGGGCCGGCCGCCAGTTCGGCGGCGAGCAGGCGCGCCTCGGCGGTGCCGCCGAGGATCAGGACGTGCGGGGACATGGGGTGAGCGTACGGGGTCACGGGTCGCCGCCGCCCGGGCGTGCAAAGCGCATATGTGGACCAGGCGTGCGGTCGGGGTGCGGAGATCCGGGTACCCGGTCGGGCATGGGGTCCGGTCCGGTGTCCGTGCGTGCCGTGCTGATCGACATCGACGGAGTGCTCACCGTCTCGTGGCGGGCGCTGCCCGGCACGGTGGCGGCGCTGCGGGAGATCCGTGCGGCCGGGCTCGGTGTCGCGCTCGTCACCAACACCACGTCCCGGACGCGGGCCTCGATCGCCGCGACCCTGGCGGCGGCCGGTTTCGCGGTGACCGCCGAGGACGTGCTCACCGCGCCCGCCGTCACCGCCGCCCATCTCGCCGCGCACTTCCCTGACGCCCGCTGCGCCCTCCTGAACAGCGGGGACGTCCGGGAGGACCTCGCCGGCGTGCGGCTCGTCGGCATGGACGCGGACCCGGACGTGGTGGTCGTGGGCGGGGCCGGACCGGAGTTCGGTTACGCGGCGCTCGACCGGGTCTTCGGGCAGCTCCAGCGGGGTGCGCGGCTGGTGGCGATGCACCGCAATCTGTTCTGGCGCACGGACCGCGGCCTGCAGTTGGACACGGGCGCGTTCCTGCTGGGCCTGGAGCGGGCCGCGCGCATCGAGGCGGTGGTGACAGGCAAGCCGTCGCCGGCGTTCTTCGCGGCGGCGCTGGCCCGGCTGGGGGTGGGCGCGGACCGGGCGCTGATGGTGGGCGACGACGTCGAGGCGGACGTCCTGGCGGCGCAGCGGGCCGGGATCACCGGAGTGCTGGTCCGCACGGGCAAGTACCTGCCCGAGACGCTCGCCGCGGCGGGCGGCGCCCCTGACCACGTGCTGGACTCGTTCGCCGGCCTGCCCGCGCTCCTCGGACCGCGCGGGTAGCGGCCGGCTCAGCGCACCAGCAGTTGCACGCCGCCCACGACCGTCGCCGCGATCACCAGGTGCTCGAACAGCCGCTGGTTGATCCTGTTCACGGCCCAGGTGCCGAGGAACGCCCCGGGTACGACGAACACGACGAGAGCGGCGTCGAGGAGCAGCGAGCGGCCGTCGATCAGGCCGAGGCCGACGCTGAAGGGGACCTTGGAGACGTTCACGATCAGGAAGAAGAACGCCGACGTGCCGAGGAACCCCAGCTTCCGGAAGCCCGCCGACAGCAGATACATCGACATCACCGGGCCGCCGGCGTTGGCGACCATGGTGGTGAAGCCGCCGAGGACGCCGTACGAGCGGGCCGTGACGCGGGCCGCCCGGCCGGTGTCCGGCTCGGTCGTCTCCTCGTGGTCGGCCCGGCGCCGCCGCCAGAGCGTGACCGCGGCCATCAGCAGCAGGATCGCGCCGATCGAGGTCCGTACGATCCCGTCGTCGGCCCACAGCAGGAACAGCGTGCCGAGCACCACACCGGCCGCGACGGCGGGGAACAGCCGCCACAGCGTGGGCCAGTGGGCGTGCCGCCGGTAGATGGCGACGGCGAGCAGATCGCCCGCGATCAGCACCGGGAGCAGCACGCCGGTGGAGGCGCGGGCCGGCAGCACCGCCGCGAAGACGGCGAGGCTGACCGTGTTGGCCCCGTTCACCGCGGTCTTGGAGAAGCCGACCAGGAGTGCCGCGAAGGCGAGCGCGGCGAACTCCCAGCCTGATATGTGCCAGAGCGTCATCGTGTTCATGCGGACACCGATGCTATGCGGTGGGTCCCTCGGTCAGGGCCGCCGCCCGAGCCGCCGAGGGGGGACGAGGTCCTCGTGGGCCTCGTCCGGTTCCCGGACGCCGTGCCGCCGGCGTGAGCCACGGCGGAACCATCGGACGGGCGGGGACTCACAGTGCGGGCAGGCCCAGGACCCGGGCGATGGTGCGCGGCACCCCGTGGTCGTTGTTGGACGGCGCGAGGTGCCGGGCCCGGCGGACGACCTCGGGGTGGGCGTTGGCCATGGCGAAGGACCAGTCGGCCGCGTCCAGCATCTCCAGGTCGTTGAGGTAGTCGCCGAAGACCATGGTCTGGGCGGGGGTGATGCCGAGTTCGCGCTGGAGGCCGCGCAGGGCGGTGCCCTTGTCGGCGGTGCGGTTCATCACGTCGACCCAATGCTCACCGGAGACGACGACCTTGTGGGTGGCGGCGAACTCCGCCAGGGCCGGGGCGGTGGAGTGCTCGGCCCGCCCGAAGTCGAAGAGCGCCACCTTGATCACCTCGTCGTCCACCGCGGTGACGTCCTCGACGATCCGGTGCTCCGCGTAGTACGTGCGGACCTCGGCGAGGAAGGCCTCATCGGTCCGCTCGACGTAGGCGGCGCGCTTGCCGCACACGACGGCGCCCACGTCGGCACCGCCTGCCGCCAGCCGCCGTACCGCCCGCGCCAGGTCGGCGGCGACGCCCGCCGCGAGCGGGTCGGAGCTGATCTCCACCCCGTCGCGCACCACATACGTGCCGTTCTCCGCGATGAACGCCATGCCCTCCGCGACCTCGGCGAACTGCCGGGCCAGCGTGGCGTACTGGCGTCCGCTCGCCGGGATGAACACCACCCCGCGCCGGCGCAGTTCGGCCAGCAGCGGCCACATCGCCTCGGGGATCCGCTTGGCATTGTCCAGAAGTGTGCCGTCCATGTCGGTGACGACGAGCCTGATGTCGGCGGGGCCGGACGGGAGGTCGGGGACGGTGCCGAGGGGTGCGGGGGAGACGGACATGTCCTGCTTCCGGTCGGGGACGGTGCTGCTGGGGCGTACGCGCCCCAGTGTTCCTCATGGGGCGCACGGCCCCCGAGCCGCCCGCTGTCCGATTCCCGGGACATTCCCGATCACCGGGCGGCAGAATGTCGGCGGACAGCGCATATGAGAGGGGCAGTGACGTGAGCGAGGGGCGCCCCCCTGCGGACGGGCCGGTGAAGCTGAACACCTCCGTGGCCCACAACGCACGGGTCTGGAACTACTGGATCGGCGGCAAGGACAACTACGAGGTCGACCGGCAGGTCGGCGAGCACGTGGCCGGGCTGTTCCCGGTGATCCGGGCGGTCGCGCGCGCCGACCGGGAGTTCCTCGGGCGGGCGGTCCGGTGCCTGGCCGAGGAGCGCGGGGTGCGGCAGTTCCTCGACATCGGCACCGGGCTGCCGACCGTGCACAACACCCATGAGATGGCCCAGCGGATCGCGCCCGACTCCCGGATCGTGTACGTCGACAACGACCCGATCGTGCTGGCGCACGCCCGCACCCTGCTGACCAGCAGTGCCGAGGGCGTCACCGACTACATCGATGCCGATGTGCACGACCCGGACGCGATCCTGCGGCGGGCCGCCGAGACCCTCGATCTGTCGCGGCCGGTCGCGGTGATGATGCTGGGCATCCTGAACTTCGTGCTCGACACGGACAAGGCGCGGGACATCGTGCGCCGGGTGATGGCGGCGGTGCCCTCCGGCAGCTTCCTCGTGCTCACCCACCCCACCTTCGACGCCGAGTTCGGCGGCGCGGGCAACGTGGCCGCCATGGAGTTCTGGAACGAGAACGCCACGCCGCCCATCATCGCCCGTGCGAAGACCGAGGTCGCCGCCTTCCTCGACGGGCTGGACCTGCTCGAACCCGGCCTGGTGCCCTGCTCGCAGTGGCGCGCAGGACCCGACTCCCCCGCGGTGGTGCCCCAGTTCGGCGCGGTGGCCGTGAAACCCTGACCCCCGGACCGGACCGCCGAGCCCGTCTTGGAGGACGTATGACCACGCTGGCCGACCCCGTGCCCGGGGGGCGCCCCGGTGACGTGGACCGGGCCGTGGAACGCGCCGCCGAACTGACCGGCCGGGGCGTCCGCGGGATCGTCCTGGCCTACGTCGACACGGCGGGCGTGGGCCGGGTGAAGACGATCCCGACGGCCCGGCTCGCCGACGCGGCCGCCTGGGGCGTCGGCATGTCACCGGTCTTCGACACGTTCCTGGCCGACGACTCGATCGTCACCACGGACGTCCTCGGCTCCCCCGACGGCGACCTGCGGCTGTACCCGGACCTGGACCGGCTGGTGGAGCTGGCCGGTCAGCCCGGCTGGGCCTGGGCCCCGGTCGACCGGATCACCCAGGAGGGCGAGCCGCACCCCGGGTGCAGCCGCACCTTCCTGCGCCGGGTCGTCGCGGACGCCGAGGCCCGGCTCGGCCTCACCTTCCGGGCGGCCGTGGAGATCGAGTGGGCCGTCGGCCTGGACACGGCACCCGAGGGTGCGTTCGTCCCGGCGGTGTCCGGACCGGCCTACAGTGCCACGCGGCAGGTCGAGCTGGGCGACTGCGCCGCCGACCTGCTCGCCGCCCTGGCCGCGCAGGGCGTGGACGTCGACCAGCTCCATCCCGAGTACGCGGCCGGGCAGTTCGAGGTGTCGGTGGGCGCGCTGGACCCGGTGGCGGCGGCCGACCGCAGCGTGCTGGTGCGGCAGACCGTGCGGGCGGTGGCGCGGCGGCACGGGCTGCGGGTGTCGTTCGCCCCGGCCGTGCTCGCCGGCGGCGTCGGCAATGGCGGTCATCTGCACCTGTCCTGCTGGCGGGCCGGGACGAACCTGCACGCGGGCGGCGAGGGCCGCTACGGCATGACGGCCGACGCGGAGTCGTTCGCGGCCGGGGTGCTCGCCCGGCTGCCCGCGCTGACGGCGGTGACCGCGCCGAGCCCGGCCAGCTATCTGCGGCTCAGACCCGCCCAGTGGGCGGGCGTGTTCACCTGCTGGGGCCGGGAGACCCGGGAGGCGGCGCTGCGGCTCGTCACCGGCACCGTGGGCCGCCGGGAACGGGACGCCAACCTGGAGGTCAAACCGGTCGACCTGGCCGCCAACCCGTATCTCGCGCTCGGCTGCGTCATCGCCGCCGGTCTCGACGGCCTCGCCGCCGCGGCCCCGCTCCCCGAGGAGATCACCGGGGATCCGGCCCGGTTCGACGCCGAGGAGGCCGCCGTCCGGGGCGTACGGCGGCTGCCGACCACGCTCACGGCGGCGGTCGCGGCGTTCCGCGCGGACCCGGTGCTGCGCGCCGCGCTCGGCCCGGTCCTGGCCGACGCCGTGACCGCGGTCCGCCTCGGGGAGGCCCGGGCCGTCGAGGGCCTCGACGACGCGCAGGTGGCGGCGGCCTACCGCTGGCGGTACTGACGATGGGCGCGGTCCAGGAGGCGCTCGCCGGGCTGCCGTTGGTGGACCACCACTGCCATGGCGCGGTCACCGCCGACCTCGCCCCGGCCGCGTTCGAGTCGCTGCTCACCGAGGGCGAGGCCCGGCCCGGCAGCGGGATCTCCGCGTTCGACACCCCGGCCGGCGTGGCCGTGCGCCGGCACTGCGCGCCCCTGCTCGACCTGCCCCGGCACGCGCCCGCCGCCGACTATCTGGCCCGGCGCACCGCCCTGGGCTGGGCGGAGGTCAACCGGCGTCTCCTGTCCGCGGCGGCGGCCGGGGTGTTCTGCGTCGACACCGGGTACGCCCCGCATCCCCTCACCTCCCCCGCCGAGCTGGCCCGGGCCGCGGGCGCGACGGCGTACGAGGTGGTGCGGCTGGAGACGGTCGCCGAGGCGGTGGCCCGCGCGGGCGTGGAGCCCGGCGAGTACGCGCGCGCGTTCCGCGCCGCCGCCGAGCAGGCGGTGCGGCGGCCCGGCGTGGTCGCGGTCAAGTCGGTGGCCGCCTACCGCACCGGCCTCGCCCTGGACCCGGCCCGGCCCGCGGACGACGAGGTGACCGGCTCGGCCCGGCGCTGGCTCGCGGCGGGCGGCCGGCTGGCCGACCCGGTGCTGATACGGCATCTGCTGTGGACCGCCGTCGACCTGGGGCTGCCGCTGCAGTTGCACACCGGGTTCGGTGACGACGACATCCGGCTGCACCGGGCCGACCCCGCCCTGCTGACGGACTGGCTGCACCTGACCCGTGGCACCGTGCCCGTGCTGCTGCTGCACTGCTGGCCGTACCAGCGCAACGCCGCCTTTCTGGCCGCGGTGTTCGAGCAGGTGTACCTCGACGTCGGGCTGGCCCTGCACCACGCGGGACCGGTCCGGGCCCGGGCGATCCTGGAGGAGGCGCTGGAGATCACCCCGTTCCGCAAACTGCTGTACAGCTCCGACGCGTACGGTGTGGCCGAGTTCCACCACCTCGGCGCGCTGTGCTTCCGAAAGGGCCTCGCCGCGCTGCTCCAGGACCGGGTGGACGCGGACGAGCTGAGCCTGACCGACGCCCTGCGGATCGCCGCCTGGACGGGCCGGGACAACGCCCGCCGCCTGTACGGACTGCCCGCATCCGACCCCGCCCGCGACTGAGCGCGTGCCACACCCGGAAAGTATGATCAAGCAATGTCTGACATGACGGAGACCACGCCCGGCTGGCTGTCCAGCGACGAGCTGGAGATGGCGCGCGCCCACATGCCGATCCTCTACGTCGAGGCCGTGCCCGTGCGCGTGGACGACAGCGGCGATGTCACCAGCATCGGTCTGCTGCTGCGCATGGGATCGGAGGGCACGGTCAGCCGGACCCTGGTCTCCGGCCGGGTCCTGCACCACGAGCGGGTGCGCGACGCCCTGCTGCGCCACCTGGAGAAGGACCTCGGCCCGGTGGCGCTGCCGCGGGTGCCGGCCTCGCTCCAGCCGTTCACGGTCGCCGAGTACTTCCCGACGGCGGGGATCACCCCGTACCACGACCCGCGGCAGCACGCGGTGTCCCTCGCCTATGTCGTCCCGGTGGCCGGGGACTGCCGCCCCCGGCAGGACGCGCTCGACCTGGTGTGGTTCACGCCGCAGGAGGCCGCGTCCGAGGCGGTGCAGAGCGAGATGCCGGGCGGGCACGGGGTGCTGCTGAAGCAGGCCCTCGCCTACGTCGGCCAGGTGTCCTGACCCGCTGCGGCCCTCAGCGCGGGTCGGCCTGCGGCGGGACGCCGTCGAGGAAGCCGCCCGACTGGTGCTGCCACAGCTTGGCGTAGGCGCCCTCCGAGGTGAGCAGTTCCTGGTGGGTGCCCTGCTCGACGATCCGCCCGCGGTCGAGGACGACGAGCCGGTCCATGGAGGCGACCGTGCTCAGCCGGTGCGCCACCACGAGCGCCGTCCGCCCCTCCATGAGCCGCCACAGCGCCTCCTGGACGAGGATCTCGCTCTCGGAGTCGAGGGCGCTGGTCGCCTCGTCCAGCAGCAGGATCGGCGCGTCCCGCAGGATCGCCCGGGCGAGGGCGACCCGCTGGCGCTGTCCGCCGGACAGTTTGATGCCGCGCTCGCCCACCATGGTCCCGAAGCCGTCCGGCAGCGCGTCGGCGAACTCCGTGACGTGCGCCGCCTCGGCCGCGCGGCGGATCTCCGCGTCGGTGGCGTCGGGCCGGGCGAACGCGATGTTGTCCCGCAGTGTGCGGTGGAACATCGCCGGGTCCTGCGGCACGTAGGCGATCAGGCTGCGCAGGTCCGCCTGGCGCAGCCGGCTGATCTCCCGGCCGCCGATCAGGATCCGGCCGGAGTCGATGTCCGTCATCCGCAGCAGCAGCCGGGTGAGCGTGGTCTTGCCGCCGCCGGACCGGCCGACGAGCCCGACCTTCGTGCCGCTGGGCACGGCCAGGTCGAGGCCCTCGAACAGCGGCTCGGCGCCCCCGTGGGCGAAGGTCACCCGCTCGAACCGGACGTCGGCGGGACGGGACGGCAGCGGCTCGGGCGACACCGGGTCGAGCACCGTCGGCGACGTCCGCAGCAGTTCGGTGAACTGTGCCGCCTCCGTCATCGAGCTCTCCAGACGGCGGTAGATCTGGTTGAACTCGAACATGATCCGGGTCGCGTTGGTGTAGTACGTGAAGGCGACGACGACGGCCTCCACGCCGTGCTCGCCGCCGCCGATCATGATCGCCAGCAGCAGGCCCAGCGCGTTGGTCAGCACGGACATCGGCGCGACCAGGGTGTCGATGCGCAGATTGCCGTAGTCCCACGACCGCAGAGTGAGCCGGCGGGACGCGGCGACGCGGGAGCGGTGCTCGGCCGCTTCGCGTTCCTCGGCGGCGAACGCCCGGACCGTGTCCATGTTCATCAGGCTGTCGGCGACGTGGCCGGACACCCGGGCGATCGCCTCCTCGCGCTGGTCGACGAGGGCCTGGCGGCGGCGGATCAGCGGCACCACGCACACCGCGGTGAGCACGATCATCGTCAACAGGCCGACGACGAGCAGCGGTTCGTAGCGCCAGAGCACGATCGAGCCGAAGATCAGCGGTACGAAGCTGCCGACCACGTTGAACGTCAGCGTGTCGACGAACTCCTCGAAGCGGGAGGCGAAGCTCAGCACCCGTTTGGTCAGCGAACCGGCGAAGTTGTCGTGGAAGAACGCGGCGTCCTTGGCGAACAGTTCGTCCATGCCGACCACGTACAGATGCTCGATGCCGAGGGCGTCGAGGCGGTTGAGGCAGTGCAGCCCGATCCGCCACAGTGTCTCAGCGACCAGCAGGACACCGGCGAAGCCGAGGACGTACGGCAGGGCCGAGCCGACGGTGGTTCCGGGGTCGTCGGCGAGATCGGCGACGAGCTTGGCGACGATCAGCGGCGCGAGGTAGGCGATGCCGATGTTGCCCAGCGCCGGCAGCAGCATCGCGGGCACCGTGAGCCGGCGCAGCCGGGCCAACTCCCGTCCGTAGTAGCGAAGTGCGAGGAGCACGGAGCCCCTGCGCCGAGAATTCCCAGGCGATTCAGGCGTTCCCATCCCAACCCTGTGGTGTCGTAGGACAGCCCGCACCCCCACGCGGCCGATGGCGAGGACCACGTGCGGTACGGGCGGACAAGGACGGGCAGTGTCCCGCGGGCGCGCTCACGGAGTCCACGCGTTTTCCGGGCCGCCGACCTGAATCCGGCCGGTGGCCGCCGCTGTCGGTCGCTCAGGTGCTGCGCAGTTCGATCACCGTGATGTCCGGTGGGGCTCCGACTCGGATGGGTGGCAGGGAAGCCCCGACCCCGCGCGAGACGTAGAGCTGTGTGGTGTCGAAGGTGGCCAGTCCCGCCGTGACCGGCTGTGTCAGGGGGACGAGCAGGTTCCCGGGGAAGAACCCTCCGCCGTGGGTGTGGCCGGACAGCTGCAGGTCCACGCCGCGCCGGGCTGCCTCGTGCACCTGGACGGGCTGGTGGGCGAGGAGGATCACCGGGTGTGACCGGTCCCGGCCGGTGAGGGCCTTGTCGTAGTCGGGGGCGTCGTGGTCGCGTTCGCCTTCGATGTCGGTGACGCCGGCGAGGTCGAGGGCTCCGCCGCGGTGGACGATCAGGGTGCGGGTGTTGCGCAGGGTCGTGACCTCGAAGCCGGCGAGGGCGTCGATCCAGGCGTCGACGTCGTGGCGGTAGTCGTGGTTGCCGGTGACGAAGAACGTGCCGTGTGTCGAGCGCAGGCGCGCCAGGGGTTCCGCGTGTCCGGCGAGGTCTTCGGCGCTGCCGTCGGAGAGGTCGCCCACGATCGCGACGAGGTCGGGAGAGGTGCTGTTGATCGCGCGGACGTTGCGGGCGGTGTGGGCGCGGCCGAAGAAGGGGCCGATGTGGAGGTCGCTGGCCATGGTGATGCGCATGCCGTCGAGGGACGGGTGAAGTCGGCGCAGGTTCACCCGCACCGTCTTGATGTCGGCCGGTCCCAGTCCGCGGTGGAAGCCGTAGCCGGTCGTGGCTGTAGCCGTCGCGGTGGCCAGCAGAGCGACCGATCGGGCGAGCACGAGGCGCCGGTCGACCGTGCTCGGTGTGTCCGGGCCTGGAACGGTCTCTGCGGTCTCCGCCGCTGTCGTGTCCGGGCCCGGCCGCGGCCGGTGGGCGACGACTGCGTCGGGTGCGGGTGCGGGGCTGCTGGAGGTCGCTCGGCCGGACCGTCCGAGCGAGCGCGCCGTCAGCCGCAGGGGAACCTCCAGGACGGCGAGGACGAGCAGGAGGTAGGCGGCGCAGGCAACCCAGGCGAACACCGGCCGGACGAGCCAGGCGATGCGTGTGGGATCGGCGTACTGGGCGGCCAGGACACCGGCAGGAACCAGGACGGTCAGCACCACCGCCGTGATCTGCCCGGCGCGGCGCAGCCGAGGGGAGGCTGTGACGCCCTTGACGAGCCGCACGTAGAGGTAGCGGTGCGCGGCGGCTGCGACCACGATGCTCGTGCCGACGACGGCTGCTTCCTGGGCGAGGCTGCTCATGCCGCCGTCGCCGGGACGGGGCTCGCGGCACGCACACGCGGCCGACGGCGGGTGGGGCGGGTGTGTCTGGGCATGGGGGCGCGGTTGCTCCGTGATGAGGCGGGTGCGGTGGGCGTGTGGGCAGGGCTGCATCCGGTCGTGCCGGCCGGCACGGCGATCCACCGCATCGAGTGAGGTGCCTCATGCGATGGATCGCCAGGACCGCGGGTCGGCTGGGACGGTTCTCACCAGGTGACGGGCAGCCGGGTGACGCCGTAGACGGACATCTGCTGACGGAAGGGGACCTCCTCGAAGGGGACGGCGAGGCGCAGGGTGGGCAGGCGGCGCAGCAGCGAGGGGATGGCCACCTGCAGTTCCATCCGGGCGAGGTTCTGCCCCAGGCACTGGTGGACGCCGAAGCCGAAGGCCAGGTGGGCGCGGGCGTTGTGGGTGAGGTCGAGGGCGTCCGGGCGGTCGGGCAGGAGAGCGGTGTCGCGGTTGCCCGCCGGGAGGCTGACGATGATGCCGTCGCCGGCCTCGATGTGCTCTCCCGCGATCGTGAGATCGGCGGCGGCGACCCGGACGACGACGTTCTCGACGACCGACAGGTAGCGCAGCAGTTCTTCGATGGCCCGGGCGATGACGGCCGGGTCCTCGGCGTCGCGCAGGAAGGCGAGTTGCTCGGGGCGGCGCAGCAGCGCGAGGGTGCCCAGGGCGATGGTGTTGGCAGTTGTCTCGTGCCCGGCGATCAACATGAGCAGGGCCATGGAAACCAGCTGCTGTTCCGTCAGTTCACCGGTACTGACCCGTTCGGCGAGCAGGCGGCTGAGCAGGTCCTCTCCTGGTTCGGCGGCTTTGCTGTCGACCAGCGTGCGGAGGTAGGTCCCGAACGCCTCGCTGGTGGCACGTACTTCTTCGGCGGGCAGTGACAGGTCCAGGAGCTTGTTGCTGCAGTCCTGGAAGAAGGCGTGGTCGTCGTAGGGAACGCCGAGCAGGACGGCGATCACGCGGGAGGGCACGGGCAGGGCGAAGTCGGTGAGGAGGTCCGCCGGCGGCCCTGTGCGGACCATCTCGTCGAGGGCTTCGTCGACGAGCTGCTGCACCCGGGGGCGTAGTGTCGCGGCGTGTTTGGCGGTGAAGTCCCGGGTGAGCATGCGGCGTTGCAGAGCGTGCTCGGGATCGTCCAGCCGGACGAACGGAGGCTCCTGATCGGCCCGGTCCCCTCCGGCCGGCGACAGGCGGGGCATGCCGGGATTGCGGGCGTCGGCACTGACGCGCGGGTCGCTCAGGACGGCGCGGATGTCCTCGTAGCGAGTCACCGACCAGGCGGTGGTGCCGTTCCACAGCGTGACGCGCTGCAGTCCGTCACGCTGCTGCCAGTCCCGGTAGTCCCGCGGTGGGTCGAACGGGCAGGCAGACGGCCGTGCCTGAGGGAAGCGAGGCGGGAGGGCGGCGTGGTCCTGGGGGGTCATGAATGCTCCGTTCGTCATGCCGGTGCCGGTAAGGATGCTGCGGCAGCCCATTCGGTGCGGCGGGCCACGGCGGTGCGCCAGGCTCGGACGGCTCCGAAAGGCATGCCGATGGCGAGCACGCCGGTCAGGTGGCGTCCTCGGCTGTAGCCGATCAGGGCCCGCCCCTGAGCCAGGTCGCCGTCGAGGACGGCGCTCTCCGCGTGTCCGGGCAGATATCCATGGGCCTGCACCCTCACCTCGCACTGATCGGTCCAGAAGTAGGGCACGGGCGCGAAGGGCTGCGCGTCGGCAGGGTTGAGCAGGTTGTGGGCGACGTCGCCCACTGCGTAGACGCCGGGTGCGCAGCGGCTGAAGACGTCGCAGACGAGGCCGTCGCCCATGTCGAGTCCGCTGCCGCGCAGCCAGTCGGTGTTGGGCAGCGAGCCGATCGCGACGAGCACGTCGTCGGCGGGCAGTAGCCGGCCGTCTTCCGGACGCACACCGGACACGGCATCGCCGGCGGTGTCGAGAGCTGCGACCCTCACCCCGGTGAGGATGCGCACGCCCCGCTCACGGTGGATGCCGGTGAGGAACCGGCCCGCGTCGCGGCCGATGATCCGCGCCAGCGGCTGGGCCGCGGACTCCACCAGCGTGACGTCGACGTCCCGCCGCCGTGCGACGGCAGCCACTTCGGTGCCCACGAACCCGGCCCCGATGATCACCAGGCGGCGACCACTGCCGAGGCGATCACGCAGCGCCACGGCGTCCTCCTGGGTGCGCAGCACATGCACGCCCGCGATGCCGCGTCCGCCGGGGAAGGGGCGTGGTCGTACGCCGGTGGCGATGATCAACGTGTCGTAGGGCACGGTGCTGCCGTCGGCCGGAGCGACGGTGCGCCTCGCCCGGTCGACGCCGGCTGCGGCCACACCGAGCCTGAGGTCCAGGTCCAGGGCCTCGATGTCCGACTCGGGGCGCAGCCGGAGGTGTTCGGGGCCCCATTGCCCGGTGAGGATCTGTTTGGACAACGGCGCCCGGTCGTACGGCGGATGCCGCTCATCGCCGATCATGGTGAGCAGGCCGTCGAAGCCCTGCCGGCGAAGGGCCTCGGCCGTGGTCAGCCCCGCGGCCGAGGCGCCGACCACCACCACACGCCTCATGCCTGGTCCAGGCGAATGGCCGCGGCCGGGCAGACGACGACCGCTTCCTGCAGTTCCCCGGCCTTGTCGGAGGCCGGGGAGTCGTCGAGGAGGACGACGATGCCGTCCTCCTCACGCTGATCGAACACGTCCGGGGCGACGAGGACGCACTGTCCGCCGGCCACGCACCTGTGCTCGTCGATATGGACCTTCATGTGCCAGGGTTCCTCTCTTCCGACTGGGGCCATGACGCCCGCGCGGTGGCCGCCGGACGGTAGGTGCCGTGCCGACCGGTCCCGACGCGAAGGCCGCAGCCCCCTCAACCAGTGAGGTGCCTCACGAACTTCAGCATATCGTGTGGTACCTCAGCTCTAGGGGTGGCGGTCCGCGCGACGGCTGGTGGCAGGCTGGCGCTGCGCGGTGGACGGGAGGACCTGTGGATGACCCGCGTGCCGGGCGGGCTGCGGTACGCGGGATCGGTTGGGGCGGACGAGACCGACGTCGTAGGCGAAGATGACCGCTTGGACACGGTCACGGACGTCGATCTTGGCGAGGATGCGACTGACGTGGGACTTCACCGTGGATTCGGCCAGGTGGAGTGCGGCGGCGATCTCGGTGTTGGACCACCCGGTGGCCACCGCCGAGAGGACTTCGCGTTCCCGCTCGGTCAACTCGGCCAGCCGGTGCTGCTGTTCGCGGGTGAGCCGGGGGGAGCACGGGTGCTGATGGGAGCGGGCCGTGGTGAAGGCGTCGATCAGCCTGTGGGTCAGGCTGGGGGAGATGACGCAGTCACCGGCAGCCACGGCGCGGATGCCGACGACGAGTTCCTCGGGGCGTGCGTCTTTGAGGAAGAAGCCCGCGGCGCCTGCGCGCAGGGCTTCGTAGGCGTACTCGTCGAGGTCGAAGGTGGTCAGGACCAGGACGCGGGAGCGGCCGCCGGAGTCGACGATGCGACGCGTGGCCTCGATGCCGTTGAGGCCGGGCATGCGCACATCCATCAGGACGACGTCCGGGCGTAGCTCGGCGGTCATACGGACGGCGTCGTGGCCTTGGGCGGCTTCGCCGACGACGGTCATATCGGGTTGGGCTTCGAGCAGCATGCGAAAGCCGAGCCGTTGCAGGGTCTGGTCGTCGACGATGAGAACGGTGGTCATGTGCGGTGCTTCTCCAAGGCGACGGTGGGCGCGCTGAGGGCGGTGTGGACGCGCCAGCCGCCCGAGGGAGTGCGGCCGGCCTGGACGTGGCCCCGGTAGAGGGCGGCACGCCGGCGCATGCCGAGCAGGCCCTGTCCACTGGGGTGTTCGGTGTTCTCGCGGCGCGGCGGGCCGGAGTCCTCGATGGTGACGTGGACGGTACTGCCGTCGGTGCTCACGTCCACAGCGACACGCGTGTCCGCGGCCGCGTGCTTGAGGGTGTTGGTGAGGGCTTCCTGAACTATGCGGTAGGCGGTGAGCTGCACTCCCTTGCTCAGCGCGGTCAGGTCGCCGTCGGTGCGCAGCGTGGCGGCGGGGCCGGCGGCCCGCACACGGTTCAGCAGCGCCGGGAGGCTCTCCAGAGTCGGCTGCGGGGCCAGCGGGGCATCCTCCGTGTCCGCAGCGCGGTCGTCGATGACCACGAGCAGGCGGCGCAGCTCAGCCAGGGCTTCGCGCCCGCTGTCGGCGATGAGGTGCAGGGTGTCGGCCGAGCGTTCGGGCCGGGTCCTGGCCAGGGCCGCGGCTCCGTCGGCCAGGCCGACGATCACGGCGAGGGTGTGGCCGAGGATGTCGTGCATCTCGCGAGAGACCTTGGTGCGTTCCTGCGCGGCCGCCAGACGGGCCTGTTGGTCCCGCTCCGTCTCCAGGGCCACGATGTACGCCTTCGCCAGCCGCCCGGTCAAGGCGAGGCCCGCGCAGGCCGTGACCGCCAGCATGGCGAGCAGGGTGATCATCTCGGGCCGTTTGGCGTGCTGCAGGTGGCCGCTGTCCCAGAACGTCAGGGTCCACACGATGAGTTGGGCGGCCGTGACGGTGCAGGCGGCGGCCAGCTGGCGCGGGGTGCCGTAGCGGCCGACGTTGTAGAGCGCGACGATCCGGGCGGAGTCGGCACCGTTGAGGACGTTCAGCGGCAGAGCGAGTACCGAGGCGATGGTCGTCAGGGCGAAGACCAGGCCGGGGCGGCGTTCGCGCCACAGCAGAGGCACCGCGTAGGCGAGGGTGAGGACGATCTCGCTGGGCAGATGGGCGCGGTTGGCCGGGTTGAGCAGGGAGGGCAGGCCCAGGACGACGCAGAACGCCGGCAGGGCCCACCGCCGTAGCTGCGGGTGGTCCCGGTCGAGCATCCGCCACGCGGCCAGCCCGCTGATGATCGACACCGTGACGCGCTGGTCCGGGTCGCTGGTCAGCGAGTGGGGCAGTCGGGAGGCACGCGTGGCGGTCCGGTGCGTGGGCGCCGGGGTGGTCGGGTCGGTCATGACGGGGTGGCCTTCGCGGTCCAGGGGTCAGGCCGCCCGCCGGCCCTCGGGGGCGTGACCGGCGGGCGGGGCGTGCGGGGGCCCGGACAACCGCATCGCCGGAGGACGGAGCAGTGCCCTCCGCTCTCCGGGTCCGGGCCACCCGCCGGCCCCGGACAAGGAGCCGACGGGCGGAACCGGTGAACGGGCGCCTAGCCAAGAGGGGTGAAGGAAGCCGGTTCCCGGCCCGCGAGGGCGGGATCGGGCGCGTCCGTGTCGCGAACGTCAAGGGTGTGGCGCAGCTTTTCGCCTTCCACATCCACGTTGGGCAGGACGCGGTCCAGCCAGGCGGGGAGCGACCAGGCCCGGTCCTGGAGCAGGGTCATCACGGCCGGGACGATGGTCATGCGGACCACGAAGGCGTCGAAGAGGACCGCGGCGGCCAGGCCCATGCCGATCGACTTCACCAGGGCGACATCGTCGAGGAGGAACCCGGCGAACACCGAGATCATGATGATGGCCGCGGCGGTGACGACGCGGGCCCCGTGCCGGAAGCCGGTGACGATCGCTTCGGTGGGGGACGCGCCGTGGACGTACGCCTCGCGCATCCCGGAGACGAGGAAGACCTCGTAGTCCATGGCGAGCCCGAAGACGACACCGATCAGCAGGATCGGCAGCAGGCTCACGATGGGCGCGGTCTCGTCGACCCCGAAGAGGTCCTTCAGCCAGCCCCACTGGAACACGGCCACCAGCACACCGAGGGTGGCGACCACGCTGAGCAGGAAGCCGAGGGCCGCCTTGAGCGGGACGAGCACCGAGCGGAACACCAGCAGCAGGAGGATCAGTGCCAGGCCGACGACGATGGCCAGGTAGGGCACCATCGCCTCGCCGAGCTTGGCCGAGACGTCGATGTTGAGAGCGGTCGTGCCGGTCACCATCAGCTGCGCGCCACCGGCCTTCGCCAAGGCCGTACCGCGCTCACGGATGTCGGCGACCAGATCCACGGTCGCCTGGCTGGTCGGCGAGCTGGCCGGAACGGCGTTGATCAGGGCGACGTCGCCGGCCTTGTTGAACACCGGCGGCCGCACCGTGGCGACATCGTCCAGCCGGCCCAGCAAGGCCGAGGCGTCCTTCGCCGCGGCCTTGGGGTCGTCGCTGGTCCGCGCGTCGACGACCACGGTCAGCGGGCCGCTGAAGCCCGGCCCGAAGCCCTTGCTGAGCGTGTCGTAGGCCACGCGCTGGGTGCTGCCCGGAGCAGCCATGCTGTCGTCCGGCAGGGTCAGCCGCAGCGACATGGCCGGAAGAGCCAGCACACCGAGGCCGACGACGGAGGCCAGGAGCATCTTCCAGGGGTGGCGGGTGACGAAGCGGCCCCAGCGCACCCCCATGGGGGTGCCGCGGCCTCGCTGCACGGCGCGCGAACGGCGTGTGGTGAACCGGCCGTTGGCCACGCGGGTGCCGGTGAAGCCCAGAAGAGCCGGCAACAGGGTCAGGGCGACCAGGACCGCGACGGTGATGGCGAAGGCCGCGGCCAGCCCCATGGTGGTCAGCATCGCGATGCCGATGACGGACAGACCCACCAGTGCGATGATCACTGTCAGCCCGGCGAACACCACCGCCGAACCCGCCGTCCCCAGCGCCCGCCCGACGGCCTCCTCCGGCCGGTGGCCCTCCCGCAGCTCACTGCGGTAGCGGGAGACGATGAACAGGGCGTAGTCGATCGCCACCGCCAGGCCCAGCATCAACGCCAGAGTCTGCGCGTTGGAGGCCATGTCCACGAACGACGAGGCGACGGTGACGCCGCACAGTGCGACACCGACACCGACGATCGCGGACAGCAGCGGCAGCCCGGCCGCGAGCAACGAACCGAACGTGATCACCAGCACAAACGCTGCGACCAGCAGGCCGATGAGCTCCGCTGCGTTGCTCTCCCCCTCGTCCAGGACCGCGTTGCCGCCCAGGCTGACGGCCAGACCCGCGTCGGCACCGCGCCGCACGACGTCGTGCAGCGCGTCGGAGGCAGCGGTGGAAATGTCCGCCTGCGGCACGGCGTAGGTGACCTGGGCGTAGGCGATGGTGCCCGAGGCGGATACGAGGCCGCTGGAGAGGGGATCAACCACACTCGCCACCTGCGGCGCCGTGCGCAGGTCGTCGACCAGTCCTGCCACCTGCGGCTTGTGCACGGTCGACGTCAGCTTCTTGCCGTCCGCCGCCTCGATGACCACGCGGGCGGTGGCACCCGAGGCGGAGGCCTGCGGGAACTCCTTCTCCAGCAGGTCGATGGCCTGCTGCGACTGGGTGCCGGGAAGTGTGAAGTCATCCGTCGTGCTGCCGGAGACGCTGCTGACGCCGATGCCTGCGGCGACCAGCACCACGACCCAGGCCAGCAGCACAAGCCTGCGCCGTCGGAAGGCGAGCCGGCCGAGCCGGTAGAGGAAGGTGGCCACGAAAACTACTCCCACCAGGAGAAATGAGGATGTGTGAAAGCGGGCCTGACAGGCTCCGGACCCACAACGTAGAAGGCCGGCGTGACCGGCTTGAGCTACTGGAGACTGAATCCGCGCCGAGGCCGGTACCCCGGTACCGGTCGGACGTCATCCCTGAGACGGAGCCACCGGACCTCAACCGGCTGCACGGGCCGCCAGCAACGCCACGGTCTCGTCCCACAGTTCCTTCTGCACGCGAGGGTCCCGGCCGGGCTCGGGGCACTCCAGCGGCTTGGCGTCGCGCACCGAGAAATAGCCGCCGCTGGTGCGCGCGAACGCCGGGTCGGTGGCCAGCCGGACGATGATGCCGGCACCCCTGCGCGGGTCACCGATGCGCAGCGTGTTCAGAATGCCCTGGAGAACCCTGGAGCCGGGCAGGTCCCGTCCCAGACCGGTGGCGTTGAAGCCGGGGTCGCAGCAGTTGACGGTGGTCTTCGCGGGATCCAGGCGCCGCGCCAGCTCCTGCGTCCACATGATGGTCATCAGCTTGGTCCGCCCGTACAAGGGCATCGACTCGCGGCGGGTGTAGGGGGCGACGTGCCGCAGATCCTCGGCCGGTGCGATCGTCCCGGCCTGCTGGGACGCCTCGGAGGCGACGTTGACGATCCGGGACGGCGCCGACGTCAGGAGTTTGCCGGTCAGAGCCTGGGTCAGGACGAACGGGCCCAGATAGTTGACCGCGGTCATCTCCGCGAAGCCTTCGGTGGTCATGCGCTGGGAGAACGCGTGCAGACCAGCGTTGTTGATCAGCACGTCCACCCGCGGGTAGTACGCGGCGATCTCCTCACCGACCCGGCGGGCGTGCGAGAGCAGGCCCAGATCCGCGTCGAAGACATCGACCGGCGCGTCGTCGGCCACCGCCTTGAGCTCGCCCACGAGGGCGTCGGCCTTGGCACGGGAGCGGGCCACCACGCCGACGCGGTAGCCGCGGCCGACCAGGTCGAGTGCGGTGATACGGCCCAGTCCCGAGGTGGCTCCGGTGATCACGGCGATGGGATGGTCCATCACTTCACTCCATTCGTGAGGTACCTCAAGAGTTCTCTGTGAGAGGATACCCGACACCATGAGCAAGTACGAAGCGATCACCGTCGGCAGCGGCCCCGAACAGGTGGGACTGGCCTTCCTCACCCTCGCCTACGGCGTACGGGAAGACGTGGACCGGCACATGCTGTCGACCGCGGGACTGTCACTGTCCCGCACCAAGGTCCTTCAGGCGCTGGCCGCTCACGGCACGCTGCACCAGGCCCAGCTCGCCGACGCCCTCGGCCAGGCGCCCCGTTCCGTCACCCAGATCGTGGAAGGACTCGAACGCCTCGCCCTGGTCACCCGCGCCGACGATGCCGACGACCGGCGCCGCAAGACCGTGTCCCTGACGGACAAGGGCCGCACCACGCTGGCAGCAGCGGAAGAAGCAGGAACACACGCCCTGCGCAAGGTCTTCGGCTCACTCGACCGGCAGCAACTGGCAAGCCTCCAGGCGCTGCTCGCCCGACTCGACACGGCCGTCGCGTCACCCGCCGACGCCCGTCGAGGACACCGGCATCCGACGGCTTCCCAAGAATGACCAAAGGCCGGTTCCGGATGCCTCCGGAACCGGCCCTGACCTACGACTCTCACGAGTCGGGATGACAGGATTTGAACCTGCGACCCCCTGACCCCCAGTCAGGTGCGCTACCAAGCTGCGCCACATCCCGATGCCGTTTGACCTGGGGTTTCCCCCGTCTGAACGCGCAGGGAAACCATACCGTACTCGGGCCGGTGATCGCGCACCGGTTTGTCGGGAGCCGACACACGGCGCGACGCTTGACCTGAAGTCTGATTGAGGTTGCACGGTGGTCGGTATGACGATCACCGAGGAACGCGGGCGCGCGTACACCCATGCGGACCTGCCCCGGCTGATGGGGCTGATGACCGGCGACGAGAAGCACGGGCCCGCGGCCACCTCCACGCTGGACGTGCTGTGGGTGCTCTACGACCGGGTGCTGCGGGTCGGGCCGGAGCGGGCGGCGGATCCGGACCGGGACCGGTTCCTGCTGAGCAAGGGGCACGGGCCGATGGCGTACTACGCGGTGCTGGCCGCGAAGGGCTTCGTGCCGGTGGCGTGGCTGCCCGGCTTCGGGTCGTACGACTCGCCGCTCGGGCACCATCCTGACCGGGTGCTGGTGCCGGGCGCCGAGATCGGCAGCGGGTCGCTGGGGCATGGGCTGCCCATCGCCGTGGGCACGGCGCTGGGGCTGCGGGCCCAGGGGCGGACCGGTCCTGCGGTGTGGGTGCTGGTCGGCGACGCCGAGCTGGACGAGGGCAGCAATCACGAGGCGATCGCCTTCGCCGGGCCGACCGGACTGGAGCGGCTGCACACCGTCGTCGTCGACAACGCCTCCGCCGGCCACGCCCGGCCCGGCGGGATCGCGGCCCGCTTCGAGGCGGCGGGCTGGTCGGCCGTGACCGTCGACGGCCGTGACCACGAGGCGCTGTACGCCGCCTTCACCGCCGCGCACCCGGGCCGCCCGCACGTCGTCGTGGCCCGCGTCGAACCCAAGTCCGGCTGATCTCCCCGTACTTCCCCAAGGAGGCTCGACACCCATGGACACCATGCGCGACCGCTTCGCCCCCGTCGTGACCCACCTGCTCGACGAGGATCCGCGGGTCGCGGTCGTCGTCGCCGAGATCGGCAAGGTCGCCTTGGCCGAGGCGATGCGCCGGCATCCGCACCGGGTGATCAATGTCGGCATCCGTGAGCAGTTGCTCGTCGGGGCCGCGGCCGGGCTGGCGCTGACCGGGATGCGGCCGGTGGTGCACACCTTCGCCAGCTTTCTGGTGGAGCGCCCCTTCGAGCAGGTCAAGCTGGATCTCGGGCATCAGAACGCGGGGGCGGTGCTGGTCAGCGCCGCCGCCTCGTTCGACTGGCCGGCCGGCGGCTATACGCACATGGCGCCGGGCGACGTGGCGCTGCTCGACACCCTGGACGGCTGGACCGTGCAGGTGCCGGGGCACCCGGACGAGGCCGAGACCCTGCTGCGGCACGCGGTCGCGGCCGGCGACGACAAGGTGTACGTCCGGTTGTCCGAGTCGGCCAACCGGCGGGGACACCGGGTCGACGGGCGGGGCCTGCGCACGGTCCGGGAGGGGCGCGCCGGTGTCGTCGTCGCCGTCGGTCCGATGCTGGACGCCGTGCTCGCCGCCACCGAGGGGCTCGAGGTCACCGTCCTGTACGCGACGACGGTGCGGCCCTTCGACGCGGCGGCGCTGCGCCGGGCCACCCAGGCGGCGGGCACCGATGTGGTCCTCGTCGAGCCGTATCTGGCCGGGACCTCGACGGGGGCGGTGAGCGAGGCGCTGGTCGACGTCCCGCACCGGATCCTCGGGCTCGGGGTGGGGCGGCGCGAGCTGCGGAAGTACGGGACCGTCGAGGAGCATGTCGCCGCGCACGGGCTGGACGCGGCGAGCCTGCGGGAGCGGATCGGGGCGTTCGTCGCCGTGCCGGCCCGGGCCTGAGCGGCGCGCGGGCCGTTGCCCGCTCCCCCGCCGTCCGCCGCTGGCGCTGTCGCCGTCGGGTCGTGCCACGGCGACGCCCAGCGGATCACGGGCCGCCCGGCAGCCCCACCGCCGGGTGGGCCTCCAGGAGCCGGGGCGGGGCCGCCTGGCGCCAGGAGTCGGCGAGGATGTCCCGCAGTTCGGCCTCGTCGTCCAGCGCGGCGAGCCGGGCTCTGACCCAGGCGAACTGGGCCTCGTGTCCGGCGATCCAGAACTTCTCCGGCTCGGCCAGCACCAGTTCGTCGCGCTCCTCCTTGGGGCAGCGCACGGCGAGGGAGGTCTCGTCCTCGGGCAGCGTGGCGAACATCTTCCCGGCCACCCGGAACGTGGGCATGCTCCAGGCGGTCTTCTCGGTCGTCTCGGGCAGGGACAGGGCGATACGGCGTACGTCTTCGGCGTCCGGCATGACAGGCACGGTAGCCGCCGCCACTGACAGCGGCCCGCTCACCCGGCACAGCCCGGTACGGAACGCTCACGTCCGGGCGGCCTCGTCCAGTGCGTCCAGCACCGGCCGGATCAGCGGGTGACCCTCGGCTCCGCGCCGTACCGCAGCGAAGACCCGGCGGGTCGGGGCCACTCCGTGCACGGGACGGACGACCACGCCCGACAGGTCCATGCCGCGCAGCGCCGAGCGCGGGACGAGCGCCACACCGGCGTCGGCCGAGGCCAGCGCCACGACCGCGCGGAAGTCGTCCGAGGAGTGCTCCAGGCGCGGCTGGAACCCGGCGCTCTCGCAGGCCAGGACGACCACGTCATGGCAGGGGTTGCCCGGGTACGGGCCGATCCACGGGTCCTTGGCCAGTTCGGCGAGCGGGACGACGGCGGCGCCGGCCAGCCGGTGGTCGAGCGGCACGACCGCGTCGAAGGGCTCGGCGTACAGCGGGACATGGGTCAGGCGCGGGTCGTCGGCGGGTGGGGCGCCGCGGTACTCGACGGCGACCGCCACGTCCACCTGCCGGTCCAGGACCATGGGCACACTGGCGTCGCCCTCGGCGTCCCGGACGCGGATGCGGATGCCGGGCGCGGTCCGGGCGAGGCGGGCCACCGCCGGGGCCACGACCTGGGCGATCCCGGTCGCGAAGGCGGCCACCGTGACCGTGCCCGCCTCGCCGGAGCCGTACGCGGCCAGTTCCGCCTCGGCCCGCTCCAGCTGGGCGAGGACGGCATTGGTGTGGCCGAGCAGGATCTCCCCGGCCGGGGTGAGCCGTACGCCCTTGGCGCTCCGCTCGACCAGGCGGTGGCCCGTCTCCTGCTCCAGGGCCGCGAGCTGCTGGGAGACCGCGGAGGGAGTGAGGTACAGCGCGGCGGCCGCCGCCGTCACCGTACGGTGGTCGGCCACCGCCCGGAGGATATGGAGCCGCCGCGCCTCGATCATGCGGACGATTATCGCAATATGTCCGGGCCGCTCACGCCGCCAGCGCGGCCCGAGCCGCGACGAACGCGTCGACCGCGCGGTGCACGTCGTCCGTGGAGTGCGCGGCGGACAACTGGACCCGGATGCGGGCCTGGCCCTGCGGCACCACCGGGTAGGAGAAGCCGATCACGTACACGCCCCGCTCCAGCAGCAGTTCGGCCAGCCGGCCCGCCTCCGCGGCGTCGCCTATCATCACCGGCGCGATGGCGTGGTCCCCGGGCAGGACGTCGAAGCCCTCCTCGGTCATCCGGCGGCGGAACAGCGCGGTGTTCTCGGCGAGCCGGACCCGCAGGTCGTCCGCCGACTCCAGCAGGTCGAGGACCTTCAGGGAAGCCGCGGCGATCACCGGGGCGAGGGTGTTCGAGAACAGATACGGCCGGGAACGCTGGCGCAGCAGGGCGACGATCTCGGCGCGCGCGGCGACATAGCCGCCGGAGGCGCCGCCGAGGGCCTTGCCGAGGGTGCCGGTGACGATGTCGACGCGGTCCGTGACGCCGTGCAGCTCGGGTGTGCCGCGCCCGGTCGGGCCGACGAAGCCCACGGCGTGCGAGTCGTCGACCATGACCATGGCGTCGTAGCGGTCCGCGAGGTCGCAGATCTCGCGGAGCGGGGCGACGTATCCGTCCATGGAGAAGACGCCGTCGGTGACGATCAGGCGCCGGCGCGCGTCGGCGGCCTCCTTGAGCCGGGCCTCCAGGTCGGCGAGGTCACGGTTGGCGTAGCGGAGGCGGCGGGCCTTGGACAGCCGGATGCCGTCGATGATCGAGGCGTGGTTGAGCGCGTCGGAGATGACGGCGTCCTCCGGGCCGAGCAGTGTCTCGAAGACGCCGCCGTTGGCGTCGAAGCAGGAGGAGTACAGGATGGTGTCCTCCTGGCCGAGGAACGCGGACAGCCGCGCCTCCAGCTCCTTGTGGACCTCCTGCGTCCCGCAGATGAAGCGCACCGACGCCATGCCGTAGCCCCAGCGGTCCAGGGCGGCGTGGGCGGCGGCGACGACCTCGGGGTGGTCGGCGAGGCCGAGGTAGTTGTTGGCGCAGAAGTTGAGGACCTCGCCGGGCCGGCCGCCGGCGGTGACGCCGATGGTCGCGGACTGCGGGGTGCCGATGACCCGCTCGGGCTTGTGCAGGCCGGCGGCACGGATCTCGTCGAGGGTGGCGCGCAGGTCGTCGCGTACGGAGTCGAACATGAGGGTCTCCATCAGATGCGGGGGCGAGTGAGGCGGAGGGGTGCGCGGAGCGGGGCGGGCTTCAGGCGGTCCAGTCGAGGATGACCTTGCCGCCCTTGCCGCCGGCCGCGTCCGCGAACGCCGCCTCGAAGTCGCGGTAGCCGTACCGGCCGGTGATCACCGGGGCGAGGTCGAGGCCGCCCTCCAGCAGGACCGACATCGCGTACCAGGTCTCGAACATCTCCCGGCCGTAGATGCCCTTGATCGTGATCATCGAGGTGACGATCCGGGCCCAGTCCACCGGGAACTCCTCGGCGGGCAGACCCAGGACGGCGATCCGGCCGCCGTGCGTCATATTGGCGATCATGTCCCGCAGGGCCTCGGGGCGGCCGGACATCTCCAGACCGATGTCGAAGCCCTCGCGCAGCCCCAACTCCCGCTGCCCGTCGGCGATCGACGCGCCGGAGACGTTCAGCGCGAGGCTCACCCCGATCTTGCGGGCCAGGTCCAGCCGCTCCTCGCTGACGTCGGTGACGACGACGTTGCGGGCGCCCGCGTGCCGGGCCACCGCGGCGGCCATCAGACCGATCGGCCCGGCGCCGGTGATCAGCACGTCCTCGCCGACCAGCGGGAAGGACAGGGCGGTGTGCACGGCGTTGCCGAACGGGTCGAAGATCGCGGCGACATCGAGGTCGACGGGGACCCGGTGCACCCAGACATTGGCGGCGGGCAGGACCACGTACTCGGCGAACGCGCCGTCGCGGCCGACGCCCAGGCCGACCGTGGCCCGGCACAGATGGCGGCGCCCCGCCAGGCAGTTGCGGCATCTGCCGCACACCAGGTGGCCCTCGCCGCTGACCAGGTCGCCGGCCCCGATGTCGGAGACGTCCCGGCCGGTCTCCACGACCTGGCCGACGAACTCGTGGCCGATGACGAGCGGCGTGCGGATCGCCTGCCGCGCCCAGCCGTCCCAGGACCGGATGTGCAGGTCGGTGCCGCAGATCCCGGTCCGCTGGACCTTGATCAGCACGTCACCGGACCCGACGGCGGGCTCCGGGACGTCCGTGAGCCACAGTCCGGGCTCCGCCTTCTCCTTGACCAGCGCCTTCAACGCTACGGCTCCTGTGGGTCGGGTCCCGGCCGCGGGCAGGCCGAAGGAGCCCGCGGCGGGGACGAGAGTGGATTCCCGTAGCAATCTGCCGCATGCGCGAGGCCCGGTCCATCGAGGTTTTCTTAACCGCCGCCACAGCTTTCCTGAACGCGCTGCCGGGCCCGCTCGGCTCACAGTGGCAGGCCGTCGGCCTCGCGTCGCTCCAGCCGTACGGCGAGGTCGGCGGCCGTCGACTTGACGGTGTCGAGACTGGTCCGCCCCCAGTGCCGCGGTACGAGGTCGGCGACGCACACCGTGCCCAGCACCGTTCCCGTGCTGTCGACGAGCGGCGCGCCCAGGTAGGCGTGGATGCCGAACGTGTCGACGACCGGGTTGCCCGCGAAGCGCGGGTAGTCGCGGACGTCCTCCAGGACGAGTGCCTTGCGCCGGACCATCACATGGGGGCAGAAACCATGGTCGCGGGGCAGTCGGCGGCCCATCACGGGCCTGTCGTGTCCGCCGTGCCCGCCGTGTCCGGTCAGCCCCGGCGGCCGGATGGCCGGGGTGCACAGGCCGGCGAACAACTGCCGCTCCTCGTTGATGAAGTTGACCATGGCGTACGGTGCGTCCGTCAGCTCGGCGAGCTGGTACACGAGGGCGTCCAGCGCGGGCTCGGGCCACTCCCCCAGGCCGAGTCGGCGCAGTCGCCGCACGCGGGCGGGCGCGTCCCGGTCCTCCGGTGTGACCAGCAGCCCCCTGGCCGGCCGTGGCGGCTCGTAGCTCATGGCCGGGCTCCGTCCCTGCGGGCGTACCTATGGGCGTCCCTCATATATGTGCTCCATGAGCGGTGTGCGGGTTTCACCTGTGGGCGCCGTGGCTGGGTGCCGGGGCCGGGGTGTGCGCGATCAGGTGGCGTACGAGGGTGAGCAGTGTCTGGATGCCGGAGCTGGAGATGCGCGCGTCGCAGCGGACGACGGGGATCGCCGGATCGAGGCCGATGGCGGCGCGCACCTCCTCGGGCTCGTAGCGGTGGGAGCCGTCGAACTCGTTGATGGCGACGACGAAGCCGAGGCCGCGCTCCTCGAAGAAGTCGACGGCGGCGAAGGAGTCTTCGAGCCGGCGGGTGTCGGCGAGGATCACCGCGCCGAGCGCGCCCTCGGACAGCTCGTCCCACATGAACCAGAACCGTTCCTGCCCGGGCGTGCCGAACAGGTACAGCACGTGCTCCGGGCCGAGCGTGATGCGCCCGAAGTCCATCGCCACGGTCGTCTCGACCTTGTTCTCGATCCCGTCGAGGTCGTCGGTCGCGGCGCTGACCGTGGTGAGGAGTTCCTCCGTGCTGAGCGGCGCGATCTCGCTCACCGCCCCCACGAAGGTCGTCTTGCCCACTCCGAACCCGCCCGCCACCAGGATCTTGAGCGCGGTGGGGAACGGGTCAGAGCTGTCGTCGTAGTCCATCGAGCACTGCCTCCAGCAGAGACCGGTCAGTGGGGTTGTGGTGGAAGGCGGGGGGCTTGGCGGTCAGCGCCCCGCAGTCGACGAGGTCCGCGAGCAGCACCTTGGTGACGACGGCCGGCAGCCGCAGCTGGGCGGCGATCTCGGCGACCGAGACGGGTGCACGGCACAGGTCGAGCACCTGGGCGTGCTCGGGGCCGAGATAGCCGAGGGTGTCGGCGCCGGTGGCCATCACCTGCGACAGCAGATCGAGCGCGATGGTGGGCCGGGTACGGCCGTTGCTGACCGTGAAGGGACGCACGAGCCGTCCGGCCGCATCGTCGAGCCACGGCCCTTCACCGGCCGCCGTGACGCTCAAGGCCTCATCGCCGGGGGTTCGTCGGCGTGCTGCCGGGCCGCGGTCACCAGGTAGGGGCGGACGCTCTTGATCAGCATCGCCATCTCGTAGCCGAGCACCGCGGCGTCGGCCTCGCGGCCGGCCATCACGGCGAGGCAGGTGCCGGAGCCGGCGGTGGTGACGAACAGCAGGGTCGAGTCGAGTTCGACGACCACCTGGCGGACGTCCCCGCCGCCGCCGAACCGGACGCCCGCGCTGCGGCCGAGGGAGTACAGGCCGGAGGCCAGGGCCGCCATGTGGTCGGCGCTGTCGGGCTCGAGTCCGTGGACGGACTTCACCAGCCCGTCGCAGGACAGGAGCACCGCGCTGGTGGTGTGCGGTACGCGCTGCACCAGGCCGCTCATCAGCCAGTCGAGGTCGGATACCTGGGCGGTCGGCACATCACTCGCCATGATGGATCGGCTCCTTGGGGTCGTGCTGGGTGTGGGGGTGCGGGGTGTGGGGGTGTGGGGGTGTGGGTGGAGACGGGGGCGGGGACGAGTGTCGTCATCCCGTGGGTGCGCTCCCGTCGGGGCGGACGCTCGGATCGGAGTGGAACGCGCGGGCGTGCGGCTCGGGTGCGGCGGCGGTGTCGGTGTGCGGCGCCGCACCCAGGTAGCCGCCCTCCACGTAGACCGCCTCCGCGTTGGCCGCGTCCATGTGGGTCGCGTCCGTGGGGGCCGCGTGTGTGGGGGCCGCGCGTGTGGGGGCCGCCTCCGTGTGGGGCCCGTCCGTATGCGACCCGTCCGTGTGGGCCGCGGCCATGTGCTGTCCCTCTGTGTGGGCCCTCTCTCTGTGGGCCAGATCCATGGGGAGGGCGTGGGTGTGGGTCACATGGGTGTGGGCCGCGGTGTGGCGCGCCGCGTCCGGTGGCGCTGCGTCCACGTGCGCTGCATCCATGTGCGCCACGTCCGTGTGCGCTGCGTCCCTGTGCGGCCGGTGCGTGGGGGGCGCCTCCACGGACGCCCCGTCCATGTGGGCCCCCTCCAGGTAACTCCCCGGTACGGGCGCCCCCTCTGGGTGGGCCGCGCCCATGTGAGCCGCGTCGATGTGGGCCACGCCCATGTGGAGCGGCTCCGTGTGGGGCGGCTCCGTGTGGGGCGGTGTCGACTCCATGTCCTGCTGGGCCTCGGCGAGTCCGATGCCCCGCTGGAAGGCCGCCATCAGGCCGGGGTCGTGTCCGCCGAGGGTCTCCGGCCCGGGGCGTGGGGCGGGGCCGCCGCGCAGTTGGGGCGCGATGTGTTCCTGGGCGCGGCGGCGCGGCAGCCGGGGCCGGTCCATGGTGCCGCGCACGGTGCCGCCGCGCGGGGTGGGCACCATGCCCGCCTGCCGGTCGACGGACCACCGGTCGCCGGACCGGATGCCGGGCACGGCCTCCGCCGGGTTGGGCCGTTCCTCATGGGCACCGCGCACCGGCAGCGGCGCTTGCGCACCGCCGTCGCCTGCCGCGGGCGCCGTGGCCCCGGCGGCTCCCGCAGACTCCGTGGCTCCGTCGGCTCCCGTGGCTCCGGTCGAGTCGCGTGCGGCGTGGCGCCGTCGGCCGGTCGACGGCTCGGGGGGAGCGCCCGGTCGCCCGGTCGGCCCGCCCGCTGGTTCGGTGGTCCTGGACTCCCCGGGCGGGCTCCACGCCTCGCCCGGAGCCGCGCCCGAAGTGCCGGTGTCGCCGGGCCCGTTCCAGGTCCCGGCCGCCCCTGCCCCGCGGCTTCCTTCCGTGGACCGGCTCCGCTCTCCCGCCGGGACCGCGGTGGGAGCCGTCCCCCGGCTGCCGGATGGTGCGCCCGGTGCCGTCCCCAACAGGGCCTGCGGGACGACGAGTACGGCCTGGACGCCGCCGTAGATGTTGGTCTGCAGACGGACGTTGATGCCGTGCCGCCGGGCGAGCTGGGAGACCACGAAGAGTCCGATCCGGCCGTCCGCGAGCAGGCTGGCGACGTTGACCTGGTCGGGGTCGGCGAGCAGGGCGTTCATCTTCTGCTGCTCGGCGAGCGGCAGTCCGAGGCCGCGGTCGTCCACCTCGACGGCGAGCCCGGAGGTGACGAGGTTGGCGCGGAGCAGCACCTGGGTCTGCGGGGCGGAGAACACGGTGGCGTTCTCGACGAGTTCGGCGAGCAGGTGGATGACGTCGGCGACGGCGTGGCCGCGCAGTTCGCCGTCGATCGGCGGTACCAGCTTGACCCGGGAGTACTGCTCGACCTCGGCGATGGCCGAGCGCAGCACCTCGGTCATGGACACCGGGTTGCTCCACTGGCGGCGGGAGACGGCGCCGCCGAGCACGGCGAGGTTCTCGGCGTGGCGCCGGATGCGGGTGGCGAGGTGGTCGACGTGGAAGAGGCCCTTGAGCAGGTCGGGGTCCTCGATCTCGTTCTCCAGCTCGTCGAGGATGGAGATCTCCCGGTGCACGAGGGACTGCAGCCGCCGGGCGAGGTTGACGAATACTTCCAGTTTCTGTTCGCTGCCGGCCTGGCTGGAGAGCTGGGCGGCCTGGACGACGGCGTGCACGGCGCCGTCATGGGCGCGGGACAGATCGGCGGCGAGCAGTTCGAAGTCGTCGGCGTCCGCGGGCGGTCCGCCGCGCGGCTTGCGCGGTGGCGCCCCGTCGCCCCGTCGCAGGCTCTCCACGAGGGCGCGCAGGTCGGCCTCGCCTCGCGCGGTGCTGCGGCGCAGCGCGGCGAGGCGGTCGCTCACCGCGCGGGCGGCGCGGTCCGCGGCGACGGCGGCGATCGCGATGCCGGCCACGGTCACCGAGACCGCTCCGGCGAGCACGCTCCACAGGGCGAGGTCGGGTCGTGCGCCGGTGGCGCGGACGGTGAACAGGACGGCCGCGCTCGCGCTGAGCGCGACCGCGAGGGGCGGCAGCACGGCGAGGCGCAGGAGTTGGGGCCGTACGTGCGCCTCGGGCAGCGCGGGAACGGGGCGGGTCACCGGTCGCCCGTGCCGGCCGCCCTCTCGGCGGTCGGCGCGGGGGGCCGGTGCACGGAGGTGAGACATCGGTGTCCTCGTACTCGTCCGTCGGGCCGGTTTCCTCGCGCGGGGTGCACGACGTGGGCATGCGCCATCGCGGTGCCGGTCGAGGGGGCCGATGACGTGCGGCATCCGGCCCTGCCCGGCCGACGGACACTGACAGTAGTCGTCTGTGTGTCACGTGCGGTGGGCAGTTGGCGAAGTCTCCCGCGTTGGGTCCCGCTCTGGTATGAGAGCTCGTACGGCAGCCCGATAATCCGGCGGGGAACGCGAAATCGAACCGAAAGATACCGATCTGACCTAGTCAGAAGCGGTCATGAACAGTCGGCGAGGACGGGGGGACCCTCGCGCTCCGACCCTCACGAGACGCCCGCTTCCTCCCTCTTGTCCGTCTCCGGCCGTTCGGCCGGGCAGCCTCGCCCGCACCCCGTGCACCTCGGACCCCACCTCGGAGCGTCACCGGGCGTGTCTGCCGACCGACGGCTCCGGCCGGGCAGCGACGGCCGGCTCCCGGGGGCCGCCGGCGGGCCGCCTTCGCGGCGCACGGATCGCGGTACGGCAGTTCGGCGTCCCCGGCTTTCCTTCGCCTCGCGTTCGGCGCTGCCGCGCCAAATGCCGGTCATGATCCGGATTCTCCTGCGCGTAACCGCGGATCGCTTTCCCGTGCAAGGAAAAGCGGGCAAGCGGGCGGCACGCGGTCACTCAAACGGACAGTGGGCCGCGGGAAACGGGCGGACGACCCGTAGCAAACCCGGAAATGCCCTGTCCGGGCGAGGAGTTGCCGACCGGCCCGCGCCGTGCGCCGGATCGGGGCGACGGATCGGGGCACCGGATCGGGGCTGCAGAAAAGTTCAGAGCTTTGTCTGAGGTTTCCCTGCCCAATTTGCCGCCTTTCCGAAGAAGGGCACCCAAGCGAAAGTGATATGACGTCAATACAGTTTTCCCAAGCGCTCCTTCCCGTCCACCTGCTGTCCCACCCGAGTGCGTCTTGGAGCAGAGCATGTCCCATGTTCCACCGGATGCCGGACCCGCCGCCCCCGTCGCCGAGCGTCATCGAGCCCGCCTGCTGCGCTATGTGACGCGGTACGCCTCGGGCGACCGGCACCGCGCCGAGGACATCGTGCAGGAGACCATGCTGCGCGCATGGCTCACCACCGACGAACTGGACCAGCACGGCGACCAGCGCCTGCAGGCCTGGTTGTTCCGCGTCGCCCGCAACCTCGCGATCGACGCCCATCGCCGGGACCGGGCGATTCCCGTCGGCATCAGCCCGGACGACCTCCCGCACCCGGCCCATGCCACCGGCGACATAGCCGACCTCGTGGTGGACCGGCACATGGTGCACAAAGCCATGGCGCGGCTGACGCCCGAGCACCGTGAAGTGCTGTTCCACGTCCACGTCGACGACTGCACCCGTGCCGAGGCCGCCCGTGTGCTCGGTGTGCCGCCGGGCACGGTCAAGTCGCGCAACCACTACGCGCTAGAGGCCCTGCGCCGCGAGTTCCGGACCGGGTGAAGGGGACCGACCACCGATGAGAAACACCGACCCCTTCGTCTGGTTCCGGGAGCACAGCGACGCGTTGTTCCGCTGGCTCGGCTTCATCGGACTGGCCGTCCTGTGCTTCGTCCTGCTGCGGTACTGGGCGCTGCGGTGGGGCGGCTGGCGGGCCTGGGCGGCCCGGCTGGCCCGTGAACTGGCGCTGACGGCGGCCGCGTTCGCGGACCCGCTGCGGTCCTGGCTGCGGCACCGCAGCGCCCTGCGGCTGCTGGCGCGGCGGCTGCGCGAGCCGACGACCTGGCAGGACGCGGAGCGCGCCCTGGCCGCGGCGCGCGCCGGGGACCTGCCGGGCCGGCCCTATGCGGTGCTGGTCGGCGCCCGCACCGTGACGGTGCTGCTGGCCGGCCGGGCGGCGCCCGAGCCCTGGACCGTCGCCCGCGCCGAGCTGCCGCCGGTGACCCCGCAGGCGGCCGGCGCCCGCCCGATCGTGGTCGCGCTCGGCACCCAGCGCGGCGGCGGGGAGCAGCAGTGCGCGTTCCTCGACCTGTCGGTGGGGCCGCCGGTGCTGTCCGCGGCCGGTGACGAGAAGGCCTCGCGGGCCCTTCTCCAGGCGCTCGCCGCGCAGTTGGACGCGCGGCTGCCGCGCTCCCTCGTGGTCGTCGCGGAGGGCGTCCACCGCCGCCACCCCGGGCAGCCGGTGCGCACCGCGTACCGGACCGCCCGGGACACCCGGCACCCGCTGGGCCTGGCACCCGTGCTGGTCACCACCGCACTGCCCGACCCGCTGCCGCCGGAGCTGGCGGCGCCGCCCGGCGCCGAACCCGCGCTGCGGGTGCTCGTGCTCGGCGAGGCCCGCGGCTACGCACGGCTGCTGGTCACCGAGCGGCACGGCCGGGTCGCCGTCATGGGCACCCCGCTGCTGCCCCGCTGCGACGGGCTGGGCAGGGCCGTGGCCCGGGTGCTGGACACCCTGCCGCCCGTGCCGGTGCCCGCGACGGCCACGGACGCGGCCGCCGGTCTCCTCGAAGCGGGCGACCTGTTCGAGGAGGAGGCGGAGGACGAGCGGGCCACCGCCCGGGAGCAGCAGCCGTCCGCCGCGGGCGCGGGCCGCCGTGCGCCCGGCGGCGCCGCGGAGCAGTCCGCACCCACCCGTACGAGCCCCCGCACCACGGAGCCGGCCCCGGCCGCGAAACGGACCGCCACGTGAAACTGACGCTCACCACGATCGACTCCGCCGCGCGGCGCGCGGATCACCTCCTCGACCTGCCCGAGGGTGCCACGGTCGGCGAACTGGGCGCCGCGCTGGGCTCGCGGCGGCTCTACCTCGGCGACCGGCCGGTCAGTCCCGACACGGCGGTCGGGGCCAGCGGCATCCGCGCCGGAGCCGTCCTCGGCCTGGGCGCGCCGGTGGCGGCCGAGACCGCGGCCCGGGTCTGGGAGCCGCCGCCCGGTGACCCGGCGCTGGTGGAGGTGCGCCATGTGGGCGGCCCCGGTGCGGGCCGTACCTGGCGGCTGGGTCCTGGCAGCCATGAGATCGGTACCGACCGCGGCTGTGCGCTGCGGCTGGCCGGCGGCGACGCTCCCGAGCGTGGGGTGTGGGTGACCGTGGGCACGGACGGCACCCTCACCGTCCGGCTGCCCGGCGATGCCGATCCCGCACGCCACGGGCTGCGCAGTCTCACCCCGCCCCCGCCGGTCGACCCGGAGACGGGCACCCCGCTGACCTCCGAGGAGCCCGCCGGACCAGTGGACGGCGGCCCCGGCGGGCACACCCCGGAACCGGCCCCGCCCGGCCGGGACGGGCTGCCGACCCCGCCGCCGCTGCCCGCGCCGGGCCACCGGCCGCCGCCGGACGACGGTTCGCAGGAGTGGCCGCCGTACGCCGATCTCGCGCTCGGCGACCATCTGCTGCGGCCGGCGGATCCGTTCGAGCCGGACGCGGCAGTCAACGTCTCGGCGGACGGGTTCGCGGTGGAGTACAACCGTCCGCCGCGCATCACCCCGCACCTGGACACCGAGTCGATCCGGATGCAGGGCCCGCCCGGCGAACGCAAGAACCGGCCCTTCCCGTTCGTGATGATGATGACGCCGCTCGTCATGGGTCTGGTCATGATGAGCCTGTTCCGCACCTTCTACTTCGTCGTCTTCATCTTCTTCACCCCGCTGATGGCGATCGGGAACTGGCTGACCGGGCGCCGCTCGGGCCGCAAGCAGCAGCAGGAGGCGCTGCGGCTGTACCGGCTGCGCCGGGCGGCCCTGGAGCTGGAGGTCCGGGACGCCATCCTGGACGAACGCGAGCTGCGCAATCTGACCTTTCCCGACCCGGCGACCGTCCTGCTGACCGCGACCGGCCCGGGCGGCCTGCTGTGGCAGCGCAGGCGCCGCGACCCGGACCATCTGACGCTGCGGCTCGGCACGGTCACCCGGCCGTCCCTCAAACGCATCGACGATCACGCCCGGGAGGCCAACCACCGGCAGGTGCACTGGCGGCTCGCCGATGTGCCCTACGGTCTGGAACTCGCCGACCTGGGTGTGGCGGGCATGGCCGGGCCGGGCGGGCTGCCGCGCACGCTGGCGTGCTGGGCGGTGGCGCAGGCGGCGGTGCTGCACAGCCCGCGTGACCTGCGGTTCGTCGTGCTCACCACGGAGGAGCACGCGGCGCAGTGGAACTGGGTGCGCTGGCTGCCGCATCTCGGCTCCGGGCGGCCGGGCAGCAGCCTCGTCGCGGTCGGCAACGACCCGGAGAGCACCGCGCATCGCGTGAACGAGCTGGTGGCGGACATCCAGGCCCGTATCACCGCCCGGGGCAACAGCGCGCTCGGGCACAGCCTGTCGCGTGAGCCGGACGTGCTGGTGGTGCTCGACGGGGCGCGCCGGCTGCGGGACGTGCCCGGGATGGTGCAGGTGCTCACGGAGGGTCCGGGCGTACGGGTGTTCAGCCTGTGCGTGGACGAGCACCAGCGGCTGCTGCCGGAGGAGTGCACCGCGGTCGTCACCACCGGGGGCAACCGGCTGACGGTACGGACCTCGGGGGTGCCCGTGGTGCAGGAGGTGCGGGCGGATCTGGTCGAGCCGGGGTGGTGCGAGGAGGTGGCGCGCGCCCTGGCGCCGGTGCGGGACGTGACCGTCGACAGCGACTCGGGGCTGCCGTCCGACGTGCGGCTGCTGCCGCTGCTCGAGCAGGAGCCGCCGGATCCGGCCGCGTTGGTGGCCCGGTGGGCGCGCCGGCCCGCGTCGACGGCGTTCGTGCTGGGTGCCGGGTACGAGGGGCCGCTCCGTCTCGACCTGGTGCGCGACGGCCCGCACGGGCTGATCGGCGGCACCACCGGATCCGGCAAGTCGGAACTGCTGCAGACCATGATCGCCTCGCTGGCCGCGGCCAACCGTCCGGACGAGCTGACCTTCGTCCTGGTCGACTACAAGGGCGGCAGCGCCTTCCGGGAGTGCGCCGAACTGCCGCACACCCTGGGCATGATCACCGATCTGGACGGTCATCTCGTGCAGCGCGCGCTGGCCTCGCTGGACGCGGAGCTGCGGCGCCGGGAGCGGGTGCTGGCCGGTGTGGAGGCGAAGGACCACGCCGAGTACCGGGCCAAGCGGGCGCGGGATCCGCAGTTGCCGCCGCTGCCCAGGCTGTTGCTCGTGATCGACGAGTTCGCCACTCTGGTGCGCGAGCTGCCGGACTTTGTCCCGGGGCTGATCAGCCTGGCGCAGCGCGGGCGTTCGCTGGGGCTGCACCTGATTCTGGCGACCCAGCGGCCCGGTGGCTCGGTCAGCCATGAGATCCGGGCCAACACCAACCTGCGGATCGCGCTGCGGGTCACGGACCGCGCGGAGAGCCAGGACATCATCAACGCCCCCGACGCGGTGAGCATCTCCCCCAGTCTGCCGGGCCGGGCGCTGGTGCGGCGTGGCTCCGACGCGCCGACTCCGTTCCAGACGGCCTGGGCCGGGGCCGAGCGGGACGGGGCGGCCGTGCCGCGCACCGCGTCCGGGCGGCCGGTGCGCGGGGTGGAGGTGACGTGGCAGCGGCTGGGCCGGCCGACGGAACTCACCGCCGGCGAGGAGGAGCAGCTGGTGGAGGTGTCCGCGCAGGAGCCGCTGACCGATCTGCGTGCCCTGGTGGAGGCGATACGGGAGGCGGCCGAGCTGCTCGACGACTTCGTGCCGCAGCCCAGTCCCTGGCTGCCGCCGCTGGCGGACCGGGTGGACGCGGCGGAGCTGCCGCCGGTGCCGCCGGTTCCGCCGGGCGCCCTCCCGCCGGTTCCGTATGCCCTGCTGGACGTTCCGCAGCTCCAGGAGCGGCGGCTCGGCACGGTCGACTTCGCCACCTTCGGGCATCTGTATGTGATCGGCTCGCCCCGCTCGGGCCGCACCCAGGTGCTGCGCACGGTGGCGGGGTCGGCGGCGCTCGCCATCTCCACCGCGGATCTGCATGTGTACGGCATCGACGCGGCGGGCGGCGGGCTGAGCGTGCTGGAGTCCCTGCCGCACTGCGGGGCGGTGGTCTCCCGGCACGACACCGAGCGGCTGGAGCGGCTGATCGCCCGTCTCAACCTGGAGTTGACGGCCCGTCAGCGGCTGATCTCGCAGCACGGCTGTGCCGATCTCGCCGATCTGCGGGCCAAACTGTCCAAGGAGCGCCGGCCCGCGCGGCTGCTGCTGCTCATCGACGGCTGGGACGCGCTCGGCGCGATGCTCGACGACTACGACGGCGGCCGGGTCTACGCCGAGGTGGTGCGGCTGCTCCGGGAGGGGGCGGCGGCCGGTATCCATGTGATCGCCACGTCCGAGCGGGTGCTGCTGGCCGGCCGGCTCGCCGCGCACAACGACCACCGGCTGCTGCTCAGGCAGGCCGATCCCAGCGACTACAACGTCGCCGGTCTGACCCGCGCCAAGGTTCCGGCGCACATCCCGTCGGGGCGTGGCTGGCTGGCGCCGGAGCGGATCGAGGCGCAGATCGCGTTGCTGCCCGCCGAGGACGGTGCCGATCAGGCGGACGCGGTGCGTGAGATCGGCCGGCGCACCACCGCCCGGGACGCGGCGGTCGCCGATGCGCGGCGTCCGTTCCGCATCGAGGAACTCCCGGCGATGATCGGGTTCCAGGAGGCCATGGACCTGGTGCCGCAGGCCGCGCGCCGGCCGCTGTGGGCGCTCATCGGGGTGGGCGGCGACGCCGGTGAGCCGCTCGGCTACGACTTCGCGGCGAGCGGCGGCTCGTTCATGGTGGCCGGTCCGCCGCGCACCGGGCGCAGCACCACGCTCGCGTCGATGTGTGTCTCGCTGCTGCTCGGCGGCACCTCCCTGGTCGTACTGGCGCCCCGTGACTCGCAGTTGCGGCAGTTGGCGGCGCACGACCTGGCCCGGGTGGTCACGGATCCGGATCCCTCGGCGGAGTCGGTGACCGAGGCGTTGCGGGCGACGGCGGGGCGGCCGGTGGTGGTGGTCGTGGACGACGCCGATCTGCTGCTGAGCTGCCGGGCGGACAAGGTGCTGCGGCAGGTCGCCACGTCGGGCCGGGACCACGGGCAGGGGCTGCTGCTGGCCGGTCTGCCGGAGTCGATGAGTTCGCTGGGCTGGGTCGGCATGGCGCGGCGGTCGCGGCGCGGCATTCTGCTGGGTCCGAAGAGCATCGGCGAGGGCGATCTGATCGGGGTGCGGATCTCTGCCGAGCAGGTGCGTACTCCACTGGTTGCCGGCCGCGGCTGGACGGCGAGTGAGTCTGGTGCGGCGATCACTGTGCAGGTGCCGCTGACCGTGCTGAGCGCTCCGCTGGCGGGGGCGTGATGGGGCGCTGTCGTAACTGGTCTGGAGTGACCGTGACATGCCGTCAGTCGGCTGCGGCAGCATCGTGGCCGATCGCGCAGTTCCCCGCGCCCCTTCGGGGGCACGGACCGACACCACCGCCGTCAGCCGACCGCAGCGCCGCCGTAACTGGCACGTCGGTCGACCGCAGCAGCGTCGTGGCCGATCGCGCAGTTCCCCGCGCCCCTTCGGGGGCACGGACCGACACCACCGTCGCCAGCCGGCCGCGGCGCCGCCGTAACCGGCACGTCGGTCGACCGCAGCAGCGTCGTGGCCGATCGCGCAGTTCCCCGCGCCCCTTCGGGGGCACGGACCGACACCACCGTCGCCAGTCGACCGCAGCGCCGCCGTAACCGGCACGTCGGTCGACCGCAGCAGCGTCGTGGCCGATCGCGCAGTTCCCCGCGCCCCTTCGGGGGCACGGACCGACACCACCGCCGCCAGCCGGCCGCGGCGGCATTATGGCTCGCCCTTTCGGGCGCGGGGAACTGGGGGATCAGCTGCCGCTCTGGCTGGCTGCGTTTGTTACGTCTGTGGCTATCGTCTGGTCGGATTCCGACAGGGACTTCGCGATGTCGTTGAACGTGTTCGCGTATTCCTGGATGTTCTTCGCCGAGGTCTTCATCTGGTTGCTGAAGTCGGTGTACGCGTTCTGCAGGGCGGGGCTGGCCTTCTCGAAGACGAGGCCGTCCTGGAGAAGTCCGCTGACGGTGGTCTCCAGGTTGGTCAACTCGTTGGAGATGTCCGTGAGTTTGCTGCCCATGGTGGTGGCGACCCGGGCGATCTCGTCGTAGTCGACCAGGACATCGGGGTTGGTGGCCACGGTGGTTGTCTCCTGACTGCTGGTACCGGTTGCTCGGGGCGGCGGGGCTACTGGCCGCTGCTGTTGACCTTGTCGGCGATGTCCTGGTCCATGTCCTTCACGGAGTTCATGATCTGGCGGAACTGCTCCGCGTAGCCCTTGATGCTCTCCGTGGCGTCCTTGAGCGAGGTGGTGAACTTCTCGTACTGGGTCTGCAGCGCGGGGCTGGCCTGGGTGAGGACGAGGGCCGTGTCGAGCAGGGTGTCGACCTCGGTCTTGGCCTCGTCCATGCGGGGCACCAGGGTCTCCTCGACGCTGGTGTCCAGCAGGTTGGAGACGCGCTCGATCTCGGCGTAGGACAGGCTGATGTTGGCTGGCACGGGTCGGGTGGCCTTTCTCTTCGGGGGTCGGGGGCGGACTAGTCGTCCGATTCCTCGGGCTCGGACCAGTCCTCGTCCGGTCCCGAACGGGTGGAGACCGTGACCTTGCCGTCCTGGTCGGTGGTGGTCATGGTCCCGGAGCCGTCACCGTCGATCACCACTTCGGTGGTGGTCTTCGAGCCGTCGGCGTAGGTCGTCTCCATCGTGTAGTCACGCACGTCGAACTTGTCGCCGTCCGCCGGGGTGACGATCTCCGGCGCGGAGTGGTAGGTGGTGACGGAGGTGTAGGACTGACCGTCCGGGGTCGTGATGGTGGAGGTCTCCTTCATCACGTTGTAGTCGTCGTCCAGTTCGACCGTCACGTCGACCTTCCCCTGTTCGTCCTCGTAGTGGTACGAGGTCGGCGGGTTGTCGGCGGGCTTCTCCGGCGGCGGGCCGGGGTCGTCGGGCGCGTCGTTGTCGTTGATCCAGGTCTCGCAGAAGGAGGGGGCGCCGTCGGCCCGGCACACCTCGCCGATCTGGGCGTCCGGGTGCTGCTCGAAGTAGTCGGAGGCGCCGATCCGTTCGAGGTAGGCGTCCCAGGCGGTCTTGTCCTCCTGCCAGGAGTCGTACGCCTCCTTCTGGCCGCGCCAGTCGTCCAGGCCGAGACTCTGGCTCATCAGGCCCGCCGCGGAGGCGAGTTGGGCGTCCGCGTTGAAGAAGGTGTCGGCCACTCCGGAGAACGTGTCGGCGAGCTGGCCGAGCCCGTCCTTGGCCTGCTTCGTGCGCGAAGTCGAATGCGAGTAGAAGAGGTTGAAGGCGTAGGACAGGTCGGAGCTGCCGAACATGGCCTTGCGTTCGGAGCTGCCGGCCTCGCCCGCCTCCTTGAACGCTCCGGTGGCGCCGCCGGAGTCGGCGGCGTCGGCCAGATCGCGCATCTTCTGCTGCACCGTGTGCAGCGCCGAGTAGTCGATGGAAAAGTCGGGCACCGCGCCTCCTGGTCGCTCGCCTGACCCGGTCGTCCCGGTTCGCTGTCGGGGGATCCACGCACCGGAGCCCCGGAAAGGTTCAACGGGCCGGAAAAATCTGCGCCGCTCGTTGAACCGTTCGCCGGTGCCGGTGCGTTGTAGACGCAGCGGCACCTGTGTGCCCGCTCGGCGAGCGGCCCCCGCCCGGGTGCCGGCGGAAGGAGAGCGCACCTCCATGCCCCGTCCCACCGACTGGAGCGCGCTCGGCCTGGGCGGCGACCCCACCCCGGGCGATCCGGACCGGATCGACTCGGTGATCACCTCCCAGGACTCCCTGGTCACGCTGGCCGACACCATCGACGAGGGCCTGACCTCGATCAAGAACACCACGGACGGCGTGTTCGTGGGCAAGACCGCGGACGCGCTGCGCAAGGTGATCGACGAGGATCTGCGCAACTATGTGTCGACGTTCCGGCAGGCCCACAAGGACGCGCAGGGCGCGCTGCGCACCTATGTGGGTGTGATGCGGGAGCAGCAGCGGCGGGCGGACGAGGCGCTGACCGCGGCGGCCGCTCTCGCGGAGGACGACGAGGCCGGCCGGGAGGAGCAGAAGTCGATCGCCGAGGACGCCGCGAGCCGGCTGGAGTCGGCGGCGGGTACGGCCGCGTCGGTGCTGCGCGAGGCGGCGTACAGCATCGCCTCGCCGATCGACGAGTGCGAGGAGTTCTGGAAGGCGCTCGGCTGGCTGGCGTTGATCCTGGTGATCCCGGCGATGATCGTCGGCGGTCCGCTGGCCCTGTTCACCATCGCGCTGAACGTGGCCCTGCTGATCAAGACGGCCGTGGACTTCTCGCAGGGCAAGGCGAGCATCACCGATCTGGTGCTGTCAATCATCGGGGTGATCGCGCCCAGCACCAAGGGCATGCGCCTCGGCGATCTGTGGAAGGGTCTGAAGGGGCTCGGCAGCGGTGCGTTCAACGGCGCCCGGAACCTGTTCATGGGCGGCCCCAACGCGTTCGGGCTGTTCGGCCGCCTCACCCTCGGCATCGACGACGTGTTCCGGGCGAGCAATGCCTGGCTGCGCGGTCTGAACGGCATCAACGGCCTGAAGTTCACGGCCGGGGTGCGGTTCATGCCCGGCCCCAAGGGTTTCACCCTGGGCGGCCACGCCTTCTCCGGCGGGGTGCGTTTCGTGCCGGCCGCGGTCGACCTGACCGTCATCAACCTCATGGGCGCCAAGACGTTCTTCGGGCTGCGGTCGCTGCTCGGCGCGGTCAACGGCATCCGCGGCATCGGTGCCTCGTTGGGCAGCAGTCTGGTCAACGGGGTGCGGGGGCTGAACGGGCTGCGGCTGTTCCTGCCCGTCGCCGCCGACGAGTTGGGCCACGGGCTGGTCTTCGCGCTGAAGATCGGTGTCATCGACCGCGGCGTCTTCGGCATGTACCGCTACGGTGCCTTCGCCGGCGGGCAGTTCCTCGGGGCGGGCAGCAAGATCAGCGGCGGGGTGGCGTCCGGGCTGTCCCTGATGCACCCGGTGGGCGACCTGGGCTCGCTGCCGCACATCAACGCCGCCCAGTTCGCCCCCAGCGGTGGCGGCTCGTTCGGCACCGGCCTGCACGGGCTGCCGTCGCTGTCGGTGTCCGACTCGATCGGCCGTATCAACATCAGCGGGTTCCAGGGGCTGGGGTCGTCGTTCCACACTCCGGTGCCCGGCATCGGCGCCAAGCTCGTCGATGTGCCGGCGACCGGGTCGCTGGGCGTGGCGGGCGTCCATCTGCCCACGCTGGGCCCGGTGTCCTCGGTGTCGGCCCCGGGCATGAACGGGGTGCACGTGCCGTCCGCCGGCGCGGGCGTCGGCACGGTCGGTGTCCAGCACATCGCTTTGCCGCACCTCGGCACCAGCGGGGTCGGCCGTCTCGACCAGACGGCGGTGGGCGGGCTGGGCACGGTGCACACCCCGTCCCTCGGCCAGCTCGGTGTGCCGACGCCCGGCCAGGCACACGTTCCGACGCCGGGTCAGGTGAACGCGCCGGCCGTCGGGCAGGTGAACGTGCCGAGCCTGGGGTCGGTGACGCATGGGCCCGCCGTGGCGAGGACGGACGCGCCGGCGGTGGGCGCCCGGGTGAGCGATCTGCCGGCCGTGAACGGTGCGGGCCGGGTGGACGTCCCGTCCGTGTCACAGGTCGGTCTGCCGTCGATCGCCCGGAGCGTGGATGTGGCCGCGCCGTCCGTGGCGCGGGTCGAGGTGCCCGCGATCGGCCGGTCCGTGGACGTCTCCACGCCGTCGATCGCGCAGGTCGACGTGGCGGTGCCGGGCCGGGCCGGCCACACGGACGTGGCGACGCCGTCCGGTGGCGAGCCCGGTGCGGTGGACGTCGGGCATGGGGCCGTGCCCTCCGTGCCCGCCCCGCACGCGGAGACGCCCGCCGTCCGGACCGGGCACCTGGCGGCCCCGGCGCAGACCGTCCCGGTCGACGGGGTGCGCACACCGCCCGTCGGACAGGTCGCGCCGGGCCCGCACGCCACCGCGGTGCCGCCGGCCGCCGTCGAGGTGTCCCGGGTGAGCCCGACGCCGGCGCCGTCGCCGGCCGCTTCCGGGGGGCTCGGTCATCCGGGCAACGGCGCGGTGTTCGTGGACCTGCCGAAGCTGGGCCGGGTGGACCTGTCGGCGCTGGCGCAGCGCACCGTCGAGGTGCGGATGATGCGCGGCATCCAGCTCAACCTCCAGCACACGTTCAGCGACATCGACGTCTCCCTGCCGGGTGTCCGGGTGGACGTCCGGCCGGGCACCGGCGCCGAACGCGCCCAGGTCACCCTGGCCAACCCGGACCATGTGCAGGGCCTGTCGGCGCGGCACATCGACGCGAACGGGCAGGACGTTCTGCGGATCGAGCATGTCCTCCCGGACGGCACCACCCACCGCTGGAGCTACGCGCTCCAGGCGCCCGACTACGGCCGCATCGGCGACATGCAGATCATCCCGGCGGGCGCGCAGACCTCGCACATCGAGCTGATGCCGGTGACGGGTTCGTCGCACACATCCGCGCCGGCCGGCGCGGTCCCGGTGCCCGCCGCGCCCGCCCCGCGCGTCCTGGATGTGCCGGGGCTCCAGGGGGCCCGCATCGAGCTGCGGTTCGACGGCCCCTCCGGCGGTGTCTCGGAGGTCAGGGCGGTCACGGACGGGGTGCACGGGCTGCCGCCGTTGACGGTCCAGCGCGTCCCGCGGCCGGGCGGCACCGATCTGGTGCGCGTCGAGCGGCAGGTCAGCGCGGTGGAGATGCGCAGCATCGAGCTGGTCCGGGACGGGGACGGGCTGCGTCCGGTCTCCGACGAGCGGCTGATCACCCTGGCCGGTGGTGACTTCCGCGGTACGAAGGTCGCCATCGACGTCCTCAACGGCGACACCGCCCGTCATGTGCCGCGCGCGGACACCCCGGCGCCCGTGGGGCGGGTCGGCTGGGACGGCAGTGAGCTGTTGCTGCCCACCGGCCGGGGCTTCCAGCTGTTCGACCCCGGCAACGGCCTGCCGACCCGGACGGGAACGCGGCTCGCCGACGGCGCGGGCGGCAACGTGCACGTCGTCCCCAGCCGCGACGGCCACACCCTCCACTTCACCGACGCCGACAACAACCCCACCCCACCACCCCCCAACACCCACATCACCCCCCAAACCAACGGCAGCTTCCGCCTCCACCACAACAACCACCACATCATCCTCAGCCCCAACGGCACCCACACCCACAACGCCACACACCTCCACGGCACCGACGAATACGCCCTCCAAGACACCCACACCAACACCCACACCCGCGTCGACACACACGGCACCGACCGCGGCCCCATCACCCTCCACCACAACGAATTCCACATCCCCACCGACCGAGGCTTCCAGCTCTACGACGCCGACAACGGCCACCCGACCCGCACCGGAACACACCTCACCGACGACGCGGGCGGCAACGTGCACGTCGTCCCCAGCCGCGACGGCCACACCCTCCACTTCACCGACGCCCACAACAACCCCACCCCACCACCCCCCAACACCCACATCACCCCCCAAACCAACGGCAGCTTCCGCCTCCAACACAACCACCACCACATCATCCTCACCCCCAACGGCACCCACACCCACAACGCCACACACCTCCACGGCACCGACGAATACGCCCTCCAAGACACCCACACCAACACCCACACCCGCGTCGACACACACGGCACCGACCGCGGCCCCATCACCCTCCACCACAACGAATTCCACATCCCCACCGACCGAGGCTTCCAGCTCTACGACGCCGACAACGGCCACCCGACCCGCACCGGAACACACCTCACCGACGACGCGGGCGGCAACGTGCACGTCGTCCCCAGCCGCGACGGCCACACCCTCCACTTCACCGACGCCCACAACAACCCCACCCCACCACCCCCCAACACCCACATCACCCCCCAAACCAACGGCAGCTTCCGCCTCCACCACAACAACCACCACATCATCCTCACCCCCAACGGCACCCACACCCACAACGCCACACACCTCCACGGCACCGACGAATACGCCCTCCAAGACACCCACACCAACACCCCCACCCGCGTCGACACACACGGCACCGACCGCGGCCCCATCACCCTCCACCACAACGAATTCCACTTCCCCGCCGGCATCGCCAACCGCACCCGCTTCCACGCCCTCAACGGCGATCACACCCACGACCTGCTCACCCTCCAGGGCGGTCCGCACGCGGGTCAGCAGGTGCGCATCGCCCCGGACGGCACGGCCACCCTCCCGGGTGCCACGGTGCACGCCCAGCCCGGCGGGGCCTGGCGCATCCAGCAGGACAGCCGGGGCATCGTCGTGGCACCGGACGGCACGTTCACCCACGACGTGGTGGCGCTGGCGGGCACCCCGCACTTCGCGCATCTGCCGCACGGCGGCGGCCCCGCCGCGCTGAGGGCCGGCGACGGCGCGAACGTCCCGCACGGTTCGGTGACCAGCCGGCCGGACGGCCGGCTGGTCGTCGTCGACGGCGCCACCACGCGGCTGCACACGCCCGACGGCCGGACGGAGTTCACCGCGACCCGGCTGGCCACGGGCGAGTCGATCCGGGTCCGTCCGGGCGGGGCACGGGAGTTGCTGGACACGCACCTGACGGGGGTCGACGGCACCACGGTGACCGTACGGCCGCACGGCGGGCACCACCTCACCGGGGCCGACGGCACGGTACGGCTCTTCGACGGCGCCGGCACCCACACGCACACCCGCACCCCGCCCGCCGACGGCGGCCATGTCGTCCGCGTCGACGACGGCCACGGCGCCCACGCCTTCGACGCCGTACAGCTCTCGGACGGGGTGGGCGCGCGCTTCGTGCGCACGGACACCCACACCCTGCTCGACGGCGATCTGAACGCCGTCCCCGGCACCCCGCACGGCACGTTCAGCCGCACCCCGGACGGCGGTTACCGCATCGACCACCCGGGACCCGGCCCGCACCACGGGGAGTACAAGGTCTACGACGGCGACGGCCGGCTCACCGGGCAGCGGATCAACGTCATCGACCGGGGCACGGTCAAGCCGAACGAGTATCTGCGCCTGGACCACGCCGCGGACGGGGCCACCGGGCCCAGCTGGGTGCGGGTCCGGCTGGACGCCACCGGCGTGCCCGTGCGGGCCCCGTCCACCCAGCGCTGGTACGACGCGGGCACGATCGACGGCAAGGGGCTGGGCACCGGCCGGGTGGGCCTGACCAGCCACTCCGGGGTCCCCGTCATGGAGCGCCGCACACTGCCCGGCGGGCACACCGTGGACGCCTACCACTCCCGGGCCGGCGTCGGCACCTTCGGCCGGCTCAACCAGCGGGGCGTGTGGACGGAGTTCGCCGCGGACGGCACGGTCGTCCGGGCCGGGACGCGGCACTGGGGCGAGAGCGGGCGCAGCTGGTTCGACGTGACCGGTTCGGGCAGCGGCAGCCCGCGCGTGCGGCACTTCCAGGAGAACCCGGACGGCGGCCATGTGCTCGCCGAGCTCGACAACCGCCCGTTCACGCAGGGCTTCGCCGGACCGACCCGGTGGACCCGGTTCGACGGCGAGTTCAAGCAGGTCGCCGAGGGCACCCGGAGCTGGGGTCCGGGGCGCGGCTTCACCGACTCGATGCCCCACCCGGTCACGGGTGAGCGGGTCGTGATGCAGGAGAAGTGGGGGCGGTTCCAGTGGTCCCCGCACGACGTGCGGCGCTACCAGCAGACGGAGCTGGGCGCGGACGGCGTACCGCAGAAGGACTACACGTCGTGGTCGGCGCACGGCAAGGAGAACGGCCGCGGACTGACCCTGGAGAACGGCGACTTCCTGGAGAGCCGCCGGTTCGCCGAGCAGCGCCCGCCGGTGGCCTTCCGCTGGACGATGAGCGGCGACTACCGGGCCGCAAACCTGCACGCCGTGCCCTGGCTGCGCGGCGACAGCAAGCTCCAGCTGCACCATTGGAGCCAGACCGCGGCCGACGGCACCAGCACGCACGGCATCCGCTTCATCAGCATGAACGGGACCGTCACCGACGTGACCCGCGGCGGCGAGGTGGTGCGCGAGACCCGCAAGCTGCTCGGCGGCGACACCGTGAAGACCGGCGATGTGCAGCTGCCGGACGGGGTCGCACGGCGGGACGGCTATCTGCCCTTCTCCCAGGGCGAGGGCAAGCCGCGCGGCCACCGGACCTACCACCAGCCGGACTTCGACCCGCTGCCGGCCCGGCTCGGCAACAACCTGCCGCCCGTGCGCTGGCAGGAGAAGATCACCACGGACCTGCGCGACTTCGACTGGTACTCCCCCGACGCGGCGAAGGAGTGGAGGGTCGTACGGGTCGGCCTGGCCGACGGCACGGTCGTCGACTTCCGTCCCACGCCCGGCCGCCCGGACCGCATCGGGCACCTCGGGGGCGGTGACTGGACCCGCTACGACCACCACGGTCTGGTCGTGGCCCGCAAGGACACCTGGCCGGCGCCCGGCGGCGGCCGGCCGGTGGAGGTCACCTCGACCGGGATGCTGGACGGCAACGTCCGCTGGACGGACAACCTGGGCAACAACGGCGTCCGCAAGGTCAACTTCGACCGCGGGGACGTCACCCGCTGGGGCTGGGACCGCGAGTCGTTCCAGGACTTCGACGCCACCGGCGCGCTCGTGCGCGACCACCGGCTGCTCGCCGACGGCACGGTCGTGGACGCCTGGCGCGGGCCGGCCCCGAACAGCGGCTGGCACTGGAACAAGGCCGGCGCGGACGGCGCGGTGAAGAACTTCGGCACCGGCACCGCGGACCGGGTCCGCCAGTGGTTCGACGGGCACGGCAACCCGCTCGCCGACTGGCAGGCGGGGGCACGCTTCGAGGACTCGGTCACCAGCCTCGACCACCGGGTCGTCCAGGAGATCCCGGCCCGGCCCGCCGGCACCCCGCACCTCGCGGACTCCCCGCACCGGATCCGGGAGTACGTGCCCTCGCCCGGCGACGCGTTCAAGGCGCACGCCTGGAAGGAGTACGAGAACGGCATCGAGCTGGGCCGCAAGGTCGAACTCCCGGACGGCACCTTCCTGGAGAGCGAGGACTGGCACAAGCAGTGGCGCCGGTTCGGCAAGGACGGTGTCACGCTCATCGAGGAACGCACCATCTCCGGATACGTCTGGCGGACCGACTTCCTCGGCCGGCACACACTCATCGGCCGGGAGACCAACTTCACCGGCGTGTTCAACGAGTACCGGGGCTTCAGCCGGATGTGGCGCGAGCCCAACCGGTGGGAGTGGGGCCACACCCACAACGGCGTGTCCACGTACACCCCGTTCGTCGACAAGGCCGCCCAGGCGGTCGTCGTCGACATGGTCCAGGAGTGGCTGCTCGACTTCGGCGTGAACCTCGCCGTGTACGGCATCGTCGCGGCGGCCACCGGCACCCCGTTCGGCTGGTCGGACGTCGGCAAGGCGGCGTTCGGTGCCACCGTCGCCGCCGGCGTCAAGGGCGGCTTCGCGGCCGGGCACTTCGCCGTCCACCGCGGTGGCCCGTGGAAGACGGGCCTGAGCCAGATCGACATGGGCACCCCCTATTCGCGCCGCCCCAACGACGACACGTGGGCGTCCGAGTTCGCCGGCAACGAGAGGGTGACACGCTGGCGTTCGGGCACCTACGACTTCGGCATGGGCCTGGTCAGCGGGTCGGTGTCCGGGTTCATCAGCGGGGCCGCGACCGCGGCGATCTTCGGTATCAAGGACAAGGACGGCAACACCGTCCATCTGCAGGGCGGTGACGCGCTGCTGGCCGGCCTGTACGGCGTGGCGGGCGGCGTGGCCGGCGCGGTCAGCCTGGGCATGGCGCGCACCGCGCTCACCCAGAACCTGGCCGGCCGCTGGTACCACCGGCAGGGCTTCTTCGACATCTTCGCGGTCGCCGGGCTCGGCAAGCTCATCGACAAGATCTTCGCGAACATGTACCTGGCAGGCACGCTGCGCGAGTCGATCAACCCGGGCTGGTACCAGGGTTCGGGCGAGGACAACCAGAACGGGGGGCCGCGATGACGGCCGTCAAGGTCGCGCCCAGGGGCCGGGGCACCCATCGGACCCTCGCCGCCGCGCTCGCCGCCGCCCCCGTGGGCGCCGTCGTGACGGTGGCGCCGGGCCTGTACGCCGAGTCCGTGACGCTCACCCGCAGGGTGGTGCTGGAGGCGGAGGCCGGCCCCGGTTCGGTCGTGCTGCGTTCCCCGGAGGGTGCGGCGGTCACGGTGACCGCTCCGGGCTGTGTGCTGCGCGGACTGCACCTGACGGGCGCCGATCCGGCGCAGCCGCTGGTCCGGGTCGAGGACGCGGCGGGGCTGACGGTGGACCGGTGCGAACTGACCGGCGGGCGGATCGAGGTGCTCGGCTCCGCGGACGGGAGGTCCGCGCCGGCGAACGCGGTGCTCGGGCCGGACCACACCCTGGCCGCGGAGCTGACCGACCCGGTGGACGGCGGCGGCGTACTGCTGCTGTGCGAGGCGCGGCTGAGCGGCGCGCTGGGCACCGCCCTGCATCTGACCGGGGACGCCCGGGCCCGGGCCGTGGACTCGGTGGTCGACGAGGTCGACGGGATCGGCGTGGTGCTGTCCGGGCGGTCGGTGCTGATCGCGGAGCGGCTGCGGGTGAGCGGCACATCGGGTTCGGCGCTGCGGGCCAAGGGGGCGTCGCGGCTGCTCGCCCGGGACTGCTCGGTCCTCGGCGCGGGCCGGCACGGGGTGCTGGTGCAGGACGAGGCGCTGGCGGAACTGGCCGACTGCCGCGTCGTCGACCCGGCCCGGACGGGCGTGCGCACCTCGCACACGGCCCGTACGACGCTCGTGGACTGCCGGATCAGCGGTGCGCTCGACCACGCCGTGACGGCGGCCGACCAGGCCCGTGTCGAGGTGCGCGACTGCCGTCTGGAAGCGCCGCGGGGGCACGGCCTGCTGCTGGCCTCCGCCGCCTTCGCGGTCTGTGCGGGCACGCTGGTCGACGGCGCGGGTGCCACCGCCGTACAGCTCGTGGACCGGTCGACAGCGGTGCTGACCGGCTGCCGGGTGCGCGGCGGCGGGGACCACGGCATCGCCGCGGCCGGCTCGGCCACGGCCGAGGTCGTGGACACCTCCGTGACGGATCCGGCGAGTTGCGGGGTCGACGTCCAGGACGAGGCCCGGCTGACGCTGACCGGGGTGCGGCTGCACGGCGGCGACACCGGGGTGCGCCTGCGGTCCGTGGCCGCGGAACCCTGCGAGGTGCGCGGCTGTGCCGTGGGCGGGCAGCGGCGCAGCGGGGTGGAGATCGGGCCGGACGCGGCGGCCGTCCTGGAGGACGTCCGGGTCGCCGAGGTCGGTGGCGCGGGTGTGGCCGTGGACGGCGGCGGGCGGCTGCGGCTCTCCGGCGGCGCGGTGTCCGGGGCGGCGGGCAGCGGCCTGGTCCTGGAGCGCGCCGCGTCGGTGGAGGTGCGCGATCTCAGGGTGGCGGACAGCGGCAAGAACGGCATCCTGATCGGGGAGGCGGTCAGCGGCTCCTTCGACCACTGCGACCTGTCCGGGTCGGCCTTTCCCGCAGTGCACGTGGGCAAGGGTGCCGAGGTGCGTTTCCGCGGCTGCCGGTTCTTCGACTGCGGCCAGGACGTGGGGCTCGCGGACGGCGCGGAGCCGGTGTTCGAGGACTGCGCGGCGGTCCGGGTGCGCACGCCCGTGCTGACCGCCCTGGCGGACCGTCCCGGGCCGTCCGCGCCGGTGTCGTTCCCCGGCGACCCGGAGCAGCCGGAGGGCCCGCGGGCCCGGGGGAGCGAGCCGGGGACGGACGGCCTGTGGCAGCAGGGCGAACCCGAGCCGGAGCCCGAGACGCTGGAGGACCTGCTGGCCGAGCTGGACGAACTGGTCGGCCTGGACGGCGTCAAGCGCGATGTGAACGGCATGGTCAAGCTCATGCAGACGGTACGGCTGCGGGAGCAGGCGGGCCTGCCCGCGCCGCCGCTCAGCCGCCATCTGGTGTTCGCCGGCAACCCGGGCACCGGCAAGACCACGGTGGCCCGGCTGTACGGCCGACTGCTGCGGGCGCTGGGGCTGCTGGCGCGCGGCCATCTGGTCGAGGTCGACCGCAGCGCCCTGGTGGGCGAGTACGTCGGGCACACCGGTCCGAAGACCACGGAGGCGTTCCACCGGGCGCGCGGCGGTGTGCTGTTCATCGACGAGGCGTACGCGCTGGTGCCCGCCGGTGCGGCCAACGACTTCGGGACGGAGTCGATCGCCACGCTGGTGAAGCTGATGGAGGACCACCGCGACGAGGTGGTCGTGATCGCGGCCGGCTACCCCGGTGACATGGACCGGTTCGTCGCCTCGAACCCGGGTCTGTCGTCGCGGTTCAGCCGCACGCTGCTGTTCGCGGACTACACCTCGGCCGAGCTGGTCAGCATCGTGGAGCACCACGCCCAGCGCCACCGCTACGAACTCACCGACGCCGCCCGCCGGTCGCTGACGACGTACGTCGAGAACATCCCGCGCGGTGCGCAGTTCGGCAACGGCCGCACCGCCCGGCAGCTCTTCCAGGCCATGACGGAACGCCAGGCGTTGCGCATGTCCGAGCTGACCGATCCCGCGCCCGCACAGCTGATGCAGCTGGACGAGCAGGACCTGTTGTGACCCCCGTCCCCCACAGGAGCGCCGACATCATGCCCGCACCCGACTCACCGTCCCCGAAGGCCCCGACGGAGGCCGGGGCCGAGCGTCCCTTCGCCGAGGCCTTCCGGCAGCGGCCCGCCCGCGCGCCCCACGGGCTGGTGCCCGGCCGCCGGGTGTGGGTCACGCTGGGCTGGGCCGCCGCCGTCTCGGCCACCGTCACCGTGTCCGCCGTGGTCGCCGCCGGCACGGGGCGACACGACGCGGACGAGATCACCACCGCCTCGGCGGACCGGACGGTGCCCACGCCGACGGCGTCCGCGCCGGGCACGCCGTCACCGAGCCCGGAGTCGCCGGAGCCGAGCGCGTCCGAGTCGAACAAGACCGAGAGCCATGTGAAGAGCGACCAGCACAGGGTGGTACGGCCGGCCGCTCCCGTCACCGTGACGCAGCAGGCGCCCGCGTCGGGCGGCGGCAGGTCGTCGGGTTCGACGAAGTCGTCCGGTGAGAAGTCCGCCGCGGAGAAGGGCTCGACGGAGAAGAGCACGGCGGAGAAGAGCACGACGGTGAAGGCACCGGCGCAGGACTTCTCCCGCCCGCTCGGACCGATCGTCGGCCGGTACGACGCGTTCGTCGGCCGCTGCATCCAACTCGTGGGCACCGCACTGCAGTTGTACCCGTGCGACGGCGGCGCGGACCAGAACTGGCAGTTCGCCGCGAACGGCACGCTGCGCAAGGACGGGCGCTGTCTCTCGCTGGCCGGGCGCTCCACCGGCGACGGGACGCGCGTGGTCATGGCGGCCTGCGACACGACGAACACCACCCAGTGGCGCTACTCGCCGGGCAACGACATCGTCAACGTCGCCGCCGACAAGTGCCTGGACGTCGCGAACGCCTCCACCGCCGCCGGAACGCCGCTGCAGATCGCCTGGTGCTCGGGCAACGCGGCGCAGAAGTGGAACGTGCCCTGACGCGTCCGGCGGCGAACCGTGCGCGGCTCAGGCGGTGAGCCGTGCGCGGAGCAGGGTGAGGATGTCCGCCCGGTGGGCGGTGAGGTAGAAGTGGCCGCCGGTGAACACGCGCAGGTCGAAGTCGCCTGCGGCGTGCCCCCGCCATGCCTCGGCCTCGGCGGGCGTGACCTTGGGGTCGGCGTCGCCGACCAGCACGGTCACGGGGCAGGACAGCGGCGGCTCGGGGCGGGGTTCGTAGGTCTCGACGGCCCGGTAGTCGGCGCGCAGGGCGGGCAGGATCACGGCGAGTATGTCGTCGTCGGCCAGCAGGCCGGCGTCGGTTCCGCCGAGCGACCGCAGTTCGCGCACCAGCGCCTCGTCGTCGCGCGGGTGGATCGTCTCGGTGCGGCGGACCGACGGGGCGCGGCGGCCCGAGACGTACAGGGCCGCCGGGCCGTGGCGGCCGGATTCCTGGAGGCGTAGGGCCACCTCGTAGGCGATCATCGCGCCCATGCTGTGTCCGAACAGGTGCAGGGGCGCGTCGGCCCAGGGTGCCAGCGCCGCGACCACATGGTCCGCGAGCCGGCGGACGTCCGGGACCGGCGGCTCGTCCCAGCGGTCCAGCCGGCCCGGGTACTGCACGGCGAGCACCTCGACGTCCGGGCTCAGCGCGGCAGCCGTCGGCTGGTAGAAGCCGGCCGAGCCTCCGGCGTGCGGGAAGCACACCAGGCGGGGCGCCCCCGGTCCGGCCGGGCGGTAACACCGGATCCACGCATCGCTGTTCGCGGACTCCCCCACCGACTGCCTCCTCTTTCCCCGTCTTTCCCCGTCGTTCACGACCCCCGCAGCATGTCACGCCGCAGGAGGCGACAGCGGCGCCGGGCACAGCGAAACCCCTCGAAGGCGGCGGCACGGCTGAAAATCCGGTGCGCACCCCGGCCAATATCACGAACGCATAGCCAGGAGCACAAGGACACTGCCCGGACATCGACCGCACGACACCGCTGCACATGTCGGTTTTTTTCGGCAGCGACAGCGGCCCCGGAATATGACCGGATCGGCGTCTGGACAATCCGCGGGCGAATGAATGCGGGCCGGACGCCAGAGGTTTTTCCGTCAAGGCGTCCCGGCCCTTCGGAATGAGCCAACTGCGCGCGCAATACTGCGTTCATCGAGATCCGGTTGACACCGTGTGACCCTCGGTGTGACTCTCGTACGGGTCACGCCGCGGCATTCGAGTAATGCGGCGGCGGTGAAGTGATAAGTCGGCTTCCGCCTGGGTCATACGCCGAGACGCGCCCGACTCCTCCCCTTTTTGGGATTTCTCACCAGCCTGCTCACCAAGAATGCGGAGCATGGGATGTTCGCTGCCGACCGGTCCGCGACAACAAATACACAGTCGCTCCTCATTTCATTCGGCGGGCGGGGTAAAGGCCCCACTCCGGCCGATTCCCTTTCCACCGTCCTGTTTCATCCGTCGGGCGGCCGGCTCGGACCGTACCTGGGACTGGTCGGCCATCTGTCCCGGCGCGGTCCGGTCAGCGGAGTGCGCGGACGCGGCCTGCACCCGGGAGAGTCCCCGCACGACGACGTGCGCGCGATGGCCGACCTGTACGCCGGGCTGCTGAGCGAACTCCCCGAGCCGCCCGGCCTGTTGGCCGGCTGGTCGCTGGGCGGCCTGCTGGCCTGGGAGGTGGCGCACCGGCTGCCGGCCGACGGGCCGCGTCCCGCGGTCGTGATGGTGGACAGCTTCGCGGAGCCCTGGTCCGCCTGCCACACCGCTCGCGGAGAGCTGCGCGAGCGCATCCTCGGCGGACTGCCCGCCACCACCGCCGCCGAGGAGCGGGCCCGCGCGGCACGCACCGCCGACGCCCATCTGACGGCGTCCGCCGCGCACCACGCCACCACCGGCCGTCCGGGCCCGGCCCTGCTGCTGGCCTGCGCGAGCGAGGAGCAGGCCGCACAGAAGGACGACTGGTTGCGCCGGGATCCCTCCCTCGACGTACGGGCCCTGCCCTGCGCGCACTTCGAGGTGTTCGACGCGCCCCGGTCGCCCCTGTTGCTGCGGCACGTCGACGACTTCCTCACCGCGCATGTACCCGCCCACCCATAGCAGTTCCCCATCCCCCTTGCCGCCCGGTGCGGCACGCCGCCGACATCGTTGTCCATCATCCCCGGGAGTCGCTCTGTGACCGCGCACCCCGCTCTCGCACAACCCGCTTTCGACACACACCTCTTCGACTGCGTCCAGGTCAACCTGGCCGCCGTGGCCGAGCGGTGGCACGGCCCGGGAACCGGTTCACGGCTCGGAGCCCTGCTGCGCTTCGCCCCGTCCCCCGGTCCCGACGGCCTGCCCACCGTGGAGAGCAGCCCGTCCGTGCAGTTCGAGCTCGCCGAACGGGCCCTGGGGCTCGTCGTGCGGCCGGCCCGCCATGTCCGCATCGAGGCTCTGACACCGGGCGAGGGCTGCTTCGTACTGGCGGACGCCCACCACCTGCCCTGGGTGCCCTACCACGGCAGGCAGCACATCGAGCACAGCTTTCTGCTGGTGGCGCGGGACACCGAGACGTTCACCGTCGAGGACCACTACGACAACGAGACGCCATGGGGCAGCGCCCGTCCCGGCACCTGGCGGCTGAGCCGCGACCTGCTGCCCGGCCTGCCCGACTGCACCCTGGCGGTGCAGCTGTCACCCGGCACACTGCCGAAGGACCCGGGCCCGCGGCTGGAGCGGGCCGCGGATCCGCAGACGTACGCACGGGCCTACGCCGAGCATCCGGACCGGGCGACCGCGCTGCGCCAACTGACCCTGGAGACCTGGCTACTGGCCCGTTCGCGGGGGCTGCACGCCGCGTACCTGGCCCGCCGCGGGCGGGCCGAGCCGCGGGTGGCGGACCAGGTGGCCGCCTGGCGTGCGCTGGCCGAGCAGGCGTTCCTCGCCTCCCGCCGCGTCGCCCGCGGGCGGCCCGAGCCGGGCGGCCTCACCGACCGGCTGGCCCGGCTGCTGCGCGCCGACACCGACGTGTTCGGCGGCCCGTCGGCCGGACCAGAGCCGGCCGCGACGCCCACCGGGCACGGCGCCGAGGCCGACCGCCGAGCGGTCGCCGCGACGGTCGCGGGCGTCCTCGGCACCGATCCGGCCGCCCTGCTGTCCGGCACCCGGCTGCCGGACGTACCGGGCTTCTCGTCCTTCCGTCTGGCGGAGCTCATCGACCGGCTGGAGGACGAACTGGGCATCGAGTTCGACGGCGACGACCTCACCCCGGAGAACTTCCAGGACGTGGACGCCGTCTGCCGTATCGCCCGGTGGCCCGCCCGGCTCGGCGCGCAGGCCGACGCGGCGGCCCGGGAGGAGGCGTGATGCGCGCCGAGCCCACCCTGCTGCACGACCTGCTGTACGCGACGGCCGAGCGGCTGCCCGGCCGACCCGCCGTCAGCGCCGACGGACAGACGCTCCGCCACGCCGAGTTGGCCGCCGCGAGCCGGCGCGCGGCGGCGCAGCTCGTCCGGCTCGGCGTCCGCCCCGGCGAGCGGATCGTCATCAGCGCGCCCTCCTCCGTTCTGCTCGCGGCCCTGGTCTACGCCTCCTCCCAGGCCGGCGCCGTCTTCTCGCTGCTGCACGAGCAGGTGGGCGGCCCGCAGTTCGAGCACATCCTGGACGACTGCGAACCCGCGCTGGTGATCAGCGACCGCCCCCAGCAGCGGGCCGCCGCCGAGCGCCGTGGGGTGCGGGTCACCGGATGCGCCGACATCGCCGCCCACGCCTTCGACGACAGCGGTCCGCTGCCGGCCGGCCCCGCCCCCGAAGGGCCGCCCCGGCTCGCCGTCGACCCGGTCTGCCTCATCTACACCTCGGGCACCACCGCCCTGCCCAAGGCCGTCGTCAGCACCCACGGGCAGGTCCTGTTCGCCGTGCGGGCCATCCAGCAGGTGCTGGGCTACCGCGCCGAGGACGTCGTCCACAGCCCCCTGCCGCTCTCCTTCGACTACGGCCTCTACCAGCTGTTCCTGGGCGGTCTGAGCGGAGCCCTGGTCCGGCTGGGGCAGCCGTCCGAAACCGGGCCCGGGCTGCCGGCCCTGCTGCGCGACTCCGGGGCGACGGTGCTGCCCGCCGTGCCCTCGGTGGCCGGCGCCCTCGCCCGGCTGCTGCAGCGCTCCGGCACCGTACTGCCTCACCTGCGGCTGCTCACCAACACCGGCGCGGCGATGCCGAAGGAGACCCTGGACGCGCTGCGCGCCGCCTGCCCCCGGCTCCGGGTGCAGCTGATGTACGGGCTGACGGAGTGCAAACGGGCCACCGTCATGCCCGCCGACGGCGACCTGGTGCGGCCCGGCTCCAGCGGGCTGCCCCTCCCCGGCACCGATGTGTTCGTCGTCGACGACGCGGGACGGCGCCTGCCGCACGGCGCCGTCGGGGAGATCACGGTGCGCGGCCCGCACGTCATGGCGGGGTACTGGCGGCGGCCCGCGCTGACGGCCGAGCGGTACGTACGCGAAGAGGGACTCTTCCCGCAACTGCGCACCGGGGACTACGGCTGGCTGGACGAGGAGGGCTACCTCTATGTCAGCGGGCGCCGCGACGACCTGTACAAGGCGGGCGGGTTCCGGGTGGGCGCCGCCGAGGTGGAGGCCGCCGCCCGGCGGGTGCCCGGCGTGCAGTCGGCGGCCGTCCTGCCGCCGCACGAGGAGCGCCCCGCCCTGCTGTTCGTCACCGGGGACGTCGGGGGACGCCAGGTCCTGGAGGGCATGCGGGAGCAGATCGAGGAGTTCAAGATCCCACCGCGCTGCCTGGTGCTGGCGGAACTGCCGTTGACCGGCAACGGAAAGGTCGACCGCAAGGCGCTCGGCGCCCTGGCCGCGGAGGTACCCGATGCCCGTCACTGACCAGGTGCACGACGCCGGACTGCGCCTTCCGGACCTGACGGGACTCCCGGTGCCCGCCTATGTGTACGACCTGGCGGAGGTGCGGGCCGCGCATGCGGCGCTCACCGGAGCACTGCCCGCGCGGACCGGGCTCTACTACTCCCTGAAGGCCAACCCGCATCCGGCGCTGCTGCGTGCGCTCCGGGCCTGCGGTGCCCGGGCCGAGGTGTGCTCGACCGGCGAACTGCTCGCCGCAGTCGACGCGGGCTGGCCGGCCGGCGAGCTGCTGTACACCGGCCCCGGAAAGTCCGACGAGGAACTGCGGCACGCGCTGGAGCACGGGGTGCGGCACTTCTCCGTCGACTCGGCGTACGCGCTGGCCCAGCTGGACCGGGCCGCGGGCAGGACCGGGACGGCCGTACGGTGTCTGCTGCGGATCAACGACGACCGGCCCGCACCCGGCCAGGGACTGGCGATGACCGGAGTGGCCTCCCCCTTCGGCGTCGACACGAGCGCGGTCCTGGCCCGGCCCGCGGAGTTCGGGGACCGCGCGCACGCCCGGATCGGCGGACTTCATCTGTACATGGGGACCAACCTGGGCAGCGCCGGGGATCTGCTGGCGCAGTTCGCGCGTTCGCTGGCCACCGCCCGGCGGGTGTCCGCGGCACTGGCCGAACACGGGGTACGCGCCGACGTCTGGGACCTCGGCGGCGGCTTTCCCGCACCGTTCGCCGCGGCGGGCGAACGGGCCGGCCTGAGCGGGCTGCGGGGTCCGCTGGAGGAACTGCTGGACTCGGCGGCGCCGGGATGGCGTACCGGCTCCCCCGACGTGTGCTTCGAGTCCGGGCGGTATCTGGTCGGGACCGCCGGCACGCTCGTCACCCGGGTGCTGGACACGAAACGGTCCCACGGCCGGGACGTCGTGGTCCTCCAGTCCGGCATCCATCACCTCGGCGGCATGTCGGGGCTGCGCCGGCTGCCCCCGCTCGTCCCGCACCTGCTGACCCCGGACCGGACCGGCACGCCCGCCCTGACCGAGGCCATGGTCACCGGCCCGCTGTGCACGCCCCTGGACACCTGGGCCCAGCGCACCGCCCTGCCCGCCGTACGACCGGGCGACCTGGTGGCGGTGCCCAACACCGGCGCCTACGGCCTGTACGCGAGTCTCGTCGCCTTCCTGGGACATGCGCTGCCCGCCGAGATCGTGTTCGACAGCGCCGATCCCCGGCGCGCCCCGGAGGTCTCCCGCCTCACCCTCGCCCGGGTCCCCGAACCCGGCCACTGACCCGTATCCGTTCCGTCCCCCGTTGCCCGTCCCCCAGAGCGAAAGGCAGGACCTCCCCATGGACGAACGATTCACCGCCGTACTGCTGCCGTTCCTGAAGTTCCACACCGACGGTCCCCTCGAACCGGAGTCCGATCTGCGCGGCCTCGGTCTCGACTCGATGCAGGCGATCGACCTGCTGTTCGCGATCGAGGACGCCTACGGCATCTCCCTGCCGGACGAGGCGATGAACGACACGACGTTCGCGACCGCGGGCAACCTGTGGAAGGAAGTCAGCGCGGTCCTGACCGGGCAGCCCGGTGCCGCCGCCCCGGGAACGGGTGCCGCGTGAGCGCGCCGGTCACGACGGGGCCGGAGCGGACCCTGGAGGCGCTGGCGGATCAGGTGTGCGCGGTCGCCGCCCGCCATGCGGACCACGCGGACGAGACGGCGGTGTTCCCCACCGAGGCGCTGGCGGAGCTGCGCCGTACCGGGCTGCTCGCGCTGCTCGTCGAGGGGCGTCACGGCGGACTGGACGGCGGCCTGGCGGACATGGTGCGGGTCACGCTGCGGCTCGGACGCACCGACATGTCGCTGGCGATGATCTTCGCGATGCACTGCCAGCAGGTGTGGGCCATCGCCCGGCACGCCGGCCCGGACCTGCGCGAGCGGCTCCTCCCCTGGGTCGCCGAGGGCCGCTACCTGGCGTCCGTCACCACCGGGGAGTCGACCGGCGGACACCTGCTGACCTCGGAGACCGGGGTGCGCAGGGACGGCGACCACCTGATGGTGGAGCGCTTCGCGCCGGTCGTCACCGGCGGGCTGCACGCCGACGGCTTCCTGATGACCGTCCGAGCGGCCGACGCGGAGTCGCCGACCGCGGTCAGCCTGCTGTTCGCCGACCGCGACCAGCTGACCGTGGAGGCCGCCGGTGCGTGGCGGCCCATGGGGATGCGCGCCAGTCACAGCCCACCGCTGCGGCTGAGCGGTCGGATCCCGCGCGCCCAGATCATCGGGCAGGACGGCGACTTCCGTGCCATCGTCACCCGCACCTTCGGACCGGCCGCGCACCTGGGCTGGTCCGCGGCCTGGCTGGGCACGGCCACCGGAGCGCTCGCCCGGGTGCTGGCGATGCTGCGCGCCCCCGGCCGGGAGCGGACCCGGACCTCATCGGAACTGCTGCTGACCCGGCTGTCCCGGGCCCGGCAGCGCCTGGACGTGGTGCACGCGCTGCTGGCCCGCACCCTGGAGACGGTCACCACGGCCGACGACCTCAGCCGCCCACCGCTCCAGCTGCAGATCAACGCACTGAAGATCACCGCCGCCGAGGAGTGCCATCGCGCCGTCGACGACCTGGTCGACGCCGTCGGCATGCGCCACGGCTATCTCAAGGACTCGCCGACCGGTCTGGAGCGGGCCCTGCGCGACCTGCGCTCGGCCTCGCTGAACTACAGCAACGACCGGTTGCACCTGGTCGACGGGAAACTGGCCCTGCTCGATCCCGAGGTGCACTTTGTCTGACACCCGGTACGCCCCACCGCCCGGGCCCGACACACAGGCCCGCCCCGGCGACGCGAACACCACGCCCGTACCCGACGCGCCGGACGCCCCCGGCACCGGTTTCGCCGGGCGGCTGCGGCGGGCCCTGGAACCGCTGCCCGACGACGCCGGCGCGGCCGACGTGTGGCGGGCCCTCGGCCGCGGCGGCATCACCGCCGCGCTGTACGCGTCCGGGCACCCGGCCGGTCCGGTCGAGCTGGACCGGCTCGGCGCCCTGCTGGCCGCGCTGGACGCCCGCGGCGACAACGGCGTCACTCTCAGCGTGCTCGTCCAGACGGCCAGCGCGCTGCCGCTGCTGGCGAACGCGCCCGGCGAGCGGTGCGCCACCGCCCGCGCACGCGTGCTCGCCGGCGATGCGCGGGTGGCGCTGGCGGCGACGGACGAGGGTGCCCCCGGCTCCGATCTCACCGCGCTGACCACCCGGGTGGCGGTCCGCGGCGGCCAACTCGCCCTGGACGGCGGCAAACGCTGGATCACCAACGCCCTCGGCGCCGGGTATCTGCTGGTGCTGGCCCGGCAGCGCCCCGGCCGGCACTTCACCGGCTTCAGCTGGGTGCTGGTGCCCGCCGACACCCCCGGCGTGACGGTCACCCCGGCCGACACCTCCCTGCTCGCCCGGTCCGGCACCGGTCACCTCCGGTTCGACGGGGTGCGGCTGACCCCGGACCACATGGTCGGCCGTCCCGGCCGCGCCCTGGCCGACTTCGCCCGGCACATGGCGACGGAGCGGATCGCCGGGGCGTACTGGGCGGTCGCACTGACCTCGCGCGTGCTGCGCGCCACCCAGGACCGGCTGGCACACCGTGTGGCGGACGGCCGGCCGCTGTGGCAGAACCCGGTGGTCCGCCGGGACTTCGCGGCCTGTCTGGTACGGGTGACACAACTGCGGGCGCTGCTCGACACCGTGACGCGGCGGGTCACGGCCGACCGGGATCTCGCCTGGGCGGGGCTGCTGAAGGCGGCCGTCGGGCTGGAGGCGGACGCCGTCCTCAGCCGGTGCGCCGAGCTTCAGGGCGCGGACGGCATGGCGGCGGACGGCGCCCATCGGATCCGGGCCGAGGCGGCGGTCCTCGGCATCGGCGGCGGCGCCACCGACCTCATGCTCGCCCAGGTCGCGGACCGCGCCGAGACATTCCTCGACGTACTGGGAGCACACCCGTGACGGCTGGGAGCACACCCGTGCTGTGCGGGCAGGTGGCCGAGCGGGTCTGGGTGATCAGCGGGCCGCGCCGGCGGTGGCCGCGGGCCGCGCCTGATCCGCGCGATCTGGCCGCCGCCGCGGGGCTGCCCCCGTGGCGGGCGGCCGAGCGGCTGGCGGGCCGGGCGGCGCTGCGCGAGCTGCTGGCGCGGGTCCGCCCCCAGCTCGCGGACGCCGAGGTCGTCGCCGCCCCCGGCCGGCCGCCCCGGCTGACGGGCGCGCCCGGCATGGCCGTCAGCGTCTCGCACGACGGGGACGCGGTCGCGGCAGCCGTCGCACTGGACGGACCGGTCGGGGTGGACGTCCAGCAGGTGCCGGACCGCGACCACGACCGGCTGCTCCGCCGCTGTCTGGGGCCCTGGGCCGCCGAGGCGGCACGCTGGCCGCGGGAGGAGCGGCGCCGCGAACTGGCCTGGGTGTGGACGGCCCAGGAAGCCTGTGTGAAGGCGGCGGGGACGGGGCTGCGCGGCCGGCCCTGGACCATCGCGGTGCCACCGCACGCGACCGGCGGACGGTGGCGGGACCTGCGCTGGGTCTCCCTGCGCGACCGGTCCGCCGTCCCCCTGAGCTGTGCCTTCCACGATCCGACCGACGGCCTGAGCGCCGTGGACAGCAGGCGGGAGAAACGAGGATGACGAGCAGTCAGCACCTGTACACCTGGTTCGCCGACTCCGCGGCCCGCTTCGGCGACCGCCGCGCGCTGGAAACGGGCGCGGAGCACCTCACGTACACGGAGCTGCGCGCGCTGTGCGAGGGCATCGCCGCGGGGCTCCTCGCCGACCTGGGAGCGGTGCCGCGCCGGGCCGGGCTCATGACCGGTCGGGGCGTCCTCGCCTACGCCTCCTATCTGGCGCTGCAACGGCTCGGCAGCACGGTCGTCCCGCTGTCGCCGGGCGCGCCGTCCGAGCGCAACCGGCGGATCGCCGAGACGGCCGGCCTTGACGTCGTGGTCGGGCCGCCCGGGCCGGCGGAGGTCGCGGGGGTGCCGTGGCATGTGCCCGCGCCGGGCGGCGGCCCGGTGACCGCGCTGCCGAAGGAGCCGGCCGGCGGCCCTGACGACCCCGCGTACCTCCTGTTCACGTCCGGTTCGACCGGAGTACCCAAGGGGGTGCCGGTCTCGCATCGCAACGTGTCGGCCTACCTCGGCCATGTGACCGGCGCGTTCGGCACCGGCCCGGACAGCCGGCTGTCCGGGACCTTCGACCTCACCTTCGACCTGTCGGTGTTCGACATGTTCACCGCCTGGGGCAGCGGGGCGGCGCTGGTGGTGCCGGCCGCGCGTGATCTGCTGACGCCGGTGCGCTGGGCGGCCGGGCGGGACCTCACCCACTGGTTCTCCGTGCCGTCCGTGGTCTCCCTCGCGCACCGGATGCGGGAGCTGCGGCCGGGCCGGCTGCCGACGCTGCGCTGGAGCCTGTTCTGCGGGGAGCCGCTGACCCGGCAGCAGGCCGAGTGGTGGGCCCGGGCCGCGCCGGCGAGCACCTTGGCCAACCTGTACGGGCCCACCGAACTGACCATCAGCTGCACCGCGTACGTGCTGCCCGCGGACCCCGGACTGTGGCCCCTGACCGGCAACGACACGGTACCCATCGGCGAACTGCACCCCGGCCTCGAACATCTGGTCCTGGACGAACGGGGGCGGCCGGCCACGACCGGCGAGCTGGTGGTCAGGGGGGCCCAGCGGTTCGCCGGCTATCTGGACCGGGCCGAGAACTCCGGCCGGTTCGTGGCGCCGGACCCGGCGGACGGTGCCGTCGGCGGGGCGGGCGGCCCGGACCTGACCGAGGGGCACTGGTACCGCACCGGTGACCGGGTCACCCGCGAGGACGGGCGGCTGGTCCACCTCGGACGCCTCGACCAGCAGGTGAAGGTCAACGGCTACCGGGTCGAACTCGGCGAGGTCGAGGCCGCGTTACGGGCCCGGCCCGGAGTCACCGACGCCGTCGTCGTGGCCCTGTCCCAGCCCGGCGGGGACACCGTGCTGCGCGCGGCCTGCTCGGCGGTCGCCGCCGACGCCGACGCGCTGCTCGCCGAGCTGCGCACCCGCCTGCCCTCGTACATGGTGCCGCGCAGCGTCACCGTCCTGGACCGGCTGCCGCTCAACGCCAACGGAAAGCTGGACCGCACGGCCGTCGCGGGGATCGTCGCGGACCTGCGGCCCTGACCATCGTCCCCACCAGCATTGGACCTGCCTCATGAACGCACGGGTCTCCTCGCCCATGACTCCCCGCCCCCGTCATCCGGCCGTGCCGGCCGCCACCTACCGCGCCGCCATCTCCCACCTGCCCACCGGCCTTGCGGTGGTCACCGCCCATGGCCCGGACGGCCCGGTCGGCTGCACGGTGACCGCGGTGCTGTCGCTGTCCCTCGATCCGCCCAGCCTGCTGGTGTCGCTCGCCTCCCGGAGCCGGACCCTGGCCGGTCTGCTGACGGCGCGCTGCTTCGCCGTCAACGTCCTGTCCTGGCAGGACCACGCCCTGGCCCACCAGTTCGCCACCGCCCCCGCAGACACCCGCTTCGCCGGGGTGGACGTCCGGCAGATCAACGGAGCGCCGGTCCTGGACCGGTGCACGGCGGGTGTGGTGTGCGAGGTGCGGGAGAGCGTGGAACTCTTCGACCACACCCTGGTGGCGGGCGTGGCGACCTGGACCGGGACGGGCACGTCCGACCCCGCCGTGCTCTACCGGCGTGCCCACCACGCGCTTGTGCCCCGTCCCGCGCACGGCCCGGCCGACGGCGGTGCGCGCGTGTCCGGGCCCGCCGTCGCCGAGGGCCCGCCGGGTCAGGGCTGACGGGTCTGCCGACGGCGCCGGTACGCGGCGGAGTTGGCGGAGCTGCCGCAGCGGAGCTTGTCGCACCAGCGGCGGCTTGCGGCCCGGGAGCGGTCGAGGAAGAGCCGGGTGCAGTTCGGGCGGGCGCACACCCGGATGTGGTGGCGTTCGGCGGTGCCCAGCAGATCGCTCGCGGCGACGGCCAGGCTCGCCAGTACCTGTGTCAGGTCACCGCTGCGGCGGACCTCGCCGATCGCCCACAGCTGCGGCACCACGCCGGGATGCTGCGCGGTGCGCCGGATCAGCGCGAGGTCGGCGGGGTCGGCGCGGGTCCCGTCCGGCACGCTCGCCGCGGCCCGGTAGACGGCCTCGCGCAGCTCCACGGCGGTGCGGAACATGGCGGCGGTGACCTTCGGCGGTTCCTCCGACAGCCCCGATCGGTGCACCCACCGTGCCAGGTCGGCCGGAGCCGTCAGGAGGTCCACCCGGTCGGTGGTGCGCCAGGACAGCGTTCCGGCGAAGTCGAGGGCGAGGTGATCGCTGACGAAGTCGAAGTCCACGCCTCCAGTCTCGGCCGTTTTCCGCATGGTGCGCCACCTCGGACCGTCATACCCTTAACCGATGACGATGGACGACCGGAACGATGTCCCCCACCACCGCCCCGGCTCCGGCACCTCGGCGGCGGCTTCGGCGCGCCCGCCCGCGGGACCGGCCCTCGCCGCCCGTGAACCCGCCGCCGTCGGCACTCTCACGACCGTCGGCCTGGCCGTGCTGTGGGCCCTGCTCTGGGCCCTCGCCTTCATCACCACGAAGCTCGCGCTCCAGGACGCCGCGCCCGGCTGGGTGGTCGGGGTGCGCTGTCTCCTGGCCGGCGCCGTCCTGGTCGCGCTGCGCATGCGCCATTTGCCTGCCGCCCGTGGCGAACTCGGCCGCCTCACCCTCGCGGGGCTGCTCACCACCACCGGCTACCTCGGCGTCATCGGGTTCGCCCTGCCTCATCTGTCGGCCGGGATGGCGGCGGTGCTGTCCTCCGGCACGCCCCTGCTGGTCGTGACGCTGAGCGCGGCGAGCGGCCGGGACCGGCTGCGTCCGGTGCACGCGGCGGGACTGGTGCTGGGCGTCCTCGGCATCGTGATGTCGGCCGTGGACCGGCTGAACATGGGCGTGGTCACCGTCGGCGGCATCGTCCTCGGCTGCTGCGCGGTCTGCTGCCTGGCCGTGGGCACGTTCCTGACGCCGTATCTGGTGCGGCCGGGCACGGACCTGTTCCTCGCGACCGGCTGGCAGTCCCTCACCGGCGCCGTCCCGCTGCTGCTGGTCACCGCGTTCACCGGCCAGTCGGTGCCGGCCGGCCTGGGCGCGCGGCTGATCGGCCTGCTGCTGTACCTGGCGCTGGGCGCCTCGATTCTCGGGATGACGCTGTGGCTGCTGCTGATCCGCCGGGTCGGCCCGAGCCGGGCCAGCATCGCCCAGTTCATGCCCCCGCTGTTCAGCATCGCGCTGAGCGCCGCGCTGCTGGGAGAGCCGGTCACGGCCCTGGAGGCGCTGGCGGTGCTGCCGGTCGCCCTGAGCACGGTGCTGACGACACGACGGTGAGACCCCCACGGTCGATGGGGTGACCGTCGGTCAGACAATCACCTCAAGGGGCTAACTCGCTGTCAATCTCCTTGTTTTCCAAGGCATTTGACAAGCCGCCGCCTGTCGGCGAAGTGGCGTACGGGTGTGACGGGTCCCCCGTTCGGCTCCCTGACTTCGGCCTCTGGAGACGCTCGAGATGAAAGTCACGGGAGCTGTTTGTACGTTCGTCATGCGCCGGCTGCTCAGCCGGTCTCTCGCAGACAGGAGAAGTTGCATGTTGATGACCCGCTCCACGGCGGTCACCGCCGGTATCGCGGCCGCCGCGGCCTTGACCGCGACCGGCATCACCTACGCCTCGGCCTCCTCCGCCCCGGTCCAGGCGGCCCCGGTGGCCCTGCAGGCGGCGCCCGCCCCTGCCCAGGAACCCTTCGGCGGCAACGTCGGCAAGGGCAACAACGAGGAGAACGAAGAGAAGGGCGAGAAGGGGGGCAAGGGCAAGGGCAAGAGGTTCGAAGAGGGCCGGATCCACATCAACGAGCGGACGTACTCCTCCCACCCGGACGGCTGCATCACCGTGGTCAGCGGCCTCGGCGCCGAGAGCCTGAACATCCGCAACGACAGCCGCCGGACCGTCGAGGTCTTCCGCGGGGCCGTCTGCGACAACGGCGCCCCCATCGCCACCGTCGGACCGCACAGCTCCAGCAACGGTGTGAAGCCGCACCACACCGAAGGCGTCCACGTCAAGAAGGGAGTGCTGGCCAGCTTCCGGGTCATCAAGCACCACGAGTTCAAGTACTGAACCGACTGAACCGGCTGAACAGACTGAACCGGCTGCACGACGGGAACCCCCGGCCCGCTGGAATCGGGCCGGGGCTCCCCTCCGGGCAGCATCATTCTGTGACAACGCGCTCGTCGCGCGCACCCCGCCGGGCGGCCCCCTCCCCTTACGGCCCACCCGGCGGCCGACTCCCGCCGAGGCGCCGCCCGTTGGTGCCTGTCCCCCACCACGGCCACCGGCATGCCCCGGCACACCCGAATCAGATGCCCACGGCGCGAACCGAGCGCCGTGCGCCACCACCGTCTCCCCAGGCCCGTGTTCCGGAACACGGGCCTGGGGCGCTACGGCCGACGTCCTGGGCGGTGGCGTGATCGGTACGGAACCGGCCCCGCGCCACCCGGAACGGATCGCCTCGCTCGCGCTGATGGCCACCTCGCTCGAGCCGGCCGACCCACATGACCAGCCACGCCGGGGCGGCGGGGTCAGCGGCAGCGTATCCCCGGGGATCCTTCCCGGCTCATCCGTCGACGCGGACCGCGCGTGCCAGGAAGTGGTGCGAGGCGTCCTCGTAGCAGTCCAGTTCCCATCCGGCGGCCCGCAGTACGGGGCGGAGGTGCTCCTCGGCCATCGGGTCGTCCGGGTCGAGGGGGCGGCCGTGGCGGGCGGCGCGTTCGGCGCGGCCCGAGGGGTGGAAGAGGAGGAGGACGCCTTCGGAGGCGGTCACTCTGGCCCATTCCCGCAGGGCCGTCGCGGGGTCGGGGACGTGGTTGATCAGACCGGCGCTGAAGACACCGTCCACCGCCCCGGCCGGCAACGGCAGCCGGCAGGCGTCGGCCAGCAGCAACTGCCCGTCCTTGTCGCGGCCTTCGCGGACCCCGGCCGTCAGCATCGCGGGTGTGAGGTCGACGCCGGCGACCACGCCCTCGGCACCGACCTGAGCGCGCAGTGCGGGGAGCGCCCTGCCGGTGCCGCAGCCCAGGTCGAGGACGCGGTGCCCGGGACGCAGCCCCATCCGGTCGACCGCCACCGCGTAGCGGGGACCGTCGTCGGCGAAGCGCTCCTCCCAAGTGGCCGCCCGCCGGGTGAAGAAGGCCCGGGTCCTGGTCTGTTCGGCCCGTCCCGCGACGAAGGCGGCAAAGCGTTCGAAGACGTCGTCACGGCAGCGGGCAAGGGCGGCCAGTTCGACGGGCGCGGACTCCGGCAGCCCGGGCGCGGTGGCCGCGTCCTCAGGAAAGGCCGCGGCAAAGGCGGTGACCGCCGCCTCGTCCACCTCCAGGTGGAACTGGAGGCCCCACGCCGAGCCGCCGACCCGGAACGCCTGCACCGGGTAGCGGTCGCAGGAAGCGAGAAGCGTCGCCTCGGCCGGCAGGTCCATCGTGTCGTGGTGCCAGTGCAATACCCGCAGCCGGTCGGGGGCGGCGGCGAACAGCGGGTCGGCGGGCGCGGCCGCTGCCATCCGTACGTCGCCCCAGCCGATCTGCGCCCCGGTGCCGGGCCGGGCGACGCCGCCCGCCGCGACCGCCAGCAGCTGTGCGCCCAGGCACACGCCGAGCACCGGCACCTCGGCCTCCAGCGCGGCCCGCAGCAGCGCGAGCTCCGCCGTACGGCTCGTGAAGTCCTCGTAGGCGGCCATCGGCCCACCCATCACCACCAGGCCCACCAGGTCATCCGCCGTGTCCGGCACCCGGTCACCGGCCCAGGTGCGACAGACACGCACCGACAGCCCGGCCGCCTCCAGCGCGGTCCGGATGGCGTACGGCTCTTCCTGCGGTGCATGCTCCACGATCTGGATCACGGGCACCACCTCCCGCAGGACCGTACCCGGCCAGCAGCCACCACCAAACGCAAATACAAGACAGGTATCCCCACCTGTGCCGCATCTGCCAACACATTCCGCACAGAGCCCTGCAACTGCGCACACGCCAACGCATGGCGGGATGCGGACACGAACCCGCTCTGCTGCATGCCAACACGCTGCTGATTTGAACAGCCGTCTCGATCTTGCCGCGGCGGTTGGCCTGTCGGGGGGCGCGGGCGATGCCGGTCGCGCCGGTGGCGCCGCGCCAGCCGATCACGGTGTTACGCAGCGTTGCGATGACGGCAGGCAACTAAGAAACGTTGCGTATCTTAAGGACGCCCGCTACCGTGGCTTTAGATACGGATGGTTTCTTAGGCGTCAGCGGGTGACCAAGGGGAGGAAGATGGTGTCGACGATCTCGACGACGTCCGCGTCGGGTACGGCCCGTGAGGTCATGAGCAGTTCGTGCCGGAAGAGATCCTCCGGAAGCCGGATGACGCGCGGGGTGAGTCTCGCCGGGTCGATCTCGCCGCGCTCGACGGCTCGCTCGACGATCTCCTCCATTGCGGACCGTTGGCCTGCCGCCAGGGTCGCACGCAGATCATCGATGCTCGTGCCCGTCGCCCGGTAGAGGTCGGCGAGCTGGGCGACCAGGGCGGAGGCGAGCCCGACGCGACGCTCGTTGACCTGCCGCAGCAGTGCGATGACGTCGTCGCGCAGCTTGCCGGTGTCGGGCACGGCGATCGGGTCCCGCTCGACGACATGCCGCAGCGCCGCCCGTACCAAATCGGCTTTGTTCGGCCAGCGACGGTAGAGGACGGGCTTGCTGGTATTCGCCCGCTCGGCGACGGTCTCCAGGCTGAGCAGCTCGTAGCCGCGTTCGGTCAGCTCGTCCCAGGCCGCGTCGAGCAGCGCACCTTCGAGCGCGGCCCCACGCCGACGCCTCCCCGTCGTGGTCTCCATGACAAACCCTCCGCATCATGCTGCCTCACAGACACGATACTTCTCGTTTCTTATTGGAGTAGGACATGCGCATTCTCGTCTCCGGAGCCGGCATGGCCGGCCTCGCCGCCGGTATCAACCTCGGCGTCACCGGCAACGACGTCACCATCGTCGAACGCGCCGACCATCTGCGGGTCAACGGCTCACCCGTCGACGTGCGTGGCGACGCCCTCGACGCCGCCCGCTCGATGAACGTCCTCGACCAGATCCATGCCCGCCGGGTCACCATGACCGAGCGGTCCCAATTCATCGACGCCGACGGCACCGTGGTCGCCGAACTTCCCGTCAGCGAGATAAGCGACTCCGAAGACGACATCGAGATTCCCCGCGAGGACCTCGCGCACGTCCTGCACGGGGCGCTGACCCCCACGACCTCGCTGGTCTTCGGGGAATCCATTGCCCACCTCCACGACGACGGTGCCGGCGTCGACGTCGCGTTCGCCTCCGGCCGGCAGGACCGCTTCGACCTGGTCGTCGGGGCCGACGGAATGCACTCGCTGACCCGCCGGCTCACGTTCGGGCCCGAGGGCGACTACCTCAAACACCTCGGCTTCTACGTCGCCCTCACCGACCTGCCCGCGCAGCGCGGCGGCGACCGGGAGAGCTCGTTCCTGAACTGGCCCGGTCACCTGATCGGCATCGCCCGTTACCACGACACCGCGCTCGGCGTGCTGAACTTCCGCTCCGACTGGATCGACTACGACTACCGCGACCTCGACGCCCAACGGCGGATCCTGCTCGACGCGTTCGCCGGCCACGACGAATGGCGGGTTCCCGAGATCCTCGACGCCGTACGCAATGATCCAGAACTGTATTTCGACTCCGTCAGCCAGATTCACCTGCCGACCTGGCACAAGGGCCGGGTCGTGCTGGTCGGCGACGCCGCGCACTGCGCCTCCAACCTGTCCGGCCGCGGCGCATCCCTGGCCATCACCGGCACCTGGCTACTGGCCCAGGCGCTGCACAAGCACCAAGGAGACCTTGAAACGGCCTTCGACGAGTACGAGACCAACCAGCGTCCGTACGCCACGCGCGCCCAGGACAGCGCCGGACCCGGCGGCGACCTCATCATGCCCGCTACCCAGCAGGCGCTGGACGCCCGTAACGAACGACTTCGTGCAATGACCAGAGGCTGAGCCGGCCTGCCCGTCCACGGCTCGCCAAGCAGAGCGGCGAGATCATCGTCGGACCAGCTTGTCGCGGTCGTCGATGCCATGCCGGGCAAGACCCCCGGCGCCCGCTGACGGTGACGGCCAGTCAGCGGTGCCGCTCCAGAGTGAGGACGGCCTTGGTGAATGACGTCATGCGGTTCGGGCTGCAGCGGGCGTGACGGAAGATTCGCCAGGATTTCAGGCGGGCGATTCCTCGTTCGACGGGTGCGCGGGCGGCGGACAAGGCCCGGTTGACCGTCCGCTCGGTCGGGGTGAGTTCGCCCTGGGGCGGCCGACGTCTGGGGGTGGTGACCCACTCGCCCACGCCGATGTAGGCCATGTCTGCGAGGACGGGGACACCCTGGCGTTGCCGATGGTGAAATCGCAGGCCAGGCGGGAGAGGGTGTCGCCGTTGCGCAGGTGGGCGAGGGCAAGTACGGCTTGCTGGCCGGGGGCGAGGCGCCGCCACCGGGACCGGCGCCGGGCGCGGTGGGCCCGGATGAGGCCGGCGAGGTGTTCAGGCTGCGAGTTCCTCTATTGACACCGGCTTCCTGCCCCGGCCGCGACCTGCATCGTCACGATGAAAATGGCTCAGTGCACGCCTGCTCGAAACCTGTCGCGCCCATCGACGCGGCGCAGCGCGCCATTCACTGTCACGCACACACTCACGCCCCTACGGAAAGCGGACGGCAACTGCCGGCACTCCGGTGCCCGTCCCCGGTTCTGCCGGCGCCGCGACCCATCGACGAGCCGCAGGATCTGCTTCCCACTTGCGGGTCAGCCGCAGGGACACGTCCTGCCACCAGGAACGCGTAAGGAGGTCTCCGGCCCGAGATGAGAACTGCGACGCCCTGTGCCCCCAGCGGATCGGCAGCAGCGCCCCATGCGCACGGCCGCCCTGAAAGTCGAGATGTGCCCTCCTCGGGAGTCATGTGGAAGTCGGGCAACTTCCTCTTCATCGTGCCAGGGCCCTGGGCGCCCACGACGCCGGCCCATCGCAGCCGGCACACGATCAGATGACCGGGAGGGTCCCGCCGTCGATCACGTACTCGGAGCCGATGATGGAAGGCGCCCGGTCCGAGACGAGAAAGGCTATGAGTTCGGCGATCTCCTCCGTGGTCACCGGCCGGCCCAGGGGAATACCGCCCGGCACCAGGGCGTGCGCGAACTGCCGGAGCACGGTGGTCCGATCGGAGTCGGTGGCGGCAGCCACCTGATCGGCGACCTGCTCGATCGCGGGCTTCTGGATAAAACCCGGAGCCACGGTGTTGACCCGTACGCCCCTAGGAGCGACTTCGGTGGCCAGCCCCTTGCTGTAGGCGGTCAGGGCGGCCTTCGCCGCGGTCAGGGCGATGCTGTTCTGTGGACTGTCGTCCAGACCCCCCAGGCGTACGTTCGTCAGCGGCATACGGCGCTGGATCGTCGTCACGTGCACGACCACACCGCGGCCTGCCGCGATCATGCCCGGCACCAGGGCGCGGTCCAGACGCACGGCCGCCAGCAGGGCGGTGTCCAGGGTTCGGGCCCACTGACTGTCGTCGATGTCGGCGAACCCGCCCTCGGTCAGGCCCGCGCCCACGTTGTTGATCAGCACGTCCACGCCACCGAGGTGCTCAACCACGTGGGACACGACCGTCTCGATACCGGCCGCGGTGGACAGGTCGGCGGCGACGAACAGTTCAGGGTTCCGGAGCTCGTCCGGCTCGGTCCGCGCCGTGGTCATCACCGTGGCGCCGGCCCGGGCCAGTCGCGCGACGATGTGCGCGCCCAGCCCCTGGGTTCCGCCAGTGACCAGGACACGCCTGCCGTCAAGGGACTCGCCGGCTGTCCGGTCGTTCGAAGAGATCACCGCGGTCATTGCACTGCTCCCAGGTCTGGAAAGGTCTCTCTCCATGACCATCGCGGGGAGCATCGAGACAGTGAATATCCGGACCACCCAGAAAGTTGTCCGATCGTCCGGGCGGCGGAGGTGGCGGCGGTGACGGGGGACAGTCACGCAAAAGGGCGAGTACCGCTGCACTAGGCTGACGCGGTGGACATCGTGGGCGACGTCATCATGTCCATGCGGACGGGCACACCGATCGCACGACGGGCCGCTCTTTACGCTCCGTGGGGCCTGCGGTTCATCGGCGATCCCGGAGCCGGGTTCCATGTGGTTCTTCAAGGCACAGCCTGGTTGGCGGGGTCGCACGGCGGCAACCAGGTGGAACTGGGCGTGGGGGATGTCGTCTTCGCCGCCAACGGCGATGGTTACGCCCTGGCAGACCGGTCCGGAACTCCGCTGTCGAACGTCTGCGTCACCGACCCGGAGGAGACCTGGCCGCTGCCCGCCCCTCCGCCGGGAGCCGAGCCCGCCACGGTCATGATGTGCGGCATGTGGGCCCTGGACCGTGCACGGCCCCACCCTCTCATCGCCCATCTGCCCCCGGTCATCCATCTCCCCGCTCGCGCGGTGACCGGTGACCCGCTGCGCTCCGTCGTGGACTTGCTGGGAACGGAACTGGACCACGACCGGCTGGGAATCAGCGCGGCAGTGCCTGCCCTACTGGACCTGCTGCTGATCCACAGCCTGCGCGCCTGGTTCGACCGACAGGCCGCGCAGGGAGCCTCGGGATGGGCGCGGGCCTTGCATGACCCGTCCGTCAGCGCCGCTCTCCGCCACATGCACAACACACCGGCCTCGCCCTGGACGGTGGCCCGCCTGGCGGCCGAAGTCGGGTTGTCCCGCACTGCCTTCGCGCGCCGATTCGCCGACCTGGTCGGTGAACCACCGCTGACGTACCTGACCCGATGGCGCATGACCCTCGCCGGGCGACTCCTGCGCGAGAGCGACCTCCCTCTCGCTTCCGTCGCCACCCGGGTCGGATACGGTTCCGAATACGCCTTCAGCAAGGCCTTCCGCCGTGCCCTCGGCCAGTCACCCGGTGCCCACCGCCGCGCCCACCAGGCCCGCCTCGCGCGTGGCAGAACAAGCTGATCACCGCGTTGCGGCGTAGGGGCGCGGACCCGGTCCGCGAACGGACAGCACGCCTACGTCACATGGCCAGCAGGCTTCGTTCTGCGGATAGTTCCATGCCCGAAAGATCAGGAGTCACTACCTTCCAGCCAAGGAAAGAAACGAACCGATCAGTCGGAAGCGACCCATGACAATCGAACCTCGTGCTGACGTGCGCGACATGCACATGGCCCACACTGTGTTCCGTCGGGAGTTCGGGCTCGCCGCAGATCTCGTGCGGAGCGTCAAGCCCGGTGACGCGGAGAGCGTGAAGGTGGTCTCGGAACACATCGAGCTTGTAGGCACCATGCTTCACCACCATCACGAAGGTGAGGACGTACATCTGTGGCCCCGGCTGGTTGACCGGGGTGGCGCGGAAGCCGCCGCAGCCGTGCGCGTCATGGACGAGCAGCACGAAGCCATCGGCAAGTGCCTGTCCGACGTGCGGACTTCTTTGCTGGAGTGGAGGACCGGCACCGATCCGCGTCAGGGCGATGAACTCGCTGCCGCCCTGGAGCGGCTGCTGCCAGTGCTCACCGAGCACCTCGGAGTCGAAGAAGATCTGGCCCTCCCGCTGATCGAGAAGCACATCACCGCCGCAGAGTGGGGGCAGATGCTCACCAGAAGTGGAGCAGGTACTCCGCCGGACAAAATGCCGCTGACCTTTGGAATGATGGCGTACGAAGCCCCTCTCGAGACCGTGGCCGAGGTGATCGAGAAGATGCCTGCCGAGATCCGGGAGGTCATCGGCGGCATGGCCGCCCAAGCCTTCGCCCGGTACGCGGAACGGGTCCACGGAACGCCCACCCCGAAGCGGATCGGGGCACGCCTGTGAGTGACTACGGCCATGATGTGGCATTCGGGGTGCTCCTGGAACCGCCCGTCGACAGAGCACAGGACGCCGTGGCACTTGCCGAACTGGCGGAACACGTGGGGCTGGACGTGGTGTCGCTCGCCGACCACCCGTACTGGCCCGACCGGCTCGACACTCTGGCGCTTCTGTCCGCCATGACGGTCAGGACGTCCCGGGTCACGGTCATGTCCAACATGGCGAATCTTCCGCTGCGTCCCCCGACCACTCTCGCGCGCACTGCGGCGACACTGGACATCCTCGGCGGCGGGCGTTTCGAGCTGGGCCTCGCAACGGGTGCGCAACAGATGTGGGACCAGATCGAGGGTGATGGCGGCCCGCGCAGGAATGCCGGCCAGTCCGTTGAGGCACTCGAAGAGGCGGTCCAGATCATTCGCGCGCTCTGGACGTCACAGACGCCAGTGAGCTTCGCCGGAACGCACTACCATGTCGAGGGCGTCACACCTGGTCCCGCCCCCGTCCACAAGATGGGCATCTGGTTGGGCGCCTATCAGCCCCGGATGCTTCGAGTGGTGGGTCGACGAGCCGACGGCTGGGTGCCGAGTTCTCCCTTTATGCCCCCCGAATATCTCCCGACAGCCAACAGTCTCATCGATGCTGCCGCAGAGGGAGCCGGACGGTCGCCGAGCGCTGTGCGGCGGGGATACAACATTGAAGGGCAGTTCTCTTCCGGCTCAGGCTTCCTGGAGGGCCCTGCGAAGGTATGGGCCGAGCAACTGACCGAACTCGTCCTCGATCAGGGAATCAGTACATTCATCCTTTACCGGGCGGCGGACGCCGACACCATCCGTCGGTTCGCCGCCGAAGTCGCCCCTGCGGTCCGCGACATGGTGGCGATCGAGCGCTCACGGGCCGCTCCAAGCATGTGAACTGCCCCGGCGTGCTGGATGACCGCGTTTCCCCCTCGCTGCAACAGCAGCCGACGGCCGCTGCCGTCGATTACGCCGCAGTGGCGGGTCCTGCTTGCGCGGATACCGGCCCATATCTCGGCCACGTGGCGGCTCCGCGCGGAGGCTCTCAACCACCTTGATTCCATGGGGTTCACTCTTCTGACATGTCCAAGATCTTCAGGAAGTCTTTCGAGGTCCGCTGGGACGACGTCGACCTCAACGGTCATCTACGCAGCACGAGGTACTCGGAGTACGCGAGCACCGCCCGCCTGAGCTTCCTCACGGAGGCGGGGTGGGACATCCGCGCGCTGCAGAAGGAGGGCCTTGCTGCTGTCCTGCTCAGAGAGGAAGTCGATTACCTGCGTGAGGTTTTCCTTGCAGAGCGGGTCAGCGTGTCATGCCAAGTCGTCGGGTTGAGTACGGACAGTGCGCGGTGGCGAATCCAACACTCGGTGTCCCGGGAGAACGGGGACGAAGCCGCTGTCGTACGTTCCCTCGGCGCGTGGATTGACGTTCGCGCCCGGAAAATCAGCGCACCGCCGCCTGGACTCCGGGCTGCTCTTGAGGCCGCTCGATCGGATGATTGCGAGGTCATCGGCACCCGGTCCTGAAGGTCCCAGTGCAATGCCGATGACGGTCACCTACCGCACCGGCGCCCGGTCCATGATGATCCGCCGCCCCACCGGCACGAACACCTCCACCCGGCGTGAAGCGGCGATGGGCGCCAATGTGTTCATTGGCGCCCAATAGATACCCTTTCAAGGGAGATTGAAGCCGTGCCAGAGGCTGGGGAAAGGTTTGTCCATACCTCCACCCTGGAGGAGACCGGAAGCGCAGCAGTCCACCTCAGCAGCAACCAGCGCTATGTGGCCCTAGGGGATGATCGCGTCACGCTGGGGGCCTACACATTCCTCTCCGACTCCGCGATCAAATCTGATGACGTTGGATCTCACTATTACGTTCATCTGCCCCTCAGAGGCGCCATGTACTCCAGCTACAGCGGTGCCGCGGTGACGCTCACCCCGGAAGTCGCAGGCGTCTATCGCCCGATGAGCGGAGCCTTCCTCGGCCACTGGAAGGCCGGGAGCCGAGTACTCTGCGTGAGGCTCAGTGCGGATATCGTTCATGAAGCCGCCCAGGAAATTACGGGTAGTCACGTGCCGTACGAAGCCCTCCGCACGGAGCTGACCCTTCCCATGAGCCACCCCAAAAGTCGAGCCTGGGTCGGCCTGATCTCATCGATAGAGAAACTCAAACCAGCGCCCGAAATGTTAAGCAATCCCTTAATATACCGTCCCCTCGCGGAGAGTATCGTCAATGGTTTTCTGTTTGCGGCCCGACATGAACTATCCGATTCACTGAACAAGTCGACCGGCCCAGCCCGACCGAACATCGTACGCGCCGCCATGGACATCATGGAAAGTGAACCCGGCAGACCGTGGACCGTCTCAAGTCTTGCCGAACACAGCGGGGCGAGTGTACGCAGCCTCCAGGAGGCCTTCCGCAAACATCTCGACGCGAGTCCCATGACGTACCTGCGCACCGTAAGACTTCGCAGGGCCCACGAGGACCTACGCGCCTCCAATCGTTTCACCACCACCGTCGCGGATATAGCCAAGCGCTGGGGTTTCGCCCACCTGGGACGGTTTGCCGCTTCCTACCGGTCCATGTACGGGGAGACACCACTCAGAACGCTCATCCGTGAATGAGGTCACACACTACTGAGATTGTGCTCAGGCGAGCAGGAAGGGAGCCGGCAGACGGCGATGCGATCACGAGCGATTTCGCTGGTCAACCGCTCGCAATCCCGGTACCACCTGTCACGTGGCTTGCTCAGGCCGTACCTCCAGTGTGACGGCCGCAGGAGCCAGCTTCCGAGCACTCACCATGACCCTCACCGAGTCGCTCCCGGCCCCCGCTCCGTGCTCCACAGGCGCATAGCGCAGAACAGCCAGCGCCCGCCCTTGATAGGTCGTGCAGCTCGTGGCGAGGAAAGACTCCTCGGTTGCCGGGCGTGCGGTCCCGAGCCCTTGGAGGACGGCCGGGCCCTCGACCTCCACGGTGATCTCCTCCTCGGCCAATGGCTGAGTCGTGCCGTCCTCATCGACCAGGGTGATGTCGACGAAGGCGATGTCCTGGCTGTCGCAGTGCAGAAAATCGCGATCGGTCGTCAGCTCGATGCGGGTCGCGGGTGCCGCGGTCCGAACAGCGAATCGCCCTGTCGCGACTCCCTTGGTGTAGGCGACCGCCTCGATGACACCGGGTGAGTACGGCACGTCCGCTGTGGCGACGAACGGGAGAGGGCTTCCGACCGAGGCCCTCGCGGCTTCGGTGCCATTGACGACGAAAGCGATCTCGTCGGCGTCCGCGTATGCCTCCACGGTCACCGGTGTCCCCTCCGGCACGGCCCAGGTCCAGCTCGCGACGGAGTCCGACCATGTCCAGGCGACCGGCCTTACGGGATGGTCGTGATACTCAGGGCGCTGGACAGCCAGATACGGTTCCTTCCTCAAGCCGAAAACAATCTCTCGGTAGAAAGAGACCGGAAGCCGCCGGCCGATCAGGTCGATGTCGGCGCAACTGCCGGTGAGCCAGGGGTAGGGCGCCGTGAACGACGTCGGCTCGCCGGGGTACAACGGGCGGCCGACACCCGGCTCGCCGAGGTAGTCCCAACCGGCCCAGGTGAAGTCGCCGATGACGTGGTCGTTGGCGAGGACCGACTGCCACAGGAGCGCGATCCGGCTCGGGAAGGTCTCCGTCCCCAGCAGGACGCGGTTCGGGTGATCGACCTTGTCGATCTCGTAGCGGACATCGCCGTAGTTGTAGCCGGCGACGTCCAGAACAGACGCCGACTCGGCAATGCGCTCGCCCACCTTGGGCACCGCCATGACTTCTTCGAAGATCTGTGCGAGCACGCTGTTGAAGTCGCCCTGGTTATAGTCGAAGCCCAGCTCGCCCAGCTCGGCTGTCTCCGCCGAGTCAGGCTGCCCGCTCGCGAGGACCATCATCCCGTTGATCGCGTTGGTGACATAACGCGTCGGGTCCAGGGCACGGACGCGTTCCGCGATGAGGCGTCCCTGCCGCGCACCGTGTGGACTGCCTATTTCGATGATCTCGTTGCCGATGGTGTACAAGATCACGCTCGGGTGGTTGAAGTCTTTGGAGACCAGCGCGTCGATGTCGCGTTCCCACCAGCCGGCGAAGCGACGTGCGTAGTCGTCGTCGGTCTTGGAGTGCGCCCATACGTCGAACGTCTCGTCGAGCACGAGCATGCCGAGGCGGTCGCACGCGTCGAGAAGGTCGGCACTGGCGGGTTTGGCCGCCGAGCGGATGGCGTTGAAACCCGCTGCCTTGAGCACTGCCACCCGTCGCTCTGCCGCGCGAGCGAATTCGGCGGCACCCAGAACGCCGTTGTCGTGGTGCAGGCTGGCGCCGCGCAGCTTGACCGGCTGCCCGTTGATACGCAGGCCACGGACGGGGTCCAGCGACAGGGTGCGGATACCGAAGGTGGTGGTCGCCTCGTCGAGCTGACGACCGTTGTCACTCAGCCGCACGGTTGCCGTGTAGAGGTTCGGCGTATCGACGCTCCACAGTGCAGGCCGACGCACGTAACCGCGGTGCCGCACGGTCAGTCGCTCGCCCGCCAGCAAGGTGAGCGGCGCTTGATCGACGGCCACGACCTTGCCTGCCTGGTCGCGTACCTCCAGCAGCGCTTGGACGGTGCGTGTGGTGATGTCCTCGTTGGCCACCTCCGTCGCGACCGCGATGACCGCGATGTCTCCGTCCACCTCGGGGGTTGTCACCTTGAGCCCGGTGGATGTGACGTGGACAAGGTCGCCGAGGAGCAGGTGGACGGGACGGTACAGGCCGGCGCCGCTGTACCACCGTGAGTCGTCGTGGACTTGTACTTCGACCTGGACCGTATTCGTCTGCCCGTACTGGAGGAAGGGGTCGAGCGGCACGTGGAAGGTGGAGTACCCGTTGGCCCATTGAGCTGCGAAGGTGCCGTTGACGTAGATCATGGCGTCCCGGTAGGCGCCTTCGAACTCCAGAGTCACGCGGCGCGACGACCAGTCCGCGTGGACGTCGAAGCTCTTCGAGTACCGCCACGAACCCTGTCGGAAGTATCCGAGGCGAGCACTGCCGGCATCCGCTGACCTTCCGGCAGCCAGCAAGGCGTCGTGGGGCAGCGTCACCGGAGTCGGTTCAGGCGCGTTCAGTTTGTCGAACATGGACCGGCGGGCTGAGATGTTCCACCCGTCGTTGAATGGTTCTCGGATCAAGAGGGATTCTCCTCGCGGTGAGTGGCGGGGCTGTTCGATCTGCTGCCGGTGCGTGCCTGGCCGGCCGACTGAGCGGCTCGGCCCGTTGCTCAGGACACGGGGGGTACGGCGTAGCGCGCTGTGAGGCCGCCGTCCACCAGCCAATCCGCACCGGTGACGAAAGACGCTGCCGGCGAGGCCAGGAAGCACACCACCTCGGCCACCTCCTCCGGTGTGCCGATGCGGCCCAGAGGATGTGCGTCGGCCACGGTGTGTGCCATCGCGGGATCCGGGTTGTCGGCCAGCCACTCGTCGACCAGCCGCGTGCGGATCCAGCCCGGGCTGACCGAATTTCTGGCAGCACCGCCCGGCTGAGCAGCCAGGCGCTCTTGAGGTCCAGCGCGAACACCGCGTCCCACTCAGGAACGGTCATGGCGACGGGGTCTGCGTACGAGTTCCTGCCCGCATTGTTGACCAGCACCGTCGGCGCGCAGATGCGTTCGGAGACAGCCGGGACCGCGGCTTCCACCTCGCGTGGGTCTGTGACGTCCGCCCGGACAAAGACCGCTCGCGCGCCCGTGGCGGACAGCGTGTCGGCGACTGCCTGGCCCGCCGGGTCGATGTCGAGTATCGCGACGGCGGCGTTCTCCCTGGCGGCCACCGCGGCTATTGCCGCGCCGATGCCGCGCGCCGCACCGGTGACAAGGACGACTTCTCCGGCGAGCCGCCCGTCGGTCGTCATCGGACGCTCCGGGGAGCGGTCGCGGTGCGTTCCGGTACTTCGAGGTCGGTCTCGGGTGCCGTGCCTGCCCGCGACACAGCTGGGGCGCCTGCACGGGCAGTCGTGCTGCGGACGCCGACGCGCGTATGGGTGACACGGGGGTTCACGGCCGGCTTCGTCGGGCCCAGGCAATCCCCCGGTTTTTCAGTCATCGTGACGTCCGTTCATGGGTGACATGTGGCTTCACCAGTCGAGAAGTGCTCCGTCGGACCCCTCCAGCTCAAGCAGGGGCTCGGCCTTGTAGGGGTGTGCGGCAGCGGCCCGCTCGTCGATGTCGAGGCCCCAGCCGGGTGCCGTGGGAGGGTGGACGTGCCCGTCCACGATGGGCAGGCCGCCCTGCACGACCTCGTCACGCCACGGGACGTCGGCGCGCATGACCTCCTGGACGAGGAAGTTCGGGGTGCCGAAGCCGAGGTGCTGGTTGACGACGGTGGCGATCGGGCCCAACGGGTTGTGCGGAGCCAGAGGAACGTTCCATGTCTCGGCCATGGCGGCGATCTTGCGTAGCGCGGTGGGACCGCCGACGTGGCAGACGTCCGGTTGCAGAACGGCGCAGGCGTGTGCGGCGAGGTGGTCGCGGAAGTCTTGGAGGGAAATCAGTCGCTCCCCGGTCGCCACCGGGAAGGGCAGCGCCCGCGCGACTTCGGCCAGCACCTCCGGGTTGCCGGGCTGGCAGGGCTCCTCGAAGAACCACGGATCGAACTCGGCCAGCGCCCGTCCGTACATCAGGGCCCCTGCGGCCGTCGTGCGGCCGTGCAGGTCCACCATGATCGCGACATCGGGCCCGACGGCGTCCCGGACCGCGCCCATGACCTCGGCGGCGCGGCGGACAGCGGCGGCACCAGGCAGCGCGGGTCCCATGGGGACAGCGAGGATCTTCAGGGCGGTGAAACCCTCCGCCACGCTCCGGAGCGCGGCCTCGGCGAAGTTCTTCCCGTCTGCGGCGCCGTAGACCACTGAGGAGTCACCACCACCGAGATGGTCGTACATGGGGACCCTGTCGCGGACCAGCCCGCCGAGGAGCTGCCAGCAAGGTACGCCCAGGTGTCGGGCCTTGATGTCCCACAGGGCCTGGTCGATGCCGGATATCGCGCTCATCGTCACCGCGCCGCCCTGGAAGAACTGGCCGCGGTGCATGGTCTGCCACAGTCGCTCGATGGCGAGAGCGTCCCGGCCGATCAGCAGGCCACTGAGGTCCCCGACGGCCCCCACGACGGCGCGGGTCTTCCACTCCAAGGTCGCCTCGCCCCAGCCGACGAGGCCAGGCTCGTCGGTGACGACTTTGACGAAGACCCAGTTACGGAGCCCGGCATGGACCACGTGGGTCTCGACAGCCGTGATGCGGATCATCGGGCGCCTCCCGGCAAGAACGCGTTCCAGGGTGGGCTCTCGGTTCGGGAGACGGCTGAATGCATGGTCTGGGCCATAACGCTCCTTTTCATGGCGGCCGGAGTGCGCGTCCGGGCACCGCCGCCTGACGGGGTGCCGTGATCAGGCACCTCACCGTCGGCAGGAATAATAAATTAATAAGTATGGAGAAACAAGGTGTCTCGCACGGGGAGGCACCCCTCCCCCGCCTCCACCCGGTCGGCACTTTTCATAAATTACGAGTAAAGTCACACTGACAAGCGCATCCGCTGACACCTGGTCCGCTTGCGGGCCACCAGCGACGTGACGACTCAGGGGAAGACCACGGTGAACGGCTACAACGGGCGGGGCGTGCACGGCCACACGGTGACCGAGCTCGGCATGTGGATCGTGTCGGGAGCGCTGCCCCAGGGCCAGCCCATCGATCTGCAGGCCCTGGGCGAGGACCTTGACTTGAGCATGACCGCCCTGCGCGAGGCACTCAAGGTGCTGGCCGCGAAGGGCCTGCTTGAGGCACGGCAGCGGCGCGGAACGCTGGTGCTGCCCCGCGAGCGGTGGAACCTGCTCGACGCCGATGTCATCCGCTGGCGGAACGAGGCCGGGGAGACCCTGGAGGTGCTGCGCGACCTCGCCGAAGTTCGGGCAGCGATCGAGCCCGAAGCCGCGTCACTGGCCGCGCTGCGCCGCACCGAAGCCGAACTCACCGAACTCGATGCGGCGCTCGACGCGATGCGCGAGGCGGTGGGCCGCGAAGCGCCGGAGGCCGTGGCAGCAGACCTTCGCTTCCATCGCACGCTGCTCCGAGCCACCCATAACGAGATGTTCGCCCGGATGGATGTGTTCATCGAGCCGGCACTCCGCCTGCGCGACGGCCTCGTCCACCAGCACGGACGTCACGAGGATCCCGTACCCAGCCATGCCCGCGTCGTCGACGCCGTCCGTGCAGGTGACGCCGAGGCCGCAGCGAACGCGGCCCGTGCTCTGCTGGCCAAGGCGACGGAAGACGCCGAGCGGCTGCTCGAAGCGAGCGGGGAGAAACGTGTCGTCGACCGCGGGTAGACAGGCCGGCTCCCGGCGGGACCGAGAAGCCCCGGGCGGCCGGCTGCGGAGACCGTCTTGGCAGCCACCGCTTGGTCACCGCTCCCCCGGCCCACGTGGCCGCGCCGTCCGTACCAGATTCGGCCAGGCTGCCCAGGAAGTCGGCCGCGGCCAGACCTGAAACGGCGCCGGCGAGGAAGGTGCAAGATCCGGACGCCGAACCGGTACGTGCCGGCGTTGCTGGGCAGTTCGAAGAGGAAGCATGCGATGAAGAAGATCCCCTCCCCGAAGCCGTAGGCAGTGGCGGTCAGGCCCGCCTCGTGGCTCATCTGGAGCTTGGCGAAACCGACGTTGTTCCGGTCCTGGGCCGGGCGGTCAGTAGGTGGCCCTGCCGCCGCTGATGTCGTAGACCGCGCCGGTGGAGAAGCTGACCCGGTCGGAGGAGAGGAACGCGACGAGTTCCGCCACCTCTTCGGGCCGGCCTGTGCGCTGCATGGGGATGAGGCTGGTGATGTGGGCGAGTACGTCGACTGTCGTGGTGGCGTTCATGGCGGTGTCGAAGACAGCGGGCGCGATGACATTGACCAGCACACCGGAGGTGGCCAGTTCCTTGCCCACGGACTTCGTCAGGGCGATCACGGCCCCCTTGGAGGCGGAGTACGCGGCAAGGTTGGGGTTCCCGTCCTTGCCGGCCATGCTCGCGAAGTTGACGACACGCCCCCAGCCGCGCTCGCACATGCCGGGTACGAAGGTGCGCATGGTATTGACCGTGCCGACGACGTTGACGTCCAGGATCCGGCGCCATTGCTCGGCTGTGGTCTCCAGCAGGGGCTGGTTGGGACCCACGACTCCGGCGGAGTTGATCAGGACATCGACAGGACCGATGTCCTCGGCCGCGCGCAGCAGGGCCTTCTCGTCGCTGACGTCCGCGCAGACGTCGGCGCCCTGAAGGTCGAGGGTGGTCACCTCCAGACCCTCGTCTCGCAGACGTCGGGCGGTGGCCGCGCCGAGTCCGCTCGCACCGCCGGTGACGAGGGCTGCCTTGGTGTGCGTCATTGTTTCTCCTGTCATGGGAGGGGTGAACAGTGGTGCCGCAGGCCAGGGAAGAGATGTGCCGGGCCAGAGGTGGGCCGGGCAGGATGGTCCGGTCGGCGCCGAGGAGGGCTCGCCCGGTGGCAGTGCCGGCGCCGGACACGACGGCCGGGGTGGCACGGGCGGGGGTCAGTGCACGGGAGGCCGAGCGAGTGGCGCCGTCCACGTGCCGGGCGGCCAAGGCCCACGCTTTCTGCTCGATCGGCCGGATCTGCTGAGCGCGCAGCCACCGCGTCAGGTCTCTGCTCCGTGCCGCACGGGGCGAACGCGGCCCGGGGAACTAGCAGATAGTGCGAGGCGTCGTGGGCGGAAGACAGCCGGTCGGTGGCACGAGCAGCGGCCCCGCCTGGCTCGGCCTGTTCCAGTTGCGCAAGCAGCAGTTCGTCCGCCGCTGGTAGAGGGCCGCCGTGACGGTGGGCGGCCGGTCATTGACGCCGGTCAGCGGGATCCATGACTTACCCCCGAGCCGTTGGATCCGATCGGCGTGGCCGTGGCCCTCGCACAGGTCCGCATGCCATTGCGATGGGTGGAACAACTCGACCCTCTTCCAATTATCGGTACGACGGTCTAAGTTCACGATGGAGCATACGCACACACACGACGGTTCGAGAACACCCGGCGGCGAAGAATCCGAAGGCGACGGCACCGGCCGCCTCGTCGGCTCCGACCGTGTACTCGCCGTACTGAAAGAACTGGCCCGCTACCCCGAAGGCGTGGGCCTGGAAGAACTGACCCGTGTGATCGGCAGCCCGAAGCCCACCGTGCACCGGGCGCTCGGCGCGCTGCGCCGGGCAGGTCTGGCCGATCAGGACACGCGAGGGCACTACCTTCTCGGGGACGAGTTCCTGCGCATGGCCTTCGCTCACCATGAGGAGCGGCCGGAGCATGTCCGACTGAACCCGGTGCTTCAGACATTGGCCGCCCGATTCGGCGAGACCGCCCACTGCGCGGTCCTCGACGGCAGCGAGGTCGTCTACCGAGCCAAGGTCGACCCGCCCGCTGGATCCGTCCGCCTCACGTCAACTGTCGGAGGCCGCAACCCGGCCCACCTCACGGGAGTGGGAAAGCTGCTGCTCGCCCAGGAGTTGCCCACGCTGGAAGCAGTGCAGCAGCGGGTCGGCGACAAGCCCCTGGTGCGTCGAACCCCTCGGAGTCTCTGTACGGCCGAGGAACTGCACCAAGCCTTTGAGGCGACCAGGGAACGCGGTTACGCGGTGGACGACGAGGAGAGCGAGGTCGGTGTCAGCTGCGTCGCTCTGCCCGTCTACGCCCTCGCGCCCTCCGCACCCTCCGGCGCGCTGAGCGTCAGCGCGCTGACCTACCGCACACCACTCACCGTGCTCATCGACACGGTCGACGAGATCCGCGATGCGCTCGGCCCCCTCGGAAGGCCGCAGCAGCAAGGCCCACGACGCCGCGACCGCCGGACGCACCGGCTCGACGGGAGTCACTGCGGAAGGCGCTCCTGGAGACCGTCCACGGCTGCTCCGTCGTCGTGCAGATCCCGGCAGCCCTCGCCGACGTCCTCGACATCCGGGTGTCTCCCGGACTCCACCCCCGCCTGGCGACCAGCCTGCACATCTCAGGAGACTCGACCATGTATCTCATGCGCATCGGTGCCACAGGCGCCGAAAAGCCCGTCGCCCGCATCGATGACGACACCTATGTCGACCTCTCGGACACCGTCTCCGACTTCGACGAGACATTCTTCGGCTCCGGCGGCGTCGACCGCATCCGCCCGCTGGTCGCCGAACGCGCCGCCACCGGCCGGGTGTCCCGCTTCGCCGGCGAGCGCATCGGCGCCCCGATCGCCCGTCCCCACCAGATCCTCTGCATCGGGCTCAACTACAGCGACCACGCTGCTGAGACCGGGCAGGCCGTCCCCGACGAGCCGATCCTGTTCACCAAGTCCCCCAACACACTGGTCGGGCCCAACGACGACGTGCGCATCCCGCGTGGAGCCACCAAGCCCGACTGGGAAGTCGAACTGGGTATCGTCATCGGACGGCGCACCAGCTACCTGGACTCCGTGGACGAAGCACGTGGCGCCATCGCCGGCTACCTGGTCGTCAACGACGTCAGCGAACGCGCCTTCCAGATGGAACGCGGCGGCCAGTGGGCCAAGGGCAAGTCCGCCGAGACCTTCAACCCCGCCGGTCCCTGGCTCGCCACGACCGACGAGATCGACGACGTTCTCGACCTCGGCATGTGGCTCGACGTCAACGGCACCCGACGGCAGGACGGCAACACGAAGACGATGATCTTCGACCCGTACTTCATCGTCCACCACCTCAGCCAGTTCCTCGTCCTGGAGCCCGGTGATCTGATCAACACCGGCACCCCGCCGGGTGTCGGCATGGGCTTCAACCCGCCGGTGTGGCTGGAGCCCGGCGACGTCATGGAGCTTGGCATCCACCACCTCGGCAGCCAGCGCCAGAACGTCCTCGGGCCACGCTGAACCACACCTCAACGCGCACCTCGACCGACCCACCCCTCTCCTTTCATTATGTGTTCGAGCACTTTCATAATATGAGTGTTCATGGGTAAGGTCTTCGTGCAGTGCAAGTCCGTCCGGAGCCAGTTCCGGGCTCCGGGCGACGGTGTCGGGTCTCCACCGACGCCGCTGCGAGCGCTGCCGTCATTCCGGTCGGCCGGGAGTGGCCGCTCACGTCCACGCCCTTCCGCCGCACCAAGACGTACCGGCGACGTCCGTCGGTACCGGACAACAGGAGCTGACGACGTGGCAGTTCGCACGATCTCGACCGGGCACACCTTCCTGGAGAGCCCGCGCTGGCACAACGGGGACCTGTACGTCTCCGACTTCTTCGTCAACCAGGTGCTGCGCTTCCCGGGCGGCGAGGGCGAACCGGAGATCGTGGCGACGGTCCCCGGCATACCCTCCGGTCTCGGGTTCCTCCCCGACGGCGACTTGCTCATCGTGTCGATGGACGACCAGACCGTCTATCGCAACACCCCGTCCGGCCTCGTGCCGTACGCCGACCTCAGCGGTCGCGTGCCGGGCAATCTCAACGACATGCTCGTCGACGCCGAAGGACGCTGCTACATCGGCGGCGTAGGCCATTCCACCGGTGACGAGAGCGACTTCGGCCCCACCTCGCTGCTCGTGGTGCAGCCCGACGGCGAGGTGCACGAGACGATCGGGGACCTCAACTTCCCCAACGGAATCGTCAAGCCGGATGCCGGCAGTCTGCTCGTGGCCGAGACGTACGCGGGCACGGTGCGCGAGCTGCGTCTGGACGATCACGGCGTGCCGGTCGCCAGCAGCGTGTGGGCGCACTGGGGTCCCGAGATCGACTATTTCGATGTCAAGCGGGCGCACGCGGTGCTCGATGTCGAGCCCGACGGCCTCTCGCTCGGGCGGGACGGCACGCTCTGGGTGGCCGACGCCAACGGACACGGCATCGCGCGGGTCACGAAGGGCGGCGCGGTCCAGGAGTACGTCGACACCGACGACCTGAGTGTTTTCGCGGCCCTTGCCGTCGGCCAACGCCTGTACCTGTGCTGCTCTCCGCGGAACCACACGGTCGACTGGAGCAAGCTGCGCAGCAGCGAACTGCGGGTCGCGGACATCTCCTGATCCCCCTGCACACGTACAGCGGAACGTACCGGAAAGGACGAAGTTCCATGGTCGGAGTCGGTGAAGGACGCGTCGCCCTGGTGGTGGGCGGTGCGAGCGGGATCGGTGAGGCGACCGTTGACGAGTTGGTGCGGCGGGGATGGCGGGTGGTCGTGGCCGACCGCGACGCCGAGGGTGCCGAGCGTGTCGCTTCCCGGATCACCGCATCGGGAGGTGCGGCCCATGCGGTCACGGCAGACGTCACCGACACCTCGTCGGTGGTGGCCGCGACGCGCGACGCCGCAGAACGCTGGGGCCGGCTGGATGCAGTGATCCCGTGCGCCGGCGTCATCGACCCATCGCCGTCCGACACACTTGAGGACGCCTCACTGCTGCGGATGCTCGACATCCACCTCGTCGGGACCATCCGCTGTGTGCGGGCGGCTTTCCCCTATCTGTGCGAGGCGGCCGAGCCGGCGATCGTCGCCATCTCCTCGGTGGCGGCCCACATCGGCACACCGCACCGCCTCTCGTACACGGCGGCCAAGGGCGGCATCGAGGCGGTCGTGCGCACGCTGGCGGTGGAGTGGGCTCCTCACGGAATCCGGATCAACGCGGTCGCCCCGGGATGGGTCAAGACACCGATGATCACCCAGGCGATCGACGAGGGCCGCCTCGACGCCGGCACGCTGGAAGCGCTGAGCCCGTTCGAGCGGCTTGCCGAGCCTGTGGAGATCGCAGGGGCGATCGCCTTCCTGGCCTCGCCCGCCGCCAGCTATGTGAGCGGTACCACGCTCCTCGTGGACGGAGCACTCACCGTGCGCGGGCCGTGGCCGCAAGGCGTCGTGCCACCACCCGTCCGCCGCCGCGAGAACTGATCAGAGCATCCACCCGAGGAAGGCAGCAACGATGAAGTACTACGGAGTCGTCTACGACGTCGGCTATCGCGTGTTCGGAGAAGATCCGTCGTCGGTCGAACCCTTCGTGCCGGAGGTGGTCCGCAACGACATGCGTGTCATCGCCGAAGAGTTGCACGCCAATGCGGTGCGCATCGAGGGTGAGAGCCTGGAGCGGCTGCTGATCGCGAGCCGGGCCGCGCTGGACGCGGGACTCGCGATCTTCTTCTCGCCGTGGAAGATGAACGCCGACCTCGTGACCTCCAAGCAGTACATCGCCGAGGCGGCCATGGCGGCTGAGCAACTGCGCCAGGACGGTGCGGACATCGTGTTCATCACCAACTGCGAGTACTCGATCTTCTGCGACGGTGTGTACCCCGGCTCGAACATCTTCGAGCGCAGCGCCTGGGCGAAGAACTACTTCGAGGGCGGGGCACTGCCGCTGACACCGGAGGGACTGCACGCCGATCTCGACGCCCCGCACCGGCGGCTGAACGAAGCACTCGGCGAACTCGCCCGCACTGTGCGGGAATCCTTCCAGGGCCCGGTCACCTACTCCGCCGCCTCGTTCGAGGACGTCGACTGGTCCCTCTTCGATCTCACCGGCCCGAACTTCTACCGTGAGCGCCAGAACGACGAGGAGTATCTCGCCGGGCTCGAGTACTACCGCTCGTTCGGCAATCCGGTGATCGTGCCGGAGTTCGGGTGCTGCACCTACCTCGGCGCGGCGGATCTGGGCGCCCGAGGCTGGCGGGTCGTGAAGGACGTGCTTCCCGACGGCACCGGTGTGTGGGTGGACGACACGGTGCCGGCGCGCAGCGAGCGCGAACAGGCCGACTATCTTGAGCGCCAGCTCACCTTCTTCGAGAAACACGACGTCCATGCGGCGTTCGTGTTCATCTTCTCGCAGATCACCCGGCCCGGCGGCGAAGGGCCGCGGGATCTCGACCTGGGTGCGTACTCGCTCGTGCGGTTCCATCCGCCCGAGGATCCGCGGTCGAGGGAGATCCAGCCGTGGGAGCGCAAGGAGTCCTTCCACCGGGTGGCCGAGGTGTTCCAGAAGCTGGGCACCGCGAGCGGCTGACGCACCCGCTGCGGACTCGCGGAAGGTGGACCAGGCTCATCAATTCCGGTCCACCTTCGGCGTCACGAATGACAGCATCGACGGCCACCATTTGAAATGATGATCGACTATTTGCAGGATCTGCTGATAGGCTCCACCCGTGACATATTTGGTGAGCTGGGCTCATGACTGACAGTAGCGACATGGGGCATGCCGGTCAGTGCAGGGATCACCGCGTGATGTTCGCCGAGATCGCGGTCTGTTCGCTCGAACTCCCGGCACCCGTGCGGCTCGGTGACGCGTTCTATCCCACCCGCGACTACGTCGCCGTGCGACTCGTCGACGACGCGGGCATCGAGGGTTTCGCGTTCGGATACTCGCGGGGCACGCCCCTCGCGGCCACTCTCGAGTCGATCCTGCGTTCCGTGGTCGCGACGAGGGTCGGCGCCCGGGCGGGAACGGTCCAGCGGATCCTGTCGGCGAGTCCGGCGGTGCGGCCACTGCTCATCCGCGCGGCGAGTCTCGCTGACATCGCGCTCTGGGATCTCGCCGCGAAGTGCGCCGGAGCCCCGCTCGCCGACCTGCTCGGTGCAGCACGCGACCGTGTGCCCGTGATGCCGGTCGCCGGATACTTCCGCGATGTCCGCGGGGACGACGCCGTCATCGCGGAGATCACGGACTTGGAGCGGCGCGGCCACCGCCGGATCAAGCTCATGGTCGGCGCCGTGGGCTCCCCGCAGGCGCTCGCGTTCCTCGGCCGGGCCCGTGACGCCCTCGCGCCGGAGACCCGGCTGGCGGTGGATGCCCACTACTCCTTTACGACCGTGCCCGAGGCCGTCCGCGCCGCCCGGACGCTTGAAGATGCCGGGGTCGACCTGCTTGAGGATCCGTTCCTGCCCACGGAGTGGCGCAAGCTCCGCGAACTGCGCCGGGAAGCGCGGATCGAGTTGGCCGCCGGTGAGGATGTCGTCGATCCGGTGCAGTACCTCGACCTCTTGGAGAGCGTCTCGGTGCTCCGGGTCGACCCGACGACATGCGGCGGTATCCGCGCGGCGCTCAGCGGGATCGAGGCGGCGGGCCATCGCGGTGTCGGCGTCATCCCGCACGTGTTCACCGCCATCGCCGCACAGCTGGCCGGCGCCTTCCCGGCCGTCACGAGCGTCGAGCACATCCCGGCGGCGAGCGGATCCGACCCGATCGACCGCTACTTCGACGGCGAGCTCACGATCGAAGCCGGCGAGGTGATCGTGGACCGCAGGCCCGGTGTCGGCATCCATCTGGACTGGGAGCGACTGCGTCGCGACGCCGTCGCCGTCGTCCGAATCGACGCGGCATGAGCCGCGAAGGGGGAACAGCGTCATGAGTTCACCGGCTTTCCGTCACTGCGGGCTCACCGTGTCCGACATCGACCGGTCGCTCGAGTTCTGGCACGACGCTCTCGGGCTCGAACTCGTCGCCCGGCAGTCACAGGAGCGCGGTTACATCGAGGTCATCACGCAGGAACCCGGCGCGCACGTGCATCAGGCACATCTGCGGTTCCCCGGCAGCGACGACTTCATCGAGCTGCTGCAGTACGTCGCCCCGCAGGGCGAGCCCAGGAGAGTGCTGCCGCGCGACCCGGGCGGCGGACATGTGGCGGTGACCTGCGACGACCTGCCGATGCTGCTCGCACGGCTCGAAGCGGCCGGCGGCCGGCGGTTCGCCGACCCTGTCGCACTCGATCGCGGCATCAACGCCGGCGCCCTCGTGGTCTATCTCCGTGACCCCGATGAGCACATCGTCGAGCTTGTGCAGCCACCCGCTCGCATGGGCTGAGTCGGCTCGTCCCGGGGAAGATGCGGCCGCCGTCACGCGATCCGATTCAGTCGGGCCGGAAATCGCCTACGGCGTCAAATGATGAACGCTACATTTGAGAGTATGCACAAACAAGGACCGCTCGAGGAGCCTCGGAGTCAGACCCGGATCCAGTCCGTCAGCCGGGCGATCGGGCTGTTGTTGGCGGTCGCCGAGAGCCCCGACGGCGAGACGGCCAAGCGGCTCGCCGACCGGGCCGGCCTGTCACTGGCCACGACCCATCACCTCCTGACGACGCTGTGGGCCGACGGCATGCTGACCAAGGACGAGGCACGTGTGTTCCGCCTCGGCCCCAAGGCCATGGTCATCGCCGACACCTACCAGCGGCTCGCCTGGGTGCCGGCCGAGTACCGCACAGCGCTGCACGCGGTGGCACGCAAGACCGGTGAGACCGTGTACCTGGGCGTCTGGCGCAACGGCGGGGTGCAGGTGGTCGACAAGGTCGAGGGCGCCCATGCCGTACGCGTCGTCGGACTGGACGTCGGGTTCACCGAAGACGTGCATGCCCGCGCGAGCGGCAAGCTTCTGCTCGCGTACGCGCCGGAAGAACTCCGCACCGCGGTGCTCAACCGGTCCCGCCTCCGGCCGGTGACCGCACACACGATCACGAAGAAGGCCGACCTGCTCGCGGAGTTCGCGACCATCCGCGAGACGGGTCTCGCGTACGACCGCGAGGAGTTCCAGATCGGGGTCACGTGCGTCAGCATCCCGTTGTGGCGCGCGGGCGAGGTCGCCGCATGCATCACCGTGTCAGCGCCGAGTCAGCGGTTCGACGCCACTGAGGAGGCCGTGATCGCAGCGATGCGGGAAGCCGTCTCCGCCCTGTAGCGGGCCATGGCCACGGCGCGGCCGGGGACACCGCCGCCACCGAACACCTGACCGGGCTCGCCGTCCGCCGGATCCCGTACCCCGGCGACGCGAGCCCGTGTGAGCCGCCCCGCCGCCGTGCAGTGGCCCGGCCGGGCGGCCGACGCAGCCGTCGACTCGCCAGGCACAGACACACGTTTCGCCGGCCAACGCTCACCACAACCTTGCCGGCGCCTGCCCGTACTCCGCACTCGGGCAACCTCCATCCATCACGATCACCAACCCTCGATGGGGCGGTGACATGTCTGCATGCTGCCCATCGACACTGACAACCCTGCATACTTTATTTATCTGAAAAGGGCTATCACCATCTTGCCTGCCGGGGTTATGCTGCCGACGCTGAAAGTGACCATGCGCGATGAGGCGGTGTTGAGTGGTGTCAAACTGGCGTTCACATGTGACTTCCGCCGCAGGCGCGGCAGGAAGGAACGCGTGAGACATGCGCAGCATCATCAATCTCGACGGCGTCTGGAATGCGGCTGAAGGAACCCTCAAGGAGGTTCCTTCGGACTTCGCCCACAGTGTGCCGGTGCCAGGCCTGCTCGACATGGCGTCGCCCGCCTTCGCGGAGATCGGACTGCAGAGCACGCTGCGCGAGGCATTCTGGGTGCGCCGTGAGTTCGATCTCGATCGCGAGCCCGCGCCACTGAGCCTCCTGCGGATCGGCAAGGCTCGCTACGGCACGAAGGTGATCCTCAACGGTGTGGAGATCGGCGAGCACCGTCCCAATCACACCGTGGGCGAGTTCGACCTCGGCGGTGCGCTCAGGCGTGGTCGCAACGAGCTGCTTGTGCGACTCGGACCGTGGCGCGACGACGAACCGACTTCGGTGCCCGACGGGCGCGACATCGAGAGCTACCTCGCCGTGCCCGGGATCTACGACTCGGTCGAGTTGGTGCTCGCCGACTATCCGTACATCGACGTGGTCAAGACCGCGCCCGATCTGGACGCCGGGTCGGTGCGTGTGTCCGCCCGGCTCCGCGCGGGGGCGGAACCGGCCGTGTTCACGCTGGACGCGGTGGTCAGCGAAGTGTCCTCCGGTGTTGAGCGCGGCACCGCGAGCAGCGGTCAGCTCGCCCTCGCCCCGCACGAGACCCGGGAGGTCGAGTTCGAGGTGACGCTGGGGTCACCTCGGCCATGGAGCCCGGAGGATCCTTTCCTCTACGTGCTGCGGCTCGACACCCCCGCCGATTCGCGGACCGTCAGGTTCGGCATGCGCTCGTTCACCTTCGACAAGGCATCGGGACATGCCCTGCTGAACGGACGGCGGTATCCCATGCGCGGCTCGGCGTCGGCGATCTTCCGGTTCTTCGAAGATCCCGACCGGGGAGACCGCCCGTGGGATCCCGCGTGGGTGCGCAAACTGCATCGCCGGTTCAAGGCGATGCACTGGAACACCATCCGCTACGCCATCGGGTTCCCGCCCGCCTTCTGGTACGACATCGCCGACGAGGAGGGCCTGCTCGTCATCGACGAGTTCCCCCTCTTCTACATCTACCTCGCCGACGACGCCCCCGCCGTCGAAGCCGCGCTCGCGCTCGACCCGAGCGTGCGCAGCTACGGCCTGCGCAGCATCACCGCCGGACAGGCGCGCACGACCGAACCGGCGAGGACGGAATGGCCGGCCGCGCTGACGGCCGACGCGCTGGAAACCGAGTTCTCCGAGTGGGTCGAGGGGCACTGCAACCATCCGTCGGTGGTGATGTGGAGCAGCAACTGCGAGGGGCGGTCGCCCGAGACCGGGGTGCTCGTCGAACGGATCCGGAAGCTCGACCCGCAGCGCCGGCCGTGGGGCGACGGCTGGAACCCTCCCCCGACCGACTCCGACCCGTACGTGGCGCACTGGTACCTCCAGTGGAACGCGGCGATGCGCGGGGAGCCCACGGGACTCGGGATGTTGTCCGGGATGCGTAAGAGCGCGATCGGCTATCCGCTCGGCGGTGCACCGGAGGAGTTGCTGCCGCATCTGCGCACCCCGAACAAGGACTTCGACGGCGTGCCGGTCAACACCGGTGGCAACGCCGTGTTCCTCGAAGAGTACGGCTGGCTGTGGCTCACCCGCGACGGCAAGCCCACACGGCTCACCGAGCCGGTCTACGAGTCCCTGGAGGGCTGGCCGGTGGCAACCGCCGACCAGCGGCGCTACACACGCGCACGCCTGACAGCCGCGGAGACCGAGTTCTTCCGGTGCAACCGCACGCTGGCGGGGCTGCTGCTCTTCTGTGCGCTGACGAGTTCCCATGATCGGGTCTCGACCGCGGACGCCTTCACCGATCTCGACTCACTGGACTACGAGCCGCACTTCCTGGAGTACGTGCGCGACGCGTTCGCCCCGGTCGCCCTGATGGTCGACGTCTGGAATCGCGAACTGGCCGGCGGTGTGTTCCACGAGGTCCCGGTCACCGCCATCAACGACCTGCCCGACGACTGGAGCGGTGAGCTGGCCGTGCGCGTGCGAGATGCCGGCACGGGCACGGTGATCAGCGAGCAACGGCGCGCCATCCGCATCCCGGCGCTCGGCCAGGAGCGCGTGTACTTCGGCCTGACAACCGTGATACCCGACGGCGAGCACCAGATCGTCGCTGAACTCACCGACGGCGACGGCTACTCGGTGCGCAGCCTGCGCGATGTCCGGGTCGTGTCGGGCTGATCCGGGTCACTCGACGCCCGACTGCGGGAGCCGTCCGAGCGGATGGACCTGGTTGTGCCCAACGCCGTCTGGTCACTGCGCCGTTGTGTCCCCGGTCCCGGGCCGGTGACACTGCGCATCGAGATCACAAGACTTGAACAGAATGAAATCGTCATTCATAGTGTTGAAATCCAGGTGTGCCGTGTGCGCCGGCCCAGCACGGTCACGGGCGAGTGAGGAAAGGGAGCAACGGTGATCGAACGGCTTGAGATGTATCGGCGTATGGCCTTCATCCGGGGATTCGAGGAGCAGGTCCTCGAACTGGGACGGGAAGGCCATGTCGCCGGATCCATCCACCTGTGCCTGGGACAGGAGGCGATCCCGGTCGGCGCCATGGCGGCGCTGCGGCCGGGTGACCGTGTGCTGTCGACCTACCGTGGACACGGCTGGGCGCTTGCGGCGGGCGCCGACCCGTTCGCGGTCATGGCCGAGATCGCTCAGCGGGCGGAGGGCACCAACGGCGGTCGCTCGGGTTCGCCGCTGCTCAGCGCGCCCGAGGTCGGGTTCCTCGGCGAGAACTCCATCATCGGCGCCGGCCTGCCCATAGCCGACGGTGTGGCGATGGCCTCCCAGTTCCGCGGCGACGGCAGAGCCGTGCTCGCGTCGTTCGGCGACGGAGCCATGAACCAGGGTGGGACCACCGAGGCGATGGTGTTCGCGGCGGCGAAGAACCTCCCGGTGATCTTCGTCTGTGAGAACAACGGATGGTCGGAGATGACTCCGATCACGGCCACGACGCGCGGCGAGCACCTCGCGGTCCGGGCTCAGGGACTTGGCATCGAGGCCCACGTCGTCGACGGCAACGACCCGGTCGCCGTGTATGAGGTCGTGGGCGAGGCCGCGCAGACGTGCCGCGAGGGACGCGGCCCGGTGTTCATCGAGTTCAAGACGGCGCGACTGTCCGGTCACTACAACAAGGACATTCAGCACTACCGTCCCGCCCAGGACATCGAGGCGGCACAGGCGGTCGACCCGCTGACGCGGTTCCGCGAGCTCGAAGGGCTCCCGGAGGCCGAGGTCGCGCGGGTCGACGCCGAGGTGGCCCAGCAGATCGCCGCGCTCGCCGAGCGCACCCGGCAGGCGCCGGCACCGTCGAGCGAGGGCGTCCTCGACCACCTCTACGCGCCCGACCTCCCGGCGCCCACCGTGGCCGCGTCGGTCGAGCCCAAGGAAGTCCCGTACTTCCGTGCGGTCAACGAGGCGTTGAAGGACGCGATGACCCGCCGCCCCGAGGTTCTGGTCTACGGCGAGGACGTCGGTTTCGCCGGCGGTATCTTCGGCGTGACCCGCACGTTGCAGAAGGAGTTCGGCTCTGAGCGGGTCTTCGACACGCCGATCTCCGAGGCAGCGATCCTCGGCTCTGCGGTGGGCGCCGCGATGGAGGGGATGCGCCCGGTGGTCGAGATCATGTGGGCGGACTTCGTGTTCGTCGCGCTCGACCAGATCGTGAACCAGGCATCGAACGTGCGGTACATCAACCGCGGCAAGGTGTCGGCGCCGTTGGTGATCCGGATGCAGCAGGGCGTCACCTCCGGTTCGTGTGCTCAGCATTCCCAGAGCATCGAGGCGGTCCTCGCTCATGTGCCCGGCATCAAGGTCGGCCTCCCGGCCACGCCGCAGGACGCGTACGCGATGACGCTGGCGGCGATCGAGGATCCGGACCCGGTCGTGCTCATCGAGCACCGCTCGATGTACCAGGACGCCGGACTCGTACGGTTCGAGGGCCCGTCGGAGATCGCTGCGGGCGCGAAGTTCCACCGCGACGGCGGTGACGTCGCCATCATCACCTGGGGCTCGATGGTGGCGCCGGCGCTCCAGGCCGCCGACCGGTTGCAGGCGGAGGGTGTGAGCGCGACGGTCCTCGATCTACGCTGGGTGCGTCCGCTCGACGAGGCGGCGATCGCCCGCGCCGTGGCGCAGTCCGGTGGCCGGGTCGTGGTGGCGCACGAGGCTTTCCTCCACGGTGGGTTCGGCGCCGAGGTCTCCGCTGTGATCACGGAAAGCCACTTCGATCAACTGCGGCACCCGGTGGTGCGGGTGGGCACGCCGGATGTGCGGATGCCGTCCGCCCCCGCCCTGCAAGAGCTCCTCCTGCCCAGCGCCGACTCGATCGCAGCGGCCGTTCGGGAAGCCGTGAAACAGTGAGCGATCTCGTCGAGTTCCTCGTCAACATCGAGATCGACACCGGCGGCCTCGATGCCGCCGCTGTGGACCGGCTCCGCGCCGCGGAGGCCCGGCGGGCCCGCGAACTTGCGGCCGACGGCAGCGTCGTCGCCCTGTGGCGGGTCGAGGGACGGTGGGCGAACGCGGGCATCTGGCGCGCTCCCGGTGAGGAGGCACTGCGGGGAATCCTCGACAGCCTCCCGCTACGGCCGTACATGCGGATCGAGTGGGCCCGGCTCACCGAGCATCCGAGCGATCCCCGGCTCGCGCGCTGCGACGCACCGGCGAGAAACCCGCGCAGCCGGATCACACTCGACCCGCTGCCGCCGCTGAGGACGCGGGAACGCGCCACCGGCGTGCGGCGCGGCGTCATCGAACTGCCGGAGCTGCCCGGAGTGACGATCCGCAGGCGGAGCGATCGGCAGCCGGACGCGTCGGCGGTGGCTGCGTCCCGCCACCACACCGACACGGCCGATCGGATCTCCGCCCGCGTCGACGTGGACGTCACGCTGGCGGCCGATTCTGCGGACGCCGTCTCGGCGATCGCGCGAAGTATCGAGGCCGCGGCCCGTGCCCTGCCCAAGGCCCGCATCGAATACTCCGGTCTCACCGGCAGTACCGGTCCGGCCCCGGTCCCAGTCGCGTCGGCTGACGCGGCGATCGTGATCGGCTTGTGGCACTCGGAGGGCGTCGACGGCGTCGAGATCCGCCACGAGCACGCCGACCACGACCTCGACATCCATATCGGCCCGCTCACCCCACGCGTCGTCGCCAGGGCTTTCGACGGTGGCGACGACGTCATGCAGATCCGTCGCCTCGTCACGATCGACGCGACCGCCCGGACAGCGCGGCTGTCCGGGGACCAGATCGCGTCGTTCCTGCGCGACATGAGATCACGAATCGACGGGTGGGCAGCCAGCGTTCGGCGGCCGTCGGCGCCCGCGTGACACCCACGGAACACCCACCGCACATACCGCTCAGCGAAGAGGAGAACCCCATGAGACGGCAGCACCCGTCGTGGAACTCGGCCACCAGTCTCACTGACCAGGTGATCGTCGTCACCGGCGCCGCATCAGGCATCGGCCGCGCCACCGCCGAGGAGTGCGCGCTGGCCGGAGCCCAGGTCGTCACCGTCGATCGGAACGCGGAGGGTCTCAAGGAGACCCGCGGGTTGATCGAACAGGCCGGTGGAGCGGCGCCCATCGGTGAACTCGTCGCCGATCTGGCCGATCACGCCGCGGTCGAATCGGCGATCGCGAAGCTCGCGCAGTACGAACCCGACCATCTGTTCCACGCCGCCGGGCTGATCATCCGCCGCGACGACATCAACGACGTCACCCTCGACGACTGGGACCTCCAGGTTTCGGTCAACCAGCGCGCATCCTGGTTCTTGACGCGCGGGTTCTGCCGGCAACTGATCGCCCGCGACCGCGCCGGCTCCGTCGTGCTCGTGTCGTCCATCTCCGGACACCTCGGGCTCATGTCCGGTTCGTGGGTGTACGCGTCCACGAAAGCCGGCGTCTCGTCGATGACCAAGGGGTTCGCGAAGACGTTCGGTTCGCACGGTATCCGGGTCAACGCGGTCGCCCCGGGGCTCGTCGAGACGCCCATGGTGCGCGGCGGTGTGCGGAGCAAAGAGGTCGACGACCTGATCAACACGAGCGTTCCCCTGCGCCGCACCGCCGACCCCGTCGAGATCGCCCGCGCATCCATGTTCCTGCTCTCTGACGCGGCAAGCTTCATCACTGGTGTCACCCTCGACGTCGACGGCGGGTGGCTGCGCAGATGAACGCCAACGGGATGTTCGCCGATGTGCTCCACGTCGGCTTCACGGTCACCGACATCGAGCGTTCGGTCGACTGGTACGGACGGGTGCTCGGCCTTGAGCTGATCCATCGCCAGCACAGCGACAACGCCTACATCCGCGCCCTCGTCGGCGTTTCGGACGCCGTGCTCGAGGTCGCGCAGTTCGCCCTGCCCGGATCGCCCCCGCGCTTCTCCACGCATGTCCTGGAGCTGATCCAGTACGTCGAGGGCCAGGGCGAGCATGCTGTGGGGCTCGGGGTGAACCAGGCGGGCGCCGCCCACCTCGGCTTCGTCGTCGCCGACATCCACACCAAGTGCAGCCAACTGCTCGCGGAGGGAGTCGACTTCGTGAACCTGCCCGTGCTGGTGACCGAGGGTGCGAACGCCGGCGGCTACGCGTGCTACTTCCGCGACCCCGACGGCATCGTGCTCGAACTCATGCAGTTCGCTCCGCAACGAGCGCAACGCCTGGGGATCGCGTTACCGCCGTCTTCCTGAACTGCCGATCCAGTCCGGCACCCAGCATAATCTGCTTCCTGCTGCGCAGACTCGTGAGCGGGATCATCGTGATCACCGTCTTCAGCGGACAGATCACGTTCCTCGCCCGGTCGACCGAGGAACATCGCGTCGGCATTTGTCCCGCAAATCCTTTCACTCCCGCACGATACGAACTCGCAGAGGACGATGATGTCTTCAACAGAGGACGCACAGCAAGGAACGTTCAGGGTGGCAGCGGCTGCCCTGGTCGGTTCCGCACTCGAGTGGTACGACTTCGGTTTGTACGGCCTGGCCGCAGGACTGGTATTCAACAAAGTCATCTTCGTCAACAGCGACCCAACCGTCGCGACACTTCTCGCCTTCGCCACGTTCGGTGTGGCGTATTTCATTCGTCCATTGGGCGGGCTGATCTTCGGGCGGCTCGGTGACATCATGGGGCGCAGGAAGATCCTCGTCGTCACCTTGCTCGTCATGGGCATCTCCACCACGCTGATGGCATTCGTGCCGACCTATGCACAAGCGGGCATCTGGTCCCCGGTGATCCTGGTACTTCTTCGCGTCGTTCAGAGTATCGGTGCGGGCGCCGAATTCGGTGGCGCGGCGATCATGTCGGTGGAGCATGCGGCCGCTCGCCGTCGCGGCATGTGGGGTTCGTGGCCGATGGTGGGCATTTTTCTGGGCGGCGTCATGGGATCGGGTGCGTTCGCATTGGTCGCCAGCCTTCCGGAGGAACAGTTCCTGTCCTGGGGCTGGCGGATCCCGTTCGCGGCCAGTGCGTTGATCATCGCTTTCGCGCTGTGGATCCGTCTTCGGATCCCGGAGTCACCGGCGTTCGTGGAGGCGAAGCCCGACCAGCAGAAGCGCACCGTCGCACCGTTGTCGAGCGCGTTCCGGCACGAGAAGAAGGGGATGTTCGTCCTCTTCGGCACCATGGTCGCTTCGAATACGGTCGTGTACCTGAACGTCTTCTTGCCCGCCTACCTGACGGGGACGGTCAATCTGGCGCCGTCCGTGGCTCCTACCGCGGGTGTCGTCGCGTCCGCCGCCACCATCGTGACCCTGCCTCTGTTCGGTGCTCTGTCGGACAGGATCGGCCGCAGACCGGTAGTTCTCGGAGGCGTCGCTTTTTGCGCTCTCTCCATATATCCGTTCTTCTGGATCGTGGACGGTACGCGTTCTCCGCTCTGGATCACGGTCGCTCTGGTCGCGATTTTCGCGATAGGTGTTTCTGCGATCTCGGGCCCGCAGGCGGCGTTCTTCTCGGAGCTGTTCACCGCGCGCGCAAGGTACGCTTCGTTGGCTTTCAGCAGGGAGGTCGCCGGTGCTACCGCTGGAGGGCTCACGCCGCTGATTGCGGCAGCGCTCGTCGCCGCCGGCGATGGCAAGCCCTGGCTGCTCTCGGTATATGTTGTGGCTGCGTGCGTCTTCGGTGGTGTGGTCCTGGCGCTCGGCCCCGAGACACGGGGGCGCAAGCTCGAAGCGCTCACCATCGACGAGCTTCGCGGAGGAAGCCGGCCAGCAGAGCATGCGGCCCGGGCTAGAACGACAGCAACCGGCCGAGCCGACTGATGCCACATCAGCTCACCCGAAGGAATGGTGAGAATCTCGGCTTCGTCGTGGCCGACATCCACACCAAGTGCAGCCAACTGCTCGTGCTCGAACTCATGCAGTTCGCTCCGCAACGAGCGCAACGCCGGGGGATCGCGTTACCGCCGTCTTCCTGAGCGGCCAATTCCCGCTCGCGCACAACCCGCCTGCACATCATTACGTGCCGCATCACATAGCTGAACTGCTGACACATCCGTCAGCGACACAATGACGTGGAGTTGTCGATGCCCATACCGAGCGCCCCCAACGAGGCCTCCGCGCGCCGCGAGGTCAGCGCATGATCCTCTTTCTCCTACGCAGACTCGTGAGCGGGATCATCGTGATCGTCGTCGTCACGTCTCTTGTGTTCTTCCTGACCTACGGCACGAGCATCCAGATCGCCCGCAACATCCTCGGGCCCTCCGCGTCCGACGAGCAGGTCGCGATCCTCAACGAGAATCTCGGGCTGGACCGACCGCTGTTCGAGCAATACTTCGACTGGATCACGAGCGCGGTCCATGGCGACCTGGGCGTGTCGTACTTCACCTCCGAGCCCGTCGCTGCGGCTCTGTCCAACCGCCTCCCGGTCACGTTCTCGATGGTGATCGTCGCGGTGCTGATCACTCTGATCGCGAGCCTCGCACTGGGCATCACGGCCGCCGCGCGGGGCGGCGTCGTCGACCGCGTGCTGCAGTCGATCGGCACCATTTCGTACGTCTTCCCGGTCATCATCATCGCGATCGGCCTGGTCTACCTGTTCGCCATCGTGCTGCGATGGGTACCTTCGATCGGGTTCGTACCGATCACTCGCTCACCCGGCCACTGGCTGGCGTCGATCATCCTGCCCTCCGTCACTCTGGCCGTCGGTGGTATCGCCGGTCTCGCCGCGCAGATCCGCGGCTCGCTCGTCGACGAACTCGGGCTCGACTACATCCGCACGCTCCGCAGCCGCGGCGTCTCCGAGCGAGCGATCCTGGGCAAGCACGCCCTGCGCAACGCCGCCGGACCGGCCCTCACCGTCTTCTCGCTCCAATTCATCGGCATCTTCGGGGCCTCACTGTTCATCGAGCGGATCTTCGCACTGCCCGGCTACGGCGCCTACGCGATGAACGCCACCGTGCAGGGCGACTTCCCGGTGCTGCTGGGGGTCACGCTCGTGAGCGTCGTGCTCGTCGTCACCGTGAACCTGATCGTGGATGTCGCGCAGGGTTGGCTGAACCCGAAAGTGAGAACCTGATGTCCCAGCAGCTCGCACCCCCTGGGCCCGATCGGACAGCCGCCGCGCCGGCAAAGCGGAAGCGGCGCGTCACGCGTGCGCTCCTGCGCAACCCGATGGCAGTCGGGTCGGTTGTCACCCTGGCCGCCATGACGCTGCTGTGCCTGCTGGCACCGGTCATCACCAGCCACGATCCCATGTACAGCTCGGTCGAACACGTCAATGCGCCGACCGGCACGGAGGGATGGTGGCTCGGCGGCGACGCCCAGGGCCGCGACATGTGGTCCCGCCTGCTCGCCTCGATCGGCGTCTCTCTGACGGCGGCACTCATCGGTACCGGGGTCTCGATCGTCATCGGTGTCGTCTTCGGCCTCATCGCCGGTTACGTCGGCCGCGCCATCGACTCGATCGCGTCGTGGGTGTTCAACCTCGTCCTGGCGCTGCCCACCCTGCTCATCCTCATCGTGCTGCTGCCCGTGACCCGTGGGTCGTATCAGCTGACGATGCTGCTGCTCGGTGTCATGCTCTCGCCCGGCGTCTACCGCCTCGTGCGGAACATGGTGATCGGCGTCCGGCGCGAGCTGTACATCGACGCCGCGAAGGTGGCGGGGCTGTCGACCTGGCGGATCCTGACACGCCACGTCTTCTTCGTCGTGCGCGGCCCGATCGTCATCCAGGCCGCGTTCATCGCCACAATCTGCATCAACGTACAGGCCGGCCTCGCGTTTCTCGGCGTCGGCGCGAATACGCCGAGCTTCGGTTCGATGATCTCCCAGGCGTTCACGAACTTGTACGGGCATCCGGTCCAGCTGCTGTGGCCGACACTCGGACTGGTCGCGCTCACCGGTTCCCTGATCCTGTTCGCGAACGCCTACCGGGATGCCCTCGCCGGCACGACCACTGCCGCGCGGCGGCGAAGCCGTCGTGCGATCGCGGATGTGACCAGGCACGCGGACGAGGCAGCTCCCGCGGCGGAGAAGCCGACCGGGAAGGCGTTGCTGACCGTGCAGGATCTCAGCATCGCCTATCCGCGTCCCGACGGGTCGCTCAACGAGGTCGTGCACAAGGTCTCGCTGACCGTTGACAGCGGCGAAGTCGTCGGCCTTGTCGGCGAGTCGGGCTCCGGCAAGACCCAGACAGCATTCGCGATCCTGGGTCTGCTTCCCCACGAGGCGGTCGTCACCGCGAAGGAGGCGTCACTCGACGGCCGGCCTCTGCTCGCGATGACTCCGGCAGAGCTCCGCAAGCTGCGCGGTCCCGGCGTGGCATACATCCCCCAGGAGCCGATGTCGAACCTCGATCCTTCGTTCACCGTCGGCAGCCAGCTCGTCGAGGCGCTGCGGCGCACGATGCCGCGCGTGCAGGCCAGGCAGCGGGTGCTCGAATTGCTGGCGCGCGTGGGCATCCCCGACCCCGAGCGCACGTTCGATTCGTATCCGCACCAGATCTCGGGCGGCATGGCACAGCGGGTGCTGATCGCCGGAGCCGTCGCCACGCATCCGAAGGTGCTCATCGCCGACGAGCCGACCACCGCGCTCGACGTGACGGTCCAGGCCGAGATCCTCGACCTGCTCCGCGAGTTGCAGCGCGAGCTGAAGATGGCCGTACTCCTGGTCACGCACAACTTCGGCGTCGTCGCCGACCTGTGCGACCGGGTGGTGGTGATGCGGGACGGCCGCGACGTGGAGACCGGGGAAGTGCGGCAGATCTTCAGCCGTCCCGCGCACGAGTACACGAAGTCGTTGATCGACTCGATCCTCGACGAGGAAACCCTCCGCACCGACGCGCCGGTGTCCAAGGCGAAGGAAGGTGCGAGATGAACCCCCTCCTGCAGATCGACGACCTGCGGCTGCGCTATCCCGGTGGCGGGTTCCGCCGCCGGCTGCCCGAGGTGCTCAAGGGTGTGTCCCTGCACATTGAAGCCGGTGAGACCCTCGGCCTGGTAGGGGAATCGGGGTCGGGGAAAACGACCGTCGGCCGCGCCGTACTGGGTCTCGCACAGGCGACGGGAGGGACGATCACCTTCGAAGGGCAGGACATCACCCACCTGCCGGCCGGCCGGAACCGGGGAGACGCGCGAGAGATCCAGGTGGTCTTCCAGGACCCCTACACCTCGCTCACCCCGGCGCTGCAGGTGCGCGGCATCCTCTCCGAGCCTCTGATCGCACAGGGAATCGCGCGGTCCGACGCGGAGCGGCGGGTGTCGTCGCTGCTGGATCGCGTCGGACTGCCGAAGGACAGCGCAGACCGGTTCGCGCGGGAGTTCTCCGGGGGCCAGCGCCAGCGCATCGCGATCGCCCGAGCCCTCGCGCTCGAACCTCGACTCATCGTGTGCGACGAGCCGGTCTCGGCGCTCGACCTGACGACGCAGGCGCGTGTTCTGGATCTGCTGATCGAGCTGCAGCGCAACACCGGCGTCGCCTACCTCTTCATCACACACGACCTGGCCGTCGTGCGCCATATCAGCCATCGGGTGGCGGTGATGTATCAAGGCGAGATCGTGGAGACGGGCCCTGCGGCCACGGTCACCAGGCATCCCCAGAACGACTACACCAAGCGTTTGCTGCTTGCGGCTCCCACCGCTGACCCGGACGCGCAGGCCGAGCGCCGGGCCGCCCGGCAGGCGCTTCGCGGCCGGGCCGAGGTTCCAACGGCCTCCTGAGTCCTCGACCGGATGGTCCTCACGACCGTAGCGGTTTCTTGACTTTCAAATGAACGAACGTCGCTGACATCATTTGATGTCGCGACGGCATGCCTGCACAAGACAAAGGGGTCACACGTGCGCGATTCACTTCGGCATCGCGGGATCGGCCTGGTTGCCGCCGTCGCTGCCATCGCCACACTCTCTCTGAGCGGTTGCTCGGGCTACGCATCCCCGGACAACGAGAACCAACACGTCCTCAGTCTCTCCGCCCGCCAGGCACCGGCGAGCTTCGCCATCGGCGCCTACGGCGGCGGCGAGATCATGATCCAGACCTCGATCTTCGACACGGTCCTCGCCTTCGACCAGGACGGGAAGATCGTTCCGAACCTGGCGAAGAAGTTCGAGTACAACAAGGACCGCACGATCCTCACGCTGGCCATCCGGGACGACGCCACGTTCTCCAACGGCGAGGCCGTCGACGCCCAAGCGGTGGTCGACAACCTCACGGCCGCCAAGAAGGCGCAAGGCACCGCCGGCCTCGTGGACGTCAAGACGATCAAAGCGACCGACAAGCACACGGTCGTGGTCACCCTGTCGGAACCCAACGCCTCGCTCGTACCGAACCTGGCCGGCGTCGGCGGCTTCGTCGAGGCACCGTCGACGATCGGGACCAAGGCTGAGGCCACCCGGCCGGTCGGCTCCGGTCCGTACACCCTGAACCTCGCCGAGACCCAGATCGGCGAGAAGTACGTGCTCGACAAGGTCAAGGACCACTGGCGGGCGGACGACTACCCGTTCGACCGCATCGAGATCTCCGTGATCCCCGACATCACCGCGGCGGTCAACGGCCTGCAGAGCGGTCAGCTCGACCATGTGGTCGGAGTCAGCCTCGACCAATCCAAGACTCTGAAGGGCCAGTTCGTCACCGGAGTCGACAACCCGACCACCTGGGGCAACATCTGGATCGCCGACCGAGAGGGTGAACTGGTGCCCGCGCTCGCCGACGTCCGTGTGCGCCGGGCCATCAATATGGCGCTGGACCGTTCCGCCCTCAAGAAGCTCGCCCCCGGGCAGCGCCACGGTGTCGACCAGATCTTCAGCGCCAACGGCGGGGCCTACCTGCCCAAGCTCAAGGGGCACTACCCGCATGACGTCGAAGCCGCACGTGAACTGACGGCCGAGGCGGGCTACTCCGACGGATTCTCGGTGACCATGCCCAGCACGATCGCCTCGACCGAATTCGAGCCGTTCATCACCCAGTCGCTCGCCGAGATCGGTATCACCGTGAAATGGGAGACCACCTCGCTGCAGGACATCGTGGCCAACCTCTCGTCGAAGAAGTTCGCGATGTTCTACTTCCCGAGCACGTACTCGGGCTCGGACGCGCTCGATACCGAGTCGGCGCTCGGGCCCGTGTTCAACCCGTTCGGGACCTCCACTCCGGAGGAGACCAAACTGCTCGACGCGGCGAACGCATCCGGTGAGCCGAACGCATTCGCCGGCCTGAACCGGTACTTCACCGAGGAGGCGTGGTTCGCACCCGTGATGGCGAACACGTTCCTCTGGGCGCACAGCAAGTCGGTCGACTACACGCCACCGGCGCTCTGGGGCTACTCGGTGCTGCCGTGGACCGTGGCAGAAGACTGACGATCAGTCATAGATGGCACCGCTCTGCCGCCGCCGAGAGGGCGGCGGCAGAAGGGCCCGGTGCGAAGCCCCCCCGGCGTGTGGGCCGCGCACCCCGTCGGGGCGGACCAACGGTCCGCTCCACCCCTGCAAGAGACAAACAGAGAAACGAGGACGTGCTATGGGCCGGTTCGACGGCAGGACCTATCTGATCACCGGTGGCGGCAAGGGCATCGGCGCCGCCGTGGCCGACGAGGTCGCGGCGGGCGGCGGCACCGTCGCCGTGTTCGACATCGACGGCGATGCGGCGACCGAGAAGGTGGCCCAGATCCTCGCCGCCGGCGGTCGTGCGCTCGCCCTCCAGGGCGATGCGCGTGACGACACGGCGGTGCGGTCCGCGGTCGCGGCGGTCGTCAGGAAGTACGGGCAGATCAACGGACTCGCGGCCATCGCAGGTGTGCTGCGTCTCGCACCGATCGCGGAGGTTCCCGACTCCCAGTGGCGCGACGTCGTCGAGACCAACGTGCTGGGACCGTTCCAGTTCGTCCGAGCGGTCGTGCCGCACCTGCGTGCGGCCGGCAGCGGCTCGATCGTGCTCGCCGGCTCGGCGATGGCCTTCGCGAGTAACCCGGAAGCCGCGCTGTACTCGGCATCGAAGGGTGCGATCGTCGCGATGACCAACTCGCTCGCGGTCGAGTTGGCCACCGAGAACATCCGGGTCAACTGCTTCGCTCCCGGCACGGTGCGCACACCCATGGCACGTGAGCTGGCGCAGATGCAGGGCGCCCCCGACAACATCGACGCCGTCGTCGACTCCTTCGGGCAAGGGCATCCCATGCGTCGGATCATCGAGGCCGAGGAGGTCGCGCGGGTCGTGGCCTTCCTGCTCAGCGATGAAGCGAGCGCGGTCACGGGATCGTGCTACGGCGTGGACGCGGGCATGCTCGCGAATCTGGCGTGACCGGCATGCGTGAGCTCACAGTGATCATGACCGGCCTGGCCTTCCCGGAAGGCCCGCGCTGGTACGACGGCTACCTGTACCTCTCGGACATGTACGGGCGGGAAGTGTTCCGGTATCGAGATGGCCTCGGCGTGGAGTCGGTGGGCACCGTGCCCGAACGGCCCTCCGGCCTCGCCCGGGCCGCGAACGGCGACCTGCTCGTCTCGTCGATGCTGGACCGGCGGATCGTCCGTTTCCGCGACGGTGAGCCAGAGACGTTTGCCGACCTGCGGGAGCTGTGCCCCGGTCCGGTCAACGACATGACCGGCGACGGCCGCGGCGGCGTCTACGTGGGCAACTTCGGGTTCGATTCCGAATCACCTGACGGGGTGATGGCCCCGACGCGCCTGGTGCATGTGAGCGCCGACGGTGACGCCGCTCAGGTAGGAGACCCGATCATGTTCCCCAACGGATCGGTGGTCACCGACGGCGGCGCGACGCTCCTGGTCGCCGAGACCTTCAACTGCCGGATCCTCGCGTTCGACATCGCGGATGACGGCACGCTCGGCAATCGTCGCGACTGGGCTGTATTTCATGAGATGCAGACCGAGCACGACCTCGCGGAAGCGCTCGGCAGCGGTTCGATCCTTCCGGACGGCATCTGCATCGACCGGGACGGGGCACTGTGGATCGCCGACGCCGGCGGCCAGGACGCGGTACGGGTGAAACAGGGCGGCGAGATCCTCGACCGGGTCCCCGCGCCGGAAGGGCGTGCGGTGTTCGCCGTCGCGCTCGGCGGTGACGCGGGCGACACCCTGTTCCTGTGCATCGGTCCCGTGATGGGCAGCGACGACCCGGATGCCGCAAGGGCCGGCAGCCTCGCCGCGTGTCGCGTCGACGTGCCGGGGGCATGAGACCGCACTCCCGCAATACGTGCGTCGTCTCGGCGCGAACACAGAGAGGAACATCGGCAACATGAAGTACTTCGGCGTCGTCTACGACATCGGCTACCGGGTGTTCGGTGAAGGCGGCTCGTCGGTCGAGCCGTTCGACCCCGACCTCGTGCGCTACGACATGAACGTCATCGCGGACGACCTGCAGGCGAACGCGGTGCGGATCGAGGGCGAAGACCTGGCGCGACTCGAGATCGCCAGTCGCGCCGCGCTCGACGCGGGACTCGCGATCTGGTTCTCGCCGTGGAAGATGAACGTCGGCTTCGATGCCACGACGGAATACCTGGTCGAGGCGGCGAAGATCGCGGAACGTCTGGTACGGGACGGCGGTGACGTCGTTTTCATCGTGTCGTGCGAGTACAGCATCTTCTCCGACGGCGTGTACCCGGGGAACAACATCTTCGAGCGCAGCGCGTGGGTGAAGCAGCACTTCGGGGCGATCGACTGGCCGAACGTTCCGGCGGGTCTACCCGATCCGCTCCCGCAGAAGGCGGAGATCCTCAATCAGTACCTCAAGTCGTTCCGGGACACCGTGCGGGGGCACTTTTCAGGGCCTGTGACCTACTCGGCCGCCATCTTCGAAGATGTGGACTGGACGCTGTTCGACTACGCCGGTCCGAACTACTACCGCGAGACCCAGAGCGACGAGGAGTACGCGGCCGGATTCGAGTACTTCCGCACCTTCGGCAAGCCGATCGCGATCCCGGAGTTCGGCTGCTGCACGTATGCCGGCGCCGCCGATCGTGGAGCACGCGGCTGGCGCCTGCTCCAGGAGAAGTTTCCCGACGGGTCCGTCAAGTGGCAGAACGACGACGTGCCGGTGCGGTCGGAGACCGAGCAGGCGGACTATGCCGAGCGCCAGCTCCGGTTCTTCCAGGACCAGGGCGTCGAGGCCGCGTTCATTTTCCAGTACAACGCCCCCGGCTACGTGCACGACGAGGGCGCACGTGACGCCGACCTCGGTTCGTACGGCATGGTGAAGTTCCCGCCGCACGGCGACGCCAGGTGGCGGCAGACGCCGCCGTGGGAGCCGAAGAAGGTCTACCACCGCGCGGCGAAGCTATTCCGCGAGCTGCGCGAGACGGCGAAATGACGGATCAGGATGCGGCAGGGCTGATGCCGTCACCGCGCGATGTGCATGCCCGGCCTCGGACTCCCGATACTGGTTCGGGGCTGCCGTGGATCGATCCTGACTTGCGCTTCGCGATCCGGCAGGCGGAGGCCGAACGCCCGGTCGCCACGCCGGTGACCACGGGCGCGGAGTTCGAGGCCATCCGTGAGCTGCGTACCTCGTACCTCGCGACACTGCCGTCGATCGACGACATGCGTCGGGGCGGAAGGATCGAGGCCGTCGAGTTCGACGTCCCCGTCGCAGCCGGCACCGCCCCCGCGGTGCTGCTTCGGCCGGCGGGCACCGACGGGCCGCTGCCGGTGATATTCGCCACGGCGAACGGCGGCAAGGTCATCCAGTCGGTCGCGGTCGGGATGAGCGGCACTGAGTTGGACTGGGTGGAACGCCTCAAGGTTGCCATGTTCATCGTCTCCGGTCGGGCAGGCCCGGAGCACCCGCATCCTGCTCAGGTCGAGGACAGCTACGCCGGACTGACATGGATGGCTGAGCGCGCCGTCGAACTCGGTCTCGATCTCGACCGCCTGGTGCTCTACGGCAAGAGTGGTGGAGGTGGGGTAGCAGCCGCGACCGCGCTCTACAGCCGCGATCACGGTGGGCCGGCCGCGCGCCACCAGCTGCTCATCTACCCCATGCTCGACGATCGTGAGCGCCATGTCTCGAGTCGGTTCGAGGGGGTGCTCTGGGATCGGCGGTCCAACCGGACGGGCTGGCGGGCGATTCTGGGTGAAGCGGCAGGTGGGCCGGACGTGAGCGCATACGCCGCCGCGGGCCGTGCTACCGAGCTGGCGGGCCTGCCGGCGTCCTACCTGGAGGTCGGGTCGGCCGACGTATTCCGGGACGAGACGCTCGACTACGCCGCGCGGCTCGGCGAGTCGGGCGTGCCGACCGAGGTCCATGTCTGGGCCGGTGGTCTGCACGCTTTCGAACTCGTCAACCCGCAGAGCAGCATCGCGAAGCAGGCGCTGGGGGTGCGGACCGACTATCTCGAACGCGCCCTCCGCCCGAGCTTCTCGACGGCTCGCTGACACCCTGGATCCAGCCACAACGAGCGGGCGTGAGCTCGACGGTGAAGGAAGTCGCCACGGCCTTCGGCGGCGGTCGGGTATTCGCGTCCGTCTCGGGGCGAGACGTCCAGCAGGGTGAGTCTGCGGGCGCGTCGAAGGCCATCGGCTCGGACACGCTGGCTCCCGTCACTCTGCGCGGGTGCGGAAGTCCCGCAGGCTGCGAACCACGCGACCTGACTCGTCCGTCAGCTCGGCCTCGATCTGGTACGTCTCTTCGGTCCTCGGGATGGCCACGTAGAAGTAGACGCGGTCCTGGCCGACGGCCCCGAGCCGCACAGCCTTGGTCGACGTCCACACGGTCCGGTCTCCGCGCAGGAGCCGGGCGTGCACCCGGCCCCGCCACACTTCGGCTGTGTCGTTGATGACGGTGACCGGCACCTCCTGAGTGCTGCCGGCCGGCACTTCGGTGTTCGCGAAGTCGACCATCACCCCCAGCGGGCTGAACGCGTCGCGCACGTAGCGCGCATAGTTCGGCTCGAACTCCAGCGATTCGAGATCGACGAAGTTGTCCGAGGTGAACGCGCGCGGGTGGGAGGAGGCCAGACCGCAGAAGTGCATGACCCCGGCGACGGTCCGGTTGGCCCGCAGGAACTCTGTCTGCGCGGCGAGGATGCGGGCGCGGGTGTAACGGCGGTCTTCGGCTGTCTTCGTCGGCCACCCGGCGTCAGTGAGGCGGCGGTAGATCGGCGCCGAGAGAATAGTGGGCGATCCGTCCCTGTTGAGCCAGCTCCAGCCGTACTCCGCCGTGAGGATCGCGTGCCCCTCGGTGTTGGGGTGGTCGTTGACCGACATCACCGACCTGGGGTCCGCGAGTGCCGTCATGTCGTTGTGCGAGAACCCGAGCGGGGTCTTGAACGTCATGGCAAGTCCCGCGGTGCCGAGCGGAGCCCCTCGCATGTGCCAGGAGGGCTCCGGGTACCAGTGCGCGTCGAAGTAGTCATCAGGCTTGAGTACACCGCCCCACCCGTTGCCCCAGGGGCGCTGCTGCGGGTCGCGGTCGCGGACCGCGGTAACCGCCTTGCCGGTCGCGTCCGTGGCGCACTCGCACTGCGCGCTCCAGGCCACCACGCAGGCGTGGTTGGCCCGTTCCTCCACCCACTCCCGGTACTCCACCTCAAGTCGCTCGGCGGTCAGCTCCTTCGGCCACGGGGTTCCGGTCGCGATGGCCGAGGCCCATTCCGGGGAACTGGCGTTGAGCTCCGCCATGAGTTCGGGTGTGTCGAGCGCGGGCGCGTCCTGCTGCGGAGTCACGGCCGACTCGGGCAACGGGTAGAACAAGGGGAACTCGTCGAGGATGAGCAGTCCTTCCTCGTCGGCGATCTTGTACCACAGCTCGGGTGGGAAACCGATCGAGTAGCGAATCATGTTCCAGTGCATGGCCTTGAACTGGCGGTGAAGCTTGCGCACCCACTCCTCCCGCCACGGGTGATCCGATCGAGTGGGATCCTCGAGGAAGCGGAAGAAGGCGCTGTTGCTACCGCGCAAGGGGTACGGCTCGCCGTTGAGTATCGCCTTGCCGAGGTCCCGGTCGAACGTGAACGAGCGCATGCCGAACCGTACGCTCGTCTCGTCGCCGCTCGTGCGCACGACGAGCCGGTAGAGGAACGGATTGTCCGGTGACCACAGCCGGACGTCGTCGATGCCCACCGTCACCTCGACTTCGCGGACCTCGAAGGGGCGCAGTTCAAGCAGCTTGATGGCACCGTGTCCTCGGCCGCGGCCCGATTCCGCCTCGGTCACCGCGCACTCGACGGCCGTCGTCACCGGATCGGCACCGTTGGCGATCGTGGCGAACACCGTCACACCGCCTTCGGCCAAGTTCGGCCTGGTCCGTACAAGCTGGATGTACGGATAGGCCGTGAGGGTCAGCTCGACTGAGTCGTAGATGCCGGGGATCGACCGGTAGCGCTCCAAGTCGAATCCGTTGGCGACGGACGGGGGCGTCGCGTCGCGCCACGCTCCGACGCGGACGACCAGTTCGTTCGGAGCCCCCTCGGCACGAACATGGCCGGCGAGATCGAAGTGACCCGCCGTGAAGTTCGGCTGGTGCTCCCCGATCTCGCGTCCGTTGAGGAACACCTTGGACCCGTGCATGGCCTTGCCGATGCGCAGGACGGCGACCTCCGGCACATCACCGTCCACGGTGAACGTCCTGCGGTACCAGAACGCCTCGCGACGCTCACTCTGCACACCCACCTCATCGAAGGCGGGGGTTGCCAGGTCGAGCACTCCCGGAACAGGGACTGTACTCGAGAATCCCTCGGGCCGGTCTTTGAAACTGCCCTCAGCGACGTCCCACAAGCCATCGAGCGATACGACTCGTCGAAGCTCGCTCACGTGTGCCTCCCTGTCGCTCTTTCCGTTTTGTCCTCTGTACGATCCGTAACTCAGGCGGGCCGCCGCGCGCGAGGGGCCCGCTCATGGGCGATGCCGACATCGGCACGTCGGGGGTCCCGACCCGAACTTCGGGAGCGGCAAGGCCGAACGACGTGGCTGTCCGTGCCGCGATTACGGTTCTGAAGCCCCCGGGATCACGCCGTGCCGAGTATCGATCGTGACGCCTGGGATGTCTCGACGCACACGTACCCGTCGCCTGAGCCACCGGGGCGCGCCCCCCGGTACGTCGCCGCGACATGGTCATGGCGGTTGCCTGGCCGCCGCTCCGACCCCCTCGGACGAGTTCTGCCGAAGTAGATGCCATTATTTGAAATAACATTGCATCATCTTGCGCTATCCACGTCGGCTTGGAATGCTGGCGCCGGCGGCTGGTCGCGCGGCTTCAGGACTCCGCGCATCGCCCGCGCAGTCAGAAGCGGAGACAATGATGACTTCACACCAGATTGATCGACGGGACCTCCTGCGGTACTCGGCCGTCGGAGGCCTTGCCCTTACACGCACCGTGCCCGGCTCCTTCGACGCCGAGGAGCGTGGTGATGCCGACGCGTCCCCGCCGACTCCGCGAGTCCCAAGGCACTACGGCGTCGTCTACGACGTCGGCCTGAGATTCAGCCCGGAGAGCCTGTCCGTCGACCCCTTCGACGCGGCGATCGCCGAGTACGACATCAACACGATCGCGAACGAGCTCCATGCCAACGCGGTCCGTATCGAGGGTGAGGTGATCGATCGACTCTCGGTCACAACGAGACTGGCCCACGCGGCCGGGCTGACCGTCTACTTCAGCCCGTGGAAGATGAATGCGAGCATCAATAGGACCAGGCAGTACGTCGCGCAGGCGGCGCAAGTCGCCGAGGGACTACGGCTCGAGGGCGTGGACATCGTCTTCGTCATCGGGTGCGAGCTCACGATCTTCACCGACGGCATCTACCCCGGTTCTTCGTACATGGAGCGGGGGACATGGCTCGCGGAGCAGTTGCGACTCGCGCACACCCCGCCCGGGTCACCCGAGGCGTTGAAGCTCCTGGCGGAGAAGGCCGAGCTCCTGAACGAGACGCTGCGCTGCTACGTCGAGACCGTCCGGGCGCACTTCGGCGGCCTCGTGACGTACGCATCTGGGCTTTGGGAGGACGTCGACTGGAGCGCCTTCGACGTTGTCGGACTCGACGCCTATCGTGACCGCCAGACCGAAGAAGAGTACATCGAGATCTTCGAGCGTCATCACGTGCGCGGTAAGCCGGTCGCCGCCACGGAATTCGGTGCGTGCAAGTACGAAGGTGCCGGCGCGCTCGGCGGGGGCGGATTCGCTGTCCTGCAGGGCGCCAACCCAGACGGCACGGGCATCTGGGAAGGCGGCGTTGTCCCGACGCGCAGTGAAACAGAGCAGGCCGATTACATCGACACACAGGCCGGCCTGATGACGGCCGCTGGAGTCGACGCTCTCTTTGTGTTCGAGTTCTCGAAGCCGGCCTTGCCGACCGGCGAAGGAGCGAAGGACCTGGACATGGCCTCCTTCGCGATCGTGAGCACCTTCCCCACCGAGGACCCGCGGTCCCGGCAGATGCCGCCGTGGAAGCGGACGGAGGGATTCTGGCGCGTATCCGAGATCTTCGCCGGGTTCGCCGGCGGAGGCCTGTAAAGCTGGCGACCCTGTCTCACTTTCGGGAGTTCGGGGTCGGGGCGGGTGATCTCGCCGTCAGGACTTCGCCGACGGGCACCCGTCCGCCGGGCGGCGGGTCCTGTCGCCGGCCCTCCCGGCTGATGGTGTCGGCGCCGCAGCACGCGGAGAACCTGTCCGACCGGCCGACCGCCGAGGCAATCGTATGCAACGGCCCGGCTCGCCTCGTACGCCACGGCCCCTGTCTGCGACGCCGAGCCGGCGCCTCGTGAAGGATTCCGAGTCGGCACCGCGTCCGATCGCCCTCCCCCTCGCGAGACGGATGCGCAATGCGCGTGCGGACCCTTGACTTCCGCCGGAAACATATACACGCTTACCCGAACATCCGGATCCCGGATCCAGACTTATCCACAGGAGCATGATGTCAGTCGCAGTGAACCTGCTCCGGCAGGTTGGTACCAGTTCCTCAGCGCCGCGCGACCGGCGCGCGACACGGGACTGGGTGTTGCGCCGACTGTACGAGTGGATCTTCAACGGTGAACTGGAGCCGGGAGTGCCGCTGTCGGAGACCGAGCTGGCCGAGCGGCTCGGGGTCAGCCGGCAGCCGACCCGGGAAGCCATGCGACAGCTTGAGGCCGATGGCCTCATCGAAGAGGCGGCGGGGAATGGTGCTCGGGCCGTTGTGGTGTTCGAGCAGCGCCACATCACGGAGCTCTACACGATCCGTGCGGCGCTTGAGGCGGTGAGTTTCCGCGCGGCGTGTGCTCTGATCACGGATCAGCAGCTCGCCGACCTGGAGCAGGTGCAGACCGATCTGGAGAGCCGGCTGCGGCTCGGCGCACCGGACCCCGGGGAGTACGACGCCGCGCCCGACTTTCGCTTTCACGAGATCGTCGCAGAGGCGGCGCAGATGCCACAATTGCACGCCTTCCTGGTACACGTGTGGCTCAAGACCTGGGCGTTGCTCAATCAGGTGCAGTTGGCCGGCACATACCCCAATGAGCGCGAGATCGCGGACTCGTACCGCGATCGTCGGCTGCTGCTGAACATCCTCCGCACGCGCGACGGGGAGCGGGCCGCGAGCGCCGTGGTGGCTCATGTGACCCACCGCGGGGACCAGTTGACCGCTGCGATCGAATCGGGCCGGGGGCGCTTCCGGCTTCCGCACCTCCAGACCGACGGCCGCACGTCGGTCTTCGTCTGAACCCCTACGTCTCATGGAGCGGTAAGCGATGGCAGTGCTCGGCATGTTGCATGTCGGTCTCACGGTTTCCGACCTGGACCGGGCGGTCGATTGGTACTGCCGCGTGCTCGGCCTGAAGGAAGTGCACCGGCAGACGGGCGACAACGACTACACCCGCACATTGGTAGGTGTGCCTGGCGCGGCACTGCGTGTGGCCCAACTGGCGCTGCCTGGACAAGGGCCCGTCTGGCCCTCCAGCCACACTGTCGAACTCATCGAATACATCCGCGAGCCAGGCGGCCACATCGCATCACCCCCCAACGATGTCGGCGCCAGTCACCTCGCCTTCGTCGTCGACGACATCGAGGCCGTCTGCGCGCGTGTCATCTCATCCGGTGCGGCTTTGCGGAACCCGCCTGTGACGGTGACAGCCGGTATCAACCGCGGCGGTCGTGCCTGCTACCTGCACGATCCGGACGGACACACCCTCGAACTCATGGAATACGGAGCCGAGCGAGCCGCCGCTCTGCGGGGTGAGGCGTGACGGAGTTCCTGGACCAAGCGCCGGTGGCGGGCGTAAGAGGTACCGGGCCGGCTCACGCCCTAGCCCAACCACATTTTCGCGGCCGGACTCGGCACACTGCGCCACATACCGGCCAGGCCCGCGCGCGTGGATGGAAAGGGTCTCCCGGAGATGTCCGACCTGACGAGGCACAACGTCCCGCTCTGACGCAACGCCCCCGAGTGCGAAGCCGGTTCAGGCTCTTCAGGGCGTAGCCCGGTCCGGTTCCCGTTGAGTGAAGGAGTGAGTCATGAAGTATCGCGGAGTCGTCTACGACGTCGGATTGAAGTTCACGAAGGATGAAGCGTTCTCGGTCGATCCTTTCGACCCTGCGCTGGTGGATCACGACATGCGTGTGATCGCCGACGGACTGCACGCCAACGCCGTGCGCATCGAGGGAGAAGAGATAGCGCGACTCCTCACGGCCTCGCGTGCCGCCCATGCGAACGGCCTCACCGTCTTCTTCAACCCGTGGAAGATGAACGCCGACAGCGATGAGACGCGGAGCTACCTGGCCGAGGCCGCAGCGGCCGCCGAGCAGCTCAGAAGCGAGGGCGTCGACATCGTCTTCGTCACCGGCTGCGAGTACACCATCTTCAGCGAGGGGATCTACCCCGGGGCGTCGTACGCCGAGCGAGGGATGTGGCTCGGCACCCAGCTGGGCGGCATGCGCCTGTCCAGTCAGCCGTCGGACCTTCCCGACCCCCTGCCCGAGAAGGCAGCGACACTCAACAAGGCGCTCAGGTCCTTTGCACAGACGGTCCGTGAAACCTTCAACGGGCCTCTGACGTACTCCGCGGGGATGTGGGAGGACGTCGACTGGAGCATCTTCGATGTCGTCGGCATCGACCACTACCGCCGCGGCGAGAGCGAAGAGGAGTACCGCGCCGGCCTGGAGACGCACCGCCACGGCAAGCCACTCGCCGTGATGGAGGTCGGATGCTGTGCCTACGAGGGGGCGGCCGCCCTCGGCGACGGCGGCTTCATGGTGCTGCAGGGCACGAACCCCGACGGCACTGGCATTTGGCAGGACGGCGTCGTCCCGAACCGAAGCGAGCGGGAACAGGCCGACTATGTCGGAGAGCAACTCGAGATCCTCTCCGACGCTGACGTGCTCGCCGTTTTCGTCTTTGTCTTCTCCTTTCCCGCCATGCGGACGGGCGAGGGAGCCAAGGACCTCGACATGGCTTGCTTCTCGCTCGTCAAGACCTTCGGGCACGAAGACCCGAGGTCGACGGCGATGCCGCCCTGGGAGCCCAAGGAGGCGTTCCACCGTGTCGCCGAGTTCTACCGGCGTCATGCCGCAGCCGATACATCGGACCGGTGACCACGCCGACGGCCCACCGGGCGGCCTTCGAGAAGCAGATCAGGGAAAGAGAGCGATAGTCGTGGACGGTGAGCTGGAAGGCAGGGTCGCACTCATCACCGGTGCGGCAAGAGGCATCGGTGCAGCCACTGCGCGCCGGATGGCCGAGCTGGGCGCAATGGTCGTCTGCGCCGACGTGCTCTTCGAGGAGGCCGCCACAGTCGCCTCGGAGATCGGCGATGCGGCGATCGCGGTGAGCCTCGACGTGTCGAAGGAACCGCAGTGGAAGGGCGCCTTCGCAGCCGCGCGCGGCGCCTTCGGCCCGGTGGACGTCCTGGTCAACAACGCCGGTGTGATGGAGACGGCTTCGGTCGTCGACACAACCGATGAACAGTTCGACCGTCTCATCAGCGTGAACTTCCGCGGACCGTTTCTCGGTATTCGCACGGCAGGACGCGAGATGACCGCCACCGGTGGCGGGGTCATCGTCAACGTCGGCTCGGTCGTGGCGACGACACCGGTGGAAACACTCGGCGTTTACGCCGCGACCAAGGGCGGCATCGCTGCCTTGACGAAGGCCGCCGCGATGGAACTGGGTCCGAAGGGCGTCCGCGTGTGCGTCATCCGCCCCGGCACGATCGCCACACCCATGAGCGGCCCGGACACGGCGGACGACCCCTTCCACCGCGTCCTCGCCCTCGGACGCATCGGCCAAGCCTCCGAGGTCGCGGACGCCATCGCGTTCGCCGCCTCGGATCGCGCGTCCTACATCACCGGGACGGAGATCACCGTCGACGGGGGTTGGACAGCCGGACGATACGCCCTGGAGGTCACGGGTGCGCAGTCCGTCCTTGAGTCCACATAGGAGTGCACCTGGCGGCCACCTCGCCCACGGCCGCGCCGAACAGGGTGTCGCACTTCCCCGGGCCCGGGCTTGGGCAGCGGTGCGTCGGTGACGGCGGAGTCGGCCGGTCGGGGAAGGCCGTCGGGCATTCACGCCGCGTGTCGGCCGACGGCCTCAAGGAGTTGATCGACATCCCCGACCTCGGGTTTCGCCTTCAGGCCCTCCTGGAGGCGGGCCGCCGTGGCGTTGACATGGGTGGCGTTCGCAGCGACAGGCCGTCGGTGAGGTAGGCGTCAACGGTGATCGTCATTCACCGACCGTGGCGCCTCTTCGGCGGGGCCGGCGGACCATGATCTCGACCCGGGCGAACACCGCGACCAATACGAGGAGGACGACCATGGGGACCAGCAGCCAGAACCAGCGTTGCGCCCACCAATGGGCGGTCGGCTCGGCCAGGAGCGTATGGCCCAGACGTTCGTAGATCCACAACGCGATGAGGTAGGCGGTCATGTGCCACAGGAACACCGTGATCGCCACCACGTTCAGTGCCACCACAGGCTTCCACACACGGGGGCGGTGCAGGAGGCGCGCCGCGGTCGGCGTGATCAGCGCCAGCAGCCCGAGCTGGAAGACGGCGAGCACCGCGATGGCCGCGTTGGTGGGGAAGATGTTCGACTCGGCGTCGCCGACCGTCCCGACCATTGAACGGGGGTAACCGGCGAACACCGTCAGCACGACCAGGGTCAGCAGGCCGGCCCCGGTGACCGCCAGCCGCTGGGCCGACGGCCGTCGGCCGAGCTGCCAGGTGCGCCAGGCGTAGCCGAGCTGGTGGCAGAACAGCCACACCAGCGCGAGGGTCGCCCATGCGGCCCAGGCCAGCCCGACGCCGCGGCCGAGCACGCTGCCCGCGGCGATCAGCCCTGCGAGCACGGCGAGGGTGCCGGCGCCATGGCGGGCATGCAGGGTCGCGGTCACCGGCACGGTGACGATCAACAGGCTGTACACCGCGAGGAACCACAAGGGCGTCAGGTAACCGGGGAACCACTGCCACATCCAGCGGTGGGGTCCTGGCAGGGTCGCGGCGATCAGCTCGCCGGCCAGCCACACCCCCACCCATACGGCGGTGGGCACCGACAGCCTGCGGAGCCGGTCGGCGACGAACCGTCCGGCGGGATCCTTGTTCGCCTGTGTGCGTTGCCAGCCGGCCCAGTTCGCGTAGCCGCCGACCAGAAAGAACACCGGCATGATCTGCAGTACCCAGGTGGCCAGCCACCCGCCGGGAACAGCATCGATCGGGTTGGGCATGGCGAGGTCGCCGGCAGCGGTGCGATGGGTGACCGGCAGCGTCCAGTGCCACAGGGTGACGACCACGATGCTGAGCGCTCGGGCGGCGTCGACGACACGGTCCCGGGTCTCCGGTGTGGCGCTCACCAACCGGTCCAACGCCCCAGGGGTCCCGGGGGCACGAGACCACCGGCGCCGGCGGGGGGGGCACGTCCGGTACAGCGCGTCGACATCCGCCGCGAAGTCCCGCAGCACCCGACTGCGCCGTACTTTCAGGGTCGGCGTGAGATAGCCGTGAGCCTCGGTGAGGTCGCCGGGCAGGACGCTGAACCTGCGCATCCGCTCGGCCCGGCTGACGGTCGCATTGACCTCGTCGATCGCCGTCTGCAGCCGGGCAAGCAGGTCGGGGTCGTCGCGGAGCTGCGCGGGGGTGGCGGCCGCCGGCTTGCCGGCGTTCCTCTTCCAGGCCGCCAGCCCCTCCTCGTCGAGAGTGATCAGGCCAGCGATGAACGGGCGCTGATCGCCGACGGCCACCACCTGGCTGATCAGAGGGTGGGTGCGCAGCCGGTCCTCCAGCTCCGCGGGGAGGACGTTCTTCCCGCCGACAGTGACGATGATCTCCTTCTTGCGGCCCGAGACGGTCAGGAATCCGTCGTCGTCCAGGGTGCCGACATCTCCGGTGTACAGCCAGCCATCGGCGCTCAGCGTCTCCTTCGTGACCGGTTCGTTTCGCCAGTAGCCCGGGAACACCACGGGGCCTCGGAGCAGGATCTCACCGTCGTCGGCGATCCGGACCGTGACGCCGGGCAACGGCTGCCCGACTGAACCGATCTTGACCGCGGAGGGCGTGTTGACGGTGGCGGCGGCGCTGGTCTCGGTCAGCCCGTAGCCCTCGAGCACGGTCACGCCGATGCCTCGGTAGAAGTGGCCGAGACGGGTGCCGAGCGGAGCGCCGCCGCTGATGGCGTAGGTGACCCGCCCGCCGAGAGCCGCCCGCAGCTTGCGGTAGACCAGTCTGTCGAACAGGCGGTGGGCCAGGGTGAGCCGCCGGCCGGGGGTCCCTTGTTCCCCTGCCTGGCTGTAGCGGACAGCGACCCGCTCAGCGCGCTCGAAGAGGGCGCCGCGGTGCCGCGCCGCGGCGCGCTGCCGCGCTCGGGCGTGAATCTTCTCGAACACCCTGGGCACCGCCAGGATGAACGTCGGCCGCAGCGCGGCCAGGTGGTCGGGCAGGCGGGCGAGGTCGGCGGTGTGGGCCAGCCGAACGCCGTGTTCGACACAGGCCACCTGAATCACCCGGGCGAACACGTGCGCCAACGGCAGGAACAGCACCGTCGAGGCGTCGTGGCCGAAGATCTCCCGTAGTGCCGCGATCGCGGCTCGGGCGTCATGGAGCAGGTTGGCATGGGTGAGTACGCACCCCTTGGGCCGGCCGGTGGTGCCGGAGGTATAGATGATGGTGGCGATGTCGTCCGCGCGGACCGCGCCGCGGCGCTCGTCGACCTGGGAGTCGGGTACTTCGGCACCCTCCTGCCGCAACCGGGAGAGGTCACCGGCGTCGATCTGCCAGACCTGCTCCAGCCTGGGAAGGTCCACCTGGATGTCCTCAAGCCGGTGGCGGTGATCCGACGTCTCGACCACCGTCGCGACGGCCTCGGAGTCCTGCAGCACCCACCGGATCTGCTCGGCCGAGGAGGTGTCGTAGATCGGCACCGACACCGCACCGATCGTCCACAGGGCGTAGTCGGTCAGAGTCCACTCGTAGCTGGTCGCGCCCAGCAGAGCGACCCGGTCCCCGGGCTGGATCCCGGCAGCGAGGAAGCCCGCCGCGAGGGCGTGCACATCGCTCGCGAACCGCGCGGCGGTGACGTGCTCCCAGCCACGTCCCGTCGGCCGGTCGAACAGGACAAGCCCGGGCCGGTCGCCTCGGAACACCGCGTCGGCCAGCTGGTCCTGCGGCGGAATCCGGATCGCGGACGGGCTCTCGTACTCGCGCACAGCCCCAGTTTCTGCGCATATCGGAACGTGCACCATTCGGTACAGCCGAATACGCACGGCCTTCTCGCCCCTTGAGAACGCCGACACGCGTTCACGGTGTGCGCCAGGACGCATTTCCGGATTGCGACGAGACATCACGATACATTCGCTTTTCGAGGACAGTCAGTCCGACCTGTCCTTCAGGTTCGGCGCAGAGGCCCGAGGGGGCGGGCTCACAGGACGCGCGAGGAAGGAGCACCGGGTGCGGGTTCGGGACCTCGCCGACGCCACCCCCGCGCGCCGTGACCGCTATGTCGACTTCCTGCGGGCGTTCGCCATCGTCATGGTGGTGCTCGGTCACTGGCTGGCCGTGATGATCACATTTCGGGACGGTCGGCTGGGCGGGGAGCACGTGCTCGCTGTTCTGCCGTGGACGCACTGGCTCACCTGGCTGTTCCAGGTGATGGGGATCTTCTTCCTGGTCGGCGGCTACGCCAACTCCGCATCCTGGACCTCGGCCCGTGGCCGCGGGGACAGTTACGCCGACTGGCTGGGGTCGCGTGCGGACCGGCTGCTGCGGCCGACGACGGTATTCATCGTGGTCGGGGTTGCGGTCGCCGCGACTGCCCGGCTGGCAGGCGTTGATCCGGGATTGGTGCGGCTGGCCGCCTGGGTGGTGGCCATCTCGCTGTGGTTCCTCGCCGTCTATCCGGTGGTCGTCGCCCTGACCCCCGCGATGCTGGACGCCCACCGACGCTGGGGCCTGGCCGTCCCGGCGGCCCTCACGGTGGCCGCGGCCGGCTTCGATGCCCTACGGCTGAGTACGGGCATCGACTACCTCGGTGCCGCCAACTTCCTGGTCGTCTGGCTGATCCTTCCCCAACTCGGCTTCGCCTGGCGCGACGGCACCCTGACCCGTCCTCCGGCCCGCCCCTGGCTGCTGTTCCTCGGCGGGTCGGCCGCGCTGGTCGCGCTGACGACGATCGGGCCGTATCCGGTCAGTATGGTCGGCGTGCCCGGGGCCGAGGTGCAGAACACCTCGCCGCCGACGGTCGCGCTGCTCTCCCTGTCCGTGGCCCAGACCGGTCTGGCCCTGCTGCTCGCCGGGCCATTGCGCGCCTGGCTGCGTCGACAGCGGGTCTGGATGGCGGTGATCGCCGTCAACGGGGGGATCATGACGCTGTTCCTGTGGCACATGGTCCCTGTGCTCGTGGCCGCGCTGGCGCTCTACCCGACCGGCATCATGCCCCGACCGGAGATCGGATCGGCGAGCTGGTTCGCCTGGCGGCCGGTGTGGGTGGCGATCTGCGCACTGGTGCTCGGGGTCCTCGTAGCGGTGTTCGCACGTTTCGAACGTCCGCGTCGCAGGGAGTCGCCGGCCACCCGTTCCGCCGCCCGGGCGGTCCTCGGCGCCGGCAGAGCTGCGAGGCGGCTCGCCGTCGTCCTGGTGCTGGTCGGCACGGCCGCGACCAGCGCCGGCATCATCCGGCTCACCGTCGGCGGCTTCCAGGACGCGGGGCCCGCGGGTGTCCCCCTGACGGCCCTGATGATCTACCTGACGGGGCTGGTCGCATTCTGGGCGGCGCGCCGCGTACGGACATCGCTCCCTGCGCCCGACGCCGCTAGGGTCTTTTGTTTGGATCAGGCCGGATCAGGGAGCGGGGTCTGGTGCCGTGGATCGCAAGGCGGAGGAGGGCGGCAGGGCGGAGCCCTGACAACCGACGACAACGCCGCGAGGCGCGGTGCCAGGGCCCGCGAGCCCGGCATGATCCAAACGAGAGGCCCTAGGCGCCACGAGTGACAGAGTCCGGCCGCGACGAACACCGGTCGACCTGCTGACGTCCTGAACGGCGACAAGCACAAGTGGCCACGCTGATGGCCATGTGCCTCGGCTGTCGGTCAGCATCGCGCCAGGCTTGCCCTACGCTGAGCCGATGTCCGACAACGGCGCACCACCGAACGGCTCGGACGCTGAAGAGCCTGACGTTGACGCGGAACTGCCCGCGACCGTGAGTATCGGCAAGGTTGTGTTGAGAAGGGTGGAGAGTCCTCCCTCGCTGGCCTGTTGGACCGGCTGCTTCCCGGAGCCGGCAGGCGCGGTCGAGACCGGGATGAGTCTGGTGACCGAGCCGGCCGCCCCGCCGGAAGAGGCCACCCTCCATTTCGCCCACGAGGTCGTGAGCCGTTTCGATGTCCTCGTCGACCAAGCTCTGGAGTACTGCCGCACCCGGCTCCGGGAATCGCACTTCGGACTCACACCCGAGGAACTGAGCTGGCTGGACCTTCCGGAGCTACCGCTGGCCGTTCCCGACGCAACCGTATGGGCCGACCGAACCTGGGCCATCCGCTTCGCGGAGAGCAGGCTCCGACTGGCGGACCCTTACGGAATCCTCGTGACGTTCGACGGAACGCGGCCTGTCGACGTCGAGGGCCTCGACGACGAGCAATGAACCGCTCGACGCGCCGTCGGACGTGTGTCCACGGTGTCCTGCGCGACGTCCTCGGCAAAGGGGCCACCGACCGTCGATCCACATGCCTCAACTCGTATGCAATGACACGGAGTTGCGACGACCCGGAGTGGCGATGAGCCGCGTGGGGAAGTCGTGAAGAGTTCGCCCACGCTTCTCGGTATTCGGTCGCGGCGGCGGAAAACTCGGAGAGCTCACTCGGCGCTTCCGAACAAGTCGGGCGCCAGCCATACGATGGGAGACGACCAACGATGTTCACTCTGGTACGGAGCAGAGTGCGGACCGCCGCGCTCGCGCTCTCGGCCGTCGCGGCCCTCGCCCTCGGCACGACTGCCACGACCGGCGCGGTGGCGGCCCCCGCTCTCGCCAAGCAGGGGCCGACCTCGGTGGTCTACATCGAGGTGAACAGCAACAGCATGCTCAACGCCGGCCAGTACACCCTTGCGGACGGTGGCGGCAACGTCTTCGACGTCGCCGTGATCTTCGCGGCGAACATCAACTACGACACGAGCACGAAGGCGGCGTATCTGTACTTCAACGAGAACGTGCAGCGCGTCCTCGACAACGCCGCCACACAGATACGGCCGTTGCAGCAGCAGGGCATCAAGGTCGTGCTCTCGGTCCTCGGCAACCACCAGGGCGCGGGATTCGCCAACTTCACGTCTCAGCAGGCGGCTTCGGCATTCGCGAAGCAGATGTCGGACGCCGTGGACAAGTACGGTCTCGACGGCATCGACTTCGACGACGAATACGCCGAGTACGGCAACAACGGCACCACCCAGCCCAACGACAGCTCGTTCGTGCACCTGGTGACGGCACTGCGCGCGAACATGCCGGACAAGATCATCAGCCTCTACAACATCGGCCCGGCCGCCTCCCGCCTGTCCTACGGCGGCGTCGACGTCTCCACCAAGTTCGACTACGCCTGGAACCCGTACTACGGCACCTGGCAGGTCCCCGGCATCGCACTGCCCAAGTCGAAGCTGTCACCGGCGGCCGTCGAGATCGGCCGGACCTCACAGAGCACGGCCGCCAGTCTCGCCCGTCGCACCGTCAGCGAGGGATACGGCGTCTATCTGACGTACAACCTCGACGGCGCCGATCGCAGCGCCGACATCTCCGCGTTCACCAGGGAGCTGTACGGCAGTGCCGCCGTCCGCACCCCGTAAGGCCCCCGCACGGACCGCGCCGTCGACAACGATGTCAGCGGCGCGGTCACCCTCGGGCGGTCCGCCGGCACTTGAATACCGGCCCGAGGACGACCGGATACAGTGCGCGAGACGACAGCCTGGCCGGAGAGGGGAAGCGTGACCGACACCAGCAACACCCGGCCCGCCGAGGGTGAAGCGCAAGCGCCGCGGCGGAGCCGACTGCACCGCCTGGTGCGCTACATCCCGCTGATCGCCCCCTTCCTGCTGTGGGCCGTGCCCTGCTGGGTGCTCCTGTACGCCGGCCAGCACTGGCCGCTGCCCGTCACGCTGGTCGGCACCGCCCTGTTCGCCCTCGGCCTCATATGTATGCCGCTCGCGATGGCACGCGGCCACGGCCGGCGCCAGCAGGACCGGGCGGCGATCGTCGGTGACACCCTGCTGGGCACCAGCTGGGTCCTGTTCACCTGGTCCGTTCTGCTGGGCGTCCTCTTGCGGCTCGCCCTGACCGTGGCCGGCGTCAGCGAGAGTCAGGACCGCGCCCGAATCGTCACGTGGGCCGTCCTCGGCGTATCCGCCGTACTGCTCGCCTGGGGGTACGCCGAGGCCCGCCGCGTGCCACGCGTGCGCCGACTCGACGTGCAACTCCCGCGGCTGGGTGCCGGGTTGGACGGCCTCCGTGTCGTCCTCATCACCGACACCCACTACGGCCCACTCGATCGCGCGCGCTGGTCGGCACGGGTGTGCGAGAGCGTGAACGCTCTGGAAGCCGACGTGGTCTGCCACACCGGCGACATCGCGGACGGCACGGCCGAACGCCGTCGCGCCCAGGCCGCCCCACTCGGTACCGTGCGGGCCACCCGGGCCCGTGTGTACGTCACCGGCAACCACGAGTACTACAGCGAGGCCCAGGGCTGGGTCGACCTGATGGACGAGCTGGGCTGGGAGCCGCTGCGCAACCGCCATGTGCTGCTCGAACGCGGAGGCGACACCCTCGTGGTCGCCGGCGTGGATGACGTCACCGCCGAGTCCTCCGGCCTGGCAGGCCACCGCGCCAACCTCGCCGGAGCCCTGAACGGCGCCGACCCCGACCTACCCGTCCTGCTCCTGGCACACCAGCCCAAGTTCATCGACCGGGCGGCAGCCGACGGCATCGACCTCCAGCTCTCCGGCCACACCCACGGCGGCCAGATCTGGCCCTTCCACCACCTCGTCCGCATCGACCAGCCCGCCCTCGCCGGCCTCAGCCGTCACGGCCCCCGCACCCTCCTCTACACCAGCCGCGGCACCGGCTTCTGGGGCCCGCCGTTCCGCGTCTTCGCCCCCAGCGAGATCACCCTGCTGGTGCTCCGCAGCCCGCACCTGCCCACCTCGCCGTAGCACTGGGCGGGCCGACACATCCGCCCGGAGGTGTCCGTGAGGTGAGGGGTGCGGCGTCGGCACATAACCGGGCCCGTCTCGCCGAGGACAAGACCCGGGCATGTCCCGGCGCTACGCGCCATCCGCGGTCACGCGCACCCTCGCGCCCCTACGACAGGCGGAGGCAACACCGGGAACTCCAACGCCTGTTCACGCCGGCCCATCGATAAGCCGCAGCATCTGCTCTCGCCCACAAGGTCGAGGCCGTCGCGAGACGTCTCCGGGGTGATCTCCGGAACGGGCCACTTGCGGTTCAGCGACAGGGACACGTCCCGCCACCACGGACGCGTAGGAAGGTTCCCGGCAGGCTCGAATGACTGGCCCGGGACGGGGACGGCGACGCCCTGTCCCACCACCTCGGCCGCGACCAGCGTCCACTCCCCCGGCTCGGCGCGGCGGCGTCGCGCATCGCAACACCGACTGGGACCGGTCCCGTTACTCGAAGCGACAGATGGATTTCACCTTCTGACCCCAACAATTGCCGTGACGATTCGTACAGTGGGACCGGTCCCAAGGACGGTAGTCCCATGTGAGTCGCCACATGACGGGACCGGTCCCTTCCTTGGTTCATCCGAAAGGTCGCACCATGCGTTCCCCTCTCCGCTTCAGGCGCGTCGCCGGCGGGACAGCCGCCGCGATCGCCTTGACCGTCGCGGTCACCGGCTGCTCCACCTCTTCGTCGCAGTCCGACGGTTCCGTCAAGCTCACCCTCGCCATGTGGGACCCGGAGCAGCAGGCAGGTGTTCAGAAGGCTGTCGACGACTTCGAGAAGGCCAACCCGGGGATCACCGTTGAGGTCGAGCAGGTTCCGGAGGCGCAGTACTACACGAAGCTCGACGCCTCCCTCGGCGCCGGTGAGGGCCCTGACGTGATGTGGCAGAGCTCGCTCGCGTCGCAGTACGTCGAGGGCGGTGCGCTGGAGCCGCTCGACAAGTACATCAAGGAGTCCGGGCTGAACCTGTCGGACTACCCGTCCAAGCTTGTCGACCTGTACAAGTTCGACGGGAAGCAGTACGGCATCCCGAAGGACGAAGACGTCTGGAGCTTCGTCTACAACACCGAGGTGTTCAAGAAGCTGGGCGTGACGGACGTTCCGACGGCCGACTGGACCTGGGACGACATGGTCCGGATCGCCAAGGAGCTCCGGGCGAAGCAGACCTCCGGCTCCGACTACCCGATGTTCAAGATGACCACGTTCAACGGCGGCGTGGCGGGCATCGCGCACCAACTCGGCGGCACCGTCGTCAAGGACGGCAAGGGAACGGCGTCGTCGTCCGAGGTCACCGAGGCGCTGGAGCGGATCAAGGAGCTCCAGGACGACAAGTTGATCCCGCCGGTCGCGGACTCCACCGACTTCCAGACTTCCTCGGCGCTGATCTCCGGCACCATCGCCATGACGGAGTTCCCCTCGTACTTCCTGTCGGACCTGACAAAGGCCGACGTGCCCAACGGCACGCTGCACGCGGTCCCGGTGCCCTCGATCAACGGCTCGCACGCCAAGGACACCAACGGGCTCTCGTACACCATGAACGCGAACTCCTCGCACAAGGACGCCGCCTTCGAGCTCATCCAGTACCTCACCTCGACCGAGGGCGCCAAGGCCCATGTCGAGGGCGGGTCGGGCTTTGCCGCCAACACCTCCAGCGAGGTGAAGGACGCCTACTACAAGGCGAACGACACGATCGCCGGCCTGAAGGAGGCGTACCAGCCGATGCTCAAGGACAACTACCTGCGCACCACGACGCAGTACCCGGCGACGCGCCCGAACTTCCCCCGGATCGAGAGCGCCGTGGGTGACTACTACGCCGGCAGGATCTCCGCGTCCGCCGTCGAGAAGAAGATCGACTCGATCCTCACGGACGCGCTCAAGTGAACCGCGCCATACTCTCGCGGTCTCCCGTGGCCGCCGAGCCGAGCCCGCGCAGCCGCTCTGTGCGGCGGCGCCGGCTCGGTCGGCGGGACACCGGCCTCGGGCTGCTGTTCCTGCTGCCGCTGTTCGCCGGTCTCCTCGTCTTCCGGTTCTACGCGTTCGGCTACAACGTCTGGCTGTCGTTCACCAAGGCCGGTGCGTTCGGTCCGCCGCGGTGGATCGGGCTGGACAACTTCAGGGAGATGTTCACCGACGAACTGCTCGGTGTCGCTCTGGTCAACACGTTCAAGTACTGCGCCTTCATCGTGCCCGGTGTGGTGGTGGTGTCGCTGCTGTGCGCGACGCTCATGACCTACCGGTTCCCCGGGCAGTCCGTGTTCCGTGCCGTGATCTTCCTGCCCGCTGTCGCACTTCCGACGGCCATGGTGTTCCTCTTCGGCTGGATCTTCCAGACCCAGTACGGAATCGCCAACGCCGCCATCAAGGCGGCCGGGGGGTCCCCGGTCAGCTGGTTCGGGAGCGCGACCGGCGTCACGGTCGTCGTGACGGTGGTCGTCGTCTTCCTGTCCTTCAGCGTCCCGACGATCGTTCTCTACGCCGGCATGCAGGACATCCCCCAGGATGTCTACGAGGCCGCCTCCCTCGACGGCGCGGGCCCGGTCCGCCGATTCTTCTCGATCACGCTGCCGCTGTTGAGCCCGTCGCTGTTCTTCGTCGTCCTCACCACCATCATCAGCACTCTCAAGCTTTTCGACGTCGTCTACCTCCTGCTGCCACCGGATCAGCCCGCCGCGGCGAAGTACGGAATCACCGCCGTGTACTACTACTACCAACTCGCCTTCTACGGCGTCGGACAGCGTGGTTACGCGTCCGCGGTGTCCATCCTGCTGTTCGTGATCATCCTCGCGGTGTCACTTGTTCTCTTCCGCCTGCAGCGACGCTTCGTGCACTACGGAGAGGACAGCTGATGCCGACCCTGAACCGTCCCCGCTGGTGGACCTACCTCCTGATCGCGATGGTCGGACTCCTGGTCCTCGCCCCGTTCGCCTGGATGATCTCCACGGCGCTCAGGAGCACCGGTCAGACCCTGCAGATCCCGCCGAACCTCCTGCCGTCCCCCGCGACGCTGCAGGGGACCAGGGAGGTCTTCGAGCGTCTCCCCTTCGGCACCCTATTGCTGAACACCGTGCTCGCCTCGGCGGGACGCGTCGTCGGAACGCTCGTCATCGCGATGCTCGCGGCCTACGCCCTGGCCGTGATCAAGGTCCCCGGCGCACGGATCATCCTTGTCACCATCCTGACGCTGATCATGGTCCCCGGCGACATCTTCATCATCCCGAACTACGCCATCATCTCCTCGCTCCACCTCACCAACACGATCGTCGCGCTGTTCCTGCCGAACATCTTCGACGTGTTCGCGGTGTTCCTGATGTACCAGTTCTTCCGCGCCATCCCCCGCGAACTCATCGAGGCAGCACGCATCGACGGCCTGTCCCACCTGCGCATCCTCGTGATGATCGTGCTGCCCATCGCCCGCAGCGGCATCGTCACCGTGGCCCTGCTGACCGTGCTGTCGGAGTGGAAGGATCTGCTCTGGCCGCTCGTCATCAACCGGTCGGTCGACAAGCTCCCCCTCGGACCAGGGCTCGCGCTGCTCCAGGGCACCTACACCACGGACTACAACGTCCTGATGTCGGCCGGCGTCCTCGCCGTGCTCCCGATGGTGATCATCTTCCTGCTGCTGCAGAAGCAGTTCATCGCCAGCGTCGCGCGGACCGGACTGAAGTAGCCGACCGGCCCCACCGCCCACACCCCGCCGCCCCGTGCCTTCGGGGAACCGCGCGCACAACGACAAGGACAGCACCACGTTGACCGACACCGACCCGCTCGCGCTGCTGGGCATCGCCCGCACGATCGCCGCCGAAGCCGGAACGCCGGCCGCAGCCATGCGCGACGACGGCATCGGCGTGGTGTCCACGAAGTCCGGCCGGCTCGACATCGTCACACAGGCCGACACCGCGGTCGAAGCCCGCATCCGCGGCCGCCTTCACGAACTGCGCCCCGATGACGGATTCTTCGGCGAGGAAAGCGGCGAAGCCGGCGGCAGCAGCGGCATCGTCTGGGCCGTCGACCCGATCGACGGGACGGTGAACTACCTCTACGGCTCCCCGTACTGGGCCGTCTCCCTCGCCGCGACCGCACCAGGACCCGACGGCACCAGGATCTCGGTCGCCGCCTGCGTCTACGCACCAGCGCTCGGCGCCGAGTTCACCGCGGCCGCCGGCCACCCGGCACACCGCAACGGGACGCGGCTGCGAGTCAACGACAACGTGCCCCAGGACAAGGCACTCCTCTCCACCGGATTCATGTACGACCTGGCTACGCGGCCCCGCGTCCTCAAGGACATCACCGCCCTCTCGTCACGCATCCGCGACTTCCGCATCGGCGGGGCGGCGGCACTCGACATCTGCGCAGTGGCGGAGGGCCGCATCGACGGCTGCTTCCAGCGCGGACTGCCGGTCTGGGACTACGCCGCGGCCACCCTGATCGCCGCCCAAGCAGGCGCCGACGTCCGTGGGCTCGGCGGCGGTGCACCTTCCTCCCCGCTGCTCATCGTCGCCGGCAAGGACCTCGCGGACACCCTCGAACCACACCTGGTGTGACTGCCGACCGCGCGGCTGTTCTCCCACTCCCACTGACCCACCACAAAGGACCCTGATGACCACCCCCCGCTCCTTCATCCTCTGCGGACACCGCGGAAACATGGCCGACGCCCCGGAGAACACGCTGTCGGGCTTTGCCAGCGCCGAGGGCGTCGGCGTCGACGAGATCGAGCTGGACGTGCGCACGACCGTCGACGGCGAGTTGGTGATCCTGCACGACCGCACCGTGCGGCGCACGGCAGCCGTGCGGACACCGTTCCTCGACGTGCCGATCGAGCGGCTCACCTTCGCACAGGTACGCGGCATCGACATGGGAACCGGCCAGCAGATCCCGACCTTCGCGGAGACCCTCGAATCGACCAGCGTCCTCCTTCAGGTCGAGATCAAGGCACCGAACGCGGCCCGCCCACTGGCCCGGTTCCTTGAGCAGCGCCCCGCGGCGGACCGGGACAGGTGCCTGATCACGAGCTTCGACCCGCTCTCCCTGGCGGACTTCCGGGACGAGTGGACCGGAGGGGCCCGGGGGCTCGCACTGCACATCCCGGACGTCACCGACAACTGGCGCGATCACGCGGACCGGCTCGAGCTCTCGACGGTCTACATCCCCGTGCCGCAGCTCACCCCCGCCCTCGTCGCGGAGCAGCACGACAGCGGGCGACGCGTCGCGGCCTCGCTGATCGAAGGCCCCGACGACGTCCGGCGGATCGTCGAGACGAACGTGGACGCCACCGCCTCCAACTCTCCGGCCTACGCCCGGCAACTCCTGGAGTCCAACGAGGAATTCGTCGCACGGTTCCCCTCGTTCCCGGCGGACCTCGCGAAGACGGTGTAGAGCATGATGCAGGTCTCCGCACCGCAGACAAGAGGGGCAGCAGCATGACCCATGAGCCACCCGGCCCGGACAACCGGCGAAGCCGCCGGCCCAGCACCATCCGGGACGTCGCCACCCTGGCCGGTGTCTCGAAATCGACAGCGTCCCGGGCCATCATGGGCCAGGGCGGCGTCAGTCCCGAGAACATGGAGAAGGTCCGGCGCGCGGTCGAGCAGCTCGACTACGTCCCCAACCAGATCGCGCGCAGCCTCAACGCCAGCTCCTCGGCCGTGCTCGGCCTGTTCCTGCGCCACACCCGCTCCCCGTTCTACGCCCACCTCGCCAGCGCGTTCGAGGAACATGCGGCTGTCGAGGGATACGAGGTCATGTCCCTGGCCTCCGGCGATCAGCCCGACGACGCCAACTACCGCTCGCTGATGCTCATGGCCGACATGCGCACCGCCGGGATCGTCGTCGCGGCGCCGAACGTCGACCCGCGCACGATCCGCCAGGTCGCGTCACGAATTCCCCTGGTGCTCGTCAGCCAGATGGGCCAGCCGTCCAACCCGGGCGTGCCGTACGTCGCCCCGGATCCGCGCGAGGGCGGCACGCTCATCGACCACGTCGCCGGCCTCGGGCACCGCTCGATCGCGCTGCTGTCCTTCTCGCCCGAACAGTCCCCGACGCAGTGGGCGCGGATCTCCTGGATGCGGGACGAACTCGAACACCGGGGCCTGCTCGCCGGCTTGAAGCGGATCGAGCCCGACCAGGACCTCACGGACGTGGTCGGCGAACTCCACCGGGCGGGTGCCACCGCGATCCTGTGTCCCCACGACTCGGTCGCCTTCGACGCCCTCGCCGCCGCAGCCCGCCAGGGCCTCTCCGTCCCGGGCGACCTGTCGATCGCCGGCTACGACGGTGTCCCGCCGTTCGACCACGAGGTCTTCGGTCTGACGACGTACCGCATCCCGGTCGAGGCCATGGCGGAGGCCGCCGTCAAACTCATCGACGACCTGGTCCACGACAACCATGTCGACGCCGGCGGCATCCTGCTGCGCGGAGAGCTGATCTCCGGCCGGACCGTTGGCCCACCCCCGGCCGGGCCGGACACAACCGACGCCTCCTGACCGGCCACCGTCCCCGGAACGACCTCCAGCGACACCCACTTCCTGCAACGGATCGTCCGGCACGTTCCTGCCGGTAGAAGGGGGCCTGCTCGCTGCCGGGGCGGAGTTCGGCCAGGCCGATGACGGCCCAGGTCCGCTTCGGCACCTTCATGGCCGGGGCGTCCGCGCGGAACTCCCCGGCATCGATAGTGACTTCAGGGGAGCAGGCGACGGCGGGCGCGTAGCCGACTCCGCGCTCTTCCAGCGCGGATCGCGGCTTTGGGCATGGACCCTGGGCTCGACGAGAGAGTCAGGTCTTGGGACTGAGAGTGCTTTCGGAGCGGAGTTTGCCTGCCTCGTCCAGATCGTTCAGCACGGCGGGCAGGCCGACGCGCAGCATCTTCCTCCGGACGTGACCCAGGATCTGGGTCATCAGGAGCCCGCCCGCACCCGTGAAGCCCGTGTGGTCGTAGGTGAAGCGCGTTCCTGTGCCGTGAGGTTCGATGCGGTAGGCGACCTCGGTGGTCTCGCCGCCGCCATGGTCGGTCCACGAATAGCGCAGCAGCCGGGGCTTGTCGACCTCCAGTACGACGCAGTCGACGATGCCGCTCCAGCCGGGCTTGGGCTTGGCGATGAACTGGAACCGGGCGCCGACGGTGGTGGTGAACCCTTCCGGGCGTGCCCCGGCCCCGGTCGCGGTCCACAGCGGTATGAGCCCGGGGTCGGTGACGGCATGCCAGACCTTGGCGGGAGAGTGCGGGTAGTCGCGGACGATGTGGATGGCGCTCATGGGACTCCCGAAGCGATCGGACGAACGACAGAAAGTACAGTCACTGAAAATTTACAGTAGCAGTAATTATGCTGCTGCTGTACTACCCTGTCGCCATGAACACGGTGGACTGGACGGCATGGCGTGCGCAGGCCGCGGAGCCCGGAGCGGAAGGGCTGCGGGAGCAGAAGAAGCGCCGATTGCGGCAACGCCTGTCCGACATCGCCACCGAGATGTTCCTGGAGCGCGGCTTCGACGCCGTCCGCGTATCAGAGATCGCCCAGGCATGCGGAGTCTCGGAGAAGACGGTCTTCAACCACTTCCCCACCAAGGAATCGCTCATCCTGGACCAAGGCGAGACCACGATGGCCGCCCTGCGCACCGGCTTGGCCGACGCAGACCACTCTCCGGTCGAGGCGGCGCTACGGATCCTCTCCGCCGAGTTGCGCGCCCTGACCTCCTGGATCGCCGCGCAGGACGACCCCAGCCACGCCACCGCCATGATCAGGCGCTTCGGCGCGCTGACCAGGTCCGCGCCCTCGCTGAGGGCCTACCACCGGGACATGACCGACCGGCTCATCACCGTCGCAGCCGAGGCGCTGGCCCGGCGCACCCGCACAAGCCCGGACGACCCGGAACCGCAGATCGCGGCAACCGCCCTGCTCGGACTGTGGTCGATCCAGTTCCAAAGCCTTGGGAAACACCTGGACGGCACCCGCACACCGACACAGATCCATGAGGCAGTGACTGCCGACGTCCGCCGCGCAGCCAAGCTCATCGACACCGGCCTGACCTCGTTCAAAGACGCCGCCCCGACCCGCACTTCGTCGCCCGCGGCGGCCGGCGGCGCGACCGCTCCCCCACCGGTGCGCTGCCCGCCCGGCTGACCGAAGACGACCTCGCCTACCCCACCGCCCTCCCCGCCCTGACGTGGTCACCTCGTTTATGGCCTCCGCCGAGGGCTTGAAGCGCCTGCGGACGTTCTCCGGCTTCAGTCCGCAGGTGGCGGCCCTCCGCCGCCCTGCTGAGCCATCCCGGCATCTCGGCCGGAGCCGTCGTCGCGCACACCGGCCCAACGGCGCAGACGTACCTGGAGGGTTACTACGCTTCGGCAGTTGCTGAAGGCCCCGGAACTCTGCGAGTTCGCCGAATCCGTTCGGCGAACGATCGCGGGAACGACGCACGAGTCCTCGATACGACGTCTGCCACGCCCAGGCCCAGCCCCTTCCCGGAAGGGCGGTCAGCTATGAACGAGACACTGCGCGTCCAGGCGCGGGAAACCGATGCCAACGAGATCACCGCGCTGCTTCAGCAGCCAAGCCGCTCCCTCGTGCACGACGTCGCGGGCTTCTTCCGCGATGCCGAGACGCGATTCATGGTGCACGTGCCCGAGGTGGCCGCCCGTACCGAACTCCCGAACTGGCTGGGCGAGGAGGGACTGGAGCCCCAGGGCGAATGGATCATCTTGCGACGTGGCGCCGAGCCGGCCCCGCCGCCCTCCACCGATCTCCGTTTCGGGAGCGTCGACCCCACCCACTACACCCGCTTCGCCGAAACCCTGTGCATCGGCTACGGCATGCCCGACGAATGGGCGCTCCTCGACGAAGGGCTCGCCGGACGCCCCGGCTGGCGGCCGACGAGTGACGGGCCCTTCGAGGCGGCGTGTCGGCCACCATGAGGGGGCTGCCGGTCGGGGGCGTGGTCCCCGCCGACCGCCATCTGCTGCCCAAAGTGCCGGACAAACGCCGCTGCTAAGAGCGAACGCAGCCAGTCGAGAGAGTGGCCGGCCTGACGCGGCACGATTGTCTCTGCCGCGGCGCTGCGCGCCATTCACGGTCACGCCGGCAGCTCAACCTCGCTCAGCCCTCGCCCACGAGGTCGAGGCCGTCGCGGGACGTCTCCGGGGTGATCTCCGGGACGGGCCACTTGCGGTTCAGCGGTAGGGACACGTCCTGCCACCAAGGACGGGTAGGAAGGTCTCCGGTGGGCTCGAAGGGCTGGCCCGGAACGGGGACGGCGACGCCCTGTCCGACCGCCTCGGCCGCGGCCAGCGTCCACTCCCCCGGCTCGGCCCACGCGTGGGTGGCCAGGTTGAAGGTGCCCCAGTGGATCGGCAGCAGCGCGCCGTGCGCCCGGCCGCCCTGAAGGTCGAGATGGGCGCGCACACCCTCCTCGGGGGTCATGTGGATGTCGGGCCAGAACTCGCTGTAGGCACCGATCTGGATCATTGTGGCGTCGAACGGGCCGTGCTCGGCCCCTATGTCCTTGAAGCCGTCGAAGTAGCCGGTGTCGCCGCTGTGGTAGATCCGGTGCTCGTCGCCGGTGACGGCCCAGGAAGCCCAGAGGGTGTGCTGGGTGTTGCGCAGGCCGCGGCCGCAGAAGTGCCGGGCGGGGGTGGCGGTGAGTGTGAGTCCGCCGACCCGCGTCGACTCGTGCCAGTCCAGCTCCCGCAGCCGGTCCGCGGACACGCCCCAGTGTTCGAGGTGGGCGCCGACGCCGAGGGGCACCGCGAACAGGGTGTCCGTGCCGGCCAGCGCCTTGATCGTGGGCAGGTCCAGGTGGTCGTAGTGGTCGTGCGAGATGACCACGACGTCCACGGGGCCGAGCGCGGCGAGCGGCAGCGGCACCGGGTGCAGCCGCTTGGGCCCGGCGAACGCGAACGGGGAGCAGCGCTCGCCCCAGACGGGATCGAAGAGCACCCGGTGCCCGTCGATCTCCGCGAGCACGCTGGAGTGGCCCATCCAGGTGAGCCGGAGCCCGGTGGCGGGCGGCCGGGACAGGTCGGCGAGGGTGGTGGCGTGCACCGGGACCGTGCCCCGCGGGGCGCGGCGGGGCCGCTGGTCGCGGTCGAGGAAGACCTTCGCGAAGTCCAGCATCGACCCGGAGGGCCGGGTCCGAGCGGGGCCTCCGGGGTTCTGGAAGACCCCGTCCTTGAAGTGGGGCGAGCTGCGGATGCGCGCCAGGCGGGCACCGCCCGGGTCAGCGCCGAAGGCCGCGGGCTGCAGCGCGCGGAGCCCGGAGCTCAGGGAACGCGAACCGGACACGGTACCTCCTGGTGGAGTGGGTGGAGTCCTCCATTATGGTCGGCCCCTCCGACAGTCCGGGACCGACACCGGCCGATACCGGCCGACACCGGCGGGCCGACAACGGCAGACACCGACGGGCACCGGCCGGCACCGGCCGGTGATTCAGTCACTGATGAGGCGGAAACCGCCGCGAGGAGACCCCATGACCGCTCCTCTGCGGCAGCTCGCCCGTACCGATCACCTCACCGCGGCGCTCACCCGTGAACTGGGCCTGGACCGGGAGGCGCTGGCGGCGAGCGGCCGGTGTGCCGGGGCGGAACCCGGTGCGGCCCCGCCCCGGCGGTTCAGGCCACGGAGGTGATGCGCGTCCTGATGTCGTCGGGGGACAGCGCGCCCTTCGCCGTCACATGGTCGCCCGAGGACTCGCCGCGCAGCCGGCGGCCGATCCACGGAACCAGATACTCACGGGCCCAGTGGACGTCGTCGCGGCGCACTTCGAGGGTGCCGCGCGGCGGGGCCGGGGGCCAGGGCTGTTCCGGGTCGGCCGGGACCTCGACGCCGAGGGCCTGGCCGGCCCGCAGCGCGACGCGGGTGTGCCCCTCGGGTGAGAGGTGGAGCCGGTCGTCGTCCCAGGCCCTGCGGTCCTGCACAGCCTTCAGGGACCACAGGTCGAGCACGGGACAGCCGTACCGGTCGGCGATGGCCCGGACATGCCCGTTGTAGGTGGCGATCCTGCCGCGCAGATGCTTGAACAGCGGCACGCCACGGGTGTCGAAGCCGGTCGTCACCATCACGGTGCCGGCCGCCGCGGCGAGTTGGGCCACGGCCCGTTCGAGGCGCTCGGCCACCTCGTCCGGGTCCGTGCCGGGACGCAGGATGTCGTTGCCGCCCGCACAGACGGAGACGAGGTCCGGCGCGAGTTCGGCCGCCCGCGGGATCTGCTCGGCCACGATCTGGTCGAGCAGCCGCCCGCGCACGGCGAGATTGGTGTATCGGAAGTCGCCCTCGGGCCTGCGGTCCGCGAGCAGGACCGCGAACCGGTCGGCCCAGCCGACGAACGCCCCGTCGGGGCCGGGGTCGCCCACGCCCTCGGTGAAGCTGTCCCCCACCGCCACGTACGACCCGATCACAGCTGTGTTGTCACTCTTCGAATCGTCTGCCACGTCGGCCCATGATTCCCCTTCCGATGTGACCTACGCGATCGTAGGAAGGGGTTGACGAACGGTGAGATATGACACTCGCCAAGAGTTTCCCAACGCGGGAATAGTCCGGAGAACGGGGGTGTTGCGCAGTGGATCACCGTGCCCGCCGGGCGGGGACGCCGAAGGCCGGACCCGGGGATCGGGGTCCGGCCTTCGGGGTGTGCGGGGTGCCGCCGTCGTCAGACGGTGACGCCGTGCGAGCGGAGGTAGGCGAGCGGGTCCACGTCCGAGCCGTAGTTCGGCGTGGTGCGGATCTCGAAGTGCAGGTGCGGGCCCGTCACATTGCCGGTCGCGCCGGACAGGCCGACCTGCTGGCCCGCGGCCACGGTCTGGCCGGCCGAGACGGACAGCTGCGACAGGTGGGCGTACTGCGCGTAGTGGCCGTCGGCGAGCTTGACGACCACCTGGTTGCCGTACGCGCCGCCCCAGCCCGCGGAGACGACCGTGCCCGCGCCGACCGCCTTGAGCGAGGTGCCGGTCGGGGCGACGAAGTCGACACCGGTGTGGTAGCCGCTGGACCACATGCTGCCCGACGCGCGGTAGCTGGTCCCGATCCGGGCGCCGTCGACCGGCAGGCTATAACCGGTGGTGGCGGTCTCGGTGGTACCGGTGTCCTGGGCGACCGGGGCGCTCTCGATCGACGTGTCCGACGACGACGGCGACGACTGCGTCGAAGGCCGCGCGGACTCGGCGGACGAGGACTTCGCGGACGAGTGCTCGCTGGAGGAGCGCTCGGTGGCCGAGGAGTCGGTCCCCGCCGCGGCCTGCTTGCCGAGCGTGAGCTTCAGGCCCGGGTGGATCAGCGACGGGTTGCCGCCGATGGCCGCGCGGTTGTCCTGATAGATCCGCTGCCAGCCGCCGCTGATGTCCTGTTCCTCGGCGATCTTGGCAAGCCAGTCACCCGATCGCACCGAGTACGTCCGGGTGCCGGAGCCCTCGGCGGCCGTCTTCTTCTCGGAGCCACCGGCGGCGGACTGGACGGTCTGCTGCGCGACGGCGCGGGGCGCCGTCTCGGGGGTGGCGGCGTGCGCCCCGGCGGCGCCGATGAGCGGCAGGGCCAGCGCGGCGCCGCCGGTTCCGGCGGCGGCGATGGAGCGGGCGAGGCGCTGAGACCTGGGGCGGCGGTGCTTACCCTTCGCGGGCATGACGAATTCCTCTCCGGCGCCTGCGAGGTGAGCTGTCGGGTTCGGGCTGGAGCTGCCCGGCCGCGCGTGGCGCGGCTTCACCCCTAGCCGTCCCGGAGACCGGGACAGGCGGTCGTGCCTGGTGGGTCCCCCGCTCCTGCCGTACACGGGTGAGTGGTGTGTCGGGGATCCGGGCGGCGGCAGGATTCGGCGTTCCGTCCGGATTGGTGGCGAACGTAAGCGAGCAGGACGCAAACGGACAAGGAGCGGGTTCACCCGGTGCGCGTTTCGCTTGATCCGCTGCGAGGATTCCCGGTCACCGTCCGTGCATTCCGACGCGGTGCGCTTTCTCAATTCCCGCGCGGAGAACGGGCATTACGTGAACATGACGGGCAACGCACCGTCACGGCTATGACGCTCCTCACCCCCCTCGCCACATAAGTAAGCAATTCCGACAGAAGGTTCAGATGCGACGCAGCCGAAGGACCGTCGCGTCCAGGTCGCCGCGGAGTCCGGCATGCAGTCCGTGGTGCAACAGCACGGCACCGCGATGGATTTCGCCCGTTTCGCGGCATTCGTACGATGCCGACGGGTCGAGCCCGCGCAGCCGCAGCGCGGGAACGGGCTCGCCGAACCGCTGGGCCTGGAGCCAGGCGAGGACGACGGTCTCGTCCCCGCGCAGATACTGCACGGCACTCAACCCGCCCTCGGGGGGCCGCAGCCGGTACAGCTCGCCGTGCTGCACCACGGGCCGGATCTCCTTGTACAGGTCCACCCAGCGCCGGGCCTCGGCGAGTTCCTCCTCGCTCCACTCGGTCAGATCGCCGCCGACCCCGAGGACGCCCGCCATGGAGCTGACGAAGCGGAAGCGCAGGCTGGTGGCCCGCCCGTTGAGCTGAGTGTTCGGACTGTCGGTGACCCAGGCGGCCATGATCCGCGCCGGATGGATCTGGCTGAAGCCGTGCTGGATGGCGAGCCGGTCGAGCGGGTCGGTGTTGTCGGAGGTCCACACCTGGTCGGTGCGGCTCACGATCCCGAGGTCGATCCGGCCGCCGCCGCCCGAGCAGGACTCGAAGGCCACGCCCGGATGGGCCGCCCGCAACCGGTCCACCAGGGCGTACAGGGCGCGGACGTGGTCGACCCACAGCCGCTGCGGGTACGGTTCGCCGGGCCAGCCCGCATCCGTGAAGCAGCGGTTGAAGTCCCACTTCACATAGTCGATGGGCGCGCCGGCGAGCAGCGCGTCGAGCCGCTCCCACAGATACTCCTGGACGTCCTCGCGGGCGAGGTTGAGAACGAGCTGATGACGCATTTCTGTCCGCTTTCGTCCCGTCTGGTACTGCACCCAGTCGGGATGCGCGCGGTACAGCTCGCTGTCGGGGTTGACCATCTCGGGCTCGACCCAGATGCCGAACTGCATGCCGAGGGCGTGCACCTGGTCGGCGAGCGGCTTAAGTCCCTGCGGGAAGCGGTCGGGGTTGGGCGTCCAGTCGCCGAGTCCGGCCCGGTCGCTGGTGCGGGCGCCGAACCAGCCGTCGTCGACCACGAACAGCTCCACGCCGATCGCCGCAGCCCGCCGGGCGAGCGCGGTCTGCCGCTCCTGCGCGATGTCGAAGTGCGTGGCCTCCCAGGAGTTGAAGAGCACCGGCCGGTCGCGGTCCGCGTCCGGGATGACGTACGCCCGCTGGTAGGCGTGCCAGGCACGGCTTGCACCGCCGAAACCGCCGTCGTTCCACAGCCCCGCGAAGACGGGGCTGGTGTACGACTCCCCCGGCGCCAGCATCAGCAGGCCCGAGTCGTCGTACCCGGCCCCGCCGGTGATCTGCACGCGCGCGTCCGGGAGTTGGGCGACCGCGATGCGCCAGGACCCCGACCAGCCGAGCGCGCAGCCGTACACCTCGCCGCGCTCCTCGGTGGCGTCGGAGTCCAGCGCCACCCAGGGCAGGTGCTGGTGCCCGGTGTGGCCGCGGCGGCTGCCGATGACCTTGTCGCCGTAGGTGAGCGGAGCGCTCGTCAGCCGGGACTCGGCGGCCCACCGGCCGTGCAGCTGGGAGAGCCGCCAGCCCTCCCGGTCGGGCAGCGTCCAGGTGGCCGCGTCGGCGCGGAGCAGTTCCACATGCGCCTCGCCCCGGTTGTCGAGGCGCACCCAGCGCTCCACCACGTCGCCGCGCATCCGGTAGTGGAGGGTGATGACCAGCCCGGCGTCCCGGAAGCGCAGCCGCAGCTCCGCGCCCTCGGTGTCGTACGCCTCGAAGGCCCACTCGGTGCCGCGGCGTTCGGGGGTGCGGACCGACAGCGCGGGCCGGACGAAGCGGGGGCCGCCCTCGACCGGGTACTCCTCGCGCCCGTCGAGCGGCGACTCGAAGGCCCGGTGGCCGGGCAGCGGACGTACGGCGAGCGCCTCGGCGTCGGCGAGCGCGATACGGGGACCCCAGTGCAGATGGAGCAGTTCACCGGCGTCCGTGAGGTGCAGCGCGTAACTGCTGCCCGGCCCGCTCAGCAGCCAGGTACGACCGTCCTCGGCGATGTCCGTCATCAAGACCTCACAAGTGCCCGCGGATCCGCTCACGCCGCAACATCATCAAGCGGCGGCGGGCCTCGGTGCAACGCCTGTGGACAACTCGTCGCCGGGGGAAAACCATGTCGTATGGTCGACAGCGTGCCCGCCGGCGAACCGCGTCGCGGGGTCCGACGCCAAGGAGCCTCCGTGACACAGCAGGTCCCGTCGACCGAACCCGAACTGGCCGGTGTGCGCAACTTCCGTGACGTGGGCGGACTGCCGACCGCGGACGGCCGGCGCGTGCGCCGCGGAGTGCTGTTCCGCAGCGGTCATCTGGCCCACGCGACCGAGACCGACGCCGCGTTCCTCTCCTCCCTGGGCCTGCACACGGTCTTCGATTTCCGCAACGCGGCCGACCAGAAGCTGGAGGGTCCTGACGTCGCACTGCCCGGCGTGCGGAACGTCAACCTGCCGCTGACCGACCCGGCGGACGGCGCCGAGTTCTGGACGATGGTCCGCGACGGCGACATCGGCCAGCTGCGGCAGCTCCTCGGCGACGGCAAGGCCGCGAACCGGATGATCGTCTCGTACCGCTCGATCATCACCGAGCGCACCACAGAGCACTCCCGGGTGCTGCACGCGCTGGCCGAGGACAGCGTCCCGGCCCTGCTGCACTGCGCGGCGGGCAAGGACCGCGCGGGCCTGTCCATCGCCGTGACGCTGCTGGCCCTGGGTGTGGAGCGCGACGCGATCCTGGCCGACTATCTGGAGTCGAACGCCAAGCACCGCCGCTACCGGGTGCACCGCAGCGGCAGCGCGGACACCGCGTACACGCCCGAGGTCATGGAACTGCTCAGCCCGCTCTTCGACGCCCGCGCCGAGTATCTGGCGGCCGCCGTGGAGACCGTCGAGCAGACCTGGGGCGATACCGACGCCTATCTGGAACAGGGGCTTGGGCTGGCGCCGGGGACCCGGGAGCGGCTGCGCGAGCGGCTGCTGGACTGACGGACGCTCACCCGGGGCCGCTCACCTCGCCGTCGTCCCGTCGCCGCTCACCCCTTGGCACCCACCTCGAACAGCAGATAGATGAAGCCGGCCACGATATGGCCGACGGCGATGTAGATGATCAGTCGGATCCACAGGGCACGAGGGAACTTCTCCTCCATGTCGCTCATGGCAGCTCTCCAGTGATGGGGCCCAGGCACAGTGCGGCCGTGGGACTCTGCAGCAGGGTGTGGACGAACAGGAGCTCCACCCCGTCCTGGTCCTCGGCGGCGAGGCGGTGCGGGGTCAGCGAGTCGAAGTGCGCGCTGTCGCCGGGCGCGAGGACGTGGGCGGTGTCCCCGAGGCGCAGTCCGAGCCGCCCCTTGAGGACGTACAGCCACTCCTCGCCGGGGTGCACGCGCACGATGTCGCCCTGCGAGCCGTACGGCACGCGGACGCGCAGCGCCTGCATACCGCCGCCGGGCGCACCGGCCTGCCAGTAGGTCCAGCCGCCCGCACCGGTCGGTTCCATGTCGGCGGCGCGTACGATCGCATCCGGGTCGGTGACGGTCTCCCCGAGCAGCTCGGAGACGGTCGTACCGTAGATACGGGCCAGTGCGAGCAGCATCGGCAGGGAGGGCTGGCGTCGCCCGGTCTCCAGCCGGGAGAGATGGGCGGGCGACAGCCCGGCGGAGCGCGCCGCCGCCTCCAGCGTGAGGCCGGCCCGGCGGCGCAACGAGCGGAGCTGGGGTGCCACCGCGGGCAGCTCGGCTTCGGAGGAGCTCATGCCTCCATTGAGCCGCAGGTTTGCCCCTGGGGCAAATTTCTTGCCTCAGAGGCAAACCCCCGGCGGGGCCGTCACCGGTTGGCCACCGCCTGCTTGATCAGTGTCTTGCCGAAGTCCCACATCAGACCGCCGCCGCTGTGCGCGTCGTCCATCACGGCGGTGAAGGCGTCCACGAACCGGTCCACCTCGGCCTCGCCGATGACCAGCGGCGGGATCAGCTTGATCACTTCCAGGTGGTCGCCGGAGACCTGGGTCAGGATCCGGTGCCGCTGGAGCAGCGGGACCACCACCATCTGCGCGAACAGGCCCTTGCGCGCGGTCTGCAGCATGGTCCAGCGGCTGCGCAGCTTGAGCGAGCTGGGCCTGCCGAACTCGATGCCGATCATCAGGCCCCGGCCGCGGACGTCGGCGAGCAGTTCGTACTTGTCGACGAGTGCGGCCAGCCGGGACCGCAGCTGGTCTCCCGTCGCCCGGGCGTTGGCGACGGTCTGCTCGTTCTCCATCACCGACAGCACGGCCAGCCCGGCGGCCATCGCCTGCGCGTTCGAGCCGAAGCTCGCCGAGTGCACGAGCACACGGTCCATGGACGAGTAGACCTTCTTGAAGATCCAGTCCCGGCCGAGGGTGGCGCCGACCGGCACATAGCCGCCGGACAGCGCCTTGGCCACACACACCAGGTCCGGCTCGACGCCGTCCTCGTGCTGGTACGCGTAGAAGTCCCCGGTCCTGCCGAGTCCCGTCTGCACCTCGTCGGCGATGAGCAGGGCCTTGTGCCGGTGCAGCAGGTCCTGCGCCGCGCGCAGATAGCCGGGCGGGGCCTCGTGCACGCCCTTGCCCTGGATCGGCTCGACGACCAGCGCGGCGACATCGCCCTTCGCCAGCTCCCGGGCCAGGGCGTCGAGATCGCCGAGGGGTACGGCCGTGTCGGGCAGCAGCGGGGCGAAGCCGTCCCGGAAGCCCTTCTCACCGTTGACCGACAGGGATCCGGTGGTCAGGCCGTGGAACGCGTGGTCGCAGTAGAGGATCCGCGGCCTGCCGGTGGCGAACCGGGCGAACTTCAGCGCGGTCTCCACCGCCTCCGTGCCGCTGTTGCCGAAGAACACCCGGTCCAGGTGCGGGCTGTGCGCGAGGAGCTTCTCGGCCAGCAGTCCGGGCAGCGGCTGGCAGTCGAACCGGGTCAGGTCGGCGAGCTGGGCGTCGAGGACGTCGTGCAGCGCCTTGCGGACGACGGGGTGGTGGCGCCCCAGGCCCATCACCCCGAACCCGGCCAGCATGTCCAGGTAGTCGTTGCCGTCCGCGTCCCAGAAGTAGGCGCCCTCGGCCCGCTCGTAGACCTTGTCGAAGCCGATGGTGTGCAGCATGCGCGGCAGCTGGTGGTTCAGGTACTTGGTGTGCAGCTCGTACCGCTCGGCTCCGCGCTCGGCCAGGAGGGCGCCGAGGTCGAACTCCTTGGTCATTCAGCCTTCTCCTTGACTGTGCCGTCGTCGTGCTCCCTGACGGCGAGGCTCGCGCCGATCCGTCCGGCGATCTCGACGGGGGTGAGACCGATGTCGGCCAGCACCTCCCCGCGCTTGGCGTGCGCGAGGAACTGCTCCGGGATGCCGAACCGGCGCACCGGCACGTCGACGTCCGCGTCGCCGAGCGCCAGCGCCACGGCGGAACCCACCCCGCCGGCCCGGCTGTTGTCCTCCACGACGGCCACCAGCCGGTGGCCGGCGGCGAGTCCGGGCAGATCCGGGTCGACGGGCTTGACCCAGCGCGGGTCGACCACCGTGCAGCCGATGCCGCGCGCCTCCAGCAGCTCGGCGGCCTGCAGACACACCGGTGCCATGACGCCGACGGCCACCAGCAGCGCCTCGGGCCGCTCGGCCCGGTGCAGTACGTCCATGCCGCCGACGCGGTCGACCGCCGGGATCCGCGGCCCCACCGACTCTTTCGGGAAGCGGACCAGCGTGGGCGCGTCGTCGACGGCGACCGCCTCCCGCAGCTGGGCGCGCAACTGGTCGGCGTCGCGCGGCGCGGCGATTCTGAGGCCGGGCACGACCTGGAGGACCGACATGTCCCACATGCCGTTGTGGGAGGCCCCGTCGACGCCGGTGACGCCGGCCCGGTCGAGGACGAAGGTCACACCGCAGCGGTGCAGCGCGACGTCCATCAGGAGCTGGTCGAAGGCACGGTTGAGGAAGGTGGCGTAGACGGCGACGACGGGGTGCAGCCCGCCGGTCGCGAGGCCCGCCGCCGACACGGCCGCGTGCTGCTCGGCGATGCCGACGTCCCAGACCCGGTCGGGGAAGCGCTCGGCGAACGCGCCGAGGCCCACCGGGTGCAGCATGGCCGCCGTGATGGCCACGACATCGTCCCGCTCCTGGCCGATACGGACGATCTCGTCGCCGAACACGGACGTCCAGGACGGCCCGCCCGACGGCGCGAGCGGCTCGCAGGTGAGCGGGTCCATCACGCCGACGGTGTGGAAGTGGTCCTCCTCGTGGGCCAGGGCGGGTTCGTAGCCGCGCCCCTTCTCGGTGAGGCAGTGCACGAGGACCGGCCCGTGGAAGCGTTTCGCGCGGCGCAGCGCGGACTCGACGGCCTTGATGTCGTGGCCGTCGATCGGGCCGACGTACTTCAGGCCCAGGTCCTCGAACATGCCCTGCGGGGCGAAGGCGTCCTTGAAGCCCTTCTTCGCGCCGTGCAGCGACTCGTAGAGGGTGCCGCCGACGACCGGGGTGCGCAGCAGGACGTCCTTGCCCCAGGCGAGGACCTTCTCGTAGGAGTCGGTCGTGCGCAGGGTGGCCAGGTGGTTGGCGAGTCCGCCGATGGTCGGGGCGTACGACCGCTCGTTGTCGTTGACCACGATGATCAGCGGGCGGTCCTTCGCGGCGGCGATGTTGTTCAGCGCCTCCCAGGCCATGCCGCCGGTGAGGGCACCGTCGCCGATGACCGCGACCACATGGCCCTTCTCGCCCTGCACCTGACGGGCCTTGGCGAGCCCGTCGGCCCAGCCGAGCGCGGTGGAGGCGTGGCTGTTCTCGATGACGTCGTGCGCGGACTCCTCGCGGGAGGGATAGCCGGACAGGCCGCCCTTGCCGCGCAGCTTCGAGAAGTCCTGACGCCCCGTCAACAGCTTGTGCACATAACTCTGGTGGCCGGTGTCCCACAGGATGCGGTCGACCGGTGACTCGAAGACCCGGTGCAGCGCGACGGTGAGCTCCACCACGCCCAGGTTGGGCCCCAGATGACCGCCGGTCCTGGCCACCGCGGTCACCAGGAACTCGCGTATTTCTGCGGACAGTTCACCGAGTTCCGCCTCGGACAGCCCCTTCAGGTCGCGTGGTCCCCGGATGCTCTCCAGAATCGGCACGCTCGGCCCCCTCTCGGTTCGCGCTTGGTCAACTCACTGTCACTGCAGGTGTCCCCGTGACGGCCGGGGCACCCGATGCGGCGCCGTCCGCCTCCATCTGCTCGGCGATCTTCATGGCCTCCTCGATGAGCGTCTCGACGATCTTCGACTCGGGAACGGTCTTGATGACCTCACCCTTCACGAAGATCTGCCCCTTGCCATTGCCCGAGGCGACACCGAGATCGGCCTCCCGGGCCTCACCGGGACCATTGACCACACAGCCCATGACGGCGACCCGGAGCGGCACTTCCATGCCCTCCAGGCCGGCCGTGACCTCGTCCGCCAGCTTGTACACATCGACCTGGGCGCGCCCGCACGACGGGCACGAGACGATCTCCAGACGGCGCTGGCGCAGGTTCAGCGACTCC
>NZ_PENI01000015.1 GCF_003688995.1 Streptomyces shenzhenensis | reverse complement strand
GTCGAAGTAGTACTCGCCCCGCTCGTTGGTGACCGCCGTACCGATCTTGTTGCCATCGGCGTCGTACAGGTTCACCGTGGCACCCACCACCGGCTCCTCACCGGGGTCCTGGATACCGTCCTCGTCCAGGTCCTTCCAGACCCGGTTACCGATCTGCAACGGCGCCTCGTCACACATCACTTCGAGGTCCGCGATACCGCGGGACTTGCCGAACGTGTCGTTCAGGTAGTTACCGTCGGTCGCCGGGTTCGCGTTGCCCGTGGTGCGGTCGACCCACCGCACACCACTGCCCGTCTTGGGGATGGGGTCCATCGCGGTGAAGGGGATGGTCGTCTCCACCTTGGACAGGGCCAGACCACCCTCACTGATCTCCTGGTGCATGCCCATGGTGTCACCAGGGTAGAACTCCTTGATTTCCGGAGTTCCGTTGTTGGTGCAGCCGCCGTTGCCGTCCAGGACGAACATGTGGTTGCCGCCACGGCAGGCCCGGTTGATGTCACCGCCCTCGAACGTGGTGGTCGGGCGGGCGTCGTCGCTGCCGGGCAGCTGCCAGCCGGTGCGGTCGGAGAACCGGTCACCGAAGCCGACGACCATGTCACCGTTGGTCTCGAAGAGCAGGTCCGACAGGATCGGCTCGGGGTTCTGCATGTTGGCTTCGGTGCACTGGTGGCCGTCCTGGGTGTTGGGCCGGACGTTGCTCCACGGGTACCAGGTCGAGCCGAAGCACCTGCCGGCCGGCTCGTAACTCGGATCCATGCGCTTGTAGTTCAACGGCTGGTCCATGACCGTGCCGGTGAACTGGCCCGTGACCGGGTCGAAGACCTGCACGACCGCCCGCAGATCGGCCTTGCTGCCGGTCGACTGCGCCGAGCAGACACCACCGACGTAGACCTTGCCGTCCTGGATACCGATACCGGACGGACGCCAGTCACCCGGCGCGGCACAGCCCGGGTCCTTGATCGGGTACGACGCCTTGTACGTGGCGGCCGTCGGCTGCGTGGCGTCGTAGCGGTAGAGCCTGCGGTCGTGCAGGTTGACGACGTACAGGTCCTTGCCGTCGGGGCTGACGTCCACATCGCCCAGCGACTGCTTGCCCACCACCAGGCCGAACGCCTCGTCCATGTTGGCGTTCGGGTTGTGACCGGTGGAGCCGGCGTTGGGCACCCGGGTGAACACCGTGGTCTGCTTGGTGGCCGGGTCGGTCCGGTAGATCGCACCCGCACCACCGGGACCGTACTTGGTGCCCCGCTTGGCATAGGCGCCGGAGAAGATCTGCTTGGTCACCTTGTTGTAGCCGATGCCCCACACCGTTCCGGTGTCGGCGGTGGTGGCCAGGTCGGTCAGCTGGTCGTACTCGCCCCGCGCGTTGTACGGGAACGACGTCAGCGTGCGCTTGCTGTCCGGCGCCGGATCAGCCGGCGGAATGGTGGGGTTCATGCAGGCCGTCACCAGCATGGCATTCTTCTGGCAGTAGTCTTCCGGGCTCCAGAACGAGGTCGTGATCTCCACGTTCTTGCCGCCCGACAGGTCCACGAACTCCACGTTGGACGACAGCACCGTCGGATCGATCAGATCGCTCCGGGGCGAAGCGAATCCGGGAAAGAGCACACCCTTGTCAGGGTTCTTCACTTCCACCCGGTATTTGCCGCCGCCCAGGCTGTTGCCCGGGGTCAGCTTCACCGTGCCGTCCGCCTGCGTGGTACCGGTGATCGACCGACCCTTGTCGTCGGTCAGCACCACCGAGACACCGGACATACCCGGCTCCAGCGCCTGGTCCCACTTGCCGTTCGCGTTCACCTCGCGCACGACACGGATGGTCGCGTTGCCGTCGCCGGAGTCGGCCGCCGCAGGGAGCACCGAGGAGGCGACCCCGGTGACCGCGAGCGACGCCGATAACGCCGAAGCCAACGCCAAAGACATTCCGCCGGACCATCGCCGACGCTGCCGCAGATCCACTGCCAATTCCTTTCTCCACCAATGGACGTGCGCCGGTCAGCGAGCATGCTCGCTGACCGTGACGCGCTTATAAGAATCTTCATGGTTCTCTCATATGACGAGCAGATGGGCCGAACGAGCGAGGCCCTCACCCAGTGAGGCCGGGGCGGAATCCGGGCCGCTCACGGTCGCACCCGCACGAGTGCCGCAGCCCACTACGGCGAGCGCGCCGAGGCGGGGCCACGCAACCTCGCCCTCCTCGAAGGCGAGCACCCGCGCCAGAGGCACCACGGCGACCCGGACCGACCGCACCAGCGGCTCACGGCATAAGAAAACCCCAGGTCAGCTATGTTCCGACCTGGGGTCCCAATGGAGCCGCTTTCGGGATTCGAACCCGAGACCTACGCATTACGAGTGCGTTGCTCTGGCCATCTGAGCTAAAGCGGCACGCCGTCCGCACTATGGTGCGATCAGCAACGCCGGTAAGTCTACACAGTTTCCGAGGGTGCTTCGTACAGGCCCCGGAGCGGGGCTCCCCGGGGCCCGCGGCGCGGCTATGAGCAGCGCTTTCCGTCGTCCGGCGGGGTTCCGTCGAGCAGGAAGGCGTTGATCGCGGAGTCGATGCAGGCGCTGCCGCGGCCGTAGGCCGTATGACCGTCGCCGACGTAGGTGAGCAGGCGGGCCGAGGAGAGCTGGCGGGCGAGGGACTCGGCCCAGGGGTACGGCGTCGCCGGGTCACGGGTGGTGCCCACCACCACGATGGGGTCCGCGCCCTCGGCCTCGATGCGGTGCGGTTTCCCCGTGGCCCGCACCGGCCAGTACGCGCAGTTCAGGGACGCCCAGGCAAGGCCCTTGCCGAAGACGGGCGACGCCTCCGCGAAGGCCGGGAGTGCCTCCTCGACCTGCTCGGGGCTGTCGAAGGCGGGCGGGAGGTCGAGGCAGTTCACGGCGGCGTTGGCGAACATCAGATTCGCGTAGTGGCCGTTGCCGTCACGCTCGTAGTAGGCGTCCGAGAGTGCCAGCAGGCCGGCGCCGTCGTTCCGCTTCATCGCCGAGGTGAGCGCCTCGCGCAGCCGCGGCCAGGCCGCCTCGTCGTACATCGCGGCGATCACCCCGGTGGTGGCGAGGGCCTCGCCGAGCGTGCGGCCGCCCGCGTCGCCGGCCGGGATCGGCTGCGCGTCCAGCTTGCGGAAGAAGGCCGCGAGGTGGTCGCCGACCTGGTCCGGGGTCGTGCCCTTGCCGCCGAGCGGGCAGTCGGCCTGCCGGACGCAATCCTTCGCGAACGCCTGGAACGCGGTCTCGAAGCCCTTCGTCTGCTCCAGGTTCAACTCCCGCGCGGACAGCGACGGGTCCAACGCGCCGTCCAGGACGAGCCGGCCCGCCCGCCCCGGGAACAGCCCGGCGTACGTCGCCCCGAGGAAGGTCCCGTACGACGCGCCCACATAGTTCAGCTTCCGGTCCCCGAGCGCCGCCCGCAGGATGTCCATGTCCCGGGCGGCCTCCACCGTGGACAGATGCCGCAGCAGCCCCGGCGAGCGGGCCCCGCAGCCCTCCGCGAACTTCTTGTACTGCTCGACCAGCGCGTCCGTCTCCCCGCGGTCGTCAGGGGTGATGTCCGTCTGCGTGTACGCGTCCATCTGCTGCCCGGCCAGGCACTCGACGGACTCGCTGCCGGCGACGCCCCGCGGGTCCATCGCCACCATGTCGTAGCGGGCGCGGACTTCGGCCGGGTAGCCGAAGCCGGCGAACTGCTGGACGTAACCGACCGCCGAGCCGCCCGGGCCGCCCGGGTTGACGAGGAGCGAGCCGAGCGGTCTGCCCTTGCCGGTGGCCTTCTTGCGGGCGACGGCGAGCCGTACGTCGCCGTCGCCCGGCTTGGCGTAGTCGAGCGGCGCCTTCAGCGTCGCGCACTGGAAGCCCTCGACGCCGCAGTCGCGCCAGGCGAGCTTCTGCCCGTAGTACGGCGCGAGCGCGGGCGGTGTCGAACTCGGCAGCGGGGCCAGCGCCACCTGCTCCGCTTCACTGGTCGCCGTCATCGAGCCGCCGGCGGAACACGCGGTGATGAGCAGCGCCGCTGCCGTGAGGACGGTGGCCAGGGCACGGGCCGTGGCCTTGGTCTGGCGGGAGGTTCGCCTGATGTGCATCAAGCGAGCGTAACGCTGAGCGATGACCTGAACGCGATGCGTGGCTCTCATGGCTCTTCCGGGTGATGGCGTCAACTACGCGATGACCTGAGCCCCGGACGGGTGAGCGGCATGCCCCGTACCGGCGGCCGGGGTCAGCCCGCTCTCAGCGCCATCGTCATCGCCTCCACCGCGAGCAGCGGCGCCACATTGCGGTCCAGGGCCTCCCGGCACGCGGCGACCGCCTCGATGCGGCGCAGCGTCGACTCCGGGGAACTGGCCTGCGCCACCCGCTCCACCGCCTCCTCGGCGTCCGTGTTGGCCATCGCCACCCGGGAGCCGAACTGGAGGGCGAGGACATCACGGTAGAAGCCGGTGAGGTCGCCGAGTGCGACATCGAGGCTGTCGCGCTGCGTCCGGGTTCTGCGCCGCTTCTGCATGTCCTCCAGGTCCTTCATCACACCCGCCGTGCCGCGCGGCAGCCGGCCGCCCTGGGCCGCGCCCAGCGCCGCCTTCAGTTCCTCCGTCTCCTTGCCGTCCATCTCCTCGGCGAGCTGTTTGGCGTCCTCGGCCGCCGCGTCGACCAGTTGCTGGGCCGCCTTGAGGCAGTGGCCGACCTCGTCGAGGCGGAGCGGCAGCTTCAGCACCGAGGCGCGGCGCTCCCGGGCGGCCGGGTCGGTGGCCAGCCGGCGGGCCCGGTCGACATGGCCCTGGGTGGCGCGGGCCACCGCGGCGGCCACATCCGGCTCGATGCCCTCGCGGCGGACGAGCATGTCGGCGACGGCGTCCACCGGGGGCGTGCGCAGGGTGAGGTGCCGGCAGCGGGAGCGGATGGTGGGCAGCACATCCTCGATGGAGGGTGCGCACAGCAGCCAGACCGTGCGGGGGGCGGGCTCCTCCACGGCCTTGAGGACGGCGTTGGCGGACTTCTCGTTCAGCCGCTCGGCGTCCTCGACGAGAATCACCTGCCAGCGGCCGTTCGCCGGTGCCGTGAAGGACTTGCGGACGGTGTCCCGCATGTCCCTGACGAGGATCTCGGCGCCGACCGCGGCGACCGTGGACACATCGGCGTGGGTACCCACCAGCGCCGTGTGACAGCCGTCGCAGAAGCCACAGCCGGGGGTGCCGCCGAGGGCGCGGTCGGGGCTCACGCACTGCAGGGCGGCGGCGAAGGCACGCGCCGCCTGATTGCGGCCCGCTCCGGGCGGGCCGGTGAACAGCCACGCGTGCGTCATCTTGGACGCCTCCGGCGGCGGCGCGTCCGCCGCGGCGGCGGTGACGAGAGCGTCGGCGTCCCGGGCTGCCGCATCGAGCAGCTCGCTCACCTTCTCCTGCCCGACGAGGTCGTCCCACACGGTCATGGGTCACTCCGCCCTTCCGTCACGTTCCGCGTTCCGGAATCCATTGTGCGGGTGCCCACTGACAACGGGTCGCCGACCGCCGTCGGTACCCGGCATCCCGCGGCCCGGCCAGTAGCGGCTGGGCCCCGCCCACACGGCCGGCGCCCCGAGGCGGTCAGCCGCGCCGCCCCCGGCCCCGCGGGTCCCGGTCGTCGTACTCCCCGTCGTCGTACGAGCCGAGCAGTTCGTCCGCCAGCGACGGCAGGTCGTCCAGCGGTGTCTCCTCGGCCCAGTCGGGCCGCGGCCGGCGCCGCGCCGCACCGTCGGCGTCGACCTGCGGCATCTCGCGCGTACGGTCCTCGCCGCCGCTCGCCGCCGACGACCGCTCGTCCCGGAAGAAGTCCCGCGGAACCCGGCCCACCGGGTCATCGGCCGGTACGGGCGGCAGCACGGCGGTCTCGTCCGCCGCGCCCGGAGTCACCGGTGGCAGCACCGCCGTCTCGTCGGCGGCCCCCGGCGCGACCGGCGGCTGCGGCAGCTTGGCCGTCACCTCGGACGCGGACTCCTTCTCCCGCGCGGGCCCGGCGCCGCCGTCCCGCTCCTCGCGCACCGGACGCAGCACCGCCGTCTCGTCCGCACCCGGCTGCACCACCGGGGTCTCCACGGTGGTGGCCTCCGGAGTCACCCCGGGAGCCGCCGGCCGCGGTGCCGCGGGCTGCTGGGCCACCGCATCGGCCGCGGCCGCCGCCTCCGCGGCCTGACGCCTGGCCTCCTCGGCCCGCAGCAGCGCCTCCTCGGCCCTGCGCTGCTTCTCCTGACGCCGCGCCTCCTCCTCGGCGCGCCGCCTGGCCTCCTCCTCTGCCTGCTTGCGCCGCCGCTCCTCCTCGGCCTTGCGGCGGGCCTCCTCCTCGGCCCGGATCTTCTCCTCGGCGAGGAGCCGCTGCCGCTCCTCCTCCGCCCGGCGCCTGGCCTCCTCGGCCCGCTGCCGGGCCTCCTCCGCCTGCCGTTCGGCCTCGCGCCGCTGCGCCTCCTCCAGCTCGCGCTGCTTGCGCTCCTCCTCCTCGGCTCGCAGCCGGGCCAGCTGCTCCTGGCGCTCGCGCTCCAGGCGCTCCTCCTCGGCCTTGCGGGCCGCCTCCTCCTCCGCCTTGCGGCGGGCCTCCTCCTCGGCGGCCTTGCGGGCCTCTTCCTGGGCCTTGATCTCGGCCTCGGACAGCGGCAGCACGATGTCGAGGCGGTGCCGGATGACGGTGGTGACGGCCTCGGGCTCCTGGCCCGCGTCGACGACCAGGTAGCGGCCCGGGTCGGCGGCGGCCAGCGTCAGGAAACCGGCCCGCACGCGCGCGTGGAACTCGGCGGGCTCCGACTCCAGCCGGTCCGGGGCCTCCGTGAACCGCTCGCGGGCGATCTCCGGGGAGACGTCCAGCAGAACGGTCAGGTGCGGGACCAGGCCGTTGGTGGCCCAGCGGTTGATCCGCGCGATCTCGGTCGGGGACAGGTCGCGGCCCGCCCCCTGGTAGGCCACCGAGGAGTCGATGTACCGGTCGGAGATGACGACCGCGCCCCGTTCCAGCGCGGGCCTGACGACCGTGTCGACGTGCTCCGCGCGGTCGGCGGCGTACAGCAGCGCCTCCGCGCGGTGGGACAGCCCGGCCGACGACACGTCCAGCAGTATGGACCGCAGCCGCTTGCCCACGGGCGTGGCCCCGGGCTCGCGGGTGAGGACGACCTCGTGTCCCTTGGCCCGGATCCACTCCGCGAGCGCCTCGGCCTGGGTGGACTTCCCGGAGCCGTCGCCGCCCTCCAGGGCGATGAAGAAGCCGTTCACGGCGGGCGCCTGCGCCGGGTCGTCGCCGCCGAGCAGCGCGTCGCGCAGGTCGTGCCGCAGCGGCACACCGGCCCGGTCGTCGACCTTGGCCAACACCAGCGCGGCCACCGGCAGCAGCAGGGCGCCGACCAGCATCAGCGTGAACGCGGCGCCGCCGTGCGCGAACACGAACCGGCCGTTCTCCAGGCGGTGCGGACCGATGAGCGCGGCCACCAGGGGCGCGATCAGCGCGCCGAGCGCCACGCTGATCCGGACGACGGCGTGCAGGTGCTCGGTGGTGCGCGGCCGGCGGTAGTCCTCGGTCTCCTGGTCGAGCAGCGCGTGCCCGGTGTTGGCGGCCACGCCGGCGCCGATACCGGCCAGCGTGACGATCAGCACCACGCTGGTGACGTCCGGGACGAGCCCGGCGGCGAGCAGGGCCACACCGGTGAAGGCGATGGCGAGCGACAGCATCCGGCGGCGCGAGAGCGACGGCAGAACGGCGGGCGCGGTACGGATGCCGACGACGACTCCGCCGGTAAGACCGAGCACCAGCAGGCCGTAGAGCACCGGGCCGCCGCCCAGTTCCGTGGCGTGCAGCACCGAGACGGCGACGGCCGCGGAGATCGCTCCGGCGACGGCCGCGCAGGCCGGCACCAGCAGCGGGATCGCACCGGTGCGGCCCTTGTCCACGCCGGTCCCGGTCCTGGGGCGGCGCAGTCCTTCGAGCGGGGACCGCGCGCGCGGGGTGCGGGTGCCGGGCAGTTCCAGGAAGGTCACGACCGACAGGGACGCGGCGAACAGCCCGGCCGCCACGTACGAGCCGAGCGCCGCCTGGTGCTGGCCGAACCAGCCGATGCCGGTGCCGAGCAGGTTGTTCAGGAGCGCCCCGACGACCAGGGCGGCGGCGGCCAGGGGCACCGCGGCGAAGCTCGTACGCAGCATCAGGCGGCGCAGGGCGTCCAAGTGGTCCGGCAGCGGCCGCACCGTCGCGCCCTCCGGCGGCGGGGCGGGCAGCAGCGCGGGCGCCGCGCCCTCCCGGCACACGGTCCAGAAGCGCTCGGCGACCCCGGTGACGAAGACGGTCACCAGGAGGACAGCGAGCGCGTTGTCCGGTGTCCAGTCGATCCACAGCGGGGCGACGATCAGCAGCGCGGCCCGCAGGCCGTCGGCGCCGACCATGGTCCAGCGGCGGTCGAGCGGGCCTTCCTGGGACGTGAGGGAGGTCAGCGGGCCGAGGAGGACGGCGCCGAAGAGCAGCGTCGCGAGGATGCGCGCCGCGAAGACGGTCGCCACCGCGAACGCCACGCCCCGGTAGCCGCCGCCGAACGAGCCCTGGGCGATGGCCGTCTGGAGGGCGAGCACGACCAGCACCAGGAGCGCGAGGATGTCCCCCACGCCACTGACCAGCTGTGCGCTCCACAGGCGCTTCAGCTCGGGCTGGCGCAGCAGGGCACGGACGGCGCGCTCGCGGGAGTCCGTCACGAGTGCGTCGTCGGGGGGCGTGCTGTGGGCCGTTGGCTGCTCGGCTCGCGTCATGCGTTCAGCCTATCGGCAGCCACCGACAGCCTGCGGCGGCCGTCCGGACGTGCGCACGCCCCGACACCAAAGTGATGCCTGAGCGTGCCCTTCGCGCACCGGACGTACGCGTTGTGAAGAACCGGCAGGACACCGGACCGCTGGACCGGCCGGACGCCGCCCGGCCCGGCCGTCCGGGACGCTCAGTCCTCCACGGCCGCCTTCGAGGCCGTCGCCTTCTTCGCGGTGGTCTTCTTGGCCGTGGTCTTCTTCGCGGCGGTGGTCGCCTTCTTGGCCGCCGTCTTCTTCGCCGCGGTCTTCGCCGGGGCGGCCTTCTTGGCGGGCGCCTTCTTCGCCGTCTTCTTGGCGGGCCCCTTCGCCCGCTTCTCGGCGAGCAGCTCGAAGCCGCGCTCCGGGGTGATCGTCTCGACGCTGTCGCCGGAGCGCAGGGTCGCGTTGGTCTCCCCGTCGGTGACGTACGGCCCGAAGCGGCCGTCCTTGACGACCACCGGCTGGCCGCTGACCGGGTCCGCGCCGAGTTCCTTCAGCGGGGGCTTGGCGGCGGCGCGGCCACGCTGCTTGGGCTGGGCGTAGATCGCCTCCGCCTCCGCCGGCGTGATCGTGAAGAGCTGGTCCTCCGACTGCAGCGAGCGCGAGTCCGTGCCCTTCTTCAGGTACGGCCCGTAGCGCCCGTTCTGCGCGGTGATCTCCACGCCGTCCGCGTCCGTGCCGACGACCCGCGGCAGCGACATGAGACGCAGCGCGTCCGCCAGCGTCACCGTGTCCAGCGACATCGACTTGAAGAGCGAGGCGGTGCGCGGCTTGACGGCGTTCTTGCCCGTCTTCGGGGTGCCCTCGGGGAGGATCTCCGTGACGTACGGGCCGTAGCGGCCGTCCTTGGCGACGATCGGGCGGCCGGTGTCCGGGTCGGTGCCCAGGGGGCGCTCGCCGCTCGGCTTGGCGAGGAGTTCCTCGGCCAGTTCGACGCTCAGCTCGTCGGGCGCCAGGTCCTCCGGGATGTCGGCACGCTGGTGCTCCTCGGTGTCCTTCTCGCCCCGCTCGATGTAGGGGCCGTAGCGGCCGACCCGCAGCACGATGTCGTTGCCCACGGGGAACGACGACACCTCGCGCGCGTCGATCGCGCCCAGGTCGGTCACCAGCTCCTTGAGGCCGCCGAGGTGGTCCCCGTCGCCGTTGCCGGCGTCGGCCGCGCCGCCCGTGGCCGTGCCCTCGCCGAAGTAGAAGCGTTTGAGCCACGGCACCGCCTGGGCCTCGCCGGCCGCGATGCGGTCGAGGTCGTCCTCCATCCTGGCGGTGAAGTCGTAGTCGACGAGCCGCCCGAAGTGCTTCTCCAGGAGGTTGACCACGGCGAAGGACAGGAAGGACGGCACCAGGGCCGTGCCCTTCTTGAACACATAGCCGCGGTCGAGGATCGTGCCGATGATCGACGCGTACGTCGACGGGCGGCCGATCTCGCGCTCTTCCAGCTCCTTGACCAGGCTGGCCTCGGTGTAGCGGGCCGGGGGCTTCGTGGCGTGCCCGTCGACCGTGATCTCCTCGGCGCTCAGCGGGTCGCCCTGGGCGACCTGCGGCAGCCGGCGCTCACGGTCGTCCAGCTCGGCGTTCGGGTCGTCGGCGCCCTCGACGTACGCCTTGAGGAAGCCGTGGAAGGTGATCGTCTTGCCGGACGCGCTGAACTCGACGTCCCGTCCGTCGGCGGCCGTACCGCCGATCTTCACGGTGACGCTGTTGCCGGTCGCGTCCTTCATCTGCGAGGCGACGGTCCGCTTCCAGATCAGCTCGTAGAGCTTGAACTGGTCGCCGGTCAGACCGGTCTCGGCGGGCGTACGGAAGCGGTCGCCCGAGGGGCGGATCGCCTCGTGCGCCTCCTGCGCGTTCTTGACCTTCCCGGCGTACGTACGCGGCTGGGACGGCAGGTAGTCGGCGCCGTACAGCTGCGTGACCTGGGCTCGGGCGGCGCTGATCGCGGTGTCGCTCAGCGTCGTGGAGTCCGTACGCATGTAGGTGATGTAGCCGTTCTCGTACAGCTTCTGCGCGACCTGCATCGTCGCCTTCGCGCCGAAGCCGAGCTTGCGGCTGGCCTCCTGCTGGAGCGTCGTCGTACGGAACGGGGCGTACGGCGAGCGGCGGTACGGCTTGGACTCGACCGACCGGACCGAGAAGCGGGTGTTCTCCAGGGCGGCGGCGAGGGCGCGGGCGTTCGCCTCGTCGAGGTGGAGGGTGTTCGCGCTCTTGAGTTGTCCCAGGGAGTCGAAGTCGCGGCCCTGCGCGACCCGCCTGCCGTCGACGCTCTGCAGGCGGGCGACGAGCGACGACGGGTCCGACGGATCGCCCGCGCGGCCGGTCGCGAAGGTGCCCGTCAGGTCCCAGTACTCAGCAGAACGAAACGCGATGCGCTCGCGTTCCCGCTCGACCACGAGCCGGGTGGCGACGGACTGGACCCGCCCGGCCGACAGGCGCGGCATGACCTTCTTCCACAGGACCGGCGAGACCTCGTAGCCGTAGAGGCGGTCGAGGATGCGGCGGGTCTCCTGGGCGTCGACGAGCTTCTGGTTGAGCTGGCGCGGATTGGCGACGGCCGCGCGGATCGCGTCCTTGGTGATCTCGTGGAAGACCATCCGCTTGACGGGGATCTTCGGCTTGAGGACCTCCTGGAGATGCCAGGCGATCGCCTCGCCCTCCCGGTCCTCATCGGTGGCGAGGAAGAGTTCGTCGGAATCCTTCAGCAGGTCCTTGAGCTTCTTGACCTGCGCCCTCTTGTCGGCGTTGATCACGTAGATGGGCTGGAAGTCATGCTCGACGTCCACGCCGAGGCGGCGCACCTCGCCGGTGTACTTGTCCGGCACCTCCGCGGCGCCGTTGGGAAGGTCACGGATGTGCCCGACGCTCGCTTCGACTACGTAGCCGGGGCCGAGGTAGCCCTTGATCGTCTTCGCCTTGGCAGGCGACTCGACGATGACAAGTCGGCGGCCGCCCTGTGCGGTCTCGCTGGTCGGGGACAACTTCGCTCTTCTCTCCGGTCGACGTTGGGGCCGCCCGGGGCCTTCGTCCCGGGGTCGGGTGGTGGTGACGCTGCGGAGTGTGACGGTACATCCCGCCCCCGTGTCAAACGGGAAAAGCCCGCAACGGCCACTCGAACGGTAACCCGACTACCGCCATTCCTGCCGCCCGGACCACTCGGCGACTCGTGCGGCCCTGCCCGGAGGGTGACGCTCCCTTTACGCCTGGAACAGCAGGCGCAGCGCCCTCAGATGCGGGTGAAGCAGTACGCCCCGAGGCCCAGCGCGATCACCGAAGCGAGGCCGGCGAGGGTCGCCGATGCGACCCGACTCACACCGTGGGCGACGGGCTCACGGCGGTGCAGCCGCCTCCCGGTCCATGCCAGCAGAGCGCCCCCGAACAGGACGAACACCACTCCCGCGAAGATCGCCGGTCCGCTCTCCATGGTTCCTCGCGCCCCTTTCCCCCCGTCCGTGCGTATCCAGCGCCGGGAGACTGGCACGCGCGGGCGGCGGGCGGACGAATCCGAGGTGAACGCGCGGTCGACGCCCCCGCGCCCAAACCGGCCGCCCACCCCATTCCGGCCGTTTCCCGCCACGAACGAAGGTCGGCCATAGATGGCGGCCGGGTAATAAAGCGCACATGGGCGACGGGGGTATGGGCCACGGGGGCGCGCGGGTTGGTGAGAGCACGCGCGGGGTCGCGGAGGGCGGCCGGACACGGACAACCGCCAGGGCACGGAGGGCGCCCGAGTCACAGATGATGCCCGGGCCGCGAGGGAGAGGGCACGCTCGGGGGGCGCCAGCCCCACAGCAGACGCCCCCTGGTCGCACGCCACCAGGGGAGGCGCCCCAGACCACCTCCCGCTGCAGGTCGGCCCCGGCTCGCGTCACACCACGGCCGAATCCGAACGCGCCGACGCCCGCGCCCCCACCAGAGGCGCGCCCCCGGATCCCGTCCACTCGCGGTCATGCCCGCCGGTCGCCCGCCGCCGTGCCCATGGCCGAGCCGGTTCCGCGGCGAGCGCACCCCAGGGGCCGCACCCCACGCGACGCGCCCCGGACCACCGGTTCGCCACCATGCGCACCCCGCACCCCGAGCCCACCGCACAGCGCACCCCGCTCCGCCGGCCGTGGGCCCACCAGAGGCCGGCCCGGCCGCATGGCCCCGTGAGGGGCCTCCGGCCAGGGCCGGGCCCCGTCAGCTCGCCGGTTCCAGGAAGCCCTGTTCCACGAGGAGACGGATCTGTGCCGGCGTGCGGTCGCGCAGGACGACCGGGTCATCGCCCATCAACTGAGCGATGGCGTCCAGGATGCGACCCGCGCTCAACGTGCCGTCGCACACGCCCGCGAAGCCGGCGCCGACGGTGTCCACCCTGGTGGCACGCCGCATCCCACGGTTCTGGCGCAGCACGACATGCTCCGGGTCCTCGGCGCCGGGCAGGCCGACCTGCTCCTGGACGACCTCGGCGACGAGCCGGAAGTGGCTGTCGAGCAGCGCCGCGTCGTCATGCTCCCGGAGGTAGTCGAGCCGGGCGAAGTGCGCGCGGACCGCCTCGCCGAGCGGCTGCTCGATCGGATGCGGCCACTCCTCCACGATGACGGAGGGCGCCGTGGCCTCCGTCCTGCGCAGCGTGATCCACCCGAACCCCACCGCCTTGACCTTGCGCGCCTCGAACTCGTCGAGCCAGGCGTCGTACCGCGCCTGGTACTCGGCGGCGTCCCCGCGGTGGTCGCCGGCGTCCCTCAGCCACAGCTCGGCGTACTGCGTGATGTCCTGCACCTCGCGCTGCACGACCCAGGCATCGCACCCGCGTGGCACCCACGACCTGATTCTGTCCTGCCAGTCCTCCCCTTCCACGTGCTGCCAGTTGGCGAGGAACTGCGCGAACCCGCCCACGTTCAGCCGTTCCCCCGACTGCTGAACGAGCGAGCGGCACAGATCGTCCCCGCCCATTCCGCCGTCGCGGTAGGTCAGCCGAGCGCGGGGCGAGATCACGAAGGGCGGGTTCGAGACGATCAGGTCGTAGGTCTCCCCCTCCTTGACCGGCTCGAACAGCGACCCCTCGCGCAGGTCGGCGGCCGGGGCGCCGGACAGGGCGAGGGTCAGCGCGGTGATGTGCAGGGCGCGCGGGTTGACGTCGGTCGCCGTCACGCGCGTGGCGTGCCGGGAGGCGTGCAGGGCCTGGATCCCGGAGCCGGTGCCCAGGTCGAGCGCGGCGGCGACGGGCGTGCGCACGGTGATGCCGGCGAGCGTGGTGGAGGCGCCGCCGACGCCGAGCACGACCCCCTCGTCCCGGTTCCCGATGCCGCCCGCGCCGCCGACCGCGCACCCGAGGTCGGACACGATGAACCAATCCTCGCCGCCCGGACCGCCGTACGGCCGTACGTCCACGGTCGCGGCGACCTCGTCCCCGCCCGTGCGCAGCAGCCAGCCGCTCTCCAGGCACTCCGGAGCGGGCAGCACGTCCGCCACGCGCGCGTACGGCACGGGCTGCTGAAGCAGGAACAGCCGCACGAGTGTCTCCAGCGGCGTGTCCCCGCGGGTCGCCCGGAGCGCGGGCACGGTCTCGCTGCGGGCCAGTGCCGCATAGGCCGGGGCGCCGAGCAGTTCCAGCAGCCCGTCGGCGGTGAAGGAGGCCCCGAGCAGGGCCTCGCGCAGCCGGGCGGCGACGTCGAGGCGGTCGGAGGACGGCAGAGAGGGCAGGGTGGCGTTACTCACGTGTTCCATTGTGTCCGCTCGTGCGGGCGGCGCACGCGCCCGTGCGCCGCCCGGAGTCGGCCCCGCCGCGGCGCCGGATCAGCTCGCGGTCTGCGAGGGCGATGCCGACACGGATGCCGACTTGCAGGTCTCCTGCTTGGCCATCGCCTTGCCGACGTCGCCCTCCTCCAGGTTCTTGAGCGCGTCGCTGCCGGTCTTGCTCAGCTTGGACAGCTCCGTCGCGATGTCCTTGAGGCCGTCGGCGAACTTCGCCTGGTTCTTGGTGTCCAGCTCGTCGACCTGCTTCTTCAGGGACGCGTACTGCGCCGAGATGGCGTTCAGCTCCTTGACGGCGTCCTGCTGCTTCTTCTCACCGTTGTCCACGGTGGGCGCCCCGGCCGAGCTGACGGCGGCGCCGATCGCCTTGTAGGCGTCCGACATGTCCTGGAAGGCCTGCGCGTCCGTCTTCTGCACGTCCGCCGGCGCGCTGTTGTCCGAGGTCTGCTTCTGGATCGCGGTGTTGGCGGCCGCGATCTTCTTGGCCTGCGGCTGCACCGCGTCGCAGACCTGCTTGGCCCAGGCGTCCAGCTTTTCGTTGGTGTTGTCGCCGCTGCATCCCGTCAGCGCCAGCGCCAGTACCGCACCGCCGGACAGTGCGGCCGCGAGCTTCTTGTTCACCGGATCGGTCCCTTCCATGGCTCTCGGCCCCCGGACCTTACACGCCGGACCGTCCGCGTTCGCACCTCGTACGTCCGATAAGAATGCCTTCAGGGGCATTCGCCCTATGGGAGAGAAGGCTCACGGCGCACGGACGCGGAGCGGGCGGGCGGCACGTCGATGCGCGCCTCCCGCCCGCCGTTGAGCGACCTCCTCAGGACCGCCTACGGAACCACCGCGGGATCGGCCGACTCCGACACCCGCTCGGCCTTCTCCTCGTCGTCCCCCACGGCGATGCCACGCCGCTTCGAGACATAGACCGCACCGGCGATGACCAGGAGCGCGATGACCGCGATCAGGATCCGCACGCCGAGGCTCTTGTCACTGCCGTAGGAGAACTTGATGATGGCCGGCGCGATCAGCAGCGACACCAGGTTCATCACCTTCAGCAGCGGGTTGATCGCGGGTCCCGCGGTGTCCTTGAAGGGGTCGCCGACCGTGTCGCCGATCACTGTGGCCGCATGGGCCTCGCTGCCCTTGCCGCCGTGGTTGCCGTCCTCCACCAGCTTCTTGGCGTTGTCCCAGGCGCCGCCGGAGTTGGCGAGGAACACAGCCATCAGCGTGCCCGCGCCGATGGCGCCGGCCAGATAGGAGCCGAGCGCGCCGACGCCGAGCGTGAAGCCGACGAAGATGGGCGCCATCACGGCGAGCAGACCCGGCGTGGCCAGCTCCCGCAACGCGTCCTTGGTGCAGATGTCGACGACCCTGCCGTACTCGGGCTTCTCGCTGAAGTCCATGATCCCGGGCTTCTCGCGGAACTGCCGGCGCACCTCGAACACCACGGAGCCCGCCGACCGCGACACGGCGTTGATGGCGAGCCCGGAGAAGAGGAAGACGACCGCCGCGCCCGCGATGAGGCCGACGAGGTTGTTGGGCTGCGAGATGTCCATCATCAGGGTCATCGGCGCGCCCGCCCCGGAGAGCGTCTCGCCGACGTCGTGCGCCCCGGTCGTGATCGCGTCGCGGTACGACCCGAACAGCGCCGAGGCCGCCAGCACGGCGGTGGCGATCGCGATGCCCTTGGTGATGGCCTTGGTGGTGTTGCCGACCGCGTCCAGGTTGGTGAGCACCTGCGCGCCCGCGCCCTCGACGTCACCGGACATCTCGGCGATGCCCTGCGCGTTGTCGGAGACCGGGCCGAAGGTGTCCATGGCGACGATCACACCGACGGTGGTGAGCAGACCGGTACCGGCCAGCGCGACCGCGAACAGGGCCAGCATGATCGACGTACCGCCGAGCAGGAACGCCCCGTAGACGCCGAGACCGATCAGCAGCGCGGTGTAGACGGCCGATTCGAGGCCGATGGAGATGCCGGCGAGCACGACGGTGGCCGGACCGGTGAGCGAGGTCTTGCCGATGTCGCGCACGGGACGGCGCGAGGTCTCGGTGAAATAGCCGGTGAGCTGCTGGATCACCGCGGCCAGCAGGATGCCGATCGCCACCGCGACCAGGGCGAGGATCCGCGGATCGCCGTCCTTGCCGCTGATCGCCGCGTCCGTGACGCCCCTGAGCTCCGAGTACCTCCCGGGCAGATAGACGAAGACCGCCACCGCCACGAGGACGAGCGAGATCACCGCCGAGATGAAGAAGCCACGGTTGATCGCGGACATACCGCTGCGGTCGGCCCGGCGCGGGGCGACCGCGAAGATGCCGATCATGGCGGTGATCACACCGATGGCCGGCACCAGCAGCGGGAACGCGAGCCCGGAGTCGCCGAACGCCGCCTTGCCGAGGATCAGCGCGGCGACCAGGGTCACCGCGTACGACTCGAACAGGTCGGCCGCCATGCCCGCACAGTCGCCGACGTTGTCGCCCACGTTGTCCGCGATGGTCGCGGCATTGCGCGGATCGTCCTCCGGAATGCCCTTCTCGACCTTGCCGACCAGGTCGGCGCCGACGTCGGCGGCCTTGGTGAAAATACCGCCCCCGACCCGCATGAACATCGCGATCAGAGCGGCCCCGAGGCCGAAGCCCTCGAGCACCTTCGGCGCGTCGGCCGCGTACACCAGCACGACACAGGAGGCGCCCAGCAGGCCGAGCCCCACCGTGAACATGCCGACGACGCCGCCCGTGCGGAAAGCGATCTTCATGGCCTTGTGCGAGACGGTGGTGAGATCCTTTTCTGGTTCTCCCTCCGCCGGTGTCGCTTCCCGGGCCGCCGCGGCGACGCGCACATTGCTGCGCACGGCGAGCCACATGCCGATATAGCCGGTGGCCGCCGAGAATGCCGCGCCGATCAGGAAGAACACCGACCGTCCGGCACGCTGGTTCCAGTCGTCCGCGGGCAGCAGCATGAGCAGGAAGAACACGATGACGGCGAATACGCCGAGCGTGCGCAACTGCCGGGCCAGATAGGCGTTGGCGCCTTCCTGGACCGCCGCCGCGATCTTCTTCATGCTGTCGGTGCCCTCGCCGGCCGCGAGCACCTGGCGCACCAGGATCCCGGCCACCACGAGCGCGGCCAGCGCGACGACCACGAAGATCGCCACCAGGACACGGTTGCTGTCGGTCAGGACTGCGGCTGCGAGGGTTGTGGGGTGACCCAACTGATGAGGGGTAGAAAGCCCCGCCATTCGTCCTCCTTGACGCTTGGGCTGAGCTCAAGATGTGGACGGATTGTAGGTACCTGGACCTGATCAAAACAGAGCGCGGTAAACGGAATTAGCCTTCACCTGCTCTTCAGCAAATGATCGACGCCACGCCATGGAACCCGAAAGTGGTAATGCCCCAAAAGCATTGACACCCGCATTGACGCTTGATCAAATTATCGGGCGTTGATCGTGAATACCTTCACGAATTCCGGCGGCCCGGCGGACGACAACACGAAGGGCCCTGCTCAGCAGGGCCCTTGAGGGTGACGCCGGTGGCCCCGGCGCCGGTGGTACGGAACGCCTCAGGCGAGCGCGACGGCCGGCGGCGTGGTCGGCCAGGTCATGCGGATCAGCCCACCGTGCTCCCCGGCGGTCACCTCGACGTCGTCGACGAGGCCGCTGATGACCGCGAGGCCCATCTCGTCCTCCTCGGCCTCCGCGTCCGCCTCATGTGCGGACCCGCCGGGCGCCCGGTCACCCGGGGCCGAACGGGGCGCCTCGTCGCCGACCTCGATGGAGAACTGCTTCTCCTCCTCGATCAGCACCACCTTCACCGGCGCGGAGGTGCCGGAACTCTGGTGCAGTCCGACGGCGCGAGAGCAGGCCTCGCCCACGGCGAGCCTGACCTCGTCGAGTACGGCCTCGTCCACCCCGGCCCTGCGCGCCACCGCTGCCGCCACCAGTCGGGCGGTCCGGACGTGCTCGGGCAGCGCGCTGAAGCGGAGTTCAACGGTGGCCATGCATCCCCCTCGGGACTTCGGGCGTGCGGTCGGGGGGCCGGGCCGCCGAAAGCCCCGACCCCCCTGATGAACTTGTTCGTCCCGGGCCGCTCGGCCCGAGACGCCGGTCCTACGACGGTTCGGGCCGGCCCCGAGACGCCGGTCCTACGACGGTTCGGGCCGGCAGACAGCCCGAATCCGGTCGGCGGACCGGGGTCAGTCGGTGGCCGCCACCGCTTCCTCGACCGAGGTGTGGATCGGGAACACCTTGGTGAGGCCGGTGATGCGGAAGATCTTGAGAATGCGCTCCTGGTTGCAGACCAGGCGCAGGGAGCCCTCATGGGCACGCACTCGCTTCAGGCCGCCGACCAGCACGCCGAGCCCGGTGGAGTCGAGGAAGTCCACGCCCTCCATGTCGACGACGAGGTGGAAATTCCCGTCGTTCACCAGCTCGACCAGCTGCTCGCGCAGCTTGGGCGCGGTATATACGTCGATTTCACCACCGACCTCGACGACCGTACGATCGCCGACGGTACGGGTCGACAGGGACAGGTCCACGGATCCTCCAGCACCTTGCTATCGAGCGGTCGCCCCTCGGGACACCTCGGCTTGCGGCCCCCGGGACGTACGCCAGCCGCGATGGCATTCAATCACTTACCGGCAGGCGTGCACGACGCCTTGGCCCCATTGTCCGTCACGCCGGTGACACACTCGGTGCCGATGGCCAAGAATCACCGATCCGATCGATCCCCGGCGGATGCCGCCTCCCGCCCGTCCCCAGGCACCGTTCTGCACCGGCTCGCCTCGGGGCCGAGCCGGTCTGCGCGCATCACCCATACGGAGCACTTGCCCCCGCGCACGGGACGCCATGCCGTCTGGCCCGACCGGATCCGTGCGGAGATCGTCGCGGCCGTCCAGGCCGCGGGCATCGATCACCCCTGGGCGCACCAGGCCCTGGCCGCCGAGCACGCCCTGGACGGCGACTCGGTGATCGTCGCCACGGGCACCGCCTCCGGCAAGTCACTGGCGTACCTGGTGCCGGTCCTGTCGGCCCTCCTGGACGGCTCCGAGGCCCCCAACGGCCGCGGCAGCACCACGCTGTACCTGGCGCCCACGAAGGCCCTCGCGGCGGACCAGTGCAGATCGGTGAAGGAACTTTCACAACCGCTCGGCAACGCCGTCCGTCCTGCCGTGTACGACGGCGACACACCGTTCGAGGAACGCGAGTGGATCCGCCAGTACGCGAACTACGTCCTCACCAATCCGGACATGCTGCACCGCGGCATATTGCCCTCGCACCCCCGCTGGTCCTCCTTCCTGAAGTCCCTCAAGTACGTCGTCATCGACGAGTGCCACACCTACCGGGGGGTCTTCGGCTCGCACGTCGCCCAGGTGCTGCGCCGGCTGCGCCGCCTCTGCGCCCGCTACGGCGCCTCCCCCGTGTTCCTGCTGGCCTCCGCGACCGCCGCGGAGCCGTCCGTGGCGGCCCGCCGGCTGACGGGCCTGCCGGTCATCGAGGTCGCCGACGACGCCTCCCCCCGCGGCGAACTCGTGTTCGCCCTGTGGGAACCCCCGCTCACCGAGCTGCACGGCGAGAGGGGCGCGCCCGTCCGCCGCACCGCCACCGCCGAGACCGCCGACCTGCTGACCGACCTCACCGTGCAGGGCGTGCGCTCGGTCGCCTTCGTCCGCTCCCGGCGCGGCGCCGAACTGATCTCGGTGATCGCCCAGGAGCGCCTGGCCGAAATCGATCGGTCCCTGCCCCGGCGCGTGGCGGCCTACCGGGGCGGCTACCTGCCCGAGGAACGCCGCGCCCTGGAACGCGCCCTGCACTCCGGCGAGTTGCTGGGCCTGGCCGCGACGACCGCCCTGGAACTCGGCGTCGACGTCTCCGGGCTGGACGCCGTGCTGATCGCCGGCTACCCGGGCACGCGCGCGTCCCTGTGGCAGCAGGCGGGCCGCGCCGGACGCTCGGGCCAGGGCGCCCTGGCCGTGCTGGTCGCCCGCGACGACCCGCTGGACACCTTCCTCGTGCACCACCCCGAGGCGCTGTTCGACCAGCCGGTGGAGTCCACGGTCCTCGACCCCGACAACCCCTACGTCCTCGCCCCGCACCTGTGCGCGGCCGCCGCGGAGATCCCGCTCACCGACGCGGACCTGGAGCTGTTCGGCCCCGCCTGCGCCGAGCTGCTGCCGCAGCTGGAGGCCGCGAAGCTGCTGCGCCGGCGGACCAGGGCCTGGCACTGGACGCGCCGGGAGCGGGCCGCCGACCTGACCGACATCCGCGGCGCGGGCGGTACGCCGGTGCAGGTCGTGGAGGCCGGGACGGGACGCCTGCTGGGCACGGTGGATGCGGGCGCCGCGCACTCGACCGTGCACGAGGGCGCGGTCCATCTGCACCAGGGCCGCACCTACCTGGTGCGCTCGCTCGACCTGAAGGACTCGGTGGCCCTGGTCGAGCAGGCGGACCCGCCGTACTCGACGGTCGCCCGCGACACCACATCGATCTCCGTCCTGGACACGGACATCGAGGTCCCCTGGGGCGCGGGACGGCTCTGCTACGGCTCTGTCGAGGTCACCAACCAGGTCGTCTCCTTCCTGCGTCGACGTGTCATCACCGGTGAAGTGCTGGGCGAGTCGAAGCTCGACCTCCCTCCTCGTACGCTGCGGACGCGCGCGGTGTGGTGGACGGTCACCGAGGACCAACTGGACGAGGCCCGGATCAACCCGGAGATCCTCGGCGGCTCCCTGCACGCCGCCGAGCACGCCTCGATCGGCATGCTGCCGCTCTTCGCCACCTGCGACCGCTGGGACATCGGAGGCGTCTCGGTCCCGCTGCACCCCGACACGCTCCTGCCGACGGTCTTCGTGTACGACGGCCACCCGGGCGGCGCGGGCTTCGCGGAACGCGCCTTCCACACCGCCCGCGACTGGCTCGCCGCCACCCGCGAGGCGATCGCCGCCTGCGAGTGCGACGCCGGCTGCCCGTCGTGCGTCCAGTCCCCCAAGTGCGGCAACGGGAACGAGCCGTTGCACAAGAGGGGGGCGGTACGGCTCCTCACGACCCTCCTGCGGGGTGCTCCGCGTGAGCCGGGAGCCGGGCAGGTGCCGGGGGCTGACGGGGCTCCAGAGCCGGAGCAGACGCCGGGAGCGGAGGAGCCACCGGAGGGTGGGCAGGCGCCGGTTCCTGAGCGGAGGCCGGCTCCTGGTGGGAAGCCGCGGCCAGAGTCGGCTCCAGGGTCGGTGGGGGTGCGGGCAGCGGGTCCTGCGGAAGCGGTCCCGCAGGACCCGCCCGCGCCCTGACCTCCGCCGCGAACGGCCCGCCACCGGCCGCCGCGGTGACGTCCGAGGTCTCCCCCACGACCGCGCACCGCACCAGCCGCGTGCCCTGCGCTCCCGCCACCCGCTCGGCCCGGGCGCAGGCCGCCACCGTGCCCTCGGCCCAGTGGTCCGCCGCCGCGAGCGCCGCGAGATCCGCGCCGCCCGCCGCTCGATGCCGGACCACGACGGCCTGCCCCAGGGCGAGCACGACGCCGAACACCACACACAGGACGGCGATCGCCCCGACACTCCACACGGTGGCGGATCCTTTGTCTGAAAATCGCGCAGAGCCCCACCCGGCGAAGCGAGCCGGGAACCGCCTCCGAAGCCCTCCGGGGAGACGGCCCGTGAACCGACCCCGGCGCCACCCGGCAGGACGGCGGCCTGAGAGCGGGCCCCGAAGCCACTCGGGGAGGCAGTCGAGACGATCCGAGCGCCGGCCCTGGCGCCATCCGGGCAACCGGCCCCGGACGGCGCACAGGAAGCGCTCCGACGAGCGGCACCTCATGGGCTCGCCTCCCCCCTCGGCGGTGCCCCCACGGTCTCCTCCGTGGCCGCCACGGCCTCCTCGCGTACCTCCAGGGGCAGCGCGCCGAGCAGCGGCGGCCTCGCCACGACCGTGACGCGCACCTGGTCCCCCTCGCGGGCGACCGTGACCTTCGCGCCGCCCGGTGCCGCCGCACGGGTGATCTCCACGACCGCCTCGGCGGGATCCTGCCGAGCCGCCGCCCGCGCACCTGTCCTGGCCGCGTCCACGCACTGGATCTGCGCGGCCACCACGAACAGCCCCCAGACCAGCGCCATCGTGAACGCCACCAGTACGGGCAGCACCACGGCCGCCTCCGCCGTCACGAACCCCGCATCGTGCCTCTCCTTCCGCTCACATCCGGACACTGAGGGCTCGCTTCACGATGGCCTGCAGTTCCGAACGGACCTGGCCGCTCGTCACGACCTCGTAGAGCAGCAGCGCGAACCCCACCGCCGCGACGATCCCCATCGCGTACTCGGACGTCACCATCCCCGAGTCCCGGCGCCGCAGCACTCGCAACCGCGCCCACACCTTCTTGACCTTCACGTTCATCTCAACTCCCTTGTTCTTCAGCCCTGTCGGTCCTGTCAGCGCCATCAGTCCAGTCAGTCCTGCCGGCCCTGACAGTCGTCCCGGTCGTCCCGGTCGTGCACGTCCTGCCGGTTCGGCCGGTTCGGCCGGTCATGTCCGCGGCCTCGGCCACCGTCGTCGCCGCCCCGCCGTCTCACCCCGTCATCCACCACCTCCTCGCACCACTCCCCCCGCCAGCCCGATCACCACGGGCAGGACGCCGACAGTGATGAAGGCGGGCAGGAAACACACCCCCACCGGCGCGGTGACCATGACGGCCGCCCGGCGGGCCCGCGCCGTCGCGGAACGCGCCCACTGCGCGCGGGCGTCCGCGGCAAGCCGGGCGACGGGTGCCGCGGCGGGCAGCCCGGACTCGTCGGCCCGCTCCAGCAGCCGGGCCAGCGGCCGGGCACCCGGCAGAGCCGCCAACCGCCGCCAGGCCTCGGCCGGTTCGCCGCCCAGCCGCACCTCCGCCGCACCCCGCGCGAGCCCTTCCCCGACGGGCCCCGCAAGGGCCTCGCCGACGGCCTGGGCAGCGATCACCGGACCGGCACCGGCGGCGATGCAGGCGGCCAGGAGGTCCGCCGCGAGCGGCAGTTGGCGAGCCGCCTCGGCGGCATCGGCCTGCTCCGCCCGGCCCCCGGCGCTCTGCCGGCGCCGCCATCGCCACAGCACCGCGCCCACGCCCAGCCCCACCGCGGCCCCCACGACCCCGCCGACGAGCACCCAACCGGCGCACACCGCGCCGGCCCATGGCAGCCAGCGCCGTACGGCAGCGCGCACCCCGAAGGCGGCCCGCACGCCTGATCTACGCGAGACAAGCGCCCGCGGGGCCGGTGCCCGGTGCGTCAGCAGCTCGGCCAGCCGTCCGCGCACCCGGCGCTCATGCCGCCTCACCGTCAGCTGCCGTAGCAGCCAGCCGAGAACCAGCGCCGCTCCGGCGGCCACCCCCAGCCTGTGGACAACGTCCCCGCTCATGCCGCCTCCGCTCCCCGTACGATCCGTGCCGCCCACCACAGCCCGGCGGCCTCGAACAGTCCGCCGATCACCAGGCAGCCCAGCCCCGCACCGGTGTGCAGCAGCACGCGCAGGGGGTCGGCGCCCATGGCCGTACCCAGCAGGAGCCCGAGGACGGGCAGGGCCGCGAGCATCACGGCCGTCGCCCGGGCACCCGCCAACTGGGCGCGTAGATCGGCACGTTGGTCCCGCTCGGCGCGCAGGGCCGCGTCGAGCCGGTCGAGACCGGCCGCTAGCCCGGCGCCCTGGTCCACGGCCACCCGCCAGCACGCCCCGAGCCCCAGCAGCCCCTCGGCACCCGGCTGCCGTGCCGCCGCGGCGAACGCGCCCGGTACGTCGCCGCCGAACCGGGCCGCCGCGAGCACCGCGGCCTGCGCGTCCCCGAGCCCGCCGGAGTCACGCGCGGCGCGCAGCAGCGCCTCCCCCGGCTGCCGTCCGGCGCGCACCTCCCCGGCCAGCGCCCCGCACAGGGCGATCACCGTGTCCGCTCGTCGCTCCCGGGCCCGCCGGGCCGCTCTGGCCAGCCGCATCCGGCGCAGCACGGGCACCCCGGCCGCCCCCGCGACGGCCGGAATCACCGAGGTGCCCAGCAGCGCGAGCACCAGCCCGATGCCGAGTGCGCACCATTCGCCCCGCAACCGGCCGCGCAGGCGCCGCAGTTCGGCCGTCGCCAGGCCCCACCGGGGTGGCACCGTCCCCACGACTCCGCCGCCCGCGAGCAGCAGCCGCGCCCGCCGCGCGCCGCGGTGCCGCTCGCCGAGCAGCCATACGGCCGCCGCGACGCACACCCCCGCAGCCCCGGTCGACAACTCACCCATCACCCTCATCACCCCCATGGCTCGCTTCACTTCCGTCACCGCGGAGCAGCCCGCGCAGCCGCTCCCATCCGCGCTCCCGCGCGAAGGCCCGTGGGTTCCAGCGCAGCGCCGGAACCGTCCGCACCAACCCCGCGGGATCCCGCTCCAGGACGTGCACCTCGGCGATCCGCCGGCGCCCGGTCCGGTCCCGGACCAGGTGCAGCACCACCGACAGCGCGGCCGCCAACTGGCTGTGCAGGGCGGCCCGGTCGAGCCCGGCGGCGGTGCCCAGGGCCTCCAGGCGGGCCGGGACGTCCGCGGCGGCGTTGGCGTGAACAGTCCCGCAGCCGCCTTCGTGCCCGGTGTTGAGGGCGGCCAGCAGATGCACGACCTCGGGGCCGCGCACCTCGCCCACGACCAGCCGGTCCGGGCGCATCCGCAGCGCCTGGCGCACCAGGTCCTCGAGGGTGACCAGGCCCGCGCCCTCCTGGTTGGCGGGTCTGGTCTCCAGCCGTACGACGTGCGGGTGGTTCGGCCGCAGCTCCGCCGAGTCCTCGGCGAGCACGATCCGCTCGCCGGGCCCGACCAGCCCGAGCAGGGCACTGAGCAGGGTTGTTTTCCCGCTTCCCGTCCCGCCGCTGATCAGGAAGGACAGCCGCGCCCGGAGCAGCGCCCGCAGGATCCGGTCCCCGCCGGGCGGCACCGTGCCCGCCGCCACCAGTTCGTCGAGGGTGAACGCCCGGGGCCGTACGACCCGCAGCGACAGGCAGGTGCAGCCGACGGCGACCGGGGGCAGCACCGCGTGCAGCCGGGTTCCGTCGGGCAGCCGGGCGTCGGCCCAGGGCCGCGCGTCGTCGAGCCGTCGTCCGGCCACGGCGGCCAGCCGCTGCGCGAGGCGTCGCACCGCTGCCGCGTCCGGAAAGGTCACCGGGGTCAGCTCCAGGCCGCCGCCCCGGTCCACCCACACCCGGTCCGGGGCCGACACCAGGACGTCGGTGACCGAAGGGTCGGCCAGCAACGGTTCCAGGGGGCCGCTGCCGACCAGCTCGGAGCGCAACAGGGCGGCCGCGCCGAGGACTTCGGCGTCACCGAGCACGCGTCCCTGTTCGCGCAGCGCCTGCGCCACGCGCGCGGGTGTCGGCTCGGCGCCGCTCTCGGCCAGTCGGCGCCGCACGCCGTCGAGCAGCCGCGCGCCGTCCGCCGGTTCGAGGCCGGGGATCGTCCTCATGTGCCACCCGCCTCGACCAGCGTGCGCTCCCAGAAGTCCTTGCAGAACCGGGCCAGCGGTCCCCGGCCGGCCGCACCGGGCGGTTTCCCGCTGTGGTGCGGGCGCAGCAGACCCGACTCGACGGGCACTTCGCCGGCCAGGGGAAGGCCGAGCAGGCGGGCCACCTCGCGGTCGTCCAATCCGGGCGAGTACGGCCCGCGCACCGCGACCCTCAGGTCGCGCAGGACCATGCCGACGGCGGAGGCCACCCGTCCGGCCGCCGCGACGGCGCGCAGTTCGGCGGGGACGACGAGGAGCGCGAGGTCGAGCTGGGCGAGGACCTCGGCGACCCCGTCGTCCAGCCGCCTGGGCAGATCGACGACGACCGTGCCGCCGCGCCGCCGGGCGGCGGCGAGCACCGCCCGCACGGCCTGCGGCGGCACGGCGACGCAGTCGCCGCGGTCCCAGCTGAGCACCCGCAGGGAGTGCAGCCGTGGCAGGGACTCCTCCAGGGCGCCGCCGCCGACCCGGCCGCGCGAGGCGGCGAAGGCCGGCCAGCGCAGCCCTTCGGCCGTCTCACCACCGAGGAGTACGTCGAGTCCGCCGCCCAGCGGATCCGCGTCCACGAGCAGGGTGCGCAGTCCCTCACGCGCGGAGGTGACGGCGAGTGCGCACGCGAGCGTGGAGGCTCCGGCACCTCCGCGGCCTCCGATGACGCCGACGGTGACCGCGGGCCGTCCGACGCCCTCGGCGACGTCGGCGATGCGGTCGACCAGCCACTGCTCGCCGTCGGGGAGCATCAGGACGTGGTCGGCGCCGATCTGGACGGCCCGCTTCCAGACCCCCGAGTCGTCCTGGTCCCGGCCGACCAGTACCACTCCGCGCCGGCGCGCGGCCCCGCGCACGCGCCGCGCGGCGTCATCACCGACGAGGACCAGCGGCGCGGCCTCCCAGCTCCCTCTGCGCTCGGGCACCCCGTGGTGGACCTCGGGTGTCGCGCCAGCCGCCGCGCACAGGCGCAGCAGGTCGTCGAGGAGTTCGGCGTCCTCGGTGACGATCAGCGGCCGCCCCGGGCTGCCTCCGACGGCGGGCGGTGGGTCTTGGGTGACGGTTCCGGCCATGTGTGCTCCCCCTTCGCTGCATCTCCGCGCGGCATGACGCGGCCATGCGATTCCCGAACGTGTGAAGAACCGGCGTCCGGCCTTCATATGAACGGCCGATACGAACCGGCCAAACGCGCGCCGACAAACGGAACCGGCCGTGAACTCGCGGCGAGCGGAGCGCGTGGGAATCACGGTGCAGCGATCCCGGAAATCATGTGGATCTTGGTCGAAAACTGTGGACAACTCGGCAGTTGTGAATATCGCCGTCACCCATACCGGTGAGCCGCGTACGAGTGGCCGTACGACTGCCGCAGCGCACTCTCGCGACTACCCTCAGTAACAGATCGCAGGCATACAAAAAGGGCGGCTCACGCCGCCCCGCCATGGCCCCGAGACCGCCCGGAGAAGCGGAAAACCCATCCGGACATGCGACGACCCCCGCCGGGGGGGAGAGCGGGGGTCGTCCCCACGGCCGACTCGGGGGGGGAGGAGCCGGACCGGGTTAGCACGGTCGCGAACGATCCGTGACTTCCATGGTGTACCCGAGAGCCCTCTCAGGCAAACCCACACGCCCCACCTTACGCCGAATGGTGGGCGCCTATGCTCAGGGGCGTGGAAAACCACTCCTTGCCCCGCACAGCGGCCTTCTTTGACCTGGACAAGACGGTCATTGCGAAGTCGAGCACGCTCACCTTCAGCAAGTCGTTCTACCAAGGCGGACTGATCAACCGCAGGGCCGCGCTGCGTACCGCGTACGCGCAGTTCGTCTTCCTGGTCGGTGGCATGGACCACGACCAGATGGAGCGCATGCGCGAGTACCTGTCCACCCTGTGCCGCGGCTGGAACGTCCAGCAGGTCAAAGAGATCGTCGCCGAGACCCTGCACGACCTGATCGACCCGATCATCTACGACGAAGCCGCCTCCCTCATCGAGGAGCATCACACGGCCGGGCGTGACGTCGTGATCGTGTCCACGTCGGGCGCTGAGGTGGTCGAGCCGATCGGCGAACTGCTCGGCGCCGACCGGGTGGTGGCCACCCGCATGGTCGTGGGCGACGACGGCTGCTTCACCGGTGAGGTGGAGTACTACGCGTACGGCCCCACCAAGGCCGAAGCGGTCAAGGAACTGGCCGAGTCCGAGGGGTACGACCTCGACCGCTGCTACGCCTACAGCGACTCGGCGACCGACCTGCCGATGCTCCGGGCCGTCGGGCATCCGCACGCCGTGAACCCGGACCGGGCGCTGCGCCGCGAGGCACTCGCGCGCGGGTGGCCGATTCTGGACTTCCACCGACCGGTCCGGCTCAAGCAGCGGCTGCCCTCGCTGTCGGCACCGCCGCGTCCGGTCCTGGTGGCGGCCGCCGCGATAGGCGCGGCGGCCGCCACCGCAGGCCTGGTCTGGTACGCGTCCCGGCGGCGCAGCTCCGTCGCCTGATCCGCGCACCACCGCCCGGTTGATAGGCATTTGAACCTAAAAGTAAAGAACTTTACCCGAGGGTTCCGCTTGCTCCGGGCTTGCAGTACAAAGGATTCAAGGCCCGCGAGACCAAAGGACATCCGAGAGGATCACCTTTTCAGACGCATTCGGCCCCACGGACCGAGCATGGACACCGAGCACCCACGCGACGTCGACCCGTCGAATACGGGCCAGCCACACCAGGTGACGGGCGAAGTTCCCGGCCTGATGGGCAATACATCGAGGACGCCTGGTAACCCGGTGAGCATGCCAGCGGCGGTACGAGCCCTCGTACCGCCGCAGCCCTGCTCTCAGGCCGCGCCACGCTGCAGCGCCTCACACACCGCCGTCGACTCGCGCACCCCCAGCTCGATCGCCCTGCCGCAGTGGGCGATCCAGGCGGCCATGCCCTCCGGGGTGCCCGAGACATAGCCGCCGAGGGCCGCCAGATAGGCCGCGCGTCCCAATTCCGCATGCCCCACCTCGGCGGGGCAGACCGACTTGGGGTCCAGGCCGCTGCCGACCAGGACGATCCGCCCGGCCGCGCGCGCGACGAGGCCGTTGTGGGAGGCGAAGGGGCGCAGCGCGAGCAGCTCGCCGTGCACGACGGCCGCCGTCACCAGGGCGGGCGCGGCGCTCCCCGCGAGGATCAGCTCCGCGAGCCCTTCCAGCCGGCCGGACACCTCGTCCGCGCCGGGCAGCGGCAGCTCGATCAGCGGCTCCTCGACCGGCTCGCCGCTCTGGCGCGGCCGGCCCACCGCGTCCGTGCCGCTCGCGGCGGCCACCAGGTGCAGCCGGGCCAGCACCCGCAGGGGCGACTGCCGCCAGACGGACAGCAGTTGGCCTGCCTCCGCGGTCAGCCTGAGGGCGGCGCCGAGCACGCGCGCGTCGTCATCGGCACCGAAGTCGGTGCGCCGCCGCACCTCCTCCAGGGCCCAGTCCGCACCGGACAGCGCCGCGGAGCCCCGCGCGCCGCGCAGTGCCGCCTCCGAGGTGATCTCGTTGCTGCGGCGCCGCATGATCCGGTGCCCGTAGACCCGGTCCACGGCCTTGCGCACGGACTCCACGGACTCGGCCACACCGGGCAGCGAACCCAGGGCCGCGAGCGGATCGGTGGTCGCGCCTGTCGTACTCATGAGTACGACACTACGCACCCCGCGCGCCCGCCCCACGAAGGAGTGGTCTTCTTCTCACAGATCGCCACGGACAGCTATCGCCCGACTACGCTTCGTGAACATGAAAATTGCTTTCGTCGGGAAGGGCGGCAGCGGCAAGACCACGCTCTCCTCCCTCTTCGTCCGCCATCTCGTGGCCACGGGCGCGCCGGTCCTCGCCATCGACGCCGACATCAACCAGCACCTCGGCGCGGCCCTCGGCCTCGGCGAGGCGGAAGCGGCCGCGCTGCCCGCGATGGGCGAGCAGCTGCCACTGATCAAGAACCACCTGCGCGGCGCGAACCCGCGCATCGCCTCCGCCGAGACGATGATCAAGACGACCCCGCCCGGCGAGGGCTCGCGGCTGGTCCGGGTGCGGGAGCCGAATCCGGTGTACGACGCCTGCGCTCGACCGGTGGAACTCGACGGCGGCGCCGTCCGTTTGATGGTCACCGGGCCCTTCACGGACGCCGACCTGGGGGTCGCCTGCTACCACTCCAAGACCGGAGCGGTGGAGCTGCTCCTCAACCACCTCGTCGACGGCCGCGACGAGTACGTCGTGGTCGACATGACGGCGGGCTCGGACTCCTTCGCCTCCGGCATGTTCACCCGCTTCGACATCACGTTCCTCGTCGCCGAGCCGACCCGGAAGGGGGTCTCCGTCTACCGCCAGTACAAGGAGTACGCCCGGGACTTCGGCATCGTCCTGCAGGTCGTGGGCAACAAGGTGCAGGGCCAGGAGGACCTCGACTTCCTGCGCGCGGAGGTCGGGGACGACCTGCTCGTGACCGTCGGGCACTCGGACTGGGTGCGCGCGATGGAGAAGGGCAGGCCGCCGCGGTTCGAACTCCTGGAGGACGTCAACCGCCGGGCCCTGCGCAAGCTCCGGGTCGCCGCCGACGCGACGTACGAGATGCGGGACTGGGAGCGCTACACACGACAGATGGTGCACTTCCATCTGAAGAACGCCGAGGCATGGGGCAACGAGCGCACCGGGGCCGACCTGGCGGCGCAGGTCGACCCCGGGTACGTGCTGGGCGAGAGTGTCGCCGCTCCCGCCTGACGGCTACTGCTTGACCGCCGGCCCCCCGGGCACCCCCTTCGGGGCCGGGGCCGGGCGGGCCGAGAGGAAGGAGGCCCAGCCCTGCTTGGGCGCCTCGCCCACCTCCAGGGTGCGCAGCTTCGCCAGAGTCTGCGGGTCCTGGGCGTCCAGCCAGTCGGCGAGCTGCCGGAAGGACACACAGCGCACGTCGGGCTTGTTGCACACCCGCTCGACGACCTCGTCGACGGCCCGCATATAGGTACCGCCGTTCCAGGACTCGAAGTGGTTGCCGATGACCAGGGGGGCACGGTTGCCGTCGTAGGCCCGGGAGAAGCCCTTCAGCAGCCCGTCCCGCATCTGGTCGCCCCAGTAGCCGTGCTTGTCGGGGTCACCCTGGGTCGAGGTGCCTGACTGGCTGACCATGAAGTTGTAGTCCATGGTCAGTTGCTCGTTGGTGTGTCCGGGGAACGGCACGAGCTGCATCGACAGGTCCCACAGCCCTTCCTTCTTCTTGGGCCAGACCTGGTTGTTGACGCCGCTGGTGTCATAACGGAAGCCCATTTCGCGGGCCGCCTTCATGAAGTTCTTCTGACCCTCCAGGCAGGGAGTGCGGGCGCCGATCAGCTCCTTGTCGTAGTCGAAGGGCAGCGGCGGGGAGTTCGTCAGGCCGCTGTTCGTCTTCCAGTTCTTCACGAACTTCTTGGCCTGGGCGATCTCGTTCTTCCAGTCCCCCACCGACCACTCGCCGGCCCCGCCGTCGGGGCCGCAGAAGTGCCCGTTGAAGTGAGTGCCGATCTCGTTGCCCTCCAGCCAGGCCAGACGCAGTTGCTGGACGGTGTCGGCGATCCCCTTCTCGTCGTTGAAGCCGATGTCGGAACGGCCCGGCGAGTGCTGCGGGGGATGGTAGAGGTCACGCTTGCCCTCCGGCAGCATGTACACGCCGCTGAGGAAGTAGGTCATGGTGGCGTTGTTGGCCTTGGCGACCTTGCGGAAGTGGGAGAACAGCTTCTGGCTGTCCTCGCCCGCGCCGTCCCAGGAGAACACCACGAACTGCGGTGGCTTCTCGCCGGACTTGAGCCGCTCGGGCTTGGGCAGGTGGGGCTGCGCCCCGGTATAAGCGGTGGATCCGTCGCCGATCAGACGGAGCACACTGTTCGGCGCCGGCGCTCCCTTCACCGGGCCGGGCGCCCCCTCCTTGGAACCACTGGAGCCGGTCGCGCAACCGGCGAGCGACGCGGCACACGCCGCGGCGACCATGGCGCCCACGGCGATCCTCTGGTTGGCGGCCATGTTCCGCCCACCTTCTTCCTTCTCTCAGGCAAACGCTGATCAGGCGTTTTGCGGCGACGTGCCGGGGTGTGCCGACAGCGACGTCAAGGTCGCATGGGACCGAGAAGGAATTAATAAGACAAGCTGATAAATCATTGAATTCACCTTAATAGGTGAATTCATGCACCATTTGCGTAGAAAATGTATGCATGACCTTTACTTGGAATTACGATTCATTTACTGAGTGTTGATTCATCCCGCCACTGCACGCCGTGACCCACGGCCGCGCCCGCCCCGTTCGTCTACGGGAACCCCCATTCCGCGACCGCGCTGCCCCGGAGGAGACGGGAAGCATGTCAGCCTGCGTCCACACCCGACCCCATCACCTGCCCCAGCCACACAGCCCGCCTCCCGCCCCGCACCGCCGGTTCCGCATCGCGGGCGCCGATCTGTCCGCGTCGATCGCGGTCTTCCTGATCGCCCTCCCCCTCTCTCTCGGCATCGCCCTCGCCACCGGTGCGCCGCTCCAGGCCGGCCTGGTCGCCGCCGCTGTCGGCGGACTCGTGGCCGGACGGCTGGGCGGCAGCCCGCTCCAGGTCAGCGGCCCCGCCGCCGGGCTCACGGTCGTCACCGCCGATCTGATCCACCGCTACGGATGGCGTACCACCTGCGCCATCACCGTCCTCGCCGGCCTCGCCCAACTGGGCCTGGGCTGCCTGCGGGTGGCCCGCACCGCCCTCGCCGTCAGCCCTGCCGTGGTGCACGGCATGCTCGCCGGCATCGGCGTCACCATCGCCATCTCCCAGCTGCACGTCGTGCTGGGCGGCACCCCGCAGAGCGAGGTCATCGACAACATCCTCGCGCTGCCCGCCCAGTTGATCGGCCTGCACCCCGCCGCGGTGTCGATGAGCGCGCTGACCCTGATCGTGCTCCTGGCCTGGCCGCGGCTGCCCGGCCGGCCCGGCCGGCTGCTGCGCAGGATCCCGGCCGCCCTCGTGGCCGTCACCGGGGCCACCGTCACCGCATCGCTCGCCGGGCTCATCCTGCCCAAGGTCGACCTGCCGTCCTGGGGCAGCCATGCCCTCGCCGGGCTGCCCGACGGACCGGTGCTCGGCCTGGCCGCCGCCGTCTTCACCACCACGCTGGTGTGCAGCGTGCAGTCATTGCTGGGCGCGGTCGCCGTGGACAAGATGGTCGCCGCCCGGCCCGCGCCCGAGCCCCGCGTCGGCCGCTCCGACCTGGACCGGGAGCTGCTCGGACAGGGTGCGGCCAACATCGCCTCCGGGGCCCTCGGCGGGCTGCCGGTCGCGGGCGTGGCGGTGCGGAGTTCGGCGAATGTGCAATCCGGTGCCGTGAGCCGGAACTCCACGATGCTGCACGGCGTTTTCGTAGTAGTCGCCGCGCTGCTGATGGTTCCGGTCCTGGACCTCATCCCGCTCGCCTCGCTCGCCGCCCTGGTGATGGCCGTCGGCATCCAGATGGTGTCGCTGCACCACATCCGCACGGTGACCCGCCACAGAGAAGTGCTGGTGTACGCCGTCACCACACTCGGCGTGGTGTTCCTGGGTGTCCTGGAGGGAGTGGCGCTCGGGGTCGCCGTGGCCGTCGCCGTCGCCATGCACCGCCTCACCCGCACCCGTATCACGCACGAAGAGAAAGGGGGAGTCCATTACGTACATGTACGCGGACAGTTGACGTTCCTGGCGGTCCCCCGGCTCAGCCGGGCCCTGCATCTCGCACCCCAAGGCGCCCACGCCGTCGTGGAGTTGGACGGTTCGTTCATGGACCACGCGGCGTACGAGTCACTGCAGGACTGGCGGACCTCGCACACCGCGCAGGGCGGCACCACCGAGCTGACCGGCTGCCGTACCGGGCTCCGGACCAGCGAGCGGACGGCCTCCGCCGAATGCCACTGCCGGCCCTGGACACCGTGGCGCAACCACCAGTGCGTCATGCCGTCCGGCGGCCAGGGCCTTCGGGGCGGCGCGTCGGGCGACGGTGCATCCGGACACCGGACGCCTGACGGGACCGGGCTGCCGAACGGCGAGACCGGCGCACAAGGCGGCGTCGGTGGCGGAGGCGGCGCCGGCGTCGACACCGGCTCGGACTCCGGTCCCAGCACCGGCCCGGTCCACGCCGCCTCCGGCCCCGGCACGAGCCCAGCCCTCGGCCCCGGCACGGGCTCGGCGTCGGGCTCGGACCAAGGCACCCACTCCGGCCCCGGCACCAGGACCGGGGCTGGGGCCGGGGCCGGGGCCAACCCCGACGCTCGCTCCAGCACCGGCACGAACGCTACCGACAGCTTGGGTGGGCATGAACTGGCCCGAGGGATCAGCGCGTTCCAGCGCAACACCGCGCCCCTGGTGCGGGATGAGCTGGCGCGGCTGGCGCGGGAGGGGCAGCGGCCGTCCCAGCTCTTCCTCACCTGCGCCGACTCCCGACTCGTCACGTCGATGATCACTTCCAGTGGTCCCGGTGACCTCTTCGTCGTCCGTAATGTCGGCAACCTGGTGCCGCTTCCGGGCGAGGAGAAGGGCGACGACTCGGTGGCGGCCGCGATCGAGTACGCGGTGGACGTGCTGAAGGTGCGGTCCATCACGGTGTGCGGGCACTCCGGGTGCGGGGCCATGCAAGCCCTCCTCAACTCCGCCCCCGGGGACGGGCAGACGCCGCTCGGCCGCTGGCTGCGGCACGGGCAGCCGAGTCTGGAGCGGATGGCCGACGACAGCCGCCCCTGGGCACGGCTGGCCGGGCGGCCGGCCGCGGACGCGGCGGAGCAGCTCTGCCTGACCAATGTGGTCCAGCAGTTGGAGCACCTGCACGCCCATGACTCGGTGGCGCGGGCACGGGCGAACGGTTCGCTGGAGCTGCACGGGATGTACTTCCACGTGGGCGAGGCACAGGCGTATCTGCTCGGCGGAGCGGGCGGGAACGACGTGTTCCAGCACGTGCCGGGGACGGAGGAGCTGCCGAGCCTCGCGTGAGCGGGGCGGACCGAAGCGCGGCGGGGAGACCCCGGTGTGCGACCGCGGGCGGCGGCCGCACACCGGGGCCCGAGGGCCATGGGGCTCAGGGCTTCGGGGCCCAGGTGTCCCCGGGCCCGGAGGCTTTCGAGACTCGGGGCTCACGGGCGCCTGGACCGTGGAGCTCAGAGGCTCAGAACTTCAGGGCCCAGGGGCCTCGGAGCCCGGCGCGCCACGAAGCTCAGGCACGCAGGGCTTATGAAGCCTGGGCCTGTGGGGCTCGGAGCCGCGCGGCCCGGGACCGCCGCTCCGGGGACGCTCCTTCGGGACCGCGGCTTCGGGGTCCCGAAGCTCAACGACTCGGGCTTTGAAGCCTGGCATCAGGGCGTCGAAGCCTGGCATCACGGAGCCAGCGTCCAAGGTTAAAGGGCCCGCGCCACGGAGATCAGGGCTTCGAGGGGCCCAGGGCCTCTGGTGCGGCGACGCGACGGGCCGGGGAGGGGGGCAGTGCCGGGTTCGCGTGGTGTCCGCGGGGCCCTTCGCCGCGGGGCCCCGTGCCGTCGTGGCCGAATCGTCCGCATCCCTCGGTGCCCTGGCACTCGGTGCCTTGGGGGTGAACTCGGGGCGGTCGGCGTCCGTGGGTAGAAGTAGCCGCGCCCTGCACAGAGGTCTAAACCAATTTCAGGTCGCCCCTTGTCATCGGCCCCCTGGGTCTGATGAGCTGTGGCCTGGGACACAACGGACACCCTTCGAAAGGGAGATGTCGTGAGCAACGAAAGCCTGGCCAACCTCTTCAACTAGGAGAGGGAAGGACGCTCGTTCACTGACCTGCCGTTATGCGTTGGCGCGGGGCCCGATCGGCCGTGGCTCGTCCTCCCAGATGGCCACCGGAACGGCGTACGCCGGCACCTCGGTGCCGTCCGGCGCGGTCGACTTCGGGTACGCCCACACCCCACGCAGAACCGACCTGAGTAGTTCCCGGCGCGTCTCCACCGGCGTGATCTCCCACCGGTCGATAAGGCCGCGGATGATCGGCTGGTAGTCGGCTGGCTTGGCCTCTTGCTCCTCGGTGCGCTTGTCCAGCTCGGCGAGTTCGGCTGTGGTCCCCGTCTGCTCCTGCGTCAGCCGGTCGCGCTCGCGCGTGTAGGAGTCTTCGGGGATTACACCGCGGGTGAGTAGATCGGTCTGGCGGTCGAGCTGCTGCTGTATCTCTGCGAGTCGGGCGCGCAGTCGCTCGCGGGCAGCGTTGATGCGCTGGCGCGGTGTGGAGCTGTCCGGGTTGGATTGCTGGGGGATGGAGGCGGCCTCGGCCTCGATCGCTTCTGACCAGTCGACGAGTCGCTGCAACACGGCGTCCTCGGCGATGCTGCGGAGGATGTACACCCCGTCGCATGTCCGGTTGTCTTTCATCTTGCTGCACCGGAACATGTAGCCCGGTTTGGGGATGAGTACCTTTCCGGCACCGTAGGTGGCGCCGCCGGCCGCGGATGCAGTGCCGCCGCAGCGTGCGCAGCGCATGAGGCCGGAAAGGGCGTAGGCGGGTTTCCTGTTGCCGCTCGGGGTGTTGCGTGCTTTCGCGCGCTTCTCCTTGTACGCCTCCCATACGTCCTCGGGCACGATCGGTTCGTGGGCGCCGGGAATCCAGATGCGGTTGGGGCACAGCGCGCCGCGGCTGGCGGTTGAGTCTGGGTCCTTGGGCGGGCAGTCACAGTCGTCCGGGTGGTAGCGGATCCATCCGGCGGCGAATCCGCTGTCCATGTAGCGGCTGAGGCCGGATTGCAACCATGGTTTGCCGCGGGTGCCGATGTGACCGTTCTTGCCGAGCCACTGGGTGACGGATCCCATGGATTCGCCTTCGGCGATGCGCTCGTACAGGTTGGTGACGATCAGACCGGTGTCGTTGGGCTCGTACCACTCACGGTGAATGACGCTCTCGGCGTCGTCGAGGTGGCGTTGGTGCCAGATGTAGCCCCAGCGCTTTCCGCCCGTGGCGGGCAGGCCGGCGGTTCGGCGGTGCTCACGCGTTTCGCCCCATTGCTCGCCGATACGGTCGCTCTCGTACTCGGCGAACTTGAACGCCATGCCCATCTGTAGGCGGCCGAACGCTGTTCTCGTGTCGGCGGCCTCGGTGGCGGAGGCAAGTCGGCCGCCGAGCGCTTCGAGCCGGGCGAGGTTGATGGCGTTGCCGTGGCGGGAGCGGCCGAAGCGGCTGTACCGCCATACGGCGATGCCGCGCGCGGTGCGTCCCTCGATCATCTTGAGCGCGTTAGAGATCTTGCGGCGCGTCTTGCGTCCGGACACGTCGAGGTCGTTGATCCACTCAACGATGTTGGCGTTATTGCGGTCGGCCCATGCCTTGATCGCGCTTCGCTGGATTTCGGGGCTGATCTTCTCTTCGTAGTAGGTGGAGACTCGGATGTACGCCACGAAGGGCTCACGCTTGGTCATGCTGCGTGAGCCCTTCGGCTGGTGTAGCGCTGTTGTCACGTGGCGGACTCCTAGGTCAGGCGCCGGGTGTGGGATCCGCCGAGGTGTAGGACTTTGGCGTCCGGCGGTTCTTGCTTGGTCACGGCGGCATCATGGGTGACGATCGCGTTGGCCAGGGCGGCAACGGCGGCTCGGTCGGTTTTGTAGGTGATGTAGTGCCGTGCGGCGCGGTATCCGGTGACCAGGGTTGCCAGGGCTCCGGCGGTGGTGAGGGTAGTGCCGGTGGCGATGACGGGGCCTACCTCGCTTGTCGTGAGCACTCCAGTTATCAGCGTGGTCAGGCCGATAACGAGGATGAGCACGGCGAAAGCGGCGGTGAGGTAGACGTCGGTCCTGGGGGTCACTGGTGCGGCCTTTCCTAGTTGGCGCCCTCCCGACGGTCTTTGGCCTTGAGGGCGTTGATCATGGACAGCACTGCGGCTTGGTCGGCAGGGTCGGTGATGCCGAGAGCCGCAAGGGCTTGCTGTTGGGTTGCGGGAGCGGGCCGCTCGGTCGGTGAGGGCTCTTTGTCGAGCACTTGGGCCGGGAGGTGGCCTGCCCGGACGAGTAGCGGTAGCACGGGGACGCCGAACGTCACGCCGAGGGCGTAACACGTACTGACGTCTGGCTGGCTGGCGTTGCGTAGGAGTCGCGAGACGGTTGCGACAGGGAGGCCGGACGCGTCAGCGAAGCGTCGTTGCACGCCTCGTTCTTCGGGGTCGTATCCGTGCCGGATGAGAGCCCATCTGAGCCAGTCGGCGAAGGGTGCGTCGAGTGGTGGTTCCGGTTGCGAGCCGTTGGTCATACGCGCAATGTATCGCGCGTGCGAGATTCTTGGTGTAGTGCGCACAACTTTTAAGCGCGTTCATACGTCACTCCCCGTTCGTCGCTTGGGGCATCTACGCCGCAGACTATCGAACGTCTGAGCGATTCTCTACTACTCAATCACAAGCGGTAGCTCTCACCTCACTGTTTCGGCCAAGGGATTCGAACACTGCATTCGTTCATACGTTTCATGCACGAGTGAAACATGCTAAGTTTCACTCGTGAGCGATACTCACTCACGAGTGACTGAACGAGGTGTATTTTCCGTGTCCTTCACCCCCGTGCCCTTGCGGACGGCCGCCGCAGCCAAGGGCGACAACAGCGTCGCGGCCATCTCCCGCCGCCTCCACACCCCCTACGCGACGGTCATCCGCTGGACGAGCGGTCGCAGCATCCCCGCCGGCCCCGCCCTCGCCGCCATCGAGCGCGCCTACGGAGTCACCCCGGCGGCCCTCTTCCCGGCTGACGCATGACCGCCAGGTCCCTCGCCGCCGCCCGCGACCGCGCCGCCGCCATCACGGCCGCCGCCCGCACGTGGCGCCACGGCCTTGACGCCATGGACCAGCTCACCTCCGCAGACGCTGCCCGCGCCTGCTACCAGCCCGGCGGCCCGTCGCTCGCCGAGTTGGAGCGGCGCATCCGCGCCGACCGCGCCACCCGCGCCCGAGGCCACCGCGCCGCCGCCTGAACACACGAAAGGGCCGCCCGGATGCACCCCGGACGGCCCCTGTCGACCAGTACCGAAAGGCACCAGCCATGAACAGCTATCAGCCTACCCGGATCCCCCGCACGGCCCAGGCCATCAAGGGCCGTCGCGCCGCCGAGCAGGCCGTCAACGCCCGGACCGAGTTCGTGCGGGTCGTCGCCGCCCAGCTCGACCAGATCGCTCCCGGCACCGTCCGCGTGCGCACCGTCCCTGTCACCCGCGACGGCCGCCCCCGTACGTGGGTCGTCCTCGACTCGGCGACCGGCCCCATCGGTGCCGACCGCGAACAGCACGCCGCGGCCTACGGCCTGTTGCAGCGCGCGTTCCCCCAGGCCGACTGGAGCAGGCCGCGTCTGTACGACGCCCGCACCGGCCGCCTCACCGTCGACGAGCCGACCATGCCCGCCGAGCTGGGCCTGGCCGCCGAGGGGGCCGACCGGTGATCCGCCCTCAGGTCACCGTCGACGGCCGCGCCGTCCGCATCCCCCTCGCGTTCCACACCGACCCCCTGCTCGACGACCTCGCCGTCGCCTATGCCGAGGACCCCGACACCGTCGGCCGTCTGCTCGCCCGGCATGCCGCCTCGGTCCTCGCTCACGACCACGCCGTGTGCAGCGAGGACGCCAGCGACCTTGACCGCGCCATGCGGGCCGCCGAGGCCGACGGCTCCCGCGAGGCCCTGCTCGAAGAACTGCCCGAGCAGCCCGATCCGCAGTACAGCCCTGACGACGCGATCACCCTTGCCGGCCGCATCACCCGCGCCGCCTCCCATGTACGCCACCGCACCAGCCCGGAAGGAACGCACCACCCGTGACCGTCACCTCCCTGCACCCGGCCCCCGCCCCGGCACCCGTCGCGCCCGTCATCGATGACGCCCCGCTCATCAAGACGGCATACGAGCCCGCGCCCGCGGGCGCACCGACCGACCTCCCGCGCGTCTTCCAGGTGATTCACGGCGTCATGCGCGACGTGATGCCCGTCGCGAAGGGGCAGCGCAACACTCAGCAGAACTACCAGTTCCGCGGAGTCGACGACGCTATGTCCGCCATGGCGGGCCCCATGCGCAACCACGGCTGTTTCATCGCGCCCGAGCTGGTCGAGCACAAGCAGCGCCCCCGCGGCGACAAGGGCACGCACACCGTGCTCAAGATGCTGTACCGCATCTACGGGCCCGCCGGTGACTGCCTGCTCGTGACCGTGCCGGGTGAGGCCATGGACACCGCCGACAAGAGCACCAACAAGGCCATGAGCGCCGCCCTCAAGTACATGTTGTTTCAGGTGTTCATGATTCCGGTGGACGCCCGGTCGATTGACGACAGCGACCGCGACGCCCCGGAGCCGCCGGCCGAGCACCGCGCCGAGTACCGGCGTAACCGGCAGCGCCGCCAGCAGCAGCCGCGCCGCAGCAACCGGGCCGAGCCCGGACCGTGGGAGCAGCCGCCGCAGCAGGGGCAGCAGCAGGCCGGCCAGCAGCGCGACTACCTCACCGAGGCGCACCGTGCCCGCGGTCCCGAGGAGTTCGCCAAGGTGCGCGCCGCCGCCGAGCAGGCCGGCGCCCCCGCCGACTACCTCGCCCGCCTCGACCAGGTCGCCGCGCAGAAGCGCGCCGCCGCCGAGCAGGCGCCCAGGCAGTCGCAGCAGGTCCAGCAAGTCAAGAGCCAGGAGGCTGCCGACGCCGAAAACGCCCTCCGCCTCGCCGCGTCCCGCGCGAACCTCGCCACTCTCGACGCCGATTTCGAGCGCGTCTACGGCCTGCCCATCGAGCAGGCCACCGCGCAGCAGCTCGACCAGTTCCGTTCGAAGATCGAAAACGCCGGGGGTGCCCGGTGAGCGACGTCGAGAAGAAGCCCGAGCCCGTCGACCCCGGGTACCTCGCCGCCGTCCTGCGCCGCCGACAGGCGATGCAGGCCCGCCTCGACGCCGCCAACGAGCTGTTCGAGGACGTCAATCGCGAGGCCGCTCGCCTGCTTGACCAGCAGTACAAGGCCGTGAAGTCCACGAAGTCCGACGTCGCCCTCGACGACGACACCCAGTTCGCCACCGTGACCCGCGTCGGCGGCACGGCCGAAGCCAAGGTGACCGACCGTGAGGCGTTCGAGGCGTGGGTGCGTGACAACTTCGCCGAGCACTTCGACTTCCGGATCATTCCGGCCCGGACCGAAGTCGTCATCGACTCGGTGTTCCGCGACCTGGTGCTCGCCGCCGTCGACGCGGCCGGCGCTCCGCAGTACGCCGACCCCATGTCCGGAGTGATCCACGACGTACCCGGCGTGCGGATCCAGCCCGTCAGGTCCCGCTACTACCGGTGGACCTTCAGCCGCGCCAGCAAACGGCAGCCGCTCAACGGCCGCGAGCTGGTCGCCGAAGCCCTCGCCGAGCAGCGCCTCGACCTCGACACGCCCCTCGCGATTGAGGCCCCGGCCGCGGACGCCCCCGCCGCCTGACCCCCGTTCTACGGCCCGCCCCTCCCACGGGGCGGGCCCGCACACCGGAGACATCCCCATGGACCAGATCCACCCGCGCGACCGGTACGACCTCGACGACTACACCCGAGGCATCACCCCGGCGACGTTCGCCGACGTCACCAACGCCGCCGCCCTCGCCCGCAAGACGCTCCGCAGCAACGACATCCCGCCGCGCGCTACTGCGCTGAGCCTGGCCCGCGCCCTGCTCGCCGTCTCCCGCCGCCTGCTCGCCGCCGAGGACGCCCACACCGACACCCGGCTCGCCGTCGCCTGCCACGTTGCCGCCGCCGACGCCGGAGACGACCCGACCCCGGCCGACCTGCTCGCCACGCTCACCAAGGCCGGGCAGCCGCTCGGCGACGACATGCTCGCCCACGGCCGCGCCGAGCACACCGCCGCGACGGCCGCCCCCTGGTGAGCGACGACAAGCCGCCGCCGTCCTGCGAGCACGGCAACCCCCGGTGCCACGCCCGGCCCGCCCGGTTCTACCCGTGCGGCTGGAAGTGCGACGACCACCAGCCCGCCCGCACCCACCGCCGCCACGTGTAACAGAAATCGGCCGACGACGTACTACAAGCAACCGGCCACCCGGGGCGAGGCCCCGCTCTCGCCCCGGGCCCCAGCACGACAGGAGCGACCCCCGTGACCCTCGACGCTATGGATTGGGTGTGGACCCGCGCGAAATCGCGCGGGAACGCCCGCCTGGTCCTGCTCGCCGTCGCCGATGCAGCGACCGGCCCGGACGCCACCGCGCGCATGGGTACGGCCGAGTTCATGCGCCGCCTGAACGTCGGCCGCTCGACCGCGCGGGCCGCCGTCGACGCTGCCCTCGCCAGTGGCGAACTGGTCGAGGAGGAGCCCGCCAAAGGCAGCCGCGCAACGAAGTACGTCATCCCCGGAGCCGTCGGGTACGCCCGCACTGCCGACGCTACCGGGCCGGAATCCGGCCCCTCTACCGGGCCGAATCTCGGCCCCCTAAGCCCTACCGGGCCGAAATCCGGCCCCCTAGAGCAGGCCCCGGAAACCCAGGGGCCGGATTTCGGCCCCCTAGCCGCTAAGGGGCCGAATCTCGGCCCCTCTACCGGGCCGGAATCCGGTCCCCTAGCGCTGTGGCACGAGCACCCCGAAGAGCGTGTTACGCGCGCGCGGGCTTCCTTTAAAGCATTTGAACGAATGAATGAAGGAGAGAGTAGGCGCGCCCGTGACGACGTCGCCGTGATCCCCGACTTCGCCCGCCCCCTCGTCGACCAGATCAGTGCCGCCCGGATATACCCCGCGTGGACTCTCACCCCCGCTGAGTGGTTCACCGTCGACGCGCTGATCAAGAAATGCGGCGCCGACATGCTCGCCACCGCCGCCGTACAGGCCGCCCAGCGGGCCCGGAACGGCGTCGCCCACGCCCGGTACTTCCTGCGGGCGTGGCAGGCCCTACCGCCCGCCCCACCGCCCGGCACCGTCCCGGCCGCCGCCCCGGCCGCTCCCGCCCGCGGCTCGAACGTCGTCCCGTTCCCCGGCACCACCGGATCCGGCCGCGTCGCCCAGTCCGCCGACTACCTCGCCCAGGCCCTCGCCGCCATGGAGGCCCAGCAGTGACCCCCCGCGAAGTCGCCGCCCTGCTCGCCTACGTCGTCAAGCTCGACCCCCGGCTCGCCCTCGACGACCAGGCCGCCGCCGCCGACCGCCTCGCCCAGTGGTGCGACCTGCTCAGCGACGTACCGGCGACCGCCCACGGGTGGGACGCCGCCCGCACCGCCCGCGACCACATCGCCCGCAGCCCGTACCGCATCCAGCCGTCGGACGTGTCCCGCCCGTGGCACGCCCACAAGGCCAACACCATGTCCCGGCACGTGGGCACGTTCGAGCCGACCGCACACCCGGAAATCGACCCCGACGACGACACGGGGAACGCCTACGTCGCTGCCCTGCGCCGCGAACGACTCGCCGTCGCGTCCGGCCAGCGGGCCCCGACCACGCACCGCGCTCTCACCGCGGGCCCGGCCGCCGCCGAGGTCGAGCGCCGCCTCGCCGCACTCGGCGAGTACATGCCGCCCACCGTCGCCCAGGCCCTCGCCCGGTACCGGCCGCAGCGCGCCGAGCGGGAGCGCCTGGCCCGCGAGGACGCCCCCGACCCGCTCACCGTCGCTTGCACGTGGTGCAACGCCCCGGAGGGCGAGCCGTGCCGTCGCCGCGCCATCAACCCCCGCAACCAGCAAACCCGTTACCGCGCAAGCAGCAAGCCGCACCCGTGCCGCGTCGAGGACGCCACCGCGGCGTACCTCGCCCGCCGCAACCGCCAGGAGGCACACGCATGAGCCCGACCCCGAAGCAGGCCCGCACCCACCGCCGTAAGGCCGTGCCCACCGATCGGACGAAGAACGTCACGTCGTGGCGTGTCGAGGCCAGTTGGGACCACCGGCCCGACGCCCCGGTCGTGATCCGGACGTCGGACAAGAAGCGCGCCCGCCGGAAGGTGGTCGAGCTTGCCGACAAGGGCGCATACGTGATCTTCCAGGAGCACGAAGGTTGGGACCGGTGGCGCACGGTGCGCGAGGTCGACGGCGCCGCCCTGCTCGCCGAGCGCGCCGCCGAGCAGCAGCTCGCCGCCGCCGGCCACCCGCCGACCCCGGCCGGATACCGGCCGGACACCGAGGACCGTCACCGGACGTGGCTCGCATGGATGGACGCCCGCGCCGAGGGCGAGCGCCGCGCCGCGGAGCAGGCCGCCCGCGAGCAGGCCGAGGCCGACGCCCGCCGACGCCGCCTCGCCGCAGAAGCCCGCCAGCACGCCCGCGCCTTGATGAGCCCGCCGACGATTGTCCGGCCCGAACACCGGCAGCGCGCCCGGCACATCACCGGGGCCCAGCGATGACCCCGGCCGCCATCGCCGTTGTACGGGCCGCCATCGAGGACGCCCAGCGCGACCAGGTCGAGCAGGCCGAGGAAGTCGTCGCCCGCATCGAGGCCGAACTACTCGCCGAAGGATGGACCCTCAGCCCCACCGCGTAGCGCCACGGAGGGGCACACCGTCAAAAACCCAGGGTGCCCCCCCTGTGCTACGTTTCACGCACGAGTGGATTGCAACCGCTTGCGCGTGAATCTTCCGCAAGCTGCGTCCTACATCCCGCCCGGAGGCACATCCCGATGGAACGGCCCAGCCCAGCCGAGCGCTTCGCCGCCAAGACGACCACCGGGCCCATCCCCGCCGGCCTTTCGACGCCCTGCCTGCTCTGGCCCGAGACCAGCCTCGACCGCGACGGCTACGGCCGCTTCTGGGTTGACGGCCGCCACGTCTCCGCCCACCGCTACGGCTACGAGCACAAGCGCGGCCCGATAGACGTCGGCCTTGAACTCGACCACCTGTGCAGCGTCCGCCGGTGCGTCGCCGACGACCACCTCGAACCCGTCGACCACCGGACCAACGTCCTGCGCTCGACCGGCCCGTCGGCCGTCAACGCCCGCCGCACTACGTGCGTGAACGGCCACGACCTCACCGACCCCGCGGTCGTCCACATCAGCTACCCCGCATCGCACCCCAACGGCATGCGCAAGTGCCGTGTCTGCGCCCGCACCCGTGGCCGACGGACCACCCCGACCACCACCACCCACACCGAGAGGACCGCCGCGTAATGGCAGGCGAAACCGTCATCACCTTTTCCGGCAACGTCGTTGCCGACCCCGAGCTGAAGTTCACCCCGTCCGGCGCCGCCGTCGCGAACTTCCGCATGGCCAACACCCCCCGCACCCTCGACCGCCAGACCAACGAATGGAAGGACGGCGACCCGCTGTTCCTCAGCGTGGCCGTGTGGCGCCAGCAGGCCGAGCACGTCGCCGAATCCATCCGCCGCGGCGACCGCGTAATCGTTGTCGGCCGACTCCAGCAGCGCCAGTACGAAGACCGCGAGGGCAACAAGCGGTCGTCGTACGAGATCCAGGCCGACGAAGTCGCCGTGTCCCTGCTGCGCGCCACCGCCGCCGTCACCAAGCAGAACGGCGCCCAGAACCGCCAGCAGGGCTACGGCCAGGCACAGAGCCAGGGATACGGCCAGCAGGGCGCACAGCAGCCGTACGGAACCCCGCAGGGCGACCCGTGGGCCAACGGCCAGACCGCCGCAGGCCAATGGGGCAGCGCAGTGAACGAACCCCCCTTCTGATGCCCTCGCCGCGACCGGACGCGGGCCCGCTCATGCGCGCGCCCGCACGCGAATACACCCCACCACTGACACCCCGGAGGGCCCACGCCATGACCCGCATTCCCGACGCCGTCGCCGTCGCCTCCCTCGACACGCACCGCCTGATCGTCGCCGTCCCGAACGACGGCCTGGCCAAGATCACGACGAACCTCCCCCGCCCCGTCGCCGCCGACGTGCTGCGCCAGATCGCCGCCGACCTCGACAGCCCGGCCGGCCGTTGCGAGACCGCCCTCGCCACCGGCCGCCCGTGCCCCGTGCACGACGGCCCCGCCGCCGCCCTGCTCGCTGCCGCCGCCGAGGCTGGCCCCGCGTTTACCCGCGGCATGAGGAAGGCGCCGCGCCCCGCCGGCCTCGACGCCCTGCTCGACCACGTCGCCGCCGCCATAAGCGCCACCGACGACGAGCACCAGGACCAGGCCGCCGAGGAGCCCGACACGCTCACCGTCGACGACGTGCGCGAAGCCCTCGCGTTCAACGCCGGCGAGGCCGACCAGGTGCTCGCCACGCTGCGCGACATCCTGCTCGCCGCCGCCGACGACTGCACCCCCGAGCAGGCCCTCGCCACTGCCCGAATACTGCTCACCGCACACGCCCGACAGATCGCCGCCATGGTCGAGGCCCACTACAGCGCCACCCGGACCCGATGGGGACTCACCCGGTCGACCCGCGGCCTGCTCACCGGCTACGAGGGCGCCCGGAAGATCGTCACCGCGTACGCCGACGGCCTCGCCGACGAGCAGGCCCTCGCCGAGGGCGCAGCAGCCGACCAGGCCAAGCCGTGACCCACACCGCCGCCAGCGTCCGCCTGATCACGTGGGCCCTGTCCAGCGAGCCCGGCCGGTACCCGGAGGACGACCAGGCATGATCCGCGACCACTGGTTCCGTGCCGACCACACGGGCGCCCCGTGCCTCTACTCGGGGTGCGGGCGCCCGCAGGCCGAGCACGTCGAGTCCGTCGGCGAGTGGATGGCCCCCCGCCACTGGTTCCGGCCCGTGCTGCGCCGTCCCTCACGCTGCGCCCAGTGCGGCCGGCCGTTCGGCCACTCGACGCACCACGGCAGCCGCAAGAACCGCCGACTGTGGCACACCCGATGACCTCTGCCAGGGCGTGCCGGGCGTGCCGCCGCCCGCTCACCGCGCCCTCGCCCGACGGGTACGGCCCGAAGTGCCGGCGGAAACACCGGCAGCCGCCCGACGTCCAGGCCCACGGCGGAGACCTGTTCACCCTCGCGCAGCAGCCGCGTCCCGCCCCCATCGCTCACCCCACCCTCGACGACGCCGACCAGGAGCAGCAGCCCACATGAGCTCCCGCACCACCACCCGCGCCCCCAAGGGCCGCAACCTCGACCGCCTCGACCGCCGCGCCATCGTCGCGAACCTGCTCGCCCGCGCTCACCGCGCCAGGCTGACGCCTGCCGAGGCCGCTCTACTCGGCGACTACGTATACCAAGAGCGGCGCCTCGCCGACGAGAACCGCCGCGCCATGGCCGGCACAACCCAGGCCCTCGAACGCCACCGCGAGGCAGCCGACGCCGCCATACGCGAACTGGAACAGCGCGCCGTCGATGCCGAGCGCCGCCACGTCGAGGCCGTCGCCGAGCAGCAGCACACGGAGCAGGGCGACGCCGCCGCCATCCACCTTGCCAACAGTGCCGCCACCGCGTGGAAGCAGCGCGCCGAGCAGGCCGAGGAGATAGCGCGCACCGCGCACCAGTGCAGCAACGAGGCCGAACGCCAACGGGCCGCCGCCGAGCAGCAGCTCGCCGCCGCACGCGACCGCATCGAGGGCGAGCAGCGCCGCGGCGACGTGCTCGACCAGACCCTCGCCGAGGTACGCCGTCGGCACCGCGGGGCGTGCGACCGCGTCGACCAGGTGCTCGCCGTCCTCGCCCGCGTCCGCAACGCCCAGACACTCGGCGACGCCCTCGCCGCGGTCGCCGAACACGACGGCCTGTCCCCGGCCGCCGCACGGCTGCACGCCCGCATCCTCGACCGCGCCGACACTGTCGAGGCCCGCCTCGCCGAGCAGCAGCGCGAGCACGAGGTCGCCCTCGCCGCCGCCGAGGAGGCCGCCACCACATCAGAGCGCGCCGCCGAGCAGCACCGCCGCGCCCTCGCCGCCGCCCTCGCCCGGCCGGCCGGTACGCCGTTCGGCGACCTCACCAAGTACGCAGCGAAGACGCTCACGCGTTCCGGCGAGCGCATCCTCGACGCCGAGCACCGCGCCACCCGGTACCGGACCGCTTGGCTCGCCGCCCGCCGCGACCGCAAGGCCGACCGCGCCGCCATGGCCGCCGAGTTGCCGCTCGTACAGGCCGGCCGCCAGGCCCTCACCGTCGCCGAGGCCGCCGACTACATGCGCCAGTGGGCCGCCGCCGACGTGCCGGCCGCCCAGTTCGTCACCACCCCGGAGCAGCCCCGATGAACACCCCGACCGACCGGGGCCAGCAGGCCGCCGACGACCTCGCCGCCGTCCGCGAGCAGTGGGGCGACCTGCTCGCCGCGATATCCGAACCGCCGCGCCCGGCCGAGTGGATGCCGTACGAGCGCCGCGGATTCCTCGACCAGCTCGCCGCGGACGACCGCGCCGGCGACGAGCCGACCGTCGGCCGTCTGCCCCTGGTCGTGCGCGAGCACCCCGCGCCGGCGAATCTGCGCGCGCTCGACGCCGCCCTCGCCGTCGAGTCCGACCTGTTCGCCATGTGCGACGCCGTCGCCGAGCAGGTACAGCGCACCGTCGACCGCGACGACCCGCGACTGTGGAGCCTGCCCACCGTGCGGGCCGCGGAGTGGAGGCACGACGCCGACCGGATCGGCGACCGCATCGGTTCCCGCGCGCACGGGCTGCATTGGGCGTGCGTCTACCTCGCCGGCCGCGCCCTGTCCGAGCTTGACGGCGAGCTGTTCCGGATCACGCCGGCGCCCCTGCTCGACCAGATAGCCGCCGTGGCCGGCGCCGCGCGCCGCCGCGTCGAGGGTGCGCTCGGCCGCGAGGGGCGGACGCTCACGCTCGACGACCGGTGCCCGTTCTGCAAGGGCGGGATGATCACCGTGCACAACGGCGGAGGGGACCCGCGGGCCGCCGTGGCGACCTGTTCAACCGGGTCCGTGTGCCCCGCGCCCGTCGACGTCGAGCGGGGGCGTAGGGCGTGGCGGGGGGCCGACCTGGTCGCGTTGTGGGTCGCGATCAACGCCCGGCGCACCGTGCCCGCGTAGGGCCCGCAGACGGCCGCACAGGGCCCCCAACTCTCACCGCACGTCGGGAGGTTGGGGGCCCGGCTCTTTCCCCGCCCTGTTGTGTACTAGGTACAGGACCAAGTACAGTCACCGTCACGCAGGACCCCGGACGTCACCCGGGCCCGCCGTTCACCGGCCGGACGTCACCCGGCCCGACCCAAGGGAGCAACCCCCAGTGCGCGTCACCATTCCCGGAGCCCTCGCCGACCACCTCGCCGCCGCCGACCTCGCAACCGGCCCCGCGTCCGTCGACCCGGCCGCGCCCGCCGCGCGCGCCACCCTCGACGCCGGACGCCGCGGACGTGGCCGCACGCTGGTGATCACCCCCAGGTCGACCGCCGTACTCCAGTTCATCAGCGCGTTTGCCGAGGCCGTCCTGATCAACCGCACGTTGCACACCACGGCCGAGGTGCGCGCCGCCCATACATGGCTCGACCGCGTCGGCCGCGCCACGACCACGCTCGCCGCCGACCTCGCCGCCGCCCAGGCGCAGCAGGCTGCCGCCCTGGTCACTGAGGCCGAGGCCACCGCGGACACATGGCGCGGCAAGTGGATCGGCGAACGCACCACCGCGCCCGCCCTGTTCTCCCTCGACCGCGAACAAGGCGCCCTGTTCGCGTAGCCCCCAGCCCGCCTCGACCGGGGCAGGCCCCGACCGAAGACCGGAGTGATTACATGAGCGCCAAGCCGTTCGACTTCGAACTCGCAGAGAAGAAGCTCACCGACGGGTTCATTGATGAATTGCTAAAGCACGCCGAGCAATTCAGGGCCGTGCGCGACGTCATACGCGAGGGCTCCGACAGTCTCGACCGCCGCTTGGCACGTGCCGGACTGGTGCGTCGGGAGTGGAGGGAGACCGAGGAATCCCTACCCTCCCTGATCACCGAAGCGCGCGACAACGGACACAGCGTCGACGGCATCGCTTACACGCTCGGCGTGACCGAGTCGTACGTCTACCGGATCTTGCGTAAGTCCCGCTCCGCCAAAGACCAGTAACCCGCACACAGGTGCGGCCCGCACACGGTGACGTCACCACCGGGCGGGCCGACTAACCAATGGGAGCAACCCCCATGGCCACCACAGAGACTACCGGCGCCCTCACCCTCGACCAGCGGCGCGCCACCGTGCGCCGCCTCGCCGCCGAACAGGTATCCAACCGCGAGATAGCGCGCCGCCTCGGTATCCACCATCGCACCGTGGCGCGCGACCTCGAAGCGCCGACCGCGCCGGCCGAAGCGCCACAGACCGCGCCACCCGCCCCGACCAGCGGTGTACCCCGCGCGCCACGCCTGTTGTACGACCTCGAACCGGCGCTCATCCAAGATCTCAACGTGCTCACCGACCCGCACACCGGCGCACTGATCGCCCCCGTCCGCGCCTATCTCCGCGCCGCCGCCAACGGCCGCCGCACCGCACTGCGCGAGGTGGCGCGGAGCATCGGAGCCGCGGACGAGTAGCCGTGCGACCGGTCGCGCGTCGGCCCGCGCACAGGAGTTGCGTCGTTATCGATTCGTGACCTACAGTTGGCCGCGTCTCCGCCGTGCCCGCATCCGGGCCGGACGCACACAGACCGAACGCCCCCGCATCAAGCACTGCGGGGGCGTCACGCGTTCCCGTGCACTGCGCAACCGTCACAGTCCCCTCACGCGTCCCACACATGACGTACTCGTACGACCGTGGGGGGAACCACGTGAACCGCACCACCCTGACCGCGCTTGCCGCGCTCACCCTCGCTGCCGCGCTCACCGCGTGCAGCAGCAGCGACAGCACGAGCAGCAAGCCCGCCGCCGACGCCCCGCCCTACAAGATCACCCGGCAGGACAAGAGCGGCAACCAGCGGCAAGTCACGGTCGAGGTCACCTCAACCAAGGATCTTCGCGCCGTGTTCGACGACGTCACGGCCAAGCTCACCGACGACGCCGGATGGTTCGTCGAGATCAACTGCTCGACCGGCGGAACCGCCGGCGCTGACAACCGGTTGGCCAACGGGAAGAAGGCCGTAGGGAACATCGGCGCCGCCTCGACCGGCCTCGACGACGGGAAGACCGAATACGAGGCCAACGAGGGCCGTTCCTGCCCCGCGTAACGCCTCGACCTCAACGCCCCACCGCATACCCGCGGTGGGGCGTTCCTCATGCCCGGAAGGAACCCCGCCCCGTGATCTTCAAGGTTCGCCCCGACACCACCCGCCTTGCCCAGGACGCCTACGAGGCGTACGTGACCGCCGTCAACGGCACCTCCGTGAACGGCGACACCCTGCCCGAGTGGGACGCCCTGTCCCGCCCCGTACAGAACGCGTGGAAGCTCTCCGCCGAGGCCGTACGGCACCGCGTCGAGCTGAACGCCTGAACCGTCGCGGGGGTGAGCCATGGCCGCCCGCCCCATCACCGACAAGGACCGCGCCGCCGTCAAGCGGCTGCACAAGCAGGGCAAGAGCCGTAACGACATCGCCCGCGCCATCAAGCGCAGCCCGTCGACCGTCTCGAAGATCGCCGCCGCGTTCGACCCCCCGCTGACGTTCGACCGTGCCCCACAGGTCGAGGCCGCGACCGCCGTACGGAAAGCCGACCTCGCCGCGCGCCGCGCCCAGTTCGCCGAACGGCTCCAGGACATCGCCGAGCGCGAGGCCGACAAGATGAACGCGCCTACCCTGTACTGGGAATGGGGCGGCAAAGACCACACGTACGCGCAGAAGCTCGCCGACGAGCCGACCCCGGCCGACCGGCGCGCGATCATGTCGACCATCGCGACCGCAGTCGACCGCTCCCTGAAGCTGGTTCCGCCGAAGGACGACGGAGGCTCCGAGTCCCGTAGCGTGATCGGCGACCTCATGGCCGGCCTCGCCCGCGACTACGCCGAACGCAACGGCGGACCACCACCCGAGTTCGTGCCCGAGGACCAGGCCGCCGAGGACGACGCCGATGCGTAGCCGCCTCGCGCTCTCCCCCAAGCAGATAGACAGCATCATGGAGGCCCGCGCGTTTCAGAACGTGTGGGAAGGGTCGGTCCGTTCGGGGAAGACGATCGCGAGCCTGTTGCGGTGGCTGGACTTTGTGGCCAACCGGCCCGAGGGCGGCGAGCTGGTCATGGTCGGCCGCACCCGCGACAGCCTCGCCCGGAACGTGTTCGGGCCGCTCATCGATCCGACGATCTTCGGCAAGGTCGCCCGGGACATCCACTACACCAGCGGCGCGCCCACCGCGAACGTGCTGGGGCGCACCGTGCATGCGCTCGGCGCCAACGACGCCCAGGCCGAACCGAAGGTCCGCGGCCTCACGTGCGCCGGCGCCTACTGCGACGAGATCACCACGCTTCCCCGCACGTTCTACGACCAACTCAACGCCCGATGCTCGGTCGAGGGATCGAAGATTTTCGGGACGACCAACCCGGATAATCCGAACCACTGGGCCCGCAAGGAGTACCTGCTTCGCCCCCGCGAGACCCGGTTGCGTTCCTGGCACTTCGTCATGGACGACAACCCCGGCTTGTCCGAGGGGTACAAGGCTCGTACGAAAGCCAGCTATCAGGGCCTGTTCTACAAGCGGAACGTTCAGGGTCTGTGGGTGATGGCCGAGGGAGCCATCTACGAGGCGTACGACGAGGCACAGCATGTCGTCGACACGCTTCCGGAGATGCGCCGGTACTGGCTCGGCATGGACTACGGCACCGTCAACGCCACGTCCGTGATCCTGCTCGGCGAGGGAGTCGACGGCCGCCTGTACGCGTGCGCCGAGTGGCGGCACGACTCCCGCAAGGCACAACGCCAGATGACCGACGCCCAGTACTCCGCAGCGATCCGGGCGTGGCTGGCCAACTACCGGCCGCCGAATGCACCCGCGACCGCGCCGAAGGGCGTCATCCCGGAGTGGTCGTTCGTCGACCCGTCCGCCGCGAGCTTCATCCGGCAGGCGTACGAGGACGACTTCCCGAACCTCGCCAAGGCCAGCAACGACGTGGGCGACGGTATCCGCGATGTGGCGTCCCTGCTCGCCGCCGGCCTGCTCCGCATCCACCGCTCATGCACCGGTCTGCTCGACGAGCTGCCCGGCTACGTGTGGGACGAGAAAGCCGCCGAGCGCGGCGAGGACAAGCCCGTCAAGATCAACGACCACTCGGTGGACGCATTGCGGTACGTCATCCACTCGACCGCCCACGAGTGGCGGCACCTGCTCGCCCTCGCCGCGTAAGGAGGACCGCCGCCCATGGCCGCGACCCCGCCGTTCCCCATCGTCAATCTGCCCGTGGCGCTCATCGTGGGTGACTACACCGCCGAGGTAGGTCAGCTCACCCTCGGTCCGAACGAGACCATCCGGGGCGCTCTCGCCGAACTGTTCCGCGCTGCCGCCGACGCCCTCGACCACGACGAAGCCGAGGAGGTGAGCCCCGATGCCGCTTCCCGCGGATAACACCCCGTGGCCGCCGCCCCAATGGGCCCGGCATTACCGTGAGATGGCCGTAGACGACGCCTGGTACTCCGGTGACCGTCACCGCCTGTCCAGCCTGTACCGGGCGCAGGCCACCCGCGAGCGCAAGTGGCGCTTGTGGGGCCGACGGAAGCAGGGCGACACGCGGCCGGATCACCGCTTGCATGTCCCCCTCGCCGGCGACATCGCCGCGACGTCCGCCGACCTGCTGTTCGCCGACATGCCGAAGATCACCGTGGAGGACGCGGCGACTCAGGCCCGCCTCGACGACCTCGCCGACCGCGGCCGGCTGCAATCGCTGTGTCTCGGCGCCGCCGAGCAGGCCGCCGCCCTGTCCGGCGTCTACCTGCGGACGACATGGGACCGCGACGTCGCCGACTATCCCCTGATCACCAGCGTGCAGCCCGACCAGGCCATTCCCGAGTTCCGGTTCGGCATGCTCCGGTCGGTGCTGTTCTGGCGGGAACTGCCCAGCCAGCACACCGACCGTGAGGTGTGGCGGCACATCGAGGCACACGAACCCGGCTACGTCCGACACGCCCTGTACCTGGGGACGCGGAACAATCTCGGCCGCCTCATGTCCCTTGTGGACCACACTGAGACGCACGGCCTGGTCGACAGCCTCGACGCGGCCGGCGACGGGCAGACAATCAGCACGGGGATACAGCAGCTCACCGCGAGCTACGTCCCGAACATGCTGCCCAACCGGCTGCACCGAACCGCGCCGATCGGACGCTCGGACTACGCCGCCCCAATTCACGACCTTTTCGACAGCCTCGACGAGACATGGACGAGTTGGATGCGCGACATCCGCCTCGCCCGCGCGCGGCTGATCGTCCCCGATGCCTACCTACGCGACAACGGCCCCGGGCAGGGCGCCACGTTCGACGGCGAGGCCGAAGTGTGGGCCGGCCTGAAGATCCCGCCCAACGAGGGCGGCACCGGCATCACGCTCGCTCAGTTCAAGATCAGGGTCGCCGAACACAAGGCAACCGCCGAAAGCCTGGTGACGCAGGCAGCACAGTCCGCCGGCTACTCGCCCAGTTCGCTCGGCCTTGACTCCGACGGACAACCGGTGACCGCGACCGAGGTGGACGATCGGTTTCGGCGCAGCAGGACCACGCGCACGAAGAAGGCCGGCCACTGGCGACATGCCCTCGCCGAGCAACTGCACGTACAGCTCTTGCTCGACCGCGCCCTGTTCGGCAGCAGGGTCACGCCACAGCGCCCCACCGTCGAGTTCGGATCGGGCGTGGCCGAGTCCATGCAATCGGTCGGGACGACCCTCGACCTGCTCGCCCGCGCCGGCGCCGTCAGCACTGCGACCAAGGTCAAGGTGTTGCACCCGGAATGGGACGACACCGCCGTGAAGGCCGAGGTGGCGCTCATTCTTGCCGAGACCGGCGCAAGCGCGCCGGACCCGGTCGGGGCGTTCCCGCTGTGACCTCGCGTCAACGTGCACCAAACACGATGCGCAGCAACCGCTCGGCGGTGGCGCGTAGTTGCGGGTCAGGATGCGCGAGAGCTACGAGGAACAGAGCGGTAAAGACAGCGCTCAGGGCGCCGAGAGATTCAGTCATGGCGCGACGTTAATCAGTACCAGGCGGGGGACGAACGTATTCGGTAACTCGCGAGACTTTTTGTAATTACTGTGCGTGATACGCACTGCTCGGATAGCTCATCCGACGAGACGGGCCCCGAAATGTCCAATTCGGGATTTGGCTTGTATTGACCCGTCATTCGCCTGGTTGCGAGGTGAGGGGGTGCTGATGCCGATCCATCCCGGCATGGTGGAAGACCTCGCCGCGGGCACCCGCGACTTGTACGCCCAGACCGAGGAACGGCTACTCGGCATCATCGCCCGACAGCTCGCCGCCGGCCTCGACGCTCCGGGGTGGGCCGAGCGCAAGCTCGCCGCCGTGCAGGCCCTGCGCGCCGCTTCACAGGCTGTTGTGGACGAGGCGGGGAAGGCCGTCACCCTTGACGTGTTCGAGGCCGTCGCCGAGGCGTACAACACCGGTCACCGCGCCGCGGTCGCCGAGTTGGGCGCCCTGTCCGACGACGGCCGCCGCCTGGTCGACGACGTCACCCCGAACGCGCAGGCTGTCGACCGCCTTGCCGAGCAGACCGCGACCCTGCTCACCGACCGGCACCGCTCGATTCTGCGGACCGTCGAGGACGGATACCGCGATGTCGTCGCCCAGGTGACCGCAACGCCCCTGCTCGGCACCGGCACCCGCCGGCACGCCACACAGGACGCCATGCGCGCATGGGCCGACCGCGGGATCACGTCGTTCACGGACCGCGCCGGCCGCCGATGGCAGCTCACCTCTTACGCCGAGATGGCCGTACGGACGTCCGTCGGACGGGCCGCGACCGAGGCGCACGCCCGCACCCTCACCGACGCCGGAATCGATCTCGTGATCGTCTCCGACGCCCCGCGAGAGTGCCCGCTCTGCCGGCCCTGGGAAGGCAAGGTGTTGTCCCTCGCCGGCCCGGACGGACGTCACACGGTCGACGTCGAGCACGCCATCGAGGACGGCCGCATGGTCCGGGTGGACGTCGCCGGCAGCCTCGACGAGGCCCGGCGGGCAGGGTTTCAGCACCCCAACTGCCGTCACTCGACATCCGCTTACACCCCCGGCATCACCCGCCTTGAGACGCCCGACAGCGACCCCAGCGGGTACGAGGCAGGGCAACGACAACGGGAGATCGAGCGGCACATCAGGCGGTACAAGAACCGTGCCGCCGCCGCGGTCGACCCGGAGGCCAAGCGGCAGGCGAACGCGAAGGTGAGGCAGTGGCAGGGCGCCATGCGCGACCACCTCGACGCCCACCCCGGCCTACGCCGCTTGCGCCACCGTGAGCAGCCCGGAGCCTCGAACCTCCCCGAGCCGCGCCGGCCGGCGACGCCCGAGCAGGTCGACGCCGCCCGCGTGTGGTCCGGGGACGATCGCAGCGTGCGCGCCATGACCGACGACCAGCTTGCCGCCGCGGAGCGCTCCGGCCTGCTCGACCAGCGGGCCCGCGACCGTATTGCCGCGGAGGCCGACCGTCGCGACCTCGACGACCTGCTCGACCGCGCCGTCCCGGGCGGACGCCTCGCCGACGACCTCACCGGTTTCTCTGACGACGAGTTGGGCCGTCTGCTCGCCCATGCCGACACGTCCGACGCGCTGCGCATCGCCGGCGAACTTGACCGCCGCGACCTCGCCGCGCGTCTGCCGGACGTCCGCACCGACCTTGTGCACCTGTCCGACGACCAGCTCGCCGCGCGCGTGCGCGAGGCCATCGAGCACGGCACCGACGATGTGTCCGTGCTCGCCGCCGAGGCGCACCGCCGCGACCTGCTCGCCGCCTACTTCCCGAACGGGACGTTGGCCGCAGACCTGTCGCAGGTGGGCGACGACGCCCTCGCCTGGTGCATGCAGTACGCCAACGACGAGGAGCTACTACGGATCGCCACGGAGATGGACCGGCGCGACGCCGTGCCCCTGCCCCCGCCGGCCGCGACCGGCGACGCCGTGGCCGACCTGCTCGCCGACCGCGACGCGCTCGCCGACGCCATGGGCAACGCCCCCGACCCCGAAGGGTGGGGCGCCCTCGCCGATGACGCCGCGTGGGCACAGGAGTTGGCCGCCGCCATCGCCGCCGACGCCGCCCGTGGCGTGACCGCGGAGACGGCCCGGCAGGTGACCCGCGCCGAGGCCCGCGCCATGTACGACGAGTACGTGTACCGGCAGATGCTCGCCGCCGAGCACGACCTGAACGGCTACCTTCTGAACAAGAAGGCGCAGGTCGCCGGGCACAACCCCATCAGCTTGTTCTCTGGCCCGGCACGTATCGCCTACGCGCGCGCGTCGGACGAGCTGAAAGAGTGGTGGGCGACGCACGGCCGCCTCACTCAGGCCGAGTTCATCGAGAAAGCCACCGGCCAGACACAGCGTTGGGCCGCCGGCGCCCGCAAGGCCGAGTCCGACCACCAGAACAAGAGGTGAGCCGTGGGGACCCGCGAGGAGATTGTGCAGGCAGTGCTGGCCGGCGCCGAGGCCGCCCGCGACGGCGACGAGCCGACCACGTGCCCGTACCCTCCAACGTCCCTGCTCCGTACGGCATGGATCAAGGGCTATGCCCGCTCCCGCCCAATCGCCGACCAGAGCGAGGACGACGCCGACACGTAGCGCTCACCAACCGCACCACCGAAGGGCCCGCCACCGCGGGCCCTTTTTTTCATGCCCTCGACCTCAGGAAGGGACCCGCCCGATGTCCGAGTCGACCCCCTCGACCACCCCCGCCGCGCCCGCCGTGCCCGCCGCGCCCGCACCGGCCGCGCCCGCCACGCCGCAGACTCCGCCGGCGCCGCAGACCCCCGCGACCGCCCCGGCGCCGCAGACCCCGACCACCCCGCAGGCCCCGGCCGCACCGTCCGAGCAGGACATCAGCAGCCTGCCCGACTGGGCCCAGCAGCTCATCAAGGGCGCTCAGCAGCCGGCCCCGGCCACGCCCGCCGTCCCGGCCGCACCCGTTGTTCCAGCCGCACCGCAGGCCCCGGCGGCGCCCGCGCCCACCGCCCCGGCCGCCGAAGGCGACGTGTCCCGGCTGCCGAAGTGGGCACAGCAGGCCGTGACCGCCGGGGGCGACGCAGCCCGGCAACTCGCCACGCAGTCCGCCGTGCTCACCGCCGCCCCGGCCGCCGGCGCAGACGTCGCCCGCCTGCTCGACTCCCGGTCGTTCATGGACGCCATGGCGCAGGTGAACACCGCCGACCCGACCGCCGTCACCGCCGCCATCACGGCCGCCGTGCAGGCAAACCCGCACCTCGCGGTCGTCACCGGCCCGGCCCGCGGCGGTGCCGCGTTCGACGCCAACCCTGCTGGCGACACCCGACCGACCACGCTCGACCAGGCCATCGCGGCACGCCTCGCCGCCAACTGACCCCCTCCCCAGCCCCCGGGCCCCGTAGACAGGAGCACCCATGCCCGCCGTTTCTCTGGCCGAGGCCAAGAACAACGCACAGGACGACCTCGACGTTCAGGTCATCGACGAGTTCCGCAAGTCGTCCGCGGTCCTCGACTCGCTTCAGTTCGATCAGGCTGTCAACCCGGCCGGCGGGGGCGCCACCCTCACGTACGGGTACCGGCGCCTGATCACCCAGCCCACCGCCGGTTTCCGTGCGCTCAACAGCGAGTACACGACCAGCAACGTCACCACGCAGAAGTACAGCGTGGATCTCGCCGTTCTCGGTGGCGCATTCGAGGTCGACCGCGTCATCGCGAAGATCGGCCCGGCCGCGTCCGGCTCCGTCGCGCTGAACATGGCGCAGAAGATCAAGGCCACGTCCACCCAGTTCCAAGACGCCGTGATCAACGGCGACACCGAGACCGACGAGAACGGGTTCGACGGCCTCGACAAGGCCCTCACCGGTTCGGACACCGAGTTCCGCCTCGACCGAGTCACGGACTGGTCGGACTTCGACACCGACCCCGCAAGCGTGCACAAGGCCCTCGACGCGATCGACGAGTTCCTGTCTCTGCTCGATGGGACGCCGACCGTCATCCTGGGCAATCAGCTCGCCCTCGCCCGTGTGCGGGCCGCCGCGCGGCGGGCCGGCATGTACACCCGCAACCCGGTCGACGGCCTGCTCGGTGCCAACGGCCGCCCCGTCGAGCGGGAGCAGTACGGCAACATCGTGTTCGCCGACCCCGGCGCCAAGGCCGGCTCCAACGACCCGATCATCCCTGTAGAGAACAGGACCGTCGGCGGCACCGCCGCGACCGGCCTCACCGACCTCTACGCCTACCGCGCCGGCCTCGATGGTTTCCACGGCGTGGCCACCGCCGGCGGGCAGATCGTGTCCAGCTACCTCCCCGACTTCACCACCGCCGGGGCCGTGAAGAAGGGCGAGGTCGAAATGGGCCCGGTGGCCGTTGCGCTCAAGGCGACCAAGTCCGCCGCCGTCTACCGGAACATCAAGGTTCGCTGATGGCCCGGATCGAGACGCCCCGTGAGGGGTTCACCGGCCGTGGCGTGGCCGGCCTCCAGTTCGAGGACGGCCGCGCCGAGACCGACGACCCCGCAGTGATCGCCTACGCCAGACGTCACGGCTACACCGTCACCGACGACGCCCCGCCCGCGAAGAAGCCGGCGGGGCGTCCGCCGTCCAAGAAGTAGAGGGGGTGAGCCGTGGCCCGTCGCCTCTACGCGACCGCGGATGAGTACCTGCTGTACACCGGCGAGCAGACCGCGCCGGCGGACATTCAGCGGCTCGTCACCCGTGCGTCCGAGGACATCGATGCGGCCCTACTCACCGCTGTCTACTGCACCGACGACGCTGGCATGCCGACGCACGCCGAGGTGAAAGAGGCCCTGTCGGACGCCGTCTGTGCGCAGATCGAGTATTGGCAGGAGACCGGCGACACCGGCACCGGGGCCGCCGGCCGCTGGAGTTCGGTAAGCCTCGGTCCCCTGTCCCTGTCCGGCCCTCGCGGCGGGCCCAGTCACCCGGGCGCCGTCGACCTCGCCGACCGCGCCGAGCGCGCCCTTACCCGGGCTGGCCTGCTCCCGGGGGTGATCGGCGAGTGCCCGCACTGCCACGGTGGCTACTGAGACACCGGATCACCGTCGAGGCGTACCGGGGCGACTCCGCGTACGGCCCGCAGTACGCGGACCCGGTGGAAGCGCGCGCCCTGGTCACCGGGACCATCAAGCGCGTACGGTCCGCGACCGGAGCCGAGGTAGTCAGTACGGCGCAGGTCTACGCCGCTCCCGGCTTGATCGCTCCGCCCGGATCCCGGATCACCCTCCCGGACGGCCGCACCACCACCGTCATCAGCTTCACCGCGCACACCGCGCCCGGACTCGGCGCCCCGGAGTCCACGGAGGTGATGTGCGAGTGACCCAGCGCGTACGGATCACATGGAACGCCGCGCCCGCCCTGCGCCGCACCCGTACCGGCGCGCTGCGGGGCGTGCGCCTGGCCGTGGAGCACGTCCTACAGGTGTCCCGCCGCCGCGTCCCGATCGAGGAGGGCACCCTCGAACGGTCCGGGGTCGCCTCCGTCGACGACGCGTCCCTGATGGGCGCCGTCAGCTTCGACACGCCGTACGCGGTCCGCCAGCACGAGGACATGACCCTTCGGCACGACGACGGGCGCACCGCGAAGTACCTCGAAGACCCGGTGAACGAAGAGGCCGGCGCGGTCCGCGACATCATCGCCGCCCAGGTACGGAGGGAACTCCGTGGCTGATCCCCTCGACGGCCTGGCCCGCTACCTCGCCGGCCTCGACCTGCTCACCTACGACCCGGACGGCATCACGGGCGACACGTTCATCGAGACGATGCCGCCCGCCCCCGACCAGGCCGTCGCGCTCACCCTGTACGACGGCACCCCGCCGCAGGCCCGCGACGAGGCCGACACCCCCCGCCTTCAGGTGCGCGTGCGCGGCACCGCCGACCCCCGCGTCTCCCGTGCCCGCTGCACGGCCCTGTACCGCGCGCTGCACGGCATCGCCGGCGTCGAGCTGCCCGACGGCACTCACTTGACCCTCGCCGTGGCACGCGGCACCCCGGCCCCTATGGGGCTCGACAGCACCGGCCGGCACGAGCACGTCGTGAATTTCGACCTCGACGTGTCCGGCCCCACCGACACCCCGTAAGGAGGCCCGCCCCATGGCAGGCAACAGCAGGCCGATTGACGCTCGCGGCTGGATCTTCCAGGTCGAGGACGTCGACGCCCCAGAGGAAACGTGGCTTCCGATCGCCGGTCTGACCACGTTCACGCACAACCCGGGCGAGAACGAGGAGACCGCCGAGACTGTCGCGTTCGACTCGGAAGGCGCGTTCGAACAGGACGTGATGCAGCGCGGCGCGACCCTCGGACTGGAGGGACAGTTCCGCGTCGACAAGACCACCAAGGCGCAGGACCCCGGACAGGCGTACATCGACACCAAATGGGCCAACCGACTCGGTATCGAGTCGCGCAACATGGTCCGGTGGCGGCACGAGTCACAGACGCAGTGGGTCATGTGGGAGGCCACCGTTACGCCCGGCGAGCAGGGCGGCGGCACCAACGAGAAGACCAGTTGGTCGGCGACGATCACCCGGTGCGGTTGGGCGACGGCCGCGGCGGTGACCGGCTGATGACGACCGACACCACGGCGTACGACGACGACCTCAACGACCAGGTGCCCGCCGTCGGCGACCCCGCAGACTTTGACGCGTTCTTCGCCGAGCAGGACACCACCCGTCCACGGCAGCCGTTCACCCTGTACGGCACCCGCTACGTGCTGCCCGACTCCCTGCCGCTCATGTTCACGCTCCAGATGGAGCGCGTCCAGAACAGCAGCGACCCGGCCGACGTGCGGCGCATGCTGGCCACCCTGTTCGGGGGCGACACCCTCGACGTGTGGGCCGAGAACGGCATGACCGACCGGCAGTTCGGCATCGTGCTCATCTACTCCGCGGCCAACATGCGCACTCCGGGCAGCGTGACCATGCAGCGCGCCGCCGAGCTGCACGACGAGCAGGAACGGGCCCGCTCCGGGGGAAAAGCCCCGGCGGCACCGAACCGGGCCGCACGCCGGGCGAAGCCGAAGAAGAACGGGAAGCGGCGGAGTTCTGGCAAGCAGTGATCCGCCACTGGTCAGCAGTCGAGGGTGACCTCTCCCGTGAACACCAGGTGCGCCCGGCGGAGTTGGCCGCCATGTCGACCCGCCGGTTCCTGGTCCTGGTCGGCGCCCTGACACCCGACTCCCGGTTTGCGAAGGCGTGGCGCAGCACGCCCCGCCGCGCCGACTCCCCCGAGGACATCGCCCGCATCACGGGCCTGCCCGCCCAGTAGCACCCGCGCAGCACCGGCACCACGGCCGGACCCACCCGAGGAGGTGAGGCCGTGGCGCTGACCGTGGGCGAACTCCTCGCCACCATCGCCGTAGACGAATCCGGTGTCGGGGCCGGCCTCTCCCGCGCCGAGCAGGCCGTACGGTCGACCGGTTCGACCATGGCAGGCGACGCCGACCGCGCAGGCCGCCAGGCCGGGGCCGCCCTCGGTGATGGACTGACCACCGCGGCGGATGGCCGGATCCGTGATGCAGGCGGCCGGTTCGCCTCGGCCGGTGCCGACGTAGGCGAAGCGACCGCCGGAAGTCTCCGTGAGCGCTTGTCGTCGAGCCTGAAGGTCGGCCTCGCTGGCATAGGCGTGGCCGCCGGGGTCCTGCTCATGTCCGGGTTCGGGCAGGCCCTCGAACAGGGGCAGATCACCGGGCGCCTCGGCGCCCAGCTTGGCGCCACCCCGGCCGAGGCGAAGAAGTACGGCGAGATCGCCGGCGCGATGTATGCCGACGCCGTCACCGACGATTTCCAGGGCGCAGCCGACGCGATATCGGCGACCATGCGTGCGGGAATCGCCCCGCCGGACGCGACGAATGCGCAAATCCAGAGCATCGCAACGAAGGTTTCCGACCTTGCAGGAACTTTCGAACTGGATCTAGGGCAGACCGCAAATGCAGTCGGTCAGATACTCAAGACCGGACTTGCGAAGAACGGCACGGAAGCCCTTGACGTACTGACCAAGGGTCTGCAAAACATGGGCCCGCGGGCCGACGATATAGCGGATACGTTCAATGAGTACTCGACGATTTTCCGTAACCTCGGCCTCGATGCGACAACGGCAACCGGCCTTATGTCGCAGGGGCTAAAAGCAGGCGCCCGGGATACCGACGTCGTCGCGGACAGCTTGAAAGAATTCCTGCTCACCGTACAGGGTGGCGGGCCCGATGTTGACGCCGCTTTCAAGTCCATCGGACTGAACGGCAAAGAAATGCAGGCCGCCTTTACAGAGGGCGGGCCGAAGGCGTCGGCGGCACTCGACAAGGTGTTTACCGCCATGCGGAAGATCAAGGATCCCGCGGAGCGGAACGCCCTCGCTGTATCGCTTTTCAAGACGAAGTCCGAGGACATGCAGGCAGCGCTTTTCGCGCTGGACCCGTCCAAGGCCGTCGACACGCTCGGCAAGGTGGGCGGCGCAGCGTCGCAGATGGGCGACTCGCTGCGCGACAACGCCGGGGCCAAGATCGAGCAATTCAAGCGCGGCGCGATGCAGACCCTGACGGAATTTATCGGGAATACCGTCATCCCCGTTCTTTCGTCTCTGTTCTCGTTCGTCAGCGAGCACCAGGGGGTGTTCACCGCTTTCGCTGCGGTGATCGCTGCTGTGGTGATCCCGGCGATTACCGTACTGGGCGTCCAGTCGCTCATTGCGGGCGCCAAGATGGCTGCGGCATGGATTACCGCCATGGGCCCGATCGGCTGGATTGGCCTTGCCATCGGCGCATTGGTCGTTCTGATCATCGCCTATTGGGACGACATCAAGAAGTGGACGCTGGCCGCTTGGGATTGGTTCGTCGACAAACTCGTGTGGGCCAAGGATATGGCTATTAAGGCATTCCTGAACTTCACACTCGTGGGATTGCTGGTCAAACACTGGTCGACAATCAAGTCGAATGCGGTGACGTACTGGAATGCACTTGTCGACTGGGTGAAGGGGATTCCCGGGAAGCTGTATCAGGCATTCCTCAACTGGACTCTTCTCGGGCTGATCATCAAGCACTGGTCGTCGATCAAAACGGCCACCGTGAACAAGGCCATGGAAATGGTCAACTGGGTGCGCGGTCTGCCCGGCCGGATCTCCAGCGGGATCGGTTCCCTCGGAAGCCTGCTCTACAGCAAGGGCACGGACGTTGTCCGCGGTCTGTGGAACGGCATCAAGTCCATGGGCAGTTGGCTGCGGTCCACCCTGATGAGCTGGGCGAAGGACCTGATCCCCGGCCCCATCGCGAAGGCATTGGGCATCCACTCGCCGAGTCTCGTCATGGCCAAGCAGGTGGGCCGCTGGATCCCGGCCGGTGTCATCAAGGGCATCCGCGCCGGACAGGGCGCCCTCGACCGCGTCATGTCGGCCCTGGTCACTCCGCCCCCGGCTCCCGTCATGGCCGGGGTCCCCGTCGGCGCCTTCACCGCGCCGTCTGCGGGCGTGCACATCGAGCACTGGCACGCCGCCGAGAACGGCACACCGGACGACAATGCGCGCGCTCTCGCATGGGCCGCAAAGGCGAGGGGGTGACCGGTGACCGCGACCGCCACCCAGCAAGCCCTCGCCGCCGCGGCGGCCGGCGCCCTGGTGACCCGTCCCGGACATGTCCAGTTCGGCGACCTGCTGCTCGGGCCCGGCACTCCCTACCGGTGGAAATCCCTCACCGGCTGGGAGGAACTGCCCGGCCTCGACTCGGGCACGGTCCTGCGCGCGGACGCGCACGGGGCCATCCCGGGCCGCCTGCTCGCCCAGGCCCGCACCATCGGCCTTGACGGTCTGATGGTGCGGGCCCCCCGCGACAGCATCGGCGCCACCATCGCCACCCTGAACCGCGCCACCGTGCCGGCCGACACCGAAGTCCCGTTCGTCGCCTGGCTCGACGAGCGCGGGCCCCTGCTCGCCTACGCCTGCGTTGTCCGCCGCATCGTCCCCGTCGGCATCGGCTACCGGCTGGGCACCATCACGGGCGGCGCGGTCGAGTGGCAGGCCACCGACCCGCGCCGATACGAACTCGCCGAGCGCTCCGTGCCGGCGACCCTGCCCGCGTCCGAGCCGGGCCTCGACTGGCCCCTGACGTGGCCGCTCGCGTTCGGCACACCGGGCAGCACCGGCGCCCTGTCGGTAACGAACGTCGGCGACGCCGAGACACATCCCGTCGTGGAGTTCCGGGGGCCAGTGACCGGTCCGGCAATGACGAACCTCATCACGGGCGACGTGATCGAGTACGACATCCCCCTCGCCGCCGGCGACGTGCTCACCGTCGACACCCGCGCCGGAACGGTCGTTCTCAACGGCACCGCGAGCCGCATCTACACCGCCACCAGCCGCTCAGTGCCCGAGCAGACGTTCACGCTCGCCCCCGGCACCACATCCCTGATCTTCCGCGCCGCACCCGGCAGCACCGATCCGACGGCGACGGCGACCGTGCGCTACCGCTCGGCCTACTGGTAAGGAGACCCGCCCGTGTCCGTACGTTCGGCATGGCTACTGCCCCTCGGGCAGACCCGAGAAGACACCCGCCTGTCGCCCGTGGGGACGTTCGCCCCCGAGTCGGAGATCCAGACCCGCGACGGCGTGATCGCCGGCGGGAACCCGTTCGCCGCCACCGGGGCCGGCGCGATGTCCCTACAGATTGGCATCGGCCGCGCCCTGGTCCAGGGCACCACCATGCAGGGCGCGTACCCGGTCGCCGTGGACGCGCCCGAGACCGTCACCTTCAGCGATGGCGACGCCCAGTTCACCCGCATCGACACCGTGGCGCTGCATGTGTACGACCAGCTGTTCGACGAGTACGGCCAGAACCTTGCCCAGGTCGAGATCGTCACCGGGACGCCCGCAGCCACCCCGGCCGCGCCGAGCATGCCCCCGGCGTGCCTGCGCCTGTGGGACGTGACCATTCCCGCCGGCGCCTCCGCGGGCGTGGGCGGTATCGACTGGTCGTCCGCGTTGGCGGACCGGCGCCGCTACACCGCCGCGTACGGCGGGATCATCCCTCGCGGCCTCACCTCCGATGCGGGCGGCTACGACGGCCAGTACGCCGACATCGGCGGCACCCTCTACCGCTGGTCGGACCCACTCGGCACGTGGCAGGTGTACCGGGTACCTGACCTGCCGGCGGAAACGGCGACCAGTGGCCTCACGGTGGCGTCCGGCTGGTCCACCCCCGTTTTCCGTGCGCGCCGTCGAAGCGGAGTGGTCACGGTGCGCGTGCAGGCGACCCGCACAGGAGCCCAGCTCACGGGCGACTCACAGGGGAACATCGACGACACCCTCGTAGCGACGCTCCCGGCCGGCTGGCTTCCCGCGTTCGACATGGAGACGTCCTACAACCGCAACAACGTCGCGTTCGGGGCCGCTTCGGTGCAGGCGAACGGGTCGATATTCCTGCGCAGCACTGTGCCGGGCGGAAACGTCCTGACCGGTCAGCCGGTGTCCCTGTCCGCAACGTACGTGGCGTAGGGGGCACCATGGCACAGACCCCCTACCGGGTGCTGTTCTGCGATCTACGCAGCGACCAGCTCCTCGACGCGTTGCCGCTCACAGGCGTGAGCCTCGACGACTACATAGGCAAGACCGGGCGGCTCACCGGAACCGTACCCATCCCGAACCGCGCCCTCGCCGAGCGAGCCCGCCGCGCAATCGTCCCCGGCCGCACGGCCGTATGGGTCGAGCGCGGACGCGAAATCTGGTGGGGCGGCATCCTGTGGACCCTCGCCCTCGCCTCAGACTCCCGCGGGTTTCTCTCCGCGCAGATCCAGTGCGGAGGCTGGGAGTCGTACCTGTACCGGCGCCTGCTGTACGACACGCAGACCGCCGAGCAGGTCGACCAGTTCGACATCGTGCGCGGCCTGGTCGACTACGTGCAGTCGACACCCGGCGGGAACATCGGGATCACGTACGACGGCCGGCCCTCAGGGGTCGCCCGCGACCGCACGTTCCTGCGCTACGACCTGCCGTGGATCGGTGAACTCATCGACCAGCTCGCCGCCGTCGAGGACGGCTTCGAGTGGCGGATCGCCTCGCACCGCGACGCCGCGGGCCGCCGCGTCAAGGAACTGGTCCTCGGGCACCCGATCATCCGCGCGGGCAGCGCTGACATCGTTCTCGACCACCCCGGCCCCATCATCACCTACACGTGGCCGTCCGACGCGTCCGGCCTCGCCAACGGCTGGCAGTCGCGGGGCGCCACCGTGAACACCAACCAGGCCGCCGACTCGTACCCGATAATGTCCGAGCGCCTGGTCGCCGACGACGACATGGCCGCCGGGTGGCCCCGCCTCGACGGATCCTCCGACTACTCCACCGTCGAGGAACAGCCCACCCTCGACGGCCACGCACGCGCGGACTGGACCGCCGCACGACGGCCCGCGCAGATCCCCGAAGTCGAGGTTCTGCTCGGCGACAACGTCGCCCCCGCCCTGCTCGGCGCCACCGTCCGCATCCGCATCCGCGACCTGTGGCACCCCACCGGCCTCGACGCCCGGTACCGGGTCGTCGGGATGTCCATCAGCCCGCCCGAGCGGGGCCGCCCCGAGACCGCAAAGCTCTACCTGGAGGTACCCGCCTGATGGCGTACGTCCCGCAAGACATCCTCGACCGCATCGCCGCCCTTGAACGGGAAGTACGTACCCTGCGCGGCCGGTCCCAGATGCGGCCCGCCCTCAACCAGGTCCTGAACGGTGACGTCGTGATCGGCGAGGGAGGCCGGCTGATCGCCAAGGCCCCCAACGGCAACCGGATCTTCCTCACGGGCCAGACCCCCGCAGGTGACTGGGCCGTCGGCATCGCCCGCCCCACCGACGGCACACCCGCTCTCACCGTCGGCGACGAGGACGCCACCGGCTCCGGCCAGATGATCCGCATATGGAACCGAGACCCAGCGCTACGCGATGTGATCGTGATGGATGACGCGTACTCCGAACGGTTCCTCGGCCGCCCGTGGATGCCCATCGGCCTGTACCCGACCGCGCGCCAGTCCAACACGAGCACCAGCTACGACACCGCATGGTGGGGCTCCAGCCCAGCACACAACGCCGTCGCCGTCATCGTGATCTTCACGTACGCCGGGACCGGGGGCGGGCAGGTCAAGGTGTCCATGACGCCGTCCGGCGGCACCGCGCAGACGCTCGCCGAGTACGACGTACCCGCGACCACATGGGTACAGCGCACCATCGAGGCGCCCCTCGATGGCGTCGAGTTCCTGCAATCCGTCGTGTGGGACGTCAGCCACCGCGCCAAGACCAGCGGGCAGAACATCGAAACCCGCCTGTACCGCGCCTACACCCGCAACACGTTCACAGCCGACGAAGCACCCGACACCCCCGCCCGCACCGCCACGGCAGCCACAGCAGCACCGGCCGCCGACATCCCGCCGGCCACGAAGGGAGCGTGAACGATGCTCCCCGAAGGAATCCCCGTCGTGCGGGTGACCGGCCGCTTCCTCACCCCGGCCGGCAAACCCCTCACCGGCCAAGTCGTCTTCCGCTCCCCAATGCTCGTCTTCAGCGACTTCGACGTCATCCTCGGCGGGCCCGTCACGGTCCAGCTCGACGCACAAGGCGCCTTCGCCGTCACCCTGCCGGCCACCGACGCCCCCGGCATGAACCCGTCCGGCTGGGCGTACAGCATCGCCGAACAGCTCGCGGGCGTAACGATGAACCGCGTCTATCAGGTGCTCCTACCGGCCGAGACCCCACACGTCGACATCGCCGACATCGCCCCGACCGACCCCACGACCCCCAACTACGTAGCCGTACGCGGCGACTCCGCATACGAAATCGCCGTGAAGCAGGGGTTCGAGGGCACCGTCGAGCAGTGGCTCGCCTCACTGGTCGGCGCCCAGGGCGTCAAGGGCGACCAGGGCAACACCGGCCCCGCGGGTGACTCCGCGTACGAGGTCGCCCTCGACTCCGGTTTCACCGGCACTGCCGAGCAGTGGCTCGCGTCCCTGGTCGGCCCCAAGGGCGACCGGGGAGACCCCGGCCCCACGGGCGCCGACGGAGCCGACGGGAGCAACGGCGCCGACGGGGCTCCCGGCCTGGTGCAGTCCGTCAACGGCATCAGCGAGGCCGACGTCGTGCTCGACGCCGCCGCCGTGCACGCCGTGCCGGACACCGCGCCAGGCGCGCCCAACGGCGTTGCCCAGCTCGACGCGTCCGGGAAGGTGCCGGCCGCGCAGCTCCCCGAGGGCATGGGCGGGGGCGCCGTCACCACCGTCAACGGCAAGAGCCCGAACAGTTCCGGGAACGTCGCCCTGGTCGCCGCCGACGTCGGCGCCCTTGCCACCACCGCGCGGGGCACAGCGAACGGCGTCGCCGGCCTCGACAGCACCGGCCGTATCCCCGTCGCCCAGGCCCCCGCCACCGCGCCGCGGAACATGTGGACGCCGCAGGCACTCGGTTTCGCCGCCTGGTCGCTCGACCCCGGGGGCGTGGCCAACCCGGTAGCGAAGTACCTCACCCCGCAGCGCCTCTACCTGACAGGCTTCAACATCACGGAGGACACCACCGTGACCAAGGCCGTTCTCTTCGCGCGCGGGTACGGCGGAGTGACGTCCAACCGGTACATGGCCGGGATCTACCGCGAGAACGGGACCCGCGTCGTCGCGTCGAGCGCCGTCGCGCTCACCATGGCCGGCCAAGAAACCGGCTCGCTGCCCGCCATGGTGTCCAACCACATCGGAGCCGTGCCGCTCACGTTCGCCTCGACCACGCTCACCCCCGGCCGGTACTGGGTGGCGTGGCTCATGACGACCGGCGGGGCGAGCGATTTCTCGTTCTTCCACGTGCAGAACGAGGCCCCCGTCGCTACGGCCAACTTCGCCATGGGAACGAGCTTCTTCCCGCGCGCCTGGTACATCAGCGCACAGAGCACGCTCCCCACCACCGTGAACCCGGCCGCGTCGACCGCGCTCGCCGACCACGACATTCCGATCCTGGCTCTCGCCGCCTGATCACCCCCACCACACCCGTACGCCCCGGCACCGCGCCGCGGGCGTTTTTTCATGTCTGGAGATCACCACCCATGGCACGTATGCCCGGCGCCGAGTGGCGCCCGCTCGCCGTCAACTTCACCAACAACGGACAGGCCGAGGTGCGGGGCGTCGTCGTCCACATCATGGCCGGCACGTTCGAGGGGACCGACAGTTGGTTCCGCAACACCAAGGCGCAGGCGTCGAGCCACTTCGGCACCAGCAAGACCGGCAAGCTCCGCCAGTGGGTCGACACCAGCGACCGCGCATGGGCGCAGGCGAGCGGTAACACGTCCTGGCTCAGCGTCGAGAACGAGGGACAGGGGGGCGACGCGCTCACCGACGCCCAGCTCGACCGCGTCGCCGAGGTGCTGGCGTGGGCGCACAAGACGTACGGCGTTCCGCTCCAGGTGACCAACTCGCCGTCCGGCAAGGGTCTCGGTTACCACGCGATGGGCGGTAGCGCGTGGGGTGGGCACACGTCCTGCCCCGGCTCGCGGATCGTCGCCCAGCTCGCCGAGATCGTCGCCCGAGCGAAGAAGCTCACCGGCACCAGCACGGGCGGGGGCACGTCGAGCACGTACACCGTCAAGGCCGGCGACACCCTGTCCAGCATCGGCGCCGAGATGGGCGTCGCGTGGAAGACCCTCGCCACGCTGAACGGCATCAAGGCCCCGTATGTCATCCACGCCGGCGACGTCCTCAAGCTCAAGGCCACCACCGCGCCGAAGTCCTACAGCCCGCCCGCGTTCCCGGCCGGCCTCGCCCCGGGCAAGACCTCGCCGTCGGCGAAGCCGCTTCAGCGCGCGCTCAAGGCCGCGGGATTCATGGCGAAGTCGGTCGCCGTGGCCGACAACTACGGGCCCCAGACTCAGGCCGCCGTCGTCAGGTTCCACAACGCCTATCCGCAGTACCGCGCCGCGGGTAAGACATCCGACCCGGCCATCGGTCCGAAGGGGTGGGCGTACCTGCACCGCCTCGCCTACGACAAGTAGGCCCGCCCCGGTACTCGCAAAACCTCAAGTCTTCTCGTCAATCTGACGCAATTACTCGAGCACGGCCAACCGCCCCGCGGCACCGCGCCACGGGGCGGAACCCGCAACGACAGGAACGCCCCCCATGAACCCGAAGAACAAGCGCGCCATACGTACCGCGCTCCAGACCCTTGCCGCGGTCGTCGCCGTTCTGCCGGCACTCGCCGCCCTGCTCGCCGACTCCGACCTCGCCGCCGCCGCGCCGGCCGTCATCGCCGCCGCCGCGTCCGCCGCCGCCGTCGCCGGCGTGGTCGCCCGCGTCATGGCCTCGCCCGCCGTCGAGGTCCTGCTCGACCGGTTCGGTATCGGCCTGGTCGACGACGACGGGGGCACCCGCGAGTGACCGCTCAGCCGCCCCCGTCCGACCCGGCCGCCGTCGCCCTCGAACTCGAACGCATCCGCCGGAGTATCGAGGTGGGGTTCACCCGCCAAGACGGCGCCCTCGCCCTGTTGGTCCAGCGCACCGACCAGACCGACGCAGAGATCAAGGAGCACGCGAAACGCCTCGACGCCCTCGAACGGTCCCGTTGGCCCCTGCCCTCCCTCGCCGCCCTGGTCAGCGTGGCCGGCCTCGCCCTATCCCTCTGGCAACTCGGCAAGTAGCAGCACAACGCCCCCCGCATGGCCTTACGGCCGTCGCGGGGGGCGTTGTCTGCGTTCTCTGACCTACGCCGCGGCGACCAGCTCGCGCGCCCGGTCCGTGAAGTCGGCGACCAGACGGTTCCCGCCGAAGGGTTCCATGCGGCGGGTGAGGTCCTGCACGGCCTCGACCGCCCTCGAACTCTTCACCTGCCCCGTAAGGCGCAGGGTGCGCATGCCGGCCGCATACGCCGCGTCGAGGTCCTTCCGCTGGAGGTGGGACACGGCAAGCGCCGCTTGCGACATGGCGCCGCGGCGGGCCCGGTTTTGCTTCCGGGCGTGGTCGATGGACCGCCGCGCGTGTTCCTCCGCGGACTTCGCATCGCCCATATCGCGGAAGGTGTTCGCGTGCTCACCATGCAGGTACGCAGGGTCGATGAACGCTGCCCACTCGGCTTCTTCGGCAAGGTCGATCTGCTCGGCCGCATTCTCCGACTGCACGACCGCGTGAGCCGCCGCCGTCTTGTCGCCGAGAACAGCGAGCGCCCGCGCTTCCAGACACCACAGGTCGGCGAGGCACGCCGCCGAGGTTGCCCTCGACAGTCCCTGTCGTCCGGCCTGTGCAAGGCGCCGGCCCTCGCGCGGGTTACCCAAGAGGGTGGCCTGATCAGCCATCCCGGCGAGGACGTGCGCGCCGAGCGCCGGATTACGCGACTCTTCGGCGAGGCGAAGCGACTGGATCAAGTAGCGCTGCGCGATGCTGTGTTCCCCGTTGTCGTAGGCCATCCAGCCGAGTAGGTAGGTCTGTTCGGCCGCGGCCTCGCACAGCGCGTACCGCACCTGCTCGTCATGCGACCGCCGAAGCAGCGGGTAGACGTGCTGGTTCATGTACTCCGCCAGGACCAGGCGCCCGGAACCGCCGCCCTGGAAGATGTCCATCTGCTGGAAGGTCGAGAACATGTTCCGGACGGCCGTCACGTCTTCCAGCCGCACGCGCGGCCCCGGCTCCGGTTCCTGGTCAAGGGTGTTGAGTAGCCAGTCCCGCGAGGGACCGACCCCGGCCACAGCCGCGAACGGCGCGGCCGAAAGGAACTTGCGACGATCCACGTCAGCTCTCCCCAGGTCGGCGACTACTTCCACCGTAACGGCGAACGACGGGTCGTAGGCGAGGCCGGCGTCGACCGAACTGCCCTCACCGAGGCCAAGGTCGTACGTCGTCACTCGGAAACCGAAGTGGTCGGAGAACACCCCCGCCAGAAGATCCGGGATCGGCGCACGGGGCGTTTCGCCTTCCAACCACATGCGCACGCGCGTTGCGTTCGTCGCAATGTTCCGCTGTCCCCACTCCAGCGCCTTCGATTGCACGCGCCGCGCGAGATCCTTCCGGCTGATTCCGGAGCGCTCCAGCCAGTACGCAAACGCCTCGTTCGGTGACTTCATCCCCGCACCCTTCGCGACCGTGAGCAACGAAAGCGACACCCTTCGACACCCCCCTTGACGGTACCCCGACCCGCGTCACGCGTGTTGCCTAGTCGAAGGAACCATCCGGTCCACGCCAAGGGCCGGGACCGTCAACCCGTAAGGGGAGACACATGATCAAACAACGACGGGCCGCCATGTCCGTCTGTTTCGCGCCCGTCGACGGCCCCCCGCCGGTTCTTCTGCTGGTGGGTGAGGCCACGTCAGCCAGCATCGCCCGAAAGTTCGTACGCGAGCACTTCCAGTACGAGTTACCCGACGCATCAGCCGAGTACATCGACGCGGTTGAACTGGTGACGTGCGAGTTGGTGACTAACGCCATCCGGTACGGCACAACGCCCGGTCACCTGCTGAGAGTCGAAATCGGCGTGCAAGACACCCGCACCCGAGTGGAGGTCGAAGACCCTGTGAGACGCCGCCCTCAGCCCGGCCCCGAATCGCACGAAAACGAGGGAGGACGCGGCCTGATCATCCTTGACGCCCTATGTGCGGACTGGGGAGTCACCGACGCACAGTCCGGCAAGAAGGTATGGGCAGAGGTGACTGCACCATGACCGCGCCGTCCCTCGACGTGCCCCCAGGGCCGGGGTTCGTCGCGACCATCGCCGCCGTGACGGCCGTCCAGAAGCCAAGTGACGGCCTCGCCGTCGCCCAGTTACTCATCACCCACCCCGGGCCCCGACGGCAGAACGAGACTGTCGAGACCGTCGAGGACGGAATGCGACGCCTCGCGACCGCGCTGCACCTCGGCCCCGGCGAGCAAGAACCCCCCGTGATCGGCGGGAAGCTCATGATCCGTAGGGGGTTCGCCGCCCTGGACTACGGACACGACCGGTACGTCATGACCATCCCGTCACCGTCCCAAGACTGGCTAGCTCTCGTCGGTGCGGGTGGGGCATGCCGCATCTGCCTGGTCTTCGCTCCCCTCGCCGTCGGTGCCGACCAGGCCGAGACGGACGCACACCTACGCGCCAGCTTCGAACGTGGCCAAGTCAGGTGGGGGACGACGTACGCCCGTAGACGCTTCTGAACGCACGGGCCGCCCCGAGGTGGATTGGACCCCGGGCCGACCCGCTGAAGCCGAGCGTAACGGGCTGAGAGTCCAGCACTGCCCACGAAGTCGGAGAAGTCCGAAAGCGGCGGTGTGCTCAGCAAGTGCCGACAACCAACCACACGTCATGGAGGCAAGCACGTGACCACCGCACAGAAGCGCCCCGAGACCGACGCACGGACGCTGATCAGCACAGAACTGCGCGAAACCCTGGTCGACAACATGCGCTCCAAGTTCCCGCAACTGACGGAGGAGAAGGCCGACCGCGGCGTGGGGCAGATGCTCGCTTTCCTCGCCGCATGCGACTACAGCGGCCGGCCGCTCAGCCCCTCGCCCCTCGTCGACGACTTCTGGCACGCCTTCCTGCTCCACACGAAGGCGTACCGGGAGTTCTGCGAGCAGACGTTCGGTCGGTTCCTCGACCACCAGCCCGGGTACCTCGACCCGGAGGAGCACGGGGGCGGCAAGGCCCTGCGCGCCCGGACCGTCGACGCGATCACCCTCGCCGGGTACGAGATCGACATGGAGTTCTGGCCCGAGCTGGACCTCGCCGACTGCTCGCAGTGCCACGCGAACTGCTCGGACAGCCCGAACCATCCCTGACGGTCCCCGCCGACCCCCGGCCTGTGCCACGCTGTGGCCAAGCCGGGGGCCGGCCCCCGTTTCGCTCGACCGACGCAGGAGACCACGGGTGGACCGCATCGATTGGCACGACCTACCGGCAACTACCCGGGCCGCCGTCGAGCAGCACACAGGCCCGGTCGAGACGGCCGAGACCGCGCCGCATGGGGTCATGTCCCGGCTCGCCTGCACCGTCAGCGCCCGAACAGGTCGGACGTTCGTCAAGGGCACCCGCGAGGACGACCCCCAGGCGTGGATCTACCGCCATGAGGCCAAGGTCACGCAGCACGCACCCCTCGCGCCACACGTGCTGTGGGAGGTCAACGCCGGCGGATGGCAGCTGTACGGATACGAATACGTCGGAGGCCGATACCCCAACCTGAGTCCAGGGTCCGACGATCTCGCCGCCCTCGTACGCACACTCACCTCTGTATCCCAAACGTCCTGGCCCGAGACTCTGAATAAGAGACCGCTTCACAGCCGGTGGGTCGAGTTCCTGCCTGAGGACGTACCGAGCGGGCTGCAAGGCCGAGCACTCGCTCACACGGATATGTCCCCGCACAACATGCTGATGAAAGACGCCGGCGAACTACTCCTACTGGACTGGGCCCTTGCCTGCCCTGCCCCTGCATGGGCAGACGCCGCGCTGACAATCCCTCGACTCATCTCCGCCGGGCACACACCAGAGCAGGCCGAGACGATCGCCCGGCAGGTTCCTGCATACCGGGCCGCCTCCCCTGACATCCTCACTATGTTCGCGCGCACGGTCTACACCGCTTGGGAAGACTGGGAGCGAACGCGTCCCATGCCTCACAGAGCCGCCCTCACCGCCGCCGCCGAAACATGGGCCGCGCACCGCGATAAGGGACGACAGACGGGCACACACGCCCTTTCCCCTTGATCAGCCACGCCGTCCCTTGATCCCCCGCTGGGGCGACGCGGTCACCGCAGGTCAGTCCCGCTCGCATACTTTCCTCGACCTCTTCTGCCACTTTGAAGGTAGGTGCATGATTCACTGAAACGCACCTAGCGCTCGGTTGCGAGCCGTATTCGCTGGGTAGCGCGGCCCCTGGGGGATGAACCCCCGGGGGCTGTGGCTCGTGACCACTTGGCGGGGGAGTGGCAGGATTCGGGTGAGCCTTGACCGGGCCTGTGCACCGCTAGAGAATCAGGCCAATTGGTCTAAACCACTGGGACGGTGTGTCGATGTCAAGCAACGAAAGTCCTTCCCTCTCTAACTTGTTGAAGGAGGAGCGACGCTTCGCGCCGCCGGCTGACCTGGCCGCACACGCCAACGTCACGGCAGAGGCGTACGAACAGGCCAAGGCTGACAGGCTCGGCTTCTGGGCCGCGCAGGCCCGCCGGCTGACCTGGGCCGAGGAGCCGACGGAGACGCTGGACTGGTCGAACCCGCCGTTCGCGAAGTGGTTCAAGGACGGCCGGCTCAACGTCGCGTACAACTGCGTCGACCGGCATGTCGAGGCCGGGCACGGCGACCGGGTCGCCATTCACTTCGAGGGCGAGCCCGGCGACAGCCGTGCGATCACCTACGCCGAGCTGAAGGACGAGGTCTCCAAGACCGCGAACGCTCTGCTGGAGTTGGGGGTCCGCGCCGGCGACCGGGTCGCGATCTATATGCCGATGATCCCGGAGACGGCGATCGCAATGCTGGCCTCGGCCCGTATCGGCGCCGCGCACTCGGTCGTCTTCGGCGGCTTCTCGGCGGACGCGCTCGCCACGCGCATCCGGGACGCCGACGCCAAGGTGGTCGTCACCTCCGACGGCGGATGGCGGCGCGGCAAGCCGTCCGCGCTCAAGCCGGCCGTGGACGACGCGATCGCGCGCGTGGACAACGTGGAGCACGTGCTGGTCGTGCGCCGCACCGGCCAGGAGGTCGCCTGGCACGGCGAGCGCGACGTGTGGTGGCACGAGATCGTCGAGCGGCAGTCCGCCGAGCACACGCCGGAGGCGTTCGAGGCGGAGCACCCGCTGTTCATCCTCTACACGTCCGGCACGACGGGTAAGCCGAAGGGCATCCTGCACACCTCCGGCGGCTTCCTCACCCAGGTGGCGTACACCCACCACGCCGTCTTCGACCTCAAGCCGGAGACGGACGTGTACTGGTGCACGGCCGACGTCGGCTGGGTCACCGGGCACTCATACATCGTCTACGGGCCGCTGGCCAACGGCGCCACCCAGGTCATGTACGAGGGCACGCCGGACACCCCGCACCAGGGCCGCTTCTGGGAGATCGTGCAGAAGTACGGGGTGACGATCCTGTACACGGCGCCCACCGCCATCCGCACGTTCATGAAGTGGGGCGACGACATCCCCGCGAAGTTCGACCTCAGCAGCCTGCGTGTGCTGGGGTCGGTCGGTGAGCCGATCAACCCCGAGGCCTGGGTCTGGTACCGCAAGCACATCGGGGCGGACCGGACCCCGATCGTGGACACCTGGTGGCAGACCGAGACCGGCGCGATGATGATCTCGCCGCTGCCCGGTGTGACCGAGACCAAGCCGGGCTCCGCGCAGCGGCCGCTGCCCGGCATCTCCGCCACGGTCGTCGACGACGAGGCGAACGAGGTGCCCAACGGCGGCGGTGGCTATCTCGTCCTCACCGAGCCGTGGCCGTCGATGCTGCGCACCATCTGGGGCGACGACCAGCGGTTCCTCGACACCTACTGGTCGCGGTTCGAGGGCAAGTACTTCGCCGGTGACGGGGCGAAGAAGGACGAGGACGGGGACATCTGGCTCCTCGGCCGCGTCGACGACGTGATGCTCGTGTCCGGCCACAACATCTCGACGACCGAGGTCGAGTCCGCGCTGGTCTCGCACCCGTCGGTCGCCGAGGCGGCCGTCGTCGGCGCGGCGGACGAGACGACGGGGCAGGCGATCGTCGCGTTCGTGATCCTGCGGGGTACGGCGTCCGAGGACGACGGCCTGGTCAACGAACTGCGCAACCACGTCGGCGCCACGCTCGGCCCCATCGCCAAGCCGAAGCGGATCCTGCCGGTGGCGGAGCTGCCGAAGACCCGCTCCGGCAAGATCATGCGCCGTCTGCTGCGTGATGTCGCGGAGAACCGCCAGCTCGGCGACGTCACGACGCTGACGGACTCGACGGTCATGGACTTCATCCAGGCGAAGCTCCCGGCGGCCCCGAGCGAGGACTGAGCAGGACGACCGGAGGGGGCGCCCCGGCAGCCGGAGCGCCCCCCTTCGCGCACACCATGAGACTCGCCGGAAATACCCCCGCGGCGGGTTGGGTAAAATAAGCAAAGAGTCCAAGAACAACAAGATCCACAAGGTGCGCCGGGAAGTCTGGTCGGCATGTGCTCTGCCATGCCCACCCACTGGAGGCCTCCCCCATGACCGCGCCCCGCACCACCACCGCTCGCAAGGTCCTCGGCCGGCTGTCGCTGCCCGAGCGGAGGTTCGTCGCGGAGGCGCTGCGCACCGAGACCGTCGGCGGCGTACTGCTGCTGCTCGCCGCGATCGCCGCCCTGGTCTGGGCGAACCTGCCCGCGCTGGGGCACAGCTACGAGAACGTCAGCCACTTCCACCTGGGCCCCGCCTCTCTCGGTCTGGATCTCTCCGTCGCGCACTGGGCCGCCGAGGGACTGCTGGCCGTCTTCTTCTTCGTCGCCGGGATCGAGCTGAAGCGCGAACTCGTCGCCGGTGACCTGCGGGACCCGAAGGCCGCCGTCCTGCCCGTCGTGGCGGCCCTGTGCGGGATGGCCGTACCGGCCCTCGTCTACACCCTCACCAATCTCGCCGGCGGCGGCTCCACCCGGGGCTGGGCCGTGCCGACCGCCACCGACATCGCCTTCGCGCTGGCCGTGCTCGCGGTCATCGGCACCTCCCTGCCGAGCGCCCTGCGCGCCTTCCTGCTGACGCTGGCCGTCGTGGACGACCTGTTCGCGATCCTGATCATCGCCGTCTTCTACACGAGCCGGCTCGACTTCGCCGCGCTCGGCGGCGCCGTGGCCGGTCTCGTCGTCTTCTGGGTGCTGCTGCGCAAGGGCGTGCGCGGCTGGTACGTGTACGTGCCGCTCGCGGTCGTCATCTGGGGGCTGATGTACAACAGCGGCGTCCACGCCACGATCGCGGGCGTGGCGATGGGCCTGATGCTCCGTTGCACCACCCACACGGGTGAAGACCGCTCACCCGGCGAGCGAATCGAGCATCTGGTGCGCCCCCTGTCGGCGGGGCTCGCCGTGCCGCTGTTCGCACTGTTCAGCGCCGGCGTGTCCATCTCCGGGCGGGCGCTCGGGGACATGTTCACGCAACCGGAGACCCTCGGTGTCGTGCTCGGCCTGTTCGTCGGCAAGACGGTCGGCATCTTCGGCGGCACCTGGCTGACGGCACGCTTCACCCGGGCCTCGCTCAGCGACGACCTCGCCTGGGCCGACGTGTTCGCGCTCGCCACCCTCGCCGGCATCGGCTTCACCGTGTCACTGCTGATCGGGGAACTCGCCTTCACCGGCGACGCGATGCTGACCGACGAGGTCAAGGCGGCCGTACTGACCGGCTCGATCGCCGCGGCCCTGTGCGCGACGGTCCTGCTGAAGATACGCAACGCCAAGTACCGCCGCCTGTGCGAGGTGGAGGAGCGGGACGAGGACAGCGACGGCATCCCGGACGTCTACGAGGAGGACGACCCGGCCTACCACCTGCGCATGGCGGACATCTACGAACGCAAGGCCGCCGAGCACCGCCGGCTGGCGCAGACGACGGCCGACGCACGCCACGGGCTTGCCGAAGTGCCGGGCGGGGCAGGCGAGGAGAACGACCGTCCGGCATGATCTGACGAGACGGTACAAATACACGGGACCGTACGCAGTCAGGCAGAAGACGGATCCGTACGCGCGGCGTACGCAGGAGAGGGAGACCGCGATGAGCGCACCCGACGGCAGCCCGGTCGGCGCCGAACGCAGCATCGGCCAGCTGTTCGCCTCGGCGACCACCGAGATGTCGGCGCTGGTGCACGACGAGATCGCGCTGGCCAAGGCCCAGCTGAAGCAGGACGTCAAGCGCGGCGCGGTGAGCAGCGGCGCCTTCGCGGTGGCCGCCGTGGTCCTGCTGTTCTCCCTGCCGATGCTCAACTTCGCCCTCGCGTACGGCATTCGGACCTGGAGCAACTGGAACCTCGCCCTCTGCTTCCTGCTGTCCTTCGCGGCGAACGTCCTGATCACCGCCGTCCTCGCGCTGATCGGCCTGTACTTCGCGAAGAAGGCCAAGAAGGGCAAGGGCCCGCAGAAGGTGGCCGCGTCCGTGAAGGAGACGGCGGGCGTCCTGCAGAACGCCAAGCCGCACCCGCGCCCGGAGCTGCCGCAGGATCGGGTGCCCGAAGCCATCGAGGCTGTGGCACGCTCGTCGTCATGACGGACCCCGCCGCCCCCTCGGCCGTACGGATCGAAGGTCCCTGGACGCACCGGGATGTCGCCGCCAACGGTGCCCGCTTCCACATCGCGGAGCTGGGCGACGGCCCGCTGGTGCTGCTGCTGCACGGCTTCCCGCAGTTCTGGTGGACCTGGCGACAGCAGCTGGTCGCGCTCGCCGACGCGGGCTTCCGGGCCGTGGCCATGGATCTGCGGGGCGTGGGCGGCAGCGACCGCACGCCGCGCGGCTACGACCCCGCCAACCTCGCCCTCGACGTCACCGGGGTGATCCGCTCCCTGGGCGAGCCGGACGCCGCGCTGGTCGGCCACGACCTGGGCGGCTATCTGGCGTGGACGGCCGCCGCGATGCGTCCCAAGCTCGTCCGGCGCCTCGCGGTCGTCTCGATGCCGCATCCGCGGCGCTGGCGCTCCGCGATGCTGCGGGACGCCCGGCAGACGGTCGCCGGCTCCTATATCTGGGGCTTCCAGCGGCCGTGGGTGCCCGAGCGGCAGCTCACCGCCGACGACGGCGCGCTCGTGGGCCGGCTCATCCAGGACTGGTCCGGGCCCAAGCCGCCGGACGAGCACACGATGGAGACGTACCGGCGCGCGATGTGCATCCCGTCGACCGCGCACTGCGCGATAGAGCCGTACCGCTGGATGGTGCGGTCGCTGGTGCGCCCGGACGGCATCCAGTTCAACCGCCGCATGAAGCGGCCGGTGCGCGTGCCCACGCTGCATCTGCACGGCTCCCTGGACCCGGTGATCCGCACCCGCAGCGCGGCCGGCTCGGGCGAGTACGTCGAGGCGCCCTACCGCTGGCGGCTGTTCGACGGGCTGGGGCACTTCCCGCACGAGGAGGACCCGGTCGCCTTCTCCACCGAACTCGTCAACTGGCTGAAAGACCCCGAACCCGATCGGTGACCGCGCCGATGCGCCCGGTATCCGGACCGGAACAACTGTCCTACGAACGGCCACATGCCTGGCGCATAGGCCGATTGAGGGGCCCCGGGGCGGTTATCGACCTTGGGGCAGGGGCAGACGTCCGGGTATGGGCTGGACGCACGACTACAGTGACGCACCCCGCAACCGCCGCTCTGCGAGTGGCCCCGGTTCCCATCGGCCGGGTTCGCCACAGACGCCGGACACGGACCTGCGGGTGGGAATTCCGCGCATCCTGCGCCGCCGGGCCCGCTGGGTCTCGGTACGTCTGCGCCACTCCCGCGGCTGACCGCACCGCCGGGGCGCCCTACAGGGCGCAGCTGTCGGTCCCCACCTGCTCGTTCGCCGTGCGGCCCCGGACGATGTCCTGCTGGATCTCGTCCGCCGTGAGCGCGTACCCGGTGTCGGCGTCGTCGAGGGACTTCGCGAACACCACGCCGTACACCTTGCCGTCCGGCGTGAGCAGCGGGCCGCCGGAGTTGCCCTGGCGGACGGTCGCGAACAGGGAGTAGACGTCGCGGCGGACGGTGCCGCGGTGGTAGATGTCCGGGCCGTTGGCCGTGATGCGCCCGCGCACGCGCGCGGAACGGACGTCGTACGCCCCGTTCTCGGGGAAGCCCGCGACGATCGCGCTGTCGCCGCTCGCCGCGTCCTGGGACGTGAACCGCAGGGCCGGCGCCCGGAGGTTCGGTACGTCGAGTACGGCGATGTCACGCCGCCAGTCGTAGAGGACGACCTTCGCGTCGTACCTGCGGCCGACCCCGCCTATCTGCACGGTGGGCTCGTCCACACCGCCGACGACATGCGCGTTGGTCATGATGCGGCGGTCGGCGAAGACGAAGCCGGTGCCCTCCAGCACCTTGCCGCACTTCTGGGCGGTGCCCATGACCTTCACGATGGAGTTCTGGGCGCGGGTGGCCACGGCGCTGCCCGCCAGCGCCGGGTCGGGCGGCTGGACGTCGGTGATCGGCTCGTTCGAGAAGGGGCTGAAGACCTGCGGGAAGCCGTTCTGCGCGAGGACGGAGGAGAAGTCCGCGAACCAGGTGTCGGCCTGTGTGGGCAGCGCCCGGGAGACGCCGAGCAGCACCTTGGAGCTGCGGACCTCCTTGCCCAGGGTCGGCAGCGTCGTTCCGGCGAGCGCGGAACCGATCAGCCAGGCGACCAGCAGCATCGCCACGACGTTGACGAGCGCGCCGCCCGTCGCGTCCAGGGCGCGGGCCGGGGACCACGTGATGTACCGGCGGAGCTTGTTGCCGAGGTGGGTGGTCAGTGCCTGCCCGACGGAGGCGCAGACGATGACGACGACCACCGCGACGACGGCGGCGGTCGTGTTGACCTCCGCGTTGTCGGTGAGGGCGTCCCAGATCACGGGCAGCACATAGACCGCGACCAGACCGCCGCCGAGGAAGCCGATCACCGACAGGATGCCGACGACGAAGCCCTGGCGGTAACCCACGATCGCGAACCACACGGCAGCGATCAGCAGCAGGATGTCCAGCACATTCACTTGTTCAGGCCTCGCCTCGTCACGCTCCGGTCCGACCGGCCTGGCCGGAGTGCCGAGGGCGGTCCCCCGGGAAAACACAGCACGGAGGCCACCCTGTCACGACCGCCAGTCGAGCGGGACCTGCTTGTCTCCGTCCCAGGGGCGCTCCCAGCCCGCGTAGTGCAGCAGGCGGTCGATGATTCCGGCCGTGAAGCCCCACACCAGCGCCGATTCGACCAGGAATGCCGGGCCTCGGTGGCCGCTGGGGTGAATGGCGGTGGCTCTGTTGTCCGGGTCCGTGAGATCCACCACGGGGACCGTGAAGACCCGCGCGGTCTCGTTCGGGTCGACGACTCCGACCGGGCTGGGCTCGCGCCACCAGCCGAGGACCGGCGTCACGACGAAGCTGCTGACCGGGATGTACAGCTTGGGAAGCACACCGAAGAGCTGGACCCCGGCGGGGTCGAGCCCCGTCTCCTCCTCGGCCTCGCGGAGAGCGGCCCGCAGCGGCCCGTCGGCCGTCGGGTCGCCGTCCTCGGGGTCGAGGGCGCCGCCGGGGAAGGCGGGCTGGCCGGCGTGCGAGCGCAGTGAGCTCGCGCGCTCCATGAGGAGCAGTTCGGGACCCTGCTCGCCCTCGCCGAACAGGATCAGCACGGCCGACTGCCGCCCGGTCCCGTTCTCCGGCGGCAGAAAGCTGCTGAGCTGCGGCGGCTGGACCGTCTCCGCGGCATGCACCACGGGGTTCAGCCAGCCGGGCAGTCCCTCCTTGCTGAGCGTCACCGGTCCGGCGTGCGTGCCGCGCGGGTGCGTGCTCTTCAGGTGCGCGGTGTTCGTATGCGTCGTGCCCGTGTATGTACTGCTTGGTTGCGCATCGTTTGGTTGCGCATTGCCTGCTTGCGTACTGGTCGTTCGCGTACCGCTCGCATGTGTGCCGCTGCTGTGCGTCATGACCACCCCCGTTCTGCCGAGTCCAACGCCCTGCTGGGCCGAGATCGTTCCAGCCGGTCAACCCGGGTTGACCGGTCCGTCACCCGGCCCCAGCGGCGGCGCCGGTTTGCCGCCCGCGTCGAGGTAGGCCTGCGGCGGCTTGAGCCGCTGGCCGGGGTAGCCGCCCTTCTCGTACTTCAGCAGCTTCTTCGCCTTCTCCGGGTCGGTCTCGCCCTCGCCGTACGCCGGGCAGAGCGGGGCGATGGGGCAGGCGCCGCAGGCGGGCTTGCGGGCGTGGCAGATGCGGCGGCCGTGCCAGATGACGTGGTGCGAGAGGTCCGTCCAGTCGCTCCTCGGGAACAGCTCGCCGACGGCCGCCTCGATCTTGACGGGGTCGGTCTCCTCGGTCCACTGCCAGCGCCGCACCAGCCGCTGGAAGTGGGTGTCCACGGTGATCCCGGGCCGGCCGAAGGCGTTGCCGAGGACCACGAAGGCGGTCTTGCGGCCGACGCCAGGCAGCGTCACGAGGTCCTCAAGGCGGCCTGGGACCTCGCCGCCGAACTGCTCGGTCAGTGCCTTGGACAGCCCTATGGCCGACTTCGTCTTGGCCCGGAAGAAGCCGCACGGCCTGAGGATCTCCTCGACCTCCTCCGGGTTGGCGGCGGCCAGGTCCTCGGGCGTGGGGTACTTGGCGAAGAGCGTCGGGGTCGTCTGGTTGACCCTGAGGTCGGTGGTCTGGGCGGACAGGACCGTGGCGATCAGCAGCTGGAAGGGGTTCTCGAAGTCCAGCTCGGGGTGGGCGTACGGGTACACCTCGGCGAGTTCGCGGTCGATCCGGCGGGCCCGGCGGACGAGCGCGGCGTGCGACTCGTTCTTCCACGGCTTCGCCGCGGCGGCCTTCTCGGCGACGGCCGCCCCGGCGACCGCCTTCTTCCCGGCTGCTTGCTTGACGGCCGCCTTCTTGACGGCCGTCTTCCGCGCAGGGGCTGCCTTCTTCGCCGGTGCGGTCTTCTGCGCCGGTGCCGTCTTCTGCGCCGGTGCCGTCTTCTGCGCGGGCGCGGCCCCCTTCGCAGGCGCGGCCTTCTTCGCGGCGGTCGGCCGCTCGGCCGGGGCCGTCGCCTTCACCGGCGCCTTTTCTGCCGATTTGACCCTTTTCTTACCACCGCCCGGGTCCTGTTCGCCCACAGCGGAATCGCGACGTACAACCACCCGCCCAGCCCCCTTGGCCTGTGCTCTACCGGCGATTTGGACACCCGGCCAGCCTAAGGCCCGGCACCGACATCCGCCCCGGACCCCCGGGATCAGTCCCCGATTGGCCCCCTGCCGCTCACCACAGGACACCAGTGCGGCATCCTTGTGACAGATCACACTGTTTGGACCGTCCGGCAAAATGGGGAACACGGTCCCCTGGTACACCGGGGAGCAAGATCCCCTGAGCAGGTCGACAAGGAGAGAACTCGTGGACGACGTCCTGCGGCGCAACCCGCTCTTCGCGGCTCTCGACGACGAGCAGGCCGCGGAGCTGCGCGCCTCCATGAGTGAGGTGACTCTGGCGCGCGGCGACTCCCTCTTCCACGAGGGCGACCCGGGCGACCGTCTGTACGTGGTCACCGAGGGCAAGGTCAAGCTGCACCGCACCTCCCCCGACGGCCGCGAGAACATGCTGGCCGTCGTGGGCCCCAGTGAGCTGATCGGCGAGCTGTCGCTGTTCGACCCGGGTCCGCGTACGGCGACCGCGACCGCGCTGACCGAGGTCAAGCTGCTCGGTCTCGGCCACGGCGACCTCATGCCCTGGCTGAACGCGCGTCCGGAGGTGGCCGGCGCCCTGCTGCGCGCCGTCGCCCGCCGTCTGCGCAAGACCAACGACGCCATGTCGGACCTCGTCTTCTCCGACGTCCCCGGCCGTGTGGCGCGCGCCCTGCTGGACCTCTCCCGCCGCTTCGGCGTGCAGTCCGAGGAGGGCATCCACGTCGTCCACGACCTCACGCAGGAGGAGCTGGCCCAACTGGTCGGCGCGTCCCGCGAGACCGTGAACAAGGCGCTCGCCGACTTCGCCCAGCGCGGGTGGCTCCGCCTGGAGGCGCGGGCCGTGATCCTGCTGGACGTGGAACGGCTCGCCAAGCGGTCCCGCTGACCCTCCACGCGCTGCCGCCCCGCTGACGGCCGGTGCCGGGGCGATCCCGGCACGGCCCTCGGCCCCGGAGGGCCGTGGTGCCCCGAGGAGTCCGTGGCGCCTGCACAGCGCGTACGTCCACGGTCCGGCTCCACACCGCACTGCGGCGTACGTCGATGACCTCGGACCGCGGCTCGCGCGGGAGTACGCGCGCGTGCCCGGCGTGAAGCCCCCCTGAGCGCGATGGCCTGGACCCGGCCGGCCCCGCCCGATGGGCCCGCGGTCCGGATACGGCCGGATCAGCCCGGCCGCCGCCGGTGCCGTGGGGCCGCGGTGGCGCCGTCCGACACCCGCCCGCCCGGCTCGGCGCACCGGCCGACCTCGCGTCCGCCCGCCTCGGCGCACCGACCGGCGCCGCCCCCTCCCGCCGGATCAGGCCGTGGTCAGATCAGCCCGTGTTCGCGGAGGTACTCCAGCTGAGCGCGTACCGACAGTTCCGCCGCCGGCCACAGGGAGCGGTCCACGTCGGCGTAGACGTGCGCGACGACCTCGGCCGGGATGCGGTAGCCGTCCTCGACGGCCGTCTCGACCTGGGCGAGCCGGTGGGCTCGGTGGGCGAGGTAGAACTCGACGGCGCCCTGGGCGTCCTCCAGGACCGGGCCGTGGCCCGGCAGCACGGTGTGGACGCCGTCGTCGACCGTGAGGGACCGCAGCCGGCGCAGGGAGTCCAGATAGTCGCCCAGGCGGCCGTCGGGGTGCGCGACGACGGTCGTGCCGCGGCCGAGGATCGTGTCCCCGGTCAGCACCGCCCGGTCGGCCGGGAGATGGAAGCACAGCGAGTCGGCGGTGTGGCCCGGGGTGGCTACGACCCGCAGCTCAAGGCCACCGGTGGTGACCACGTCCCCCGCGGCCAGCCCCTCGTCGCCGAGCCGCAGCGCCGGGTCCAGCGCGCGCACCTTGGTGCGGGTCAGTTCGGCGAAGCGGGCGGCTCCCTCCGCGTGGTCGGGATGGCCGTGGGTGAGCAGGGTCAGCGCGACGCGCCTGCCCGCCTTCTCGGCCGTGTCCACGACGCTGCGGAGGTGGTCGTCGTCCAGCGGGCCCGGGTCGATGACCACGGCCAGGTCGGAGCCGGGCTCCGAGACGATCCAGGTGTTGGTGCCGTCCAGGGTCATGGCGGAGGCGTTGGGCGCCAGCACATTGGCGGCCCGCGCGGTGGCGGGGCCCGAGATGACTCCGCCCCGCGGCTGGCCCGGCAGGGCTCCTGCGTCCGTCATGCGGGGCCTCCACCGGCGGGGGCGGCCGGGCCGACCGGAATGTGCCTGGTGAACTCGTCGTGGCCCGGCCAGGCCAGCACGATCTCGCCGTCGGCCAGCCGCGCGCGGGCCAGGACGGGCGTCATGTCGCGCGCGGGCGCGGCGGCGAGCGCGTCGGCCGCGGTCGGGTACGGCGACAGCTGCCGCAGGGTCGCGATGGTGGGCGGCATCATCATCAGCTCGCCGTCGTCGTACCCGGCCGCGGCCTCCGTGGGCCGGATCCACACCGTGCGGTCGGCCTCCGTGGAGGCGTTGCGGGTGCGCTGGCCCTTCGGGAGCGCGGCCACGAAGAACCAGGTGTCGTAGCGGCGGGACTCGAACTCCGGGGTGATCCAGCGGGTCCAGGCGGCCAGCAGGTCGGAGCGCAGCACCAGTCCGCGGCGGTCCAGGAACTCGGCGAAGGACAGCTCGCGCGCGACCAGGGCCGCGCGGTCCGCCTCCCAGTCCTCGCCGGTGGTGTCGCCGGCCACCGACTCGGCCGTCGGCCCGGCCAGCAGGACGCCGGCCTCCTCGTACGTCTCCCGGACGGCGGCGCAGACGATCGCCTGCGCTCCCGTCCGGTCGACCCCGAGCCGCTCGGCCCACCACGCGCGCGTAGGGCCCGCCCATCGCACCTGGAGGTCGTCGTCGCGGGGGTCGACACCGCCGCCGGGATACGCGTACGCGCCTCCGGCGAAGGCCATGGAGGCGCGTCTGCGCAGCATGTGGACGGCGGGGCCGTCTGGGGTGTCCTTCAGGAGCAGTACCGTGGCCGCGCGCCGGGCGGGCACCGGCGTGAGGGTGCCGTCCGTGAGCGCGCGGATGCGGTCCGGCCACTCCGGCGGGTACCACTGCCCATTCGCCATGGGCGGAGGCTATCCCGATGTGACCGAATGTTCGAGAGGTGCCCGGGGCCGGGGCTCACGGCACCAGCTCGACCTGGACCTCCACCTCCACCGGGGCGTCCAGCGGCAGGACTGCAACGCCGACCGCGCTGCGCGCGTGCACGCCCTTCTCGCCCAGGACCTCGGCGAGCAGCTCGCTGGCCCCGTTGATGACACCGGGCTGGCCGGTGAAGTCGGTGGCCGAGGCCACAAAGCCGACGACCTTCACCACGCGCGCGATGCGGTCCAGATCGCCCGCGACGGACTTGACGGCGGCCAGGGCGTTGAGCGCGCAGACGCGGGCCAGGCCCTTGGCCTCCTCGGCCGTGACCTCGGCGCCCACCTTGCCGGTGACCGGGAGCTTGCCCTCCACCATCGGCAGCTGGCCCGAGGTGTAGACGTACACACCGGTCTGCACGGCCGGCTGGTAGGCGGCCAGCGGGGGCACGACCTCCGGCAGGGTCAGACCGAGTTCGGCGAGCCTCATCTCGACAGCGCTCATGACTGCTTCTCCCGCTTCAGGTAGGCCACCAGCTGCTCGGGGTTGTTCGGCCCGGGAACGACCTGGACGAGCTCCCAGCCGTCCTCGCCCCAGGTGTCCAGAATCTGCTTCGTGGCATGGACGAGCAGCGGCACGGTTGCGTATTCCCACTTGGTCATGCGGCGACTGTATCCGCTGTTATCCACAGCCTCCCGCGTAGGCCGACGGCGGACTGGTTAGGCTCGAAGGCGTGAGCAGGCTCCAGGTCGTCAGCGGCAAGGGCGGGACCGGAAAGACCACGGTCGCCGCGGCTCTCGCGCTGGCCCTCGCCACCGAGGGGAAGCGGACGCTTCTCGTGGAGGTCGAGGGCAGGCAGGGCATCGCACAGCTCTTCGAGACGGAGGCGCTGCCCTATGAGGAGCGGAAGATCGCCGTCGCTCCCGGCGGCGGCGAGGTGTACGCCCTCGCCATCGATCCCGAACTGGCCCTTCTGGACTACCTCCAGATGTTCTACAAGCTGGGCAGTGCGGGCCGCGCCCTGAAGAAGCTCGGCGCCATCGACTTCGCCACCACCATCGCCCCCGGCCTCCGGGACGTCCTGCTGACCGGCAAGGCGTGCGAGGCGGTGCGTCGCAAGGACAGGAGCGGCCGGTTCGTGTACGACTACGTCGTCATGGACGCCCCGCCCACCGGACGCATCACCCGTTTTCTGAACGTCAACGACGAGGTCGCGGGCCTGGCGAAGATCGGCCCGATACACAATCAGGCACAGGCCGTGATGCGGGTCCTGAAGTCCCCCGGGACCGCCGTGCACTTGGTCACACTCCTGGAGGAGATGCCCGTCCAGGAGACCGCGGACGGCATCGCCGAACTGCGGGCGGCACGGCTGCCGGTGGGCCGGGTCATCGTGAACATGGTGCGGCCCGAGGTGCTGGACGCGGCCGATCTGGATCTCGTGGAGACGGTGCCGCGCGCCGCCGTGGCCCGTGCGCTGTCGGCCGCCGGGCTGGGCGGGGCGCGGCGCGGTGGGAGCGCCGAGCGGCTGGTGGACCCGCTCCTGGAGCAGGCCGCGGAGTACGCCGAGCGGTACGCGCTGGAGCAGGAGCAGCGCGCGGTCCTCGGCGAACTGGAACTGCCGCTGCACGAACTGCCGCTGCTCGCGGAGGGCATGGACCTCGCGGGCCTGTACGAACTCGCCACCGAGCTGCGCGAACAGGGGATGCCATGAGTCCGGACCCGGCCCACGTACAGGACGCCGCCCGCCATCGCCTCTCCCCCGCGCGCGTGCTCGACATCGATCCGCTGCTCGACGACCCCAAGACCCGGATCGTGGTGTGCTGCGGTTCGGGCGGGGTCGGCAAGACCACCACCGCGGCGGCCCTGGGGCTGCGGGCCGCCGAGCGCGGCCGGAAGGTGGTGGTGCTCACCATCGACCCGGCGCGGCGGCTGGCTCAGTCGATGGGCATCGACTCGCTGGACAATGTGCCGCGCCGGGTGAAGGGCACCGAGGGCGAAGGCGAGTTGCACGCCATGATGCTCGACATGAAGCGCACCTTCGACGAGGTCGTCGAGGCGCACGCGGACCCGGAGCGGGCCGCCGCGATCCTGGCGAACCCCTTCTACCAGTCGCTCTCGGCGGGCTTCGCGGGCACGCAGGAGTACATGGCGATGGAGAAGCTGGGCCAGCTGCGGGCGAAGGACGAGTGGGACCTCATCGTCGTGGACACCCCGCCGTCCCGCTCCGCGCTGGACTTCCTGGACGCGCCCAAGCGGCTCGGTTCCTTTCTGGACGGGCGGCTGATCCGGCTGCTGACGGCGCCGGCGAAGCTGGGCGGCTGGGCGGGAATGAAGTTCCTCAACGCCGGTATGTCGATGATGACCGGCACACTGGGCAAGCTGCTGGGCGGCCAGCTGCTGAAGGACGTACAGACGTTCGTGGCGGCGATGGACACCACCTTCGGTGGTTTCCGTACGCGCGCGGATGCCACGTACAAGCTGCTCCAGGCGCCCGGCACGGCGTTTCTGGTGGTGGCGGCCCCGGAGCGGGACGCGCTGCGCGAGGCCGCGTACTTCGTGGAGCGGCTGGCCGCGGAGGACATGCCGCTCGTCGGTCTGGTGCTCAACCGTGTCCACGGCAGCGGCGCCGACCGGCTGTCGGCCGAGCGGGCGCTCGCCGCCGCGGAAAATCTTGAGGAACCCCGCATTGTGGATCAGGGGGACGGGAAAGCTGGACTTCGTAACTCTCCCGACACGTACGACAGTTCAGAACCTCCCGCTGCTTCCTCCGCATCCGAGCCCCTCCCCCCGGGCGCGGACCCGGACGTCGACCAGCTGACCGCCAGTCTGCTGAGGCTGCACGCCGACCGCATGCAGCTGCTCTCCCGCGAGCAGCGCACGCGTGACCGCTTCACCGCGCGCCACCCGGAGGTGGCCGTCGTGGAAGTGGCCGCGCTCCCTGGTGACGTGCACGACCTCACGGGGCTGCGGAACATCGGCGACCGGCTCGCGGCCATGCGGCCGGAGCTGCCCGAAACGCGTACCGATACGTGAGAGGGGATGCCCTCTCAGCTGACCGCCGCGTAGTCCTCGTAGACCTCGTCGTCGTCGAGGGACACGATCCCGGCATCCCGTTCGTACTCTGAACGCGCGGTCTCCAGGAGCCTGCGCCACGAGGTCACGGTGGGGCGCCTGCGCAGCAGTGCGCGGCGCTCGCGTTCCGTCATGCCTCCCCACACACCGAATTCAACACGATTGTCCAGCGCATCGGCCAGGCATTCGGTGCGTACCGGACATCCGGTGCACACCGCCTTGGCCCTGTTCTGCGCTGCTCCCTGAACGAACAGTTCATCCGGATCGGTAGTGCGGCAGGCGGCCTGCGCACTCCAGTCGGTTACCCAGCCCATACCGGCGCCGTCCTCTCCCGAATCGAGGCTCCCCCACGGCGGCAGCGGCATATTCACCGCCGCCAGTTGAGGACGTTACGGAAGGCGGGCGCAGCGCAACACCCCCTTCGGGCCCAATCTCGAATGGCCCGAACGGACTATGCGTAAGCGGCAGATCACCCGCGGGAGTGAGCTGGCGACATGCGTGATTATCCCGGCAAAGCGGGACAGTTATGGTGCGTCACAACGGACGCCACGTGACACACGAGGCGGATTCGGACACGCCTCCAACACGTCTCGACCCGACCGGCGGGGGAACCGTCGAAGAAAGTCGAGAGGATCCGGAACGATTCGGGGTCGCCGGACGTATTGATACGTGACCGCGCTGCCGTGACAGTTAAGAGCAGCTTAGGCCAAGGCATATACGCGTGTCCGGCGAATGAGAACGTAGGCTGCCCCCATGCCAAAGAAGCGCTCGGGCGGTGGTCTGTCGCCAACGCAGCAGGCCGCCAAGTTCCTCGGTGTCAGTGTCCTCGCGGGAGCCGTCATGGCCGGCATCGCGCTGCCCGCGGCGGGCGCGCTCGGCCTCGCGGCCAAGGGCTCGGTCCAGGGATTCGACGAGATCCCGGCCAACCTGAAGAGCCCCCAGCTCAGCCAGCGGACCACGATCCTGGACAACCAGGGTCAGCAGATCGCCACGGTCTACTCCCGCGACCGCACGGTGGTGGACCTCAAGGACATCTCGCCGTATCTGCAGAAGGCGATCGTCGCGATCGAGGACTCGCGCTTCTACCTGCACGGCGCGGTCGACCTGCAGGGCGTGCTGCGCGCCGTGAACAAGAACGCGCAGAGCGGCGGGGTCGCCCAGGGCGCCTCCACGCTCACCCAGCAGTTGGTGAAGAACTACTTCGTCGAGGAGGCCGGCGACGACCCGACGAAGGTCGCCCAGGCCACCCAGCAGACGCTGGGCCGCAAGATCCGCGAGCTGAAGTACGCGATCCAGATCGAGGAGAAGCTCGGCAAGAAGAAGATCCTCGAGAACTACCTGAACATCACGTTCTTCGGCCAGCAGGCGTACGGCGTCGAGGCCGCCGCCCAGCGCTACTTCTCCAAGCACGCCAAGGACCTGAACCTCCAGGAATCGGCGCTGCTCGCGGGCATCGTGCAGTCCCCCAGCCGCTACGACCCGGTCAACGACGAGGCCGAGGCCACCAAGCGGCGCAATGTGGTGCTCCAGCGCATGGCCGAGGTCGGCGACCTCTCCCAGCAGGAGGCCGACAAGGCCAAGGAGGCCCCGCTCGGCCTGAACGTCAGCCAGCCGAAGAACGGCTGCATCACCGCGGTCAAGGGCGCCGGATTCTTCTGCAAGTACGTCGAGAACGTCTTCCTCAGCGACCCGGTCTTCGGCAAGACCAAGGAGGCCCGGGCCAAGATCTGGAACCGCGGCGGCCTGACGATCCGCACCACCCTTGACCCGCAGGCTCAGGCGTCGGTCCAGGCCTCGCTCAAGAACCACATCAACAAGTCGGACTCGGTCGCCGCGGCCGCCACCCTGGTCGAGCCCGGCACCGGCAAGATCGTCGGCATGGGCCAGTCGAAGCCGTACGGCTACGCGAAGGACGAGACCGAGTACAACTACTCGGTCGACCGCGACATGGGCGGCTCCAACTTCGGCTTCCCGACCGGTTCGACGTTCAAGCCGTTCGTGGCCGCGGCGGCGATCGAGGGGGGCAAGCCGGCCACGCAGGAGTACTCGTCGCCGTACAAGATGGAGTACCCGAGCCCGGTCCAGCGGTGCGACAGCCAGCCCTACGTCAACCGCGACCGCACGACCGTCGAGAACGAGGACGAGTCGGAGGTCGGCCCGTACCGGTTGAAGGAGGCGATGGCCAAATCGGTCAACACCTACTTCGTCCAGATGATCGCCGACATCGGGCTGTGCCCGGTGATGAAGATGGCCGACGGGCTGCACGTGGTGCAGGGCAACGGCGACAAGCTGCCCGAGGAGCCCGCCATCGCGCTCGGCTCGGTGGGCCTGTCCCCGCTGACCATGGCCAACGCGTACGCCACCTTCGCCGCGCGCGGCATGTACTGCACGCCGATCGCCATCGAGTCGATCAGCCAGCGGGTCGGCAACCAGCGCAAGTCGCTCGAAGTGCCGAAGTCGACGTGCTCGCGCGCGATGAGCGAGCAGACCGCCGACACGGTCAACACCCTGCTGCGCGGTGTGGTCGACTCCGGCACCGGTCAGCAGGCCGGCCTCACCGACCGCGAGAGCGCGGGCAAGACGGGTACGACGGACGAGCGCAGGAACGCCTGGTTCGTCGGCTACACGCCGAACCTGTCCGGCGCGGTCTGGGTCGGCGGCCCCAAGCAGAACGTCAAGATGCGGAACATCACCATCGGCGGCGTCTTCCGTCCGCTCGTCTACGGCGGTGAGGTCCCCGGCCCGATCTGGAAGGACGCGATGACCGGCGCCCTGCAGAGCAAGCCCGTCCAGTCCTTCAACCTCGTCGACATCCCGGACGACAAGGGCGACGGCAACGGGGACGGCCGTGGGCGTGGCAGGGGCCGGGGCGACGGAAACGGCGACAACCGCGGCGGCCAGACGAACGGCGGCGCGAACGGCGCCAACCCGGCACCCTCGTTCCCCTTCCCGGGCAACTTCATCCAGGGCCAGGGCAATGGGGGGCGGAACGGGGGACAGCGGGGGTGAGTCGCCTTCGGCCGCGGCGGGTGGCTCGACCGCGGCGGGTAGTCCAGCCGCGGCAGGTGGTCCGGCCGCGGCGGGTGGTCCGGGCAGTGCGGGTCGGCGGCGCGCTCGAGCGGGAAGGCTGAGCGGCCGAAGGCACGCGCCCGAGGTTGAACGCGGCGGGGCCGCACCCTGAGGTGGGTGCGGCCCCGTTTCGTCGGTCGGGCCCACCGAACGCCTTGCGGCCGGACGGAGGATGGGCCCGGGACGGGTGGGCTGGTCCAGGGCGGGTGGTCCGCCGCTGGCGGCCAGTCCTGGAGAGGTGGCGGCCGGTCCGGGAGGGGACCTGGACGGTCCTGGGGTACGGGGGAGGAGTTGGCTGATCCCCAGGGAGAGCCCGGCCGAACCCGGAGAGAACCCTGGCCGGTCCCGGAGAGGACCTGGCTGAGCTTAGGAAGAGCCAGGTCGATCTCGGAGAGGACCCTGGCCGGTCCCGGAGAGGAGTTGGCTGATCCCCAGGGAGAGCTCGGCCGGTCCCGGAGAGGACCCTCGCCGGTCCCGGAGCGAGCCCTTGGTCAGCCGCGGGCAGCCCTGGGCCAGTCCCGAGTAAGCCCTGGATCAATCGCGGATCGCCCCTGGGTCAGCCGCGAATCAACCCTGGAGCAGCCGCGGTCACCCCTGGGTCAGCCGCGGGTCAGCCCTGGAGGAGCTTCTTGACCGCCGCGGCGACCCGGCCGCCCTCCGCCTGACCGGCCACCTTCGGGTTCACGATCTTCATCACGGCGCCCATGGCCCGCGGCCCCTCCGCACCGGCGGCCTTCGCCTCCTCCACGGCCTGGGCGACGATCGCGTTCAGTTCGTCGTCGGACATCTGCTTGGGCAGGTACGCGGCGAGCACCACGCCCTCCGCCTTCTCCCGCTCGGCCTGCTCGGCCCGGCCACCCTGCGCGAAGGCCTCCGCCGCCTCCCGGCGCTTCTTGGCCTCCTTGGTGATCACCTTCAGGACCTCGTCGTCGGACAGCTCACGCTTCTCCTTGCCCGCGACCTCCTCCTTGGTGATCGCGGCGAGCGTCAGCCGGAGCGTCGAGGAGCGGAGCTCGTCGCGCCCCTTGATCGCGGCGTTGAGGTCGTCGTGCAGCTTCGACTTGAGCGTGGTGGTCATGACTCCGATTGTCGCAGGTACGAGGCTCCGGTTGCCCGCTGATTTCAGGGGCGGCCGGGCACCGCGCGGGTGCCGGGGTCTGACACGATGGTCGTATGCGCGCGCGATACGGAGTACCCCTGGGAATCATGGCGGTCGGCGCCGCCGGCCTGGCCTATGCGGCGGGGTTCGAGGTCCGATCCTTCCGGCTCCGCCGGATCACAGTCCCGGTCCTGCCCCCGGGCATGCGCCCGCTGCGCGTGCTCCAGGTCTCCGACATCCACATGGTGGGCGGCCAGCGCAAGAAGCAGCGCTGGCTGCGCTCGCTGGCGGGCCTGCGCCCCGACTTCGTGATCAACACCGGTGACAACCTGTCCGACCCGGAGGGCGTCCCCGAGGTGCTGGACGCGCTCGGCCCCCTGATGGAGTTCCCCGGCGCGTACGTCTTCGGCTCCAACGACTACTACGGCCCCAAACTCCGCAACCCCGCCCGCTACTTGCTGGAGAAGACCAGCGGCCGTCACGGCCTGAACGGCAACGCGCCGGCGGTGGGCGTGGTCCACAACCCGTGGGAGGACCTGCGGGACGGCTTCGACGCGGCGGGCTGGCTGAATCTCACGAACACCCGGGGCCTGCTGAAGATCGAGGGCGTCTCGGTGGAGATGACGGGCCTGGACGACCCGCACATCAAGCGCGACCGCTACGAGCACGTGGCCGGCGGCCCGTCGAGCGGCGCGGACTTCTCGATGGGCGTGGTGCACGCCCCGTACCTGCGCGTCCTGGACGCGTACACGGCGGACGCCTACCCCTTGGTCCTGGCCGGCCACACGCACGGCGGCCAGCTCTGCATCCCCTTCTACGGCGCCCTGGTCACCAACTGCGACCTGGACACGGACCGGGTGAAGGGCCTGTCCAGGCACACGGCGGAGGGCCGTACGTCCTATCTGCACGTCTCGGCGGGCTGCGGCACCAACCGCTACACACCGGTACGGTTCGCGTGCCCGCCGGAGGCGACGTTGCTGACGTTGGTGGGGCGGGACCAGCGGGCGTAGCGGGGAGCGGCCGCAGCAGGGGGTGCCGCGCGGGGTAACGCAGGGGGTGCCCGGTCGGGGTAACGCAGGAGGTACCTGGCCGAGGCAAACCGGATTAACCCGACCAGAGCACCCCACATCGCCCACCTCACCCATTCTGCTTAGCGTGAGGGCATGACGGCCCAGATACCCAGGGAGATCCCGGACCTGCCCGCGGTCCCGGGTACGCCCGTACTGATGCCCTCGTACGTCCCCGCCACGGCCGTGGTGCCCCCCGTCCCCCGCCCGCTGACGGCGCTGTACCGCGTGCTCATCGCCGTGACGGCCCTCGCGGGGGTCGCGCTGGAGTTGCTGCTCGGCTCACCGACCCGCGTGCTGAGTTACTTCAGCGTCCAGAGCAACGCCTTCCTGGCGCTGGTCATGCTGATCTCGGCGCACCGGGCGTGGGCGGCCCGCCGCCCCTTGCCCTCGGCTGTCACAGGAGCCGCACTGCTCTACGTCCTCACCACGGGCCTCACCTACCACCTGCTCCTCGGACACACCACGCCCCCGTTCTCGATGACGGGCGCGAGCACGCCACCGCTCGCATGGCACGGCCAGTGGACGGCCCTCCAGCTCCTCCACACGGCGATCCCGGCCGCGGCGCTCCTGGACTGGCTCGTGCTCACCCCTCGCGGCCGCCTGCACCTCCGCCAGACCGCCGGCTGGCTCATCTACCCGCTGGCCTACCTGGCCTTCTACCTGGGCCGGGCCGAACTGCTCCTCCCCGGCACGGCCGGCCGCTACCTCTACCCCTTCCTGGACGTGGACCACCGCGGCTACCGCGGCACCCTCGCCAACGCCCTCCTCGTCGGCCTCTGCATCTACGCCCTGGCCGTCCTCCTGGTCGTCCTCGACCACACCCGCCCGAACCCCACCCGCCGCCGCGGCAAAACAGGATTTCGTCTCCGGCCGCCGGTGGGCTAAAGTAAACGTCGTCGCCGCGACAAGCAGCGACATCGGGGTGTAGCGCAGCTTGGCAGCGCGCTTCGTTCGGGACGAAGAGGTCGTGGGTTCAAATCCCGCCACCCCGACAGAGAAACATCAGGTCAAGGGCCTGATCCTCAGTGAGGATCAGGCCCTTCCTGCGTCTCCGCTGATCGTTTGGGAGAATTCTGGGAGAAGATCTTGGTCGGGGTTCTCCCAGGCGGTCCTGCACCCCGAAGCCCGCGACAGCAGCCACCGCGCGGCCGATCCTGCGCACTCGCCAATCGGTATCCACAGAGCCTGGCAGCAGGAGCGCCCAGAGATGGGTCGTGGATGCGGTATTCCCTCGCCTTCCGATCCCACTTATCCTCGCGATCACGCAACCGGGGGGTGGGCATGGCTGCTGAGGCAACGAGCTGGCAGAAGGAACAAGTCAGTCGCGCATACGTGCATGCCTTAGCAACGCAAGGTGGGTACACGATCTGCGACTGGAACGTGGACAAAGACGGGGTCGACGTCACACTCCGCTCGCGCGGCCTCATGGTCGACATCCAGCTCAAGTGCACACAGAACCCTCGCACCATCAGAAGCGGCTACAGCTTCGACCTGGACATCGAGACCTACGACAAGTTACGTGACCCTGAGCGCTCAGCACCTGGTCACCTTGCGCTGCTCATAGTCCCGCCCGACATCGGCCGCTGGGTGACCCACCAGCCGGATTCGATAGTCCTTGCTTGCCACGGCTACTGGTCCTCCCTCTACGGGATGGGACAGGCCCCTGGTGGATCAACTACTGCGATCCACCTGCCTGAGCACCAAGAGCTCACCGTGAAGGCCATGGGGACCATGTTTGATGCTGCTCGACGCATGACCAACAGCGCCGGTCTGGGGTTGAACTGACATGGCGGACAACACCCCAGGCTTCGGGCCCGAAGAGATTCGCAGCTACCTTAAGGTCACCGGCTGGGCCCCGGTATCGGGCGGGGACGTAGCCGAACTCTGGAGGCTCCCAGGGCCGGCGGACGAAGTCGTCCTCGTCCCAATGAAGCCCGGCGCGCCAGACTTCGCCAAGAGGGCACGGATCCTGATCCAGGACCTGGCAAGAGTCGAGACCGAAGACATCCAGTCAGTCCACGACGCCATCGCAACGGTCTACAACGACGTCACTGACCTCCGGGCCTCCCACCCATCAATGAGCGACGGATCGATCCCGCTTGAATCCGGGTATGAGCTCTTCGTCTCCGCGAAGCGTCTCCGTGTGGCCTCTGCTGCGGCGACCATCCGACGCCAAGGGCACTTCCGGAACTTCCCGACGCGGGCACGTGATCAGGCACGGGAAGTCCGCCTGGGCCAGACTCGTCGTGGCTCTTACATTGTGCCCATCATCAGCCAGGCACGCTCCCCTGAGGACGTCTACTCACCCCGGCAGGATCACATCGACGTTCAGATCGAGGAGACTCTCTTTGACCGCCGGGTGACGGCCACGATGTCTCGCGCGCTCGGCGTACTGGAAGACATGGCAGGTGCCGAACACGCGCCCACCGTAAGCGAGATCAACGACTCCATCGGTGAAGGGGTCTCCTATGAGCTGTGCCAGGCTCTCGCCAAGGTCGTGAACACAGAGTCCGTCAGCGCGCTCGACGTGGCTTTCAACTGGTCCCGCGTGGCTGCGCCACCTCCCGGTACACCAGCCCGTGTTGAGTTCAACCGCGATGCGATCGAGATCGTCGACCTGGTATCCGACCAGCTCAAGACCAAGGTCTACACGCGAGAGCACCTGATCTACGGCGTGGTCACAGATCTCAGTCGCCACCCCGATGACGACACCGGCCGAGTCGGAGTCCAGACGCTCATCCAGCGCCGCAGCCGCACGGTATGGATGGACCTTGCCGACAGGGACTATCACGCGGCCGTGCATTGTCACGATGCCGGAATCCCGGTCCGCGTGAGCGGCACGCTGACCAGTCCACCCGGTGGGCTCGCCCGCATGGTTGTCGCTGCCTTCGGTCCTGATCCGTCGCTGGGAGCAGACGACTAGCAGCCCAAGGTTGGAGAGGGGGGACTGTCTCAACGACAGTCCCCCCTCTCGCACGCTGCCCTCCAGTCTATCTCTCTGGCCGCAGCAGGCGATCAAGAACTCGAACCGGTGAAGTCGAGCACAAGGCGCGACGCGCATCGAGCGCGGCCCCCACTGCTCGGCCAGGCCGACCATAAGGCGCCGGCGCATGCCGGGCGTGACGTGGGCGTAGCGCGCGGAGACCGAGCCGTCGATGTGGCCCATGCGTTCGTCCATGAGGACCTTCTCGGTGCCGAGGTCCTCCATCATCGTGCGGTGCGTGTGGCGCAGGCCGTGCGGTGTGAGGCCCTTGGCGATCGGGAGCCAGGAGGCATCCGCCCGCGCGGCGGCTTGCGCGGAACGCGTCCACCACCTCGTCGATGAGTTCCATGGCGCGGGCCTTGGCCGCCAGCTGAGGTGGCCCGACGAGAACGTACGCCGTCGAACCTCTCGACCACCTATAGGACGACCAGAGGACAAAGGGGGTGTGACCGCGAGCGCCCTCGCAGCAAGCCGAAACGGCTGCGTTCGCACGCACTGCTCCCGCATGGCAGCGGAGAGACCCATGGACCATAGGCGATGGCGCAGTACAGGTGCCGGGCCGTCTGCGGCTCTGCGCGGGATACATCCTCACGGCGGCCATCCGCCGATCGAGATCGCTGTCGGTGGCAGGTGATAGACGTGGAAGCGGTGTCATCAACGCCACCAGGCCAACAGGGGGGAAGGGGGAGGCAGTGCATGTCTAACGAAGAGCCCAGAACGCTGGCTTCCTTGGCGCTACTGGGGCCGAGGGCCAGCAAAGTCCCCCAGGAAGATGACATGGGCCCAGCCGATGGCACGCCCGCCGATTCCTGGCCTCCGGCTCGGCTGCGCGTCGAGTTCGTCGCGAGCACGACCAAGCCGGGCCGCGCCCTGGAGGACCTACATCCGGGGTCTTCTGACCGATGCCTGTGGCGCTGTGCCGCATACGGCCATGAGTGGCACGCGATGGTGTCCTACCGTGCGCGCCGCGGCGGCGGATGCCCCATCTGCCGGTGGATGAAGGACTGGTGGTGTCGGATGGGCGTCCCGGCCGGCACGACCGTGGCACAGCTGCGCCCTGACCTGGTGGATGAGCTCGTCGAAAACCTGACCCGCCCCGAACGCTCGCTGGCCGCGATGCCTCCCGGACTCGACGACGAGTGCCGCTGGCGGTGCCCGAACCCCGGATGCCAGCACGAGTGGCCCACCCGGGTTTCGGTACGAGTCAAGGGCAGCAACTGCCCCAAATGCGCCCGCAAGATCACAGGGCAGAAGGTACGCCGACCGCGCCCGGGGGAATCTGTCGCCGAGCTTCACTCTCACCTGGAACGGGAGTTCGTTGCCAACCTCACCCAGCCCGAGCACGGCCTGCCCGACATCCGGCCAGCCTCCGGTGACCAGTGCCAGTGGCGCTGCGCCAAGCCTAACTGCGGCCACGAATGGCAGGCGAGGATGTCAGCCCGCACTAGGAAGAAGGCTTCGGGTTGCCCTGAATGTGGGCAGCGGCTCGCGGCCGAACTGGTCACGCAACGGCGTACCACGCCCGCAGAAGGCGGATCGCTGGCCATCCGGCATCCTGAGATCGCAAAGGAGTTCGTCGCCAATCTCACCCGGCCCGGACGTACCCCAGAGCTGATCCGGCCAGGTTCGAGGGACCGTTGCCGGTGGCGCGATGCCAGCGGAAGGCAATGGGAGGCTGTAGTGTACGAGAGGACTCGGTCCCCCACCCGCGGCCTCCTCCTCAAGGCACACGGGCAGTCCCGGTTCGAGTACGAGATCGCCGCGCTGATCACAGCTGCCTCCGGGTTGCACGTCGAAAAGGACGTCCGCATCGACGTGCCTGGGCAGGCCCGCGCCCTGCGAGTCGACCTTTGGCTTCCCGAGATCCGGCAGCTAGTGGAACTCGACCCGGCCCGCTGGCACCACACGCCTGCTAGCGCCGTACGCGATCAGCGTAAGAGCGAGCTGCTCACCGAAGCTGGCCACCGAGTGATCCGGCTGAGGTCCGACACGATTCCCACTATCGCCGCTGCGAGCCTCCCGGTGCACGGAGCCGCTCCCTGGAACTGGGCACAGGCACTGGCCCCACTGATCTTGGAATCTGGAAAACCCTGGACTGAACTCAGCAGCGGTCAAGTGGCCGAGATCATCGGCGAAGCAGCCCAAGCCTGGACCGAGACGGTCACCGCCGGTCCGGTACCGAATGCGTCGGATGCCGCCCCGCACTTGGCCGACGAGTTCGTCGCCAACCTGACCCACCCCGGATTGGACCTCGTCTGGCTCGCTCCCGGATCCTCAGACCGCTGCCAGTGGATCTGCGGGGTCTGCCGGCACGAGTGGGGCACAAGCATCCTCAACCGGACGCAGGGCACCGGCTGCCCGAGGTGCGCACGGGGACAGCAAGGGGTCCGCGTTCACCAACTGGCACGCCCCCGGCCTGGTCACTCCCTAGCCGACGTCCATCCCCCCATCGCCGAGCAGTTCGTCACGAACCTGACCCACCCGCAGTACGGAACCGAGGACGTCAAACCCGGCTCCGGAGACCTATGCCAGTGGCGCTGCGCCCTTGGGCACGAGTGGACAGCGACCGTGTCCCAGCGCGTTCGTGCCGTCGGCACCGGATGCCGGCGCTGCTATCAAAGAGGGGCCGGAGAACGGAACCAGAAGCCCCGTCCCGGCAAATCGCTTGCCGACTTGTATCCGCAGGCTGCTGCGGAACTGGTCCTCGTCCTTGATGACCCACAGGCCACCGCCTCAGACCTCAGGCCCGGCTCGAAGCGGCAGTGCCGGTGGCGCTGCGCCGCGGGACACGGCGAGTGGGAGACGACTCCGAACAGCCGCACCGGCGTCCACATGAGCGGCTGCCCGCAATGTGGTCGGGAACGGACCCGCCAGTCTCGGCGGACGCCTGCTGCAGGTGGCTCGCTCCTGGATCAGCATCCAGACATAGCAGCCGAGTTTCTCACCAACCTCAGCCGCCCGGGGACCGTCCCGGCCGACATGCGGCCTGGTTCGAACGACCGCTGCCGCTGGCGCTGCCCGAAGGGGCACGAGTGGGAGACGATGGCCTTGACGCGCACGAAGCCGAACGGAACGAGATGTCCCGACTGCGTGCCGCAGTCGAGCAGGAAGGGGCGGCAGCGCCCGCCTGCCGGGGGATCGCTCATTGACCGGTTTCCCGGCGTAGCGGCCGAATTGGTGTCGGTCCTGGACGACTCCGAAGCAACCGCGGCCGATGTCCGGTACGGATCGGCACGCGTCTGCCGGTGGCGCTGCACCGCTGAGGGGCACGAATGGGAGGCACCTCCGATGGTTCGCACCACACGCGGACGAGGCTGCCCCCAATGCCGATCGATGGCACGAGGATCGCGGACATCGTCTCCGGACGAAGGAGCCGGCGCGCTGGATGGCTGAGGCTCGCCGTATGACGAGCGCGAAGCGGTCGTCACAGGGGATGCCGAGGCGAAGTGGCGTACGCAGGTATACCTGTACGGCTCGGGCGTCAAGTAAGTCCTGAGACCGCCTGCTCTGAGATCACTTCGAGTCAAGCCTGTCCCGAGGCCATCCGGTCAAAGACCTCGTGAGACCCTGCTGCGGCGGGAACGGCCTCGACTACCCGAAGGCCACGACACTGGCCTCCACCGCCGCGGGCAATAACTTCGGCCACCCGCCGCTACTTCCCCAACTCCCCAGCTCCGGCAGCCGCACCGGCCGTCGAACCGGAAGGCTCCGCCCGCGTCCGACGCCGACAAGCCCTCGGTCCTGTTCGTCTGCGTCCACAACGCCGGCCAGCACCTCGATAGCAGGCGGCGCTCGGAGAGACGCCAATTGCAGGCTGCGGTCTCGCCGCAAATGTGCGAGGGCAATGGTCGCCCACTCCGGCTACTTCACCGCGGACTCATCGGCTGCCGCGCGGCCTGGGAGAAATCTGGGAGATGATCTTCACCCGGAAGCCCATCGAGGCCGCCCAAGACCCATCCACTCCAAGCCCCTGACCAGTGCAGATATCCATCAGCCCTGCTATCGATCTTCACCGAACCTCATTCGGGACGAAGAGGTCGTGGGTTCAAATCCCGCCACCCCGACAGAGAAGTACCAGGTCAGGCCCAGCGCTGAGGGATTAGCGCTGGGCCTGACCTGTAGTGAGTGACTAACTGCGTGGCTACGGGGTAATAGTTGGTGGTGGCGCCCTCAGGAGGTCATAGCGCCCCTCACGCCTCCCGGGCACACATCTACTCTCAGAGTCGAACCGCGTAGTAGACCGCTTGCAAAGTGCGTGCCACCACGGTGCAGACGTCACGCACCCTCTTGATCTTTCCTGCGCGGCGGACGGCCTTCACCCCCTTCTCAGACCAGATCACGCCGTTCACTCCGCTTGAGCACTCTGGTCGGAGAGCAGGGTTTTGGCAGTGCCGTACCACCGGAACGGCTGCGCACCACCCCGCCAGAGAGCGGCGGCCTGGTCGCCGACGTCATCGGCACCGACGAAGCGGGGAACCTCTCGTGTCGGCCAGCCTGGGTAGACGGCCACGCCGCGTGCGGCTATCCAGTCCATCCTGGCCTGGTCAGGGTCGACGACAAACAAATCGCCGTATCCCGCAGGCAGAGAGAACCTTTCCACGTCCAAAAGAGACAAGCGGTTCCCTCCAGAGGTTTCCTGGAAGGACACCTCGATGGTTTGGGGCCTGTGTGGCTGAAGAGGAAGGCACCCGGCTGCGCTCCGCTCCGCCGGGCGCGCTCACGGCTCCGCTGCGAGCGCCGCTCCTGCCTCCGGCCCGCTCCGCCCACGCTGCTGCTTGGGAAGCTGCGATCACTTATGGCGCACTCGGGCACTGAACTGCGTCAACGGCCGGAGCGCCGCTCCGTCGCGTTCTGCTGCTTTCGGCGCTGTTGTACCAGCCGCGACCGATCACTCACCTGGGGTCGTGTCCGTCGCGGTGACAGTGCTTGTTGCGTTTGACGGTGGTGCGGTCGGTGACGGTGTGGGTGTGGATGTCGCCGCCTCCGCTGACGGATGCGGTGTTCGTGATCTTCCGGTGTGTCTCGCAGTCGCAGGCGACCTTGACCTTCAGGGTGATGGGCGGGTAGCTGTCGCCCGGTGCCAGGACGTCGCTGCGGGTGCAGGTGAGGGTGGCCCGGACGCATTTCCATCCGGTGCCGGTGATGCTGCGGGCGGTGAGTCCGCGCGGGAGCTTGTCGCGCACGGTGACGGTGCTGCCGTCCGTGGGGCCGAGGCCGGTGTTGCGGACGGTGATGGTGTAGGTGCCCTGTTTTCCTTGGGTGAAGTTGCCGGTGTGGGTTTTGGCGATGGCCAGAGTGGGCGGGGGCAGGGTGTAGGAGATGGTCACCTGGCCGTTGTTGTTCGCCGTCCCGATCGTGGACAGCGCGTAGCTTGTGCCGGTACCTGTGGGGGTGGCGAAGCTGCTGCCCCCACCACCTCCGCCTCCACTCCCCGAGGTGCCGCGGTTGTCGACGGTGGCGCTGCCGCCGCCCCCGCCGGCGAAGTACCCGCCCCCGCCGCCCCCACCGGCTCCGGTGATGGTGAGGGCGCAGCCGGCGCCGATGCTGCCTCCGGTGCCGCCGGTACCGACCGTGGTACCGGAGAACCCGCCTCCCACCCCGCCGTTCGTGGCGCCACAATTCGTGCCGGTGCCGGCGGCACCGGGGGTACCCCCGGTACTGGTGCTGGTGCTGCCGCCGCCCCCGCCCTGCCCTGGTGAAGCCCCAGGGCCGGTGGCACTTCCCGTGGTACCGGCGGTGGCATCCGCCGTCGTGCCGTTGCTTCCGTTGCCCCCGTTCCCCCCTGGAGAGCCTGCTCCGGTGCCGCCGGCGGCACCGCCGCCCCCGGCGACCGCCAGCAAGGAGCCGCCCACGCTGACGCTGGACGCGCCACCCCCGCCCGGACCTTCGAACTGAAAACCACTGGCCGGGAAGGCCCCACCTGGGGCGCCGCCGTTGAACCCGCCCGCACCCCCCACCCCGGTGCCGTTGCAGCCCTTGCCGCCGGTACCGCCGACGTCGACGGTGTAGGTCGTGGGCGAGGCGGTCTGCGGGAGCGTAGTCACCACCCGTGCCCCCGTCCCGCCGGTCCCCGTGACGGAACAGGTGGTGCCGGTGTTGTCCGCGCCGCCGGCGCCGTCGGCGGTGATGGTGACGGTCGCGTTCGCCGGCACGGTGAGGCTCTGCGAGCCTCCGGTGAAGTTGAAGGTGAAGGACGGGTCGGTCCCTCGTGTCCGCACCGGGTCGGTGGCCGGCCTGGCCCCCGTCGGTACGGCGGTCGCGGGGGTCAGTGCGGTGCCGGACAGCGCCACGCACAGTCCTGCTACCGCCCCTGCCCGCAGCCACTGCTGACGAGTGCCGACGCCTGTGCGGGCTTGGCCTCGTCTCGTCCCCACTTCAGAGGGGGGTTGTTGTGGGGCGTGATGTTTGATCACCGGTGTCTCCTGACTTCCTGGCTTGGGGTGAGGCCTCTTTCCGCCGTGCGGGAGCCCAGCGGGGCACAGCCCATGGATCACTCATCGCTCACCGTGATCCGATCTGCACGATAAGTGATTAAATGAGGGGTATGTCCGACCTGGCGACGTGTCATACAGGTCTGGTGTTTGAGCTGGGCTCGGGTTCCATCGAATGGCTGGCGCCAGGTCAGGGCGGTTCAGTTCGATAGGCGCCATCCGGCATTCTGCTGACTCAGGCGACCCAGTCGGCCGCAGGGAAATGAGTCCGCCCTGGACCTTCGAGACACAGGTGGGCTCGACAGGGACAGACTCCGCAAGCCCACCAGCGACGGCACCCGCCGGGGCCACGTTGAGCCCATTTCGATCCGGACACGGCTCTGGACACGGTGATGCAACTTCTGGACCTAACCGCCGAACCAACCGGTCTCACGGGCCTCGGGCTCCGGACGTGCTCGTCGGAAGTCCATCGGTTCCATGGGTGCACTCACCTGAGCCGTCGGCGTCTCCGGCATCGGGATCGCCTACCGTGCGCCCTGGGGCTCCCATCCACTGCCGGTAGGGCAAGGTGGCGCATGACGTGGCGTGAACGGGTCGCCCTGGCTTCCGGGTTCCGTTGAGGAGCGTGGGTCCGGGTGGGAGGCGTCGAGTGGGGTCCCTGTGACCGGCCGGGCGGTGCGTCTCGGTGGGTGGGGAGGTGGTTTTCTTCGACACTGTCAGCCAGGCATGTGAGCGAAGCCGGCAGGCAGAGGAGGGGCCGTGGATCTGCGGCAGATGGAGGTCGTCGTCGCGGTCGCCGAGGAGGGCGGGTTCAGCGCGGCGGCCCGGCGGCTGCACGTGGTGCAGTCCGCGGTGTCCGGCACCGTACGCGCGCTGGAGCGCGAACTGGGCGCGCTGCTGTTCCACCGCACCACGCACCGCGTCTCCCTCACCCCCGTCGGCGAGGCGTTCCTGCCCGCCGCCCGGGCCACCCTGCGGGCCGCCGAGGAGGCACGGGCGGCCGTCGACCTCGCCCAGGGCGAACTGCGCGGCGAGATCACCATCGGGGTGATGCAGGGCCTGTACGCCGGCCTCGCCCCCGCCCTGGCCGGCTTCCACCGCGAACACCCAGGGGTGACGGTACGGCTGCGACAGGCGCCGGCGGACCAGATCCCGCAGTCCCTGCGCGACGGCGCCCTCGATCTGGCCGTCGCGGCGCTCGGTCCGTCTCAACTGCGCGGCCTGACCACCCGGTTGCTGGCCCGCGAGGAGATGGTCCTGGTGACCGCGCCGGCCGCCGCCGCGGGGCGGACGGGGCCGGAACGGCCGGTGACGACGCTGGCCGAGGCGGCACGGCTGCCCCTGGTGGACTTCCCGCCCGGCTGGGCGATCCGGCACGCGGTCGACAGGGCCTTCCGGTCGGCCTCCCTCGAACGCACCGCCACCTTCGAGGTGAACGACCTCATGGCGGCCGCCGATCTGATCCGGCACGGGCTGGGCGTGAGCATCATGCCCCCGTCGATGGCGGCATGGTTCCCCGAACTCCCCACGCGCCCCTTCACCGCCCACGCCCCGGTGTGGACACTCAGGCTCGTCCACACCCGCGCGGAACAGCCGCCCGCGATCACCGCTCTGCTGCGCCACATCAGATGACCGGTACCGGGAAGCCGGCCTGCCATGGGGAACGTCGGGGCACCCCTGGGGCGGCTGGGCAGTCTGCAGCTGGGCAGTCTCCGGCTCCGCTGCCTCGTCCACCGCCCCCTCACCCCTCAACCCCCACCCCCTCACCCCCCGCCGCAAAGAAGTCCACCACCGCCAAGGCGAACAGCAGCGTCAGCGTCAGGCCCACCACCACCCAGCCCGTGGGGCGGTTCCACAGCAGGTAGGCGAGGACGGCCGCGGCCACCAGCGCCCAGGTCAGCCACCGGCGGTGGCGGCGCGTGAACGGCCCCACCGGACCCGTACGCAGCCCCAGCCGGCCCGCCGTGGCGCGGACGGCGCCGAGGCCCGCGTGCCACAGCCGCCGTACGGCGCTCGCGTACCGGCCCGGTCCGGTCAGCCATGCGGCGAGGGCGACGACCACGCCCAGCGCCACCACCATCCGCACCGTCGTGCGCAGAAAACGGGTCAGCGTGTCGTACACGGCGCCGGCGGCCGGACGTGAGACGCCGGCCGGCAGGGCGTCGAGGTAGAAGGAGCGGAACACGGTCAGGGCGATGCCGAGCAGGAGCGTGGTCACGGCGATGCCGAGCGCGCCGGCGACCAGTGCGCGGCGGCGCCGGACGGCGAGCAGCACGCCCGCGGCGACCAGCAGGACCGCGATGACGGGCAGCCAGTTCCCGGCCAGTTGCAGCAGCCGGAGGTAGGTTCTGGCCCGGCCGATGTCGTCCGAGTGGGCGACCGTGAAGTCGGTGTGGACGGCGGGGATCCGCTGCGCGACCGTCAGTCCGGAGTCGACGAGGCGCTTCTTGACCTGGTCGATCACCGGGGCGAGGTCGATCGTCACGGTGTTGTCCCGGAGGTGCACCGCGCCGCCGCCGTGACCGGTCAGGGCCTTCTCGACGGTGGCGTGGATCCTGCGGTTGGCGTCGGTCCAGAAGGTCTGGAAGGCCCGCGAGGCCATCACGGCCTCCGCCTCGTCGTGCACGTAGGCACGGACGGCGCCCTCCAGGGCTCCGCCCAGACCGCCGAGGGCCTGCCGCAGCCGCGGCCGGTCGGCCGGAGCGGCGCCCTCCAGCAGGGCGTCGAGGTCGAGGTGGGGCATCAGGGCGTCGGTGACGCGGGTGGCGGCGGCCGACCGTACGGCGGGCTCGGCGGCGAGCGGGGCGACCGTGTCGACGTAGCGGTCGGTGTCCCCGACGGTGCGGGCGCTCCACGCGGCCAGCACTCCGAGCGGGGCCAGCGCACAGCCCAGAACGATCAGCAGTACGGCGAGGAAGGAGCGCGCCCGGTGCCGTCGGCGTACCCCGCGCTCGGCCTCCAACGCGGCCACCCTGGCCCGCAGTCGGGCCAGTTCGTCCGCGTCCGGGACAGGCCGGTCCGGCATGACGGTCTCCCTGGTCCCTGGCTACGGCCGCTCCTCACAGCACAACCGCCGCCGCACCCCCGGTCGACCCCAGCGCCGCCGTCCGGGCGACCCACCCCCGCCCCCGGCCCGGACTCACCGCAGGGCGACGCCCGCCGGTCAGCTCTCGGTCGCCTCCTCCGGGGTGGAGCGGGCCAGGGCGGTCAGGGTGGCGAGGGCTTGGGACAGCGCCTCGGCCGGTGGTGAGGCCAGGGCCAGGCGGACGGCGGGCGGAGCCTGTGGTCCGACGGTGAAGGCGGTGGCCGGCACCACCCCGATGCCGTGCCGCGCGGCGGCGGCGACGAAGGTGTCCGCGCGCCACGGCCGCGGCAGCTGCCACCAGCAGTGGTAGGAGTACGGCTCGCTCCGCACGGCGAGGCCCGCCAGGTGCCGGCCCGCGAGCTCCTGGCGTACGGCCGCCTCCCGCCGCTTGGCCGCCACCAGTGCCCGGACCGTGCCGGCCCGCTGCCAGCGGTCGGCGGCCTCCAGGGCGAACCCCATCGGCGCCCAGCCGCCCGAGCGCAGGGCCGTCGCGATGCCGCCCGCCAGGTCGTCGGGCGCCACCGCGTAGCCGAGGGTCAGCCCGGGGGCGACCCGCTTGGAGAGGCTGTCGACCAGGACGGTCCGGTCGGGCGCGTACGCGGCGAGCGGCGGCAGGTCGTCGCGCAGGAACGCCCAGACGGCGTCCTCGATCGCGGGGACGCCGAGCCGCCCGAGCAGCTCGGCCAGCCGCTCGACGCGGGGTGCGGGCATCGTGCAGGAGAGCGGGTTGTGCAGCCGCGGCTGCACATAGAGTGCGTGCAGCGGGGCGGCGGCGTGGGCGTCCGCGACGGCCTCGGGCACCAGCCCTGCCTCGTCCATGGCCAGCGGCACGAGGGTGATGCCGAGCCGGGCGGCGACGGCCTTGACGACGGGGTAGGTCAGCTCCTCGACGCCGAGCCGGCCACCCGCCGGCACCAGTGCGGTGACGGCGGCGGAGAGCGCCTGCCGGCCGTTGCCGGCGAACAGGATCCGCGCCGGGTCCGGGCGCCAGCCGCCGCGGGCGAGCAGGTCGGCCGCGGACTCCCGGAGGGCCGGGGTGCCCGAGGCACCGGCCGGGCGCAGCGCCTGCCCGAGGGCGTCGGGCCGCAGCAGTCCGCCGAGCCCTTCGGCGAGCAGCGCGCTCTGGCCGGGCACCTCGGGGTAGTTGAGTTCCAGGTCGACCCGGCCGGCCGCGGGTTCGGTGAGCGCGGGGGCGGCGGCGGGCGCGGTGGCCCGGACGAAGGTGCCGCGCCCGACCTCGCCCACCGTCAGGCCCCGCCGGGCCAGTTCGCGGTACACGCGCGCGGCGGTGGAGTCGGCGATGCCGTGCCGCCGGGCGAACTCACGCTGCGGGGGCAGCCGGTCGCCGGGACGCAGCAGCCCGGCCCCGATCTCCTCGGCCACCGCGTCGGCGACGCTCCGGTAGTCGGTCCGGTCACCGTCCCGGACGCCATCCCGGACGCCGGCCCTGTCGTCGGCCCGATGGCCGATTCGGTGGCCGGCCGGGCGGTCGGCCAGGTCATCGGCCAGATGGTCGTTCCGGTGATCGCTGCGACGGTCCTTCACGGCGCTCCCCCACTCCCCTTCGTGAACTCCCCTTCGTACGAACGGACTCCACCCCACCACAGAATTGCACCGAGAGCAATCTTTCTTATTGCACCGAGAAAGTGCAGGGCAATACCCTCATGGCTGACCGGTATTGATCCGAGAAGGGAGGCGTCCCATGGTGGAACCCGGCGGGCTGCTCGGCGTGGCGGTCGTGGCCCTCGGCATGGTGCTCACCCCGGGACCGAACATGGTCTACCTGGTCTCTCGCAGCATCACCCAGGGCAGACGGGCCGGAATGATCTCCCTCGGCGGCGTGGCGCTCGGCTTCCTGGCCTATCTGCTCGCCGCGAACCTGGGGCTTTCGGTGCTCTTCGTCGCCGTACCCGAGCTGTACGCGGCGGTGAAGCTGGCCGGTGCCGCCTATCTCGCCCATCTCGCCTGGAACGCGCTCAGGCCCGGCGGCCTCTCCGTCTTCACGCCGCGGGACGTGCCCCACGACTCGCCGCGCAGGCTGTTCACGATGGGCCTGATGACGAACCTGCTCAACCCCAAGATCGCCATCATGTACCTGTCGCTGATCCCGCAGTTCGTCGACCTCGACCGGGGGCACGTGCTCCTCCAGGGCCTCGTCCTCGGCGCGGTGCAGATCGTGGTCAGCGTCGCGGTCAACCTCGGGATCGTCCTCGCGGCCGGCACGATCGCCGTCTTCCTCGCCCGCCGCCCGTCCTGGCTCAAGGCGCAGCGCTACCTGATGGGCACGGTCCTCGGCGGCCTCGCCGTCTCGCTCGCCCTCGACTCCCCCAACGCCGCGCACGCGGCGCCGAGGTGACACACAGTCACCGTCCCGTACGGGTGCGGGCGTCCAGCGGTGGACCGATCGTCCGATGCTGGAACCACCCGTCTTCTTGGGGCAGTCTTCTCCTTCGTGGGGAGCGTTCCGATTCAGGGTGGACCCGGTGGCGCGCCCGCACCCATGGTGGTGTGCGGCGACGACGGGCTGGCGCACCGGCTGGCCGCCGAGCTGCGCGGGGTGTACGGCGCGCAGGTCACGCTCGTCGTGCCGGCGGGCGCCCGTTCGGCGCGGCCACCGGCCGTCGGGCGGGCCCGGGCCGCGTCTGCGGCGCTGCTGGACCGGGTGAACGCGGCCGTCGGCCGGGCCGCGGGCAACGGCACCGCGCTCGGCGCCCTCGGCACCACCGGCTCAGGCGGTGAACCCGGGCGCGCCGACCGGGTGTTGGAGGCGGCCGAACCGACCGACACGGTGCTCGCCGAGGCGGGCGTGGAGCGCGCCACCGCGCTGGCCCTCGTGTACGACGACGACGAGACCAACATCCGTGCCGCGCTCACCGCCCGCCGGCTCAACCCGCGGCTGCGGCTCGTCCTGCGGCTCTACAACCGGCGGCTCGGCCAGCACATCGAGGACCTGCTCGACCAGGCGGCCGCGTTGGCGTCAGGGGACGACTCCGGCTCCTCGGCCGACGCGTCGACGACCGTGCTGTCCGACGCCGACACCGCCGCTCCGGCGCTGGTCGCCACCGCGGTCGCCGGCACCCGCAAGGTCGTCCAGACGGACGGGCTGCTGCTGCGCGCGGTGGAACGGCCGCCGCCCGCGCCGGGGGTGGTCGCCGACCCCGGGCTGTGCACGCTGGCACTGCTCTCGGCGACCAGCAGCGACCCGGCCGGCGCGGACGGCTCCGAGGGCAGCGGGGAGCGCGGGCCGCACCTGCTGCCCGACGAGGCGGACGTGGCGGCCGCCACGGGCCGCGGGGCCGTCGTCCTTGAGCAGGTGTCGTACGCCGCCGGGCCGCCGCTGCCGGCCGGCCGCACCGGGGTCGTACCGCCGTTCGCCTCGCTGTTCTCGCGGCGGCTGCGGTGGTCGCTGGCCGGGCTCGTGGGGTGCGTGCTCGCGCTGGCCGTGGCGCTGTGGCTGGTGACCGGGATCCATCCGCTGGGCGCGTTCTATCTGACGCTGCTCGACCTGTTCGCGATCGACGAACCGGCCCTGGGCGAACCGCTGGGCCGGCAGATCCTGCAACTGCTGTCCGGGCTGGTCGGCTTGCTGCTGCTGCCGGTACTGCTGGCTGCGGTGCTGGAGGCGCTCGGCACCTTCCGGACCGCGTCCACGCTGCGCAAGCCGCCGCGCGGGCTCGGCGGGCACGTGGTGCTGCTCGGGCTGGGGAAGATCGGCACCCGGGTGCTGACCCGGCTGCGGGAGCTGCACATCCCGGTGGTGTGCGTGGAGGCCGACGCGGACGCGCGCGGCCTCGCCACGGCACGCCGGCTGCGGGTGCCGGTGGTGCTCGGGGACGTGACGCAGGAGGGCGTGCTGGAGGCCGCCAAGATCCACCGGGCGCATGCGCTGCTCGCGGTGACCAGCGCGGACACCACGAACCTGGAGGCCGTGCTGTACGCCCGGTCCGTCCGCCCCGATCTGCGGGTGCTGCTGCGGCTGTACGACGACGACTTCGCGACCGCCGTGTACCGGACCCTGCGGGCCGCGCATCCGGGGGCGCTCACCCGCAGCCGCAGCGTCACCCACCTGGCCGCGCCCGCCTTCGCCGGGGCGATGTTCGGCCGGCAGATCCTGGGCGCGATCCCCGTGGAGCGGCGGGTGCTGCTGGTCGCCGCCGTGGAGGTCGACGGGCACCCGCAGCTGGAGGGGCGCAGCGTGGCCGAGGCCTTCCGGGCCGGGGCCTGGCGGGTGCTGGCGCTGGAGGGGCAGCAGCAGCCCTCCCCCGACCATGTGCTGCGCGCCGGCGACCGGGTGGTACTCGCGGCGACGCGCCGGGGCCTGGCAGAACTGCTGGGCCGCCACCGCAGCCCATCCGACCCCACCTGACCGAGCAACCCGGCACCACCGGCCGCCCCAGGCCGACCGGCCGAGCAACCCGGCACCACCAGCCACCCACCCCGACCGGCCGAACAACCCCGCACCACCAGCCGACCCGCCCCGACCGACCGAGCAACCCGGCCCGCAGCAACCGGACAACCCACCCCGCACCGACCGGGCCGCGCCCGTCCCAACCGCCCGGCAGGAACCGGCCGTTCGCCTACTCCGGCAGGTGACGCTTCGCGAAGTCCAGTTCCAGGCGGACCTGCTTGATCCGTTCGCCGACCACCAGGGAGCCGTGGCCCGCGTCGTACCGGTACACCTCGTGGGCCGCGCCCCTGGATTCGAGCCGCTTGACGTAGTTGTCGATCTGGCGGATCGGGCAGCGCGGGTCGTTGACCCCCGCGGAGATGTAGACGGGAGCCTTGACCTCGTCGACGTAGGTGAGCGGGGACGAGGCCCGGAAGCGGTCGGGGACCTCCTCGGGGGTGCCGCCCAGCAGCGTGCGGTCCATGGCCTTCAGCGCCTCCATCTCGTCGTGGTACGCCGTCACATAGTCGGCGACGGGGACCACGGCGATGCCCACCGTCCAGGCGTCCGGCTGGGTGCCGAGGCCGAGGAGGGTGAGATAGCCGCCCCAGGAGCCGCCGGTGAGGACGAGCCGGCGGGGGTCGGCCAGGCCCGAGGACACCGCCCAGTCGCGGACCGCGGCCACGTCCTCCAGCTCGATCAGGCCCACCCGGTGCTTCAGCGCGTCCGTCCAGGCCCGGCCGTAGCCCGTCGAGCCGCGGTAGTTGATCTGCACCACCGCGTAGCCGTGGTCCACCCAGGCGGCCGGGCCCGCGGCGAAGGAGTCGCTGTCGTGCCAGGTCGGGCCGCCGTGCAGGTCGAAGACCGTGGGGAGGGGGCCGCTCGCCCCGGCCGGCTTCTGGATCAGCGCGTGGATGCGGCCGCCGGGTCCGGTCACCCATACGTCCTCCACCGCGACCGAGGGCGGGCACGTCATCCCGGGCGGGTCGAGGACCACCCGGCCCGTCGTCGAACGCACCGCGGGCGGCTCGGCGGCCGAGGACCACAGGAACTCCACGCTGCCGTCGGGCCGGGCCGTGGCGCCGGAGACCGAGCCCGGCGGGGTCGGGATGCTCGTCAGCTCGCGGCTCGCCAGGTCGTAGCGGAACAGCTCGCTGCGCGCCTCGAAGCTGTGCGCGACGAGCAGGGCGGCGCCGTCCGGATACCAGTCCGCGCTCACGTCACCGGGGAGGTCCAGGGCCAGCTCGGTCTCCTCGCCCGACACCACGTCCCAGACCAGGGGCTCCCAGCGGCCCCTTCTCTGATGGCCGATGAGCAGCCGGGTGTCGCCGTCGACCGGCGCGAAGCCCAGCACTTCAAGACCCAGCTCCTGCGTGCCGCCCTTGCTGTCGTCGAGTTCGGTGACGGTCGTGCCGTCCGGGCGCAGGACACGCAGCGCGGAGTGCATCGCGTCACCGTGCTCCGTGTGCTCGATCGCGATCAGCGAACCGTCGTGGGAGAGGTCGCCGACGCCCGCCGACTCGCGGTGGCGGTAGAGCTCGAACGGCTCCTCGCCCTCGCGGGCCACATGGATCGTCGTACCGTCCTCGTCCGTCGAGCGGCCGACGATCGCCGTACGGCCGTCACGGGCGAGAGCGAGGCCGGCCGGGTAGGAGGGCGCGAGGCCCGGTGTGGCCTCCTCGTCCGCGCCGCCCGTGAACGGCTGCCGCCGCCACACGCCGAACTCGTCCCCGTCCTTGTCGTCGAACCACCAGATCCACGCGCCGTCCGGGGAGAGCAGCCCGTCCGTCGTGCCGTTCGGCCGGGCCGTCGCCTGGCGCTGCGCTCCCGTGGCGCGGTCCCACGCGTACAGCTCGTACGTCCCCGTCGCGTTCGACACGAACAGGGAGCGGTCGGGCGCGTCCTCCGCCCAGTCCGGCAGCGACACCCGCGGCGCGCGGAAGCGCTTTTCCCAGTCCGGCATGCTGCTCTCACTCTTGGCCCCAGTCATGGCCCCATAGTGCCTGGTCCCACCGGTCGTCCGCTGCCGAGTACCCGCAGGCTGTGGATAACTTCCGCGGCTGTGGGCGCCCCGGCGGCCGAAGCCGCGGCGGCAGCCCGTACCGTGGGGGCGTGTACCGGTTTCTGCTGACACCCCGCTGGTGGGGCATCAACGTCTTCGTGCTGCTGGCCATCCCGTTCTGCATCTTCATGGGATCGTGGCAGCTGAGCCGGTTCGAGGACCGGGTGCAGGACCACCGTGACGCGACCGAGCAGGCCGCGGCGGGCAGAACGGAGGCGGCACGTCCGCTGGCCGAGCTGCTGCCCGTCGACAAGGCCACGTCCGGCAAGCGGGCCACCGTGACCGGCCGCTACGGCGAGCAGCTCCTCGTGCCCGACCGGGAGCTGGACGGCAGGACCGGTTCCTATGTGCTGACGCTGCTGCGCACCGGCTCCGGCAAGGCGCTGCCCGTGGTGCGCGGCTGGCTGCCCGGCGCCGCCGACCCGGCGAAGGCACCCGCCCCGCCGGCCGGCGAGGTCACGGTCACCGGTGCGCTGCAGGCGTCCGAGACGCCGGGCGACAACGGGGTCAGCGCCGCGAGCGGGCTGCCGTCGGGGCAGACGGCGGCGATCAGCACGGCGTCCCTGGTGAACCTGGTGCCGTACCGGATGTACGACGCGTGGATCACGCTCGACAACGGCGACTCGGGGATGAAGACGGTGCCCGCGTCGGCGCCCAGCGGCTCGGGCCTGGACCTGAAGGCGTTCCAGAACCTCGGCTACACCGGTGAGTGGTTCGTCTTCGCGGGTTTCGTGGTCTTCATGTGGTTCCGGCTGCTGCGCCGCGAGGCGGAGTTCGTCCAGGACGCGGAGCTCGGCCTGGTGCCGGACGAGGAGAAGGTCCCGAGCCCGTCCGGGGTCTGATCCGCCGGGCCCCGGCCGCCCGCCCCGAGGGTCACGCCCCGGCCAGCACTCCGGTCCAGTAGACCGTTCCCGCGCAGGCGTTGGGCACCGTCGTGGCGACGGCCGGTCCGCCCGCCTGAGGGGTGTGCAGCACCTGGATGCTGCCGTCGGTCGTGACGTCCCCGGTGAGCAGCTGCGCGGTGGTGTTGGACGTGCCGCCGGTGGAGGTGCCGCCGGTGCTGCCCGGGTCCTGGCTGGGGCTCGGGTCGGCGCTCGGCCCGCCGGTCTCCGAGCCGCCGGTGCCGCCGCCCGTGGGACAGGTCTCCGAGGGCACGAAGGCGAACTTCTCCACGTAGGCGCTGCCGGGCGACAGGACCAGGCCGGTGGTCTCCTGGGACGGGGCCGGCAGGCCGGCCGCGGCGTCACCGGCGACATGCCGGACCGCACTGATCTTGGCCTGGTCGGCCGCGCCCTGGGCGAGGGCGCTCACAGTGCCCGCGCCGCCGACGCTGCAACTGGTGCCGGAGACGTTGGTGACCCGGAAGGAGCCGTAGACGACGCCCGTGGAGTCGGGCGCGTCGGCGGTGCCGGCGCCCTGGGCCAGCTGGGTCGCCGTGCACACCGGGACGCCGGTGCGCTCGGTGGTTGAGGGATCGGTGGCGCCGGTCGAACCGCTGACGGGGGCGTTTCCCGTGCGCGGGTCCTCCTCCTTCGTGCCGCCCTTGTCCGGGCGGGGGGTCTTGTCGCTCTCGCCGCGGGCGCTGCCTTCCCCGCCGTCCGGGTTCTTGCCCTGGCCGGCACCGCCCTGGGCCTGCGAGGCCTGGCCGGCGATGGAGGTGTTGGGGTCGGTGCCGCCGGAGTTGGAGACGTGCACGAAGGCCGGGACGGCGGTGCCGAGGAACAGGGCCGCGGCCGCCATGCCGACCGCCGCGTGCCGCTTGCGCGCCCGCCGGACGGGCACCGCACGCCGCAGGTGGTCCAGGGTGCCGTCGCGGGGTTCGAGGTCCTCGACCGCCGCGTGCAATATCCGGCGCAGGCCCAGTTCGTCGTGGTCGAGGCCGTCGAGCCCGTCGAGCCGCTCGGGGCCCTTGTCGTCGGGGCCGTGGTTCACAGTTCCGTTCCCAGCGTGCGATTGCGTGTGCTCTTGCTCGTGCCGCCGTGGCGGCTCGTGCCCGGCGTGGGACTCCTGCCGCTCGTGGCCGTCGTCCGGCTCGGGGCGCCCGCTCATGCGGTCGCCTCCATGGCCAGCCGCAGCGCCGCGATGCCGCGGGAGCCGTACGCCTTCACCGAGCCCAGCGAGATGCCGAGGGTCTCGGCGACCTGGGCCTCGGTCATGTCCGCGAAGTAGCGCAGGACCAGGACCTCGCGCTGGCGGCGCTGCAGCCCCTTCATCGCCTTGATCAGGGAGTCCCGCTCCAGCTGGTCGTACGCGCCCTCCTCCGCGCTCGCCATGTCGGGCATCGGCTTGGAGAGCAGCTTCAGGCCGAGGATGCGGCGGCGCAGCGCGGAGCGGGACAGATTGACGACCGTCTGGCGCAGATAGGCGAGGGTCTTGTCCGGGTCCCGGACGCGTTTGCGGGCCGAGTGGACGCGGATGAAGGCCTCCTGGACGACGTCCTCGCAGGAGGCGGTGTCGTCGAGGAGGAGCGCGGCGAGGCCGAGCAGCGAGCGGTAGTGCGCCCGGTACGTCTCGGTGAGGTGGTCGACGGTCGTACCGGCCGCCGCCGTCTCCTCGGCGCCGTCGCGCTGGCTGGGGATGCGGGCGGGCCGCGCTGCGGGCATGGGCGCGATCACCGGCATGCCGCCGGGCGCGCCGGATATACGGGGGCGCAGCGCCGCGGGGCGGGGCCGCAGGGGCGTGCCGCGCACCGCGCTGCTGAAATCGAGTACCTCTGCCACGTCAGTTGGACACGCTTCCCCCCGAAGGGGTTGTACGTGCCGGACGTCACGTTCGCGCCGGGCGGCATGACCGACGATGTCGTCGCGTCGGGCCGCACGCCCGACGCCGCCTCACATGTCGCCATGCGCCCTGTTCTTCCCCTGTATCCCATATGAACGGGCGTCCCCACGCCCTGATCACGGCGTCCCCACGCCTGGATCATCGCGTCTCCACGCCCCGGTGGGGCGAGCACAACGCCCCGAAGGGCGACCGCAAAGACGCTCCCCGCCCTGCGCGCGGTTGCGGAAGGCGGGGAGGAAAATCCTCGGATGCCGGGGCATCCGGTTCAAGTGGCCCGGATCATGCTCCCGGCCACACTCCTCCACAGATCCTACAAATGGATCCGCTCCGAGCCAGGGCTTTTCCGGTACCGCTCGGTTCTCACGAGAACTCCGCCGCCACCAGCTCCGCGACCTGCGCGGTGTTCAGCGCCGCCCCCTTGCGCAGATTGTCGCCGCAGACGAAGAGTTCGAGCGCCGTCGGGTCGTCCAGCGCCCGCCGTACCCGGCCCACCCAGGTCGGGTCGGTGCCCACCACATCGGCAGGGGTGGGGAACTCACCGGCGGCGGGATTGTCGAACAGCACGACGCCCGGCGCCGTGGCGATGATCTCCCGGGCGCCGTCCACGGTGACCTCGCCCTGGAACCGGGCGTGCACGGTCAGCGAGTGCGTGGTGACCACCGGCACCCGCACACAGGTCACGGCGACCGGCAGTTTGGGCAGTCCGAGGATCTTGCGGGACTCGTCCCGCACCTTCATCTCCTCCGAGGACCAGCCGTCCTCCCGCAGCGACCCGGCCCAGGGCACCACGTTCAGCGCGACCGGTTCCGGGAACGGCCCGGTGCTGTCCCCCACGGCCCGCCGCACGTCACCGGGGCTGGTCCCCAGCGCCGTGCCGGCGACCAGGGACAGCTGGGCCCGCAGGGTCTCCACGCCGGCCCGGCCCGCCCCGCTCACCGCCTGGTACGACGACACCACCAGCTCGCGCAGCCCGAACTCGGCGTGCAACGCGCCGAGGGCGACGATCATCGACAGGGTGGTGCAGTTGGGGTTGGCGACGATGCCGCGCGGCCGGACCCGGGCCGTGTGCGGATTGACCTCGGGCACCACCAGGGGCACGTCCGGGTCCATCCGGAAGGCGCCGGAGTTGTCGACCACCACCACACCCTTGGCGGCGGCGATCGGCGCCCACTGCGCGGAGACCTCGTCGGGTACGTCGAACATGGCGACGTCGACCCCGTCGAAGGCCTCCTCGGACAGGGCCACCACCTCGACCTCCTCGCCGCGCACGGCCAGCTTGCGGCCGGCCGAGCGCGCCGAGGCGATCAGACGGATCTCGCCCCAGACGTCCGCGCGCTGGGACAGGATCTGGAGCATGACCGTGCCGACGGCTCCGGTCGCTCCCACGACCGCGAGCGTCGGGCGTACGGTCATCGGCCGGTGCCCCCGTAGATGACGGCCTCGTCGCTGTCGGAGTCGAGCCCGAAGGCGCTGTGCACCGCGCGGACCGCCTCGGGCACGTCGTCGGCGCGGGTGACCACCGAGATACGGATCTCGGATGTCGAGATCAGCTCGATGTTCACGCCCGCGTCGGACAGCGCCTCGAAGAACGCGGCAGTGACCCCGGGGTTGGTCTTCATTCCGGCGCCGACCAGGGAGATCTTGCCGATCTGGTCGTCGTAGCGCAGGGAGTCGAAGCCGATGCCCGGGCGGTTCTTCTCCAGGGCGTCGATGGCCTTGCGGCCCTCGGTCTTCGGCAGCGTGAAGGAGATGTCCGTGAGGCCCGTGGCGGCGGCGGACACGTTCTGCACGACCATGTCGATGTTGATCGCGGCGTCGGCGATCGTGCGGAAGATGGCGGCCGCCTCACCGGGCTTGTCGGGCACGCCGACGACCGTGATCTTGGCCTCGGAGGTGTCGTGCGCGACACCCGAGATGATGGCCTGCTCCACCTTCGTGTCCCCTTGCTCGATCGGCTCGCTGCTGACCCACGTGCCCTTGAGCCCGCTGAAGGAGGAGCGGACGTGGATCGGGATGTTGTACCGGCGGGCGTACTCCACGCAGCGGTGGAGCAGCACCTTCGACCCGGACGAGGCCAGCTCCAGCATGTCCTCGAAGGAGATCCAGTCGATCTTCCGGGCCTTCTTCACCACGCGCGGGTCGGCGGTGAACACGCCGTCCACGTCGGTGTAGATCTCGCAGACCTCGGCGTCGAGCGCGGCGGCGAGCGCCACGGCCGTGGTGTCGGACCCACCGCGGCCGAGGGTGGTGATGTCCTTCTTGTCGGCGCTGACGCCCTGGAACCCGGCGACGATGGCGATGTTGCCCTCGTCGAGCGCCGTGCGGATCCGGCCCGGGGTGACGTCGATGATCCGGGCTTTGTTGTGGACCGAGTCGGTGATGACGCCTGCCTGGCTGCCGGTGAAGGACTGGGCCTCGTGGCCCAGGTTTTTGATCGCCATGGCCAGCAGGGCCATGGAGATACGTTCTCCGGCGGTCAGCAGCATGTCGAACTCACGCCCGGCAGGCATCGGGGATACCTGCTCGGCGAGATCGATCAGCTCGTCCGTCGTGTCGCCCATCGCGGAAACGACCACAACCACCTGGTTGCCGTTCTTCTTCGCTTCCACGATCCGCTTGGCGACGCGCTTGATGCCCTCGGCATCGGCTACGGAGGAGCCTCCGTACTTCTGCACGACAAGGCCCACGTGCGCTCCTCGCTCATTCCGGTCGATTGCCCGCTCAGTCTAGCCAGCGTCCGAAATTCCCCTCCCGAGTACCGCATGGTGAGATGTCCGGTCGCCGCGCCGAGCGCTGTCCGGTGAGTCCCTGCCCAAAGTCACGCAAGTGATGGCTGTGCGTTAACTTTCAACTTCTTTCCTCGCGCGGGACGCTCCGCGGAAAGGACCGCCGTGACACGCCGTCGGTCGGCTGCGGCGGCATCGTGGCCGGTCGCGCGGTTCCCCGCGCCCCTTCGGGGCGCTGCCGAACCACAGGGCTACCTGCCCGAGCGCAGCCCCAGCGGCGTGGCGATCTCCTGCTGCATCACCCGGCCCGCCTCGAACTCCAGGTTCTCGTCGCCCATGCCCTGGTCGGTGTCGAGGCCGTCCAGCTCCTCCAGGGGCTGGTTGAGACGGACGTGCGCGAGGACCGAGTGCAGGGCGCGCAGGGTCGCGGAGGCGGTGGAGCCCCAGTTGGAGAAGTACGAGAACTGCCACCACCACAGCGCCTCCGTGGTGCGGCCCGCGCGGTAGTGCGCCATGCCGTGCCGCAGATCGGTGACGACGTCCGCGAGGTCGTCGGAGACCCGGGCGGGCACCGGCGCGGTGCGCGGCTCGTAGGGGTCGAAGACCTCCGAGTAGACGTCGACCGGCTCCAGCAGCCGGGCGAGGTTCTCGCGCAGTTCGTCCACGTCCGGGTCCGGGCCGGTGTCGGTCTCGTAGCGCTCGTCCGGGACGATGTCCTCGTGCGCGCCGAGGCGCCCGCCGGCCAGCAGGAGCTGGGAGACCTCCAGGAGCAGGAAGGGCACCGCCGAGTCCGGCTCGTCGCCCTTCGCCACCTCCGTGACGGCCACCAGGAAGCTCTCCACCTGGTCCGCGATCTGGACCGCGAAGTCGTCCGGGTTCTGCGTCGTGGCGTGCAGCGTGGCGTCAGACATCTAGGAGTCGTCTCCCCTCGAAGGCACGGCCGAGCGTGACCTCGTCCGCGTATTCCAGGTCGCCACCCACCGGGAGGCCGCTGGCCAGGCGGGTGACCTTCAGGCCCATGGGTTTGATCATGCGGGCGAGGTACGTGGCCGTCGCCTCGCCTTCGAGATTGGGGTCCGTGGCCAGGATCAGCTCGGTGACGGCGCCGTCGGCCAGGCGGGCCAGGAGCTCCCGGATGCGCAGGTCGTCAGGGCCCACGCCCTCGATCGGGCTGATCGCGCCGCCGAGCACGTGGTACCGGCCGCGGAACTCCCGCGTCCGCTCGATCGCCACCACGTCCTTCGGCTCCTCGACCACGCAGATGACCGAGAGGTCGCGGCGGGCGTCCCGGCACACCGCGCACAGCTCTTCCTGCGCCACGTTGCCGCAGACCGCGCAGAAGCGGACCTTCGCCTTCACCTCCAGGAGCGCCTGGGCCAGCCGCCGTACGTCCGTCGGCTCCGCCTGCAGGATGTGGAAGGCGATCCGCTGCGCGCTCTTGGGACCGACGCCGGGCAGCCGCCCCAGTTCGTCGATGAGGTCCTGGACCACGCCTTCGTACAACGGACTGCCCTTCCTGGAGTCTTTCCCGGTACGTACGGTAGATGGCTGCCGCCCGTCCTAGGAAGGCGGTGCGGGTGTCGTGCCCGTGGCGAACGTCAGAACGGCAGGCCCGGGATGCCGCTGCCGCCGCCCAGGCCCTGCGCGAGCGGGCCGAGTTTCTGCTGCTGGAGCGTCTGGGCGTTCTCGTTGGCCGCGTGGACGGCGGCGACGACCAGGTCGGCGAGGGTCTCGGTGTCCTCCGGGTCCACCGCCTTGGGGTCGATCTTCAGCGACCGGAGTTCACCGGCACCGGTGACGGTGGCCGTCACCAGGCCGCCACCCGCCTGCCCGGCGATCTCCGTGTTCGCCAGCTCCTCCTGGGCCTTCGCCAGTTCCTGCTGCATCTTCTGGGCCTGCTGGAGCAACTGCTGCATGTTGGGCTGGCCACCACCGGGAATCACGATCAGCTCCTGGTTCGGTCTCGTCTTCCTCCGTTGAGCACGAGCCTACGTGGTCCACGCGGCCCTCGCTCCGCCACTCTTTCGGGTGAGAAGGCCCTGACTCCTATACCTGATCAAGACCCACTTCCGGGCAGAAAAGTGACGAAAGCTCCGCCTTCGCCACCCATTGGGCGGTAGGAAGGACGCCGCACATCAGCATCCGATGTCACACGACAGCATCCGATGTCACACGACGTGACCGATCGTGATCAGTAGGGAGTGCCGGGTGGGTCAGCCGGAGATGCAGCCCGAGGGTCCGCCTCAGGACGGGCGGGGCGAGGGCGCGGCCGGGCTGCGGCCGGGCGACCTGACCGGCCGGGCCTTTCCGCTCGGGGACTGGGGGGAGCCGGCCGAGCGGCTCGACGAGCTGTACGGGTGGGTGGAGCGCAGGGCGCTGGAGACGGCGGCGTGGTATCTCGCGGACCGGGTGTGGAAGCGGCGGGCCGCGTGGGGGCTGCGGACGGGGGCGGCGGCGGGCGCTGTGTGCGGGGCCGCGCTGCCCCTGGTGGATCTGACCGGGGCGGTCACCGGGACGGCGCCCTGGGGGTATCTGGCCCTGATGCTCGCGGTGTCCTGCCTGGGGGTCGACCGGTTCTTCGGGGTGACGTCCGGGTGGATGCGGGACGTGGCGACCGCGCAGGCCGTGCAGCGGCGGCTGCAGGCACTGCAGTTCGACTGGGCGTCGGAGAATGTGCGCGAGGTGCTGGGACCGGCGGAGGGGACGGCGGGGGAGGCCGCCGACCGGTGCCTCGGGGTGCTGCGGCGCTTCTCGGAGGACGTGACCGAGCTGGTACGGGCGGAGACGGCGGACTGGATGGTGGAGTTCCGCACCGGAACGGCACCCCTCGGCGTGCAGACGGCCCTGGCCACGGGCCCGCGCCCCGACGCCCCCGGCACCCCGGGCCGCCTCCCCGCCCCGCCGGGCACCCCCGCCCGCCCCAACATGCCCCGCCAACGCCCACCGGAACCCCGCTGAGCACCCACAGCCCTTGTGGCCGAAGGCGTCACGCGCAGAGTTTCATGCTCCCTGGGGTCCCGCACGGGATATTGCCGTGGGTGCGGACGACCTCCTGGCCGCTTCCGCGGGAGAGGTAGTTCAGGAAGCTGGACACCAGGGAGTCGGCGGGCGGCTGGCCGTAGGTGTACGCGTACTCGATCTCGCGGTACGGGTACGGACTTCCACCGTGTTCGATGTCGTCCACCGACGGGGCGTCGTCGTCGAGGCTCAGGACGTGGAGTCCCTTCGCGGAGTCCGCGCGGTTCAGCTCGCTGTAGCCGATGGCGCCCGGCAGCTTCGCCACCTGCTTCAGCACCTGGTCCGTGGAGTCGAACTCACAGCGCGGCACCGTCGCCGTCGGGTCGTCCATGGTGACGCAGTCGACGGAGGTGTTGGCCATCTCGCCCCGCTCGAGCACCCGCCGCTGGAAGACCTGCCGCGTACCGGAGTTGGCGTCCCGGCTGACGAGGCGGACCTTGAGGTCCGGACCGTCCAACTGCTTCCAGTTGGTGATCTCGCCGCGGTACAGCCGCCGCACCTGGGCCGTGGTGAGGTTCTTCAGGCCCACCTTGTCGTTCACCACCAGGGCGAAGACCAACACCGCGATCCGGTTCTCGCGCAGTTCGGCCATGTCGTTCGGCTTGGGGCCGTCGGAGAGCGCGATGATCGGGGGCGAGCCCTTCTTCTGCCACTCGGCCCCGGCGTCGTCCAGTTGACGGATGCCCGCGGTGGATCCGTTCGGGTCCACCTCGATCGTCGAGTCCGCGCAGTCCGTCTCGTACTTCTCCGCCACATCCCGCAGCACGGGCTCGAACGCCGTGGAGCCGACGACGGTCAGCGTGCCCTTGGCGCAGCCCATCGGCGGGGGCGTGTCGTCCCGGGCCACGATGAGGGTGGCGAGGGTGACGACGCAGACGGTGAGCACGATGGTGATGAGCCGGGAGGCCCGGCTGAACAGCGGCGGCTTGTCGTCCGGTGTGGCGGAGCGGTTGGGGTGGACCTCGCCCTCCCGGATGCCGCCCGTGATCCGTATCGGCCGCCCGACGTCGCCGCCGGCCAGCAGCACCAGCAGCTTGAAGTGGTCCCCCCTGTTGAGCGGGACGCGCGGGATGCGCAGGCTGTTGCCGGAGTAGGAGAAGCCCCGGTTCGAGGTGAAGTGGTCCATCAGGTGGTCGGTGTCGGTCGGCTGGGTGACCGACACGCCCCGCACCGTGCGGTCGGTGAACACCGCGGTCAGACCGTGCTGTTCGGGCCCCGTGTAGTCGTCCCGGTCGATGCCCTGCGAGCCGTCGTTCTCCACGCGCAGCAGCACGAGCGTCGCGTCCGCCATGCCCGGCGCCTCGTCGAACAGGCCCAGCCGCCGGTTGAGGCGGCCCGAACGCGCGTCGTCCCCGATGGCGTTGTCCATCTGGACGCGGTAGCCGATCCGCTTGCGGCGCGGCACCCGGCGCTCGTACCAGACCATGCCCGCCGACGCGATGATGCCCAGCAGTGCCGTACCGACGGCTACGACGTTCTCCGTACTCAACCACTCCATGTGGGTGCCCCCGCCACTCCCCGGAGTCAAAGTGGGGTCACCGTACGCGCCCAGGAGGGGCCATTCCGGTCGCGTACGCAGAAGTTCTCCGGACGTTCAACCACTCGGCAGACAACGGGAGTTCGGCACACGGGCCCCCGGGCACCCACCGCCCCGCAGGCCCGCGGCGCCTCACCGCCGGGCGTACGTCAGGCTCTCCCCGCCGCCCTGCTGCGTGCGCCGCAGCCGTCCGTCCGGCAACAGCGTGACCTCGGTGGCCGCACCGGGGCTGCACGACGAGGGCGGCTCGCCGGAGGTCACGGTGGACGGGCCGATCCGCAACGGGCCGTCGCCGCCCGGCTGTTCGGCCAGCTTCGCCTCGAACACGCAGTGGTAGGTGCCGCCGCCCTCGGTCGGCCCGTCGGCGACCAGCGTCAGGACGGTGTCGCCCACCTTCCCCTGTTCGACGGTGAGTTCGCGGGTGTTGCGGCCGACGGCGTTCTCGATGGACGTCTGCCACGTCCCCAGGTACGCGGCCGGGACCACCCCGTCCGCGGGCGCCGACGAGGTCGGCGCCGAGGCCGTCGGGGATGACGTCTCGCCGGTGGGCGCGCCGCCGGTCGGCGGGGCGGAGGTGGCGGGCCCGGGGCCGCCCTTGCCGTCGGTGGTGCCGTCCCCGTTCATCAGCGCGTACACCGAGCCGCCCGCGGCGAGCGCGACGACCAGCGCGATCACGACGAGCAGCGCCGTGGACCGGCCGCTGCGGCGCTCGGGCTCCTGCGCGGCACCGGGCCCGTAGGGGTCCGGGCCGGCCGGCGGCCCGTACGGCGCGGTGGAGCCGAGGCCGCCGCCGTACGACTGGTGCGGGTAGCCGTAGCCGACCGGCTGGGGGTGCTGCTGCGGGTGGCCGTACGGGCCGGGAGCGCCCGGCACGCCGTACCCGGGGGCGCCGTACCCGCCGGGCGGGCCGTACGCGGGGTGGGCCGGGGGCGCGCCGGGCGGGGGCGTGTGGCCTGCGACCGCCGTCGGGAGGTGGCCGGCCGGCGGGCCACCGGCCGGGCTCCCCGGCGCGGGCGGCGCGGCGTCGTCCGTGGCGGGGGCGTGCTCCGGGGAGGCGCCGGGAGCGGGCACACCCAAAACGCCCGGAACGGGAGCGGCCGGTTCCGGAGCGGGCGGTACCCGGTCCTGCACCGCCGTACCGCCGTCCCGGACGGACGCACCGCCGCTTCCCGCCGGATGTCCGCCGGGCACCCCCGAGGGATCCGCGCCCGGCGCCCCCGCCGCACTCGCCTGATCCGCGCCCGCCGGGCCGGTCGCGGCCTCCGGGTCCTCCACGTCGAGCAACCGCACCGCGTGCCGGCCGAGTTGCGCCACCAGGGCGGCGGGCAGCCACGGGTCCCGCGACCGGCCGTCCGACACCGTGTCCTCCGCGCCGGTGCGCTCCAGGATCCGGTCCAGCGTGGGCCGCGCGGCCGGGTCCTTGCGCAGGCAGTCACGGACGAGGTCGGCGAGGCCCTCGGGGACGCCCGCGAGGTCGGGTTCCTCCTGGGCGATGCGGAACATCAGGGCGTGCACCCCGCTGTTGGCGCCGCCGAAGGGAAGCGCGCCGGTCGCCGCGTAGGCGAGCACGGAACCGAGGCAGAACACGTCGCAGGCGGGCGTGATCCGGTTGCCGCGCACCTGCTCGGGCGCCATGAAGCCGGGCGAACCGACCAGCGAGCCGGTGCGGGTGAGCCCGTCCCCGGCCGGCGTCTCCAGCGCCCGCGCGATCCCGAAGTCGATGACCCGCGGCCCGTCGATGGTCACGAGCACGTTGGACGGCTTGAGGTCGCGGTGGACGATCCCGGCGGCATGGATGTCCTGGAGGGCGTGCGCGAGTCCGGCGGCGAGGATCCGCACCGAGCGCTCGGGCAGCGCCCCGTGGTCGCGCCCGACGACCTGCTGCAGGCTGGGCCCGGCGACGTACCCGGTGGCCACCCACGGCACCGCGGCCTCGGTGTCCGCGTCCAGGACCGGCGCCGTCCAGTGCCCGCCGACCCGGTGGGCGGCCCGCACCTCCTGCCGGAACCGGGCCCGGAACTCCTCCTGCGCGGCGAGTTCCTCGCGCACCAGTTTCACCGCGACGGTACGGCCGCGGTCCGACCGGGCCAGGTACACCTGCCCCATCCCGCCCGCGCCCAGCCGCGCCAGCAGCCGGTACGCCCCGATCCCGCGCGGATCCCCAGGTCCCAGCTTCTCCACGGAACCGCCGCCTTCCCCCGTACGTCAGCCTCGGACCGAGAATAGTGCGGCCCTGAAGGGAGTCGCCCGGGGCGGTGCGCGCGGTTCCGGGCTGCCCTGTTCGGGCGACACCGGGCCCGGCACCGGGCATGATCCCGGGCGCCACCGGGCCGCCACCGGCCGCCACCGGCCGCCACCGTCGACAACCTGTCGCAAAAACCCTCCGACCACGGCACAGGACGCCGATGTCCGGTCCGCGTCCCGGACATCTACGCTCGCGAGCATGACCCCTCAGCCCAACCCCGACGCCGGCGCCGCCGTGAAGGCCGCGGACCGCGCGCATGTGTTCCACTCCTGGTCCGCTCAGGAACTCATCGACCCGCTCGCCGTGGCCGGCGCGGAAGGGTCGTACTTCTGGGACTACGACGGCACGCGGTACCTGGACTTCACCAGCGGGCTCGTCTTCACCAACATCGGCTACCAGCACCCGAAGGTGGTCGCCGCGATCCAGGAGCAGGCCGGGACCCTGACCACGTTCGCGCCCGCGTTCGCGATCGAGGCCCGCTCCGAGGCGGCCCGGCTGATCGCCGAGCGGACGCCCGGCGACCTCGACAAGATCTTCTTCACCAACGGCGGCGCGGACGCGATCGAGCACGCCGTCCGCATGGCCCGGCTGCACACGGGCCGCCCGAAGGTGCTGTCGGCGTACCGCTCCTACCACGGCGGCACCCAGCAGGCGATCAACGTCACCGGCGACCCGCGCCGCTGGCCCTCCGACAGCGGCACCGCCGGGGTCGTCCACTTCTGGACGCCGTTCCTCTACCGCTCCCGCTTCTACGCCGAGACCGAGGAGCAGGAGTGCGCCCGGGCGCTGGAGCACCTGGAGACCACGATCGCCTTCGAGGGGCCGGGCACGATCGCCGCGATCGTGCTGGAGACGATCCCGGGCACGGCGGGCATCATGGTGCCGCCGCCGGGCTACCTCGCGGGCGTGCGGGAACTGTGCGACAAGTACGGGATCGTCTTCGTCCTGGACGAGGTCATGGCCGGGTTCGGACGGACCGGCGAATGGTTCGCGGCCGACCTGTTCGGCGTCGTGCCGGACCTGATGACCTTCGCGAAGGGCGTGAACTCCGGATATGTGCCGCTCGGCGGCGTGGCCGTCTCCGGGAGGATCGCCGAGACCTTCGGCAAGCGCCCCTACCCGGGCGGACTGACGTACTCCGGCCATCCGCTGGCCTGCGCCGCCGCCGTCGCCACCATCAACGTGATGGAGGAGGAGGGCATCGTCGCCAACGCGAAGCGGCTCGGCGCGGCCGTGGTGGAGCCGGGGCTGCGCGAGCTGGCCGCCCGGCACCCCAGCGTCGGCGAGGTGCGCGGCGTCGGCATGTTCTGGGCCCTTGACCTGGTGAAGGACCGGGAGACCCGGGAGCCGCTGGTGCCGTACAACGCGGCGGGCGAGGCGAACGCGCCGATGGCCGCGTTCGGCGCCGCCGCCAGGCAGCACGGCCTGTGGCCGTTCATCAACATGAACCGCAGCCATGTCGTACCGCCCTGCAATGTCTCCGAGGCCGAGCTGAAGGAGGGTCTCGCGGCCCTGGACGCGGCCCTGAGCGTGGCCGACACCTACACGGAGTGAGCGACCGGGCAGCACCGATTCTCACCGGGTGCAAGCCGAACGCGTAAGGTGGCGTGCTCGTAGACATAAGCGAGTACGTCACCCGCACGTGTGAGGAGAAGCCGCCGACCATGCCCGGGAACGGCGCCGTGACGCGCAGCACCCTGCGCCAGCAGATCGCGGACGCGCTCCGCGACGAGGTGCTCGCCGGCCGGCTCCAGCCGGGGCGGGAGTTCACGGTGAAGGAGATCGCCGAGCAGTACGGCGTGTCGGCGACCCCGGTCCGGGAGGCGCTGGTCGACCTGTCCGCGCAGGGCATCCTGGAGGCCGACCAGCACCGCGGCTTCCGCGTCCCCGAGTACTCGCTGACCGACTACCGGGGCATGGTCGAGGCCCGCAGCCTGGTCACCGACGGCATGTTCCAGGCCCTCGCCGAGGGCCACGGCGCCTTCCAGGACCCGGCCGACCCGCGGACCGCGGCGGCCCTCACCACGGTCCGGCGGCGCGGCGAGGAGGCCCAGCGCGCGGCGGGCGCCGGCGAACTGACCATACTCATCGGCTACGACCTGCGCTTCTGGCGCGAGCTGAGCGCCCTGTTCGGCAACCCCTATCTCGCCGACTTCCTGCACCGGCTGCGCCTGTTGTCCTGGGTGTGCGCGGTGCAGCATCTGCGCCGGCTGCCGGATCTGCGCGGCCTGCTGTGGTCCGGCCACACCGAACTGGTCGACGCGCTGGCCCGCCGGGACGCCACTGCGGCCCGCGCGGTCGTCACCGCGTACGACACGCACTCCCTCGCCCTGATCGAGCGGCTGGCGGCCCGGTGAGCGGCCTCACCGAGGCGGTCGACCTCACCGTGGTCGTGCCCGCCTACAACGAGGAGGCGCGCCTCGGCCCCACACTCACGGCCGTCACCGGCTACCTGGGCGAGAACGCGGGCCGCTGGGGCGAGTGGGAGGTCGTCGTCGCCGACGACGGGTCGACCGACGGCACCCGGGACGTCGTCACCCGGCTCGGGCATCCGCGGGTCCGGCTGGTCACCGCCCCGCGCAACCGCGGCAAGGGCCACGCCCTGCGGCTCGGGGTCGCCGACTCGCGCGGGCGGCGGGTGCTCGTCACCGACGCCGATCTGGCCGCCCCCATCGAGGAGCTGGAGCGGCTGGACAAGGCGCTCAGCGAGGGGAACGCGGTGGCGATCGGTTCGCGGTCCGTGCCGGGCGCGGACATCGCCCACCGGCAGCACCGGGTCCGCGAATGGCTCGGCCGCGCCGGGAACCTGCTGATACGCGCGACCGCGGTGCCCGGCATCCGGGACACCCAGTGCGGTTTCAAACTGTTCGACGGCGACCGGGCGCGCACCGCGTTCGCGGCGTCCCGGCTCGACGGCTGGGGCATCGACGTGGAGGTGCTCCAGCGCTTCCACCGCTCGGGCTGGCCGATCGCCGAGGTCCCGGTGCGCTGGAGCCACCAGCCCGGCTCGAAGATCGGCCCGCTCGACTACGCGCGCGTGCTGGCCGATCTGGCCCGGCTGCGGACCCGCGCGCTGCGCCCCGCCGACCTGCTGGCGACGGTCCTGTTCCTGCTGATGGCGGTCCTGCTCTACTCGGGCCGCCTCGTCGACCCGGCCCACCGCTACCTCCCTGACTCGTTGCAGGACCAGAACCAGTGGGAGTGGTTCTTCGCGGTGACGGCCGACAACGTCGCCCATCTGCGCAACCCGCTCTTCACCGACCTGCAGGGCTTCCCCGACGGCGTCAATCTGATGGCCAACACGGTCATGCTGGGCCTGTCCGTACCGTTCGCGCCGCTCACCCTGCTGGCCGGGCCGGCGGTCTCGCTGAGCGTGTGCATGGCGCTGGGGCTGGCCGCCACCGCGGCCGCCTGGTACTGGCTGATCCTGAAACGGGTGGTGCGGCAGCGGGCCGCCGCGTTACTCGGCGCCTCCCTGGCCGCGTTCGCCCCGCCGATGGTCAGCCACGCCAACGCGCACCCCAACTTCGTGGTCCTGTTCATGATCCCGCTGATCGTCGACCGCGCCCTGCGGCTGTGCGCGGGCACCCGGGTGGTGCGGGACGGGATCGTGCTGGGCCTGATGGCGACGTACCAGATCTTCCTCGGCGAGGAGCCGCTGCTGCTCGCCGCGATCGGCATGCTGCTGTTCGCCGCCGGCTACGGGGTGGTCCGCCGGGACGTGGCGCGGCAGGTCTGGCGGCCCCTGGCCAGGGGCCTGCTGATCGGCGCGGCGGTCTGTCTGCCGCTGGTCGCCTTCCCGCTGTACTGGCAGTTCGCGGGCCCGCAGAGCTACAAGAGCGTCCTGCACGGCGACAACGCGGGCAACAGTCCCCTCTCGCTGATCACGTTCGCCGAGCGCTCGCTGCTCGCCGGCGACGCGCAGATCGCGGGTGCCCTCTCGCTCAACCCCACGGAGCAGAACGCGTTCTACGGCTGGCCGCTGGTCACCGTCGCCTTCGCGATCGTCGTACGGCTGTGGGAGCGGGCCCTGGTCAAGGCGCTGGCGTTCACGGCGGTGGCCGCCGCGCTGCTGTCGCTCGGACCGAAGATCCGCGTCCCGCTCACCGACACCGTCTTCCCCGGCCCGTGGGCGGCGCTCGCCCATCTGCCGCTGTTCGAGTCGGTCATCGAGGGCCGGGTGGCGATGATCTGCGCGCCCGCGCTCGGCATGCTGCTCGCGATCGCCGTGGACCGGCTGGCCGCGACGCGCGACGCGGCGACCCAGTACGTCGGGCTGCTCGGCGTCGCCCTGGCGCTGCTCCCGCTGGTTCCGGCGCCGCTGAAGTCCGTGGAGCGGGCCCCGGTGCCGGCGTTCATCGCGGACGGCGGCTGGAAGCCGTACGTCCACCGGGGTGAGTCGCTCGTCCCCGTGCCGCTGCCCGACCCCGGCGCCGCGGAGGCGCTGCACTGGCAGACCGCGGCCGGCCTCGGCTTCAGGCTGCCCGGCGGCTACTTCAACGGCCCCTACGGCGAGGACCGCATCGGCATCTACGGCGCCTCCCCCCGCTACACCTCCAACATGCTGCGCGAGGTGCGCTACACCGGTGTGGTCCCGGAGATCGGCGAGAACTGGCGGGCGCAGGCCCGGCGGGACTTCGCGTACTGGAAGGCGGGCGCCCTGGTGGTCGCCCCGCAGGCCAACGACGGTCCGCTGCGCGAGGCCGTGACGAAGCTGACCGACAGGCCGGGCACGTGGACCGGCGGGGTGTGGGTATGGGACCTGCACAAGGGGAGCTGACCCCGCGCCGCACCGACTACCCTTCCCTGACCACCTGCTGTGCGCGCGAGCGCGCCGCGTGCCGATGCGAGGAGCCCTCTTTGGCCTGTGACCTGTGGCTGGTACCGCTTGTCGACGTGTTGTGCCACACCCCCGACAACCCGTTCGCCGAGGAACTCGCGCAATACAACAAGCTGCTCGCCGAGTCCGGGCTGCCGCCGGTGCCGGTGTACCAGTACATGCCGGGCCTGTCCGGAGAGGTCGCCCCGGTGGCCGGTTTCGACTACGACGCGCTGCATTTCCTGCGCCGGGCCTATCTGCTCCAGGTGTGCGGGCTGCCGGTGACGCCGGTGGACGAACTGGGCGGGGACTACGAGCAGTTGCTGGAGATGTTCGAGTCGACGGCCCAGCAGTCGCATCTGGTCTGGCACTACGACCACGCCGGCGCCTATGTCCCGGTCGACTTCCCGCAGCCCCTGTCCAGCGACGAACTGCTGGCGGGCGGCGGTCCGTTGGGCTCCTCGCAGGCGCTGCTGCGGGAGCTGGAGCAGGTGGCCCCGGCGATCGGCATCGACCCGGCCAACCCGCCGGCCGCCCCCGAACCGCCGAGCGGGCCCACGGAGTTGGAGGAGCCGGCCGTACCGGCGCCGTACGACCCGAGCCCGTTCGCCCGCGAACGGCACGTCTGGCTCGGCCTGCACGCCGCGGCCACCCGGAGCCTGGCCCAGGGCTCAATGATCGTCTTCAGCTGAGCCCGCGCCTCCGGCAACAGCCTGACAAGGCATCAGCCGCGGGCGAGCCGATCACCGGGGTGGCTCCCGGCGCCAGGCCCGGCCTCCACCACAGCGGCACGGACAGTCACCCGGCTCCATCACTGCTGAAGGGCCTCGGCGACCCGTTGGGCCAGTTCGGCGGCACCCTGCGCCGTCACAGCGGAGACGACGACCTGGGCACCAGTCGCCAGGGCGGCTTCCAGCACCGACCACCACCGCCCAGCAGCCGGCACGGACAGTCACCCGGCTCCATCACTGCTGAAGGGCCTCGGCGACCCGTTGGGCCAGTTCGGTGGCGCCCTGTGCCGTCAGTGCGCGGACCTGCTCGGCGGAGACGACGACCTGGGTGCCGGTCGGCTGGTGGATGGTGACGGTCTGATTGCCCCGGCGGTTCTGCAGCCAGACCACGACCGCCGCTCCGACGGCCGCCGTCGGCCCGTCCGGGGCCAGGACCAGCGTCAGCACCTCGCTCGACGCCCCCATGGCCCCCGCCGGGGCGTCGAGGGGGGACTCCCGCCGGACCAGACCGCGCAGCTCGGGGTCCTGACGCAGCCAGCCGTACAGATCGTCCGAGGCGCCCGCGCGGTCGCCGGTCTCCATGTGAACGGCCAGTGTGATGCGCACCTTGCTCCTTCTGGAGGACACCCGTACCCATGCGCAACTGTCGCTATGAAACTAACATCCCCAACTACCCTTGCGAACCGGGCAGTTGGGGATGTCGGCGGCATCAGGCGCCGCACCTGTCAGAGGAACGAGTTGATCTCGATCGTCTCGTCCCGGCCCGGACCGACCCCGATCGCGGAGATCGGGGCGCCGGACATCTCCTCCAGCGCCTTGACGTAGTTCTGCGCGTTCTTCGGCAGATCCGAGAAGGACTTGGCCTTGGTGATGTCCTCGGACCAGCCCGGCAGCGTCTCGTAGACCGGCTTGGCGTGGTGGAAGTCCGTCTGGGAGTACGGGAGTTCCTCGACCCGGCGGCCGTCGATCTCGTAGGCGACGCAGACCGGGATCTGCTCCCAGCCGGTGAGCACGTCCAGCTTGGTGAGGAAGAAGTCGGTCAGGCCGTTGACCCGGGTCGCGTACCGCGCGATCACCGCGTCGAACCAGCCGCAGCGCCGGTCCCGGCCGGTGGTGACGCCCCGCTCGCCGCCGATCCGGCGCAGCGCCTCGCCGTCCTCGTCGAACAGCTCGGTCGGGAAGGGCCCGGCCCCGACGCGGGTCGTGTACGCCTTCAGGATGCCGATGACCCGGCTGATCTTCGTCGGCCCGACGCCGGAGCCCGTGCAGGCTCCGCCCGCGGTGGGGTTGCTGGAGGTGACGAACGGATACGTGCCGTGGTCGATGTCCAGCAGCGTGCCCTGCCCGCCCTCGAAGAGGACGACCTTGTCCTGCTCCAGCGCCTCGTTGAGGACCAGCACCGTGTCCGCGACGTACGGCGCGAGCTGCCCCGCGTAGCCCAGCAGCTCCTCGACCACCTGGTCGGCGGCGATGGCGCGCCGGTTGTAGAGCTTGGTCAGCATCTGGTTCTTGACGTCGAGCGCCGCCTCGACCTTCTGCTGCAGGATCGACTCGTCGTACAGGTCCTGGACCCGGATGCCGACGCGGTTGATCTTGTCGGCGTAGGTGGGGCCGATACCGCGTCCCGTCGTGCCGATCTTCCGCTTCCCGAGGAAGCGTTCCGTCACCTTGTCGACCGTGACGTTGTACGGCGTGATGATGTGCGCGTTACCGCTGATCAGGAGCTTGGAGGTGTCGACACCGCGCTCGTTCAGACCGCTCAGCTCGGCAAGCAGGACCGACGGATCGACGACGACGCCGTTGCCGATGACCGGCGTACAACCGGGCGAGAGGATTCCGGAGGGGAGCAGATGGAGGGCATACTTCTGGTCACCGACGACCACCGTGTGGCCGGCGTTGTTGCCGCCCTGGTACCGGACGACGTAATCCACCGAGCCACCGAGCAGGTCGGTGGCCTTCCCCTTGCCCTCGTCACCCCACTGAGCACCGAGCAGCACAAGTGCGGGCACGCGCGTACACCCCTTCCGGGCGGGGCATGTCCAAGGTCAGGGGCGTACGCGTAGGGTTCACCGCCACGTACCACCGCGACCGCCGTTGGCCGCACAACCGTCGGACCGGATGCCCCGGAATAGACGAAGCCCCTGGCGCAATAGCGCAAGGGGCTCTTGCACAAAGATGCTACCCGAGGAAGCGAGGCAGGACCGAGGTGGCGACTTTCGCGACGCCCGATCAGCTGCTGGTGATCATCGATCCGGTCGCCCGGCGGACCGACGGCGAGTCCGTTCGCATCGTGAAAGACGTGCTCAGCGCGGGCGCGACCACCAAGGTGTGCCTGCCGGACGGTCCCGAGGAGTTCGCCCGGGCGCTGGCGCGCCGAGGGTCGCGGCGGCCGGTGGTGGTCGGCGACGACCGCGTGCTGATACGGACCGTGTCCCTGCTGCACCGGCAGCGCGAGCTGGCCGGATGCGTGCTGTCCATGGTGCCGGTCGGGGGTGCGCTGGCCCTGGCGGAGACGCTCGGGGTGCCGACGGGAGCGGTGGCGGCCGCCCGGGCCGTGCTCGACGGGACCGGGCGCCGCCTGGACCTGCTGGTGGACGACAGCGACGGGGTGGTGCTGGGCGCGCTGCGGATCCCGCCGCTCGTGCCGCGCGAGGACCGGCCGGCCGAGCCGGTGGGCGCCACCGCCGTCTCCGGGCGGCCGTGGCTGCGCTCGACCTACCGGTCGCTGGTACGGACCCTGGCGCCCCGGCCGGCCCGGCTCGCCCCGGCCCCGCCCGGCCCCGCGCGGCTGCGGGTGGAGGTCGACGGGGCGACGCTCATCGACCTGGACCAGCCGGTGGAGGCGGTGTCGGTGACGCCGGGCACCGCCGGGCGGGCCGAGGTCGAGGTGCGGCCGGTGTCGGTGGGCGCGGAGGCGTCCCCGCTGCGGGTGTCGGGGCACACGGTGACCGTGACCGGAACGGACTTCCGCTACCGCACGGACGCGGGGGTCACGGGCCCGGTCCGCCGCCGCACCTGGACCCTCCAGCAGCAGGCCTGGACGCTGACCCTCCCACCCGTACTGCCGTAGCCCCCGGATCGCCGCGGATCGAGCGAGGTCCGCTGTGGTCCGGCAGCGCCCGCGGAGCGCTCAGCCGGCGGACCCGGCCGGGTCGCGGTTCTCGGAGCCGTTCTTCGGGAAGAACTGCTCGCGGTGCAGTCGCCAGCGTTCCATGATGTTCGCCACGTCCGCCTCGATGAACTCGAAGAAGGCGAGGGTCTCCGCGAGGCGGCGGCCCGCCGGGGTGTCGGCGCCGAGGCTCGCCACGCCCTCCCGCATGGCGTCCTCCCAGCGCTTGATGATCGCCTCGCGGCTGGTCAGCGCCTCGTACCACTGGTCGCTGTGCACCCGGTACCGCTCCCGCCGCGAGCCGGGCTCCCGCTCGCGGGAGACCAGGTGCACCTGGGCCAGATAGCGCACCGCACCGGAGACGGCCGCGGGGCTGATCCTGAGCCGCTCCCCCAGTTCGGCGGAGGTCAGCGTGCCGGCGTCGGAGGCGAGCAGCGCGGCGAACACCCGCGACGGCATGCGCGGCACGCCTGCCTCGACGAGCTGTGCCGCGAAGGACTCGACGAACCGCGAGACCGCCTCGGGATCCCGCCCCGCCGCCGCTGACTCGGTCATGTCGTCACCCTTATCCAAGATTTATACGCTTCCTTAACTTCACAAATTTCTGAAGTAAGCGTACGTTCCGAACCATGACCAAGGCAATCACGGTCTCGGGACTCCACAAGTCCTTCGGCCGCACCCACGCGCTGGACGGCCTCGACCTGGAGATCGAGGCCGGCGAGGTGCACGGCTTCCTCGGCCCCAACGGCGCCGGCAAGTCCACCACCATCAGGGTCCTGCTCGGCCTGCTGCGGGCCGACTCGGGCGCCGCACAGGTACTCGGCCGCGACCCGTGGGCGGACGCGGTCGCGGTGCACCGGCGCATCGCCTACGTCCCCGGAGACGTGACGCTGTGGCGCAACCTCTCCGGCGGCGAGGTCATCGACCTCTACGGCCGGCTGCGCGGAGGGCTCGACCCGCGGCGCCGCTCGGAGCTGATCGAGCGCTTCGAACTCGACCCCACCCACAAGGGCCGCACCTACTCCAAGGGGAACCGGCAGAAGGTCGCCCTGGTCGCCGCCTTCGCCTCGGACGTCGACCTGCTGATCCTGGACGAGCCGACGTCCGGCCTCGACCCGCTGATGGAGGAGGTCTTCCAGCGCTGTGTCGAGGAGGAACGCGACCGGGGCCGCACGATCCTGCTGTCCTCGCACATCCTCAGCGAGGTGGAGGAGCTGTGCGACCGGGTGAGCATCATCCGCAAGGGCCGCACGGTCGAGACCGGCTCCCTGGCCGAGCTGCGCCATCTGACCCGGACCAGCGTCAGCGCCGAGCTCGCGGGCCCGCCGAACGGGCTCGCCCGCCTGCCCGGCGTCCACGACCTCGACGTCCAGGGCCGGCGCGTCCGCCTCCAGGTCGACACGGACAAGCTGAACGACGTCCTGCGCTCGCTGAGCGAGACCGGCGTGCGGTCGCTCACCTCGACCCCGCCGACGCTGGAGGAACTGTTCCTGCGGCACTACCAGAACGAGACCGCCGAGACCGCCCAGACCGACGAGACCGACGAGGTGGCACGGTGACCGCCGCCGCCCTCGCCCCCGAGGCCCGGGACGCCCGGACCGGCGGCTCCCGCCAGCTGGCCGGCACCGGCATCCTGCTGCGCTTCGCACTGCGCCGCGACCGCGTGATGATCCCGGTGTGGGTCGCGGTGAACGCGCTGATGGTCCTCTCCATGCCGAAGTCACTCACCAGCCTGTACGGCACCGCCGCCGCACGCGCCGACCTGCTCCGTCAGCTGGACACCAACGCCTCCCTGCGCGCGCTGATCGGCCCGGTCTTCGACGACTCGCTGGGCGCCCTGACGGCCTGGCGCATCGGCAGCTACGCGGGCGCGCTCGCCGCGGTGACGAGCCTGCTCGTCGTGGTCCGGCACACCCGGGACGAGGAGGAGAGCGGGCGGCAGGAACTCGTCTCGTCCGGCATGGTCGGCCGCCGGGCCCCGCTGACCGCGGGCCTGCTCGCCGCGCTCGTGGCCGACGCCGCACTGGCCCTGCTGGTCGTCGCCGGGCTGGCCGGGCAGGGCGTCCTGGGCGCGCTCGCCTTCGGCCTGGGCATCGCCTGTGTCGGCATGGTCTTCGCGACGGCGGCGGCGATCGTGGTCCAGCTGACGGAGAGCGCACGGCTGGCCCGCGGTCTGACCGCGGCCGTGCTCGGCGCCGCCTTCGTGCTGCGCGCGGCCGGCGACTCGGCGTCGAACCACGGCTCGTCGGTCCTGACCTGGCTGTCCCCGCTCGGCTGGCTGGAGAACCTGCGGGCCTTCGCCGGCGAGCGCTGGTGGGTCCTGCTGCTGTTCGCCGCGGCCGTGGCCGCGCAGGCGGCCGTCGCCTATGCGCTGGCCGGCCGCCGCGACACCGGTATGAGCTTTCTGCCGACCCGGCCGGGGCCGGCCCGGGGGCGGCTCGGCTCGGCCGCCGCACTGGCCTGGCGGCTGCAGCGGGGCAGCGTCCTCGGCTGGTCGACCGGCTTCTTCCTGGCCGGAGTGGTCTACGGCGGGATGACCGACGGTGCGGCCGACCTGGTCCGCGACAACAAGCAGGCCCGGGACCTCTTCGCGCGCATGGGCGGCCAGTCCGGGATCACCGACGCGTTCCTCGCCTCGATGGTGGGGATCATGGGCCTCGTCGCCGCCCTGTACGTCGTCTCGTCCGTCCTGCGGCTCTACGGCGAGGAGACCTCCGGCCGGGCCGAGCCCGTCCTGGCCGGGGCGGTGGGCCGGCTGCGCTGGGCGGCGGGCCATCTGACGATCGCCTTCGGCGGGGCGGCGCTGCTCATGCTCCTGACCGGCCTGGGCTTCGCCGTCGGCTACCGCAAGGAGGTCGGTCCGATCCTGGGGGCGTGCCTGGTGCAGGTGCCCGCCGTCTGGGTCGTCGGCGGCCTGGCGGTCCTCCTGTACGGCCTGCTGCCGCGCGGCGCGACGGCGGCGTGGGGGGTCGCCGGCGCGGTGCTGCTGATCGGCTGGGTCGGTCCCGCGCTGGACGTCCCGCAGACGGTGCTCGACCTGTCCCCCTTCGGCCATCTGCCCAAGCTGCCGGGCGGCCCGATGGAGTGGGGCCCGGTGCTCGTCCTCCTGGTGCTGGCCGTGGCGCTGGCCGGCGCCGGCCTCACGGCCCTGCGCCGACGGGACCTGACGACCTGACCGCCGCCCGGCGCCCGCGGCGGCCGTGGTCCGTGGATATCCACCGTCCGCCGTCCGCCGTCCGCCGGGTCAGACCGTGACGTTCAGCCCCGCCAGGCCCCGGATCACGAAGTTCGGCTTGCGCTCGGGCTCGGCCGCCAGGGCGAGCGCCGGGGCCCGCTCCAGCAGTGCGGTCATCGAGGCCGCCAGCTCGATCCGGGCCAGCGGGGCTCCGATGCAGTAGTGGATACCGGCGCTGAAGGAGATGTGCGGGTTGTCCTTGCGGGTGAGGTCCAGGCGGTCGGGTGCCGCGAAGACGGCCGGGTCGTGGTTGGCGGAACCGAAGAGCATGGCGATCTCCGCGCCCCTGGGGATCGTCGTGCCGTCGATCTCGATCTCGTCCAGCACCCAGCGCTCGAAGAGCTGGAGCGGGGTGTCGTAGCGCATCAGCTCCTCCACCGCGGACGGCACGAGGGAGCGGTCGGCACGGAGCGCGGCCAGCTGGTCCGGGTTGCGGAACAGCGCCCACCAGCCGTTCACGGTGGCGTTGACCGTCGCCTCGTGGCCGGCGTTCAGCAGCAGGACCGCCGTCGAGATCATCTCCTGCTCGGTCAGCCGGTCCCCCTCGTCGTGGGCCGCGATCAGCCCCGAGATCAGATCCTCGCCCGGCTCCTTGCGGCGGGCCGCGATCAGCTCCCGCAGATACTCCGAGAACTCGGCCGACGCCCGCACCGCCCTGACCGCCGCCGCCCCGGACGGGTTCAGCTCGTACATCCCGCAGATGTCCGCCGACCAGGGCCTCAGCTGCGCACGGTCCGACTCCGGGATGCCCAGCATCTCGGCGATCACCGCGACCGGCAGCGGCTCCGCGACGTCCGCGAGCAGATCGCCGCCGCCCGCCGCCACCAGCCCCGCGACCAGCTCGTCCGCCAGCGCGTGGACGTACGGCTTCAGCCGCTCCACCGTCCGCGGCGTGAACGCCTTCGACACCAGCCGCCGGATCCGGGTGTGGTCCGGCGGCTCCAGGTCCAGCATCCCGTGGTCGTTGAGCGTGTGGAACGGCTCGTGCTCCGGCGGCGGGTCCGTGCGCCCGAAGTCCTCGTGCGTGAACCGGTGCTGATACGTCCGGCCGAGGCGACGGTCACGCAGCAGCGCGGAGACGTCCGCGTGGTGCGGGACCAGCCACTGGTCGGTCGGTTCGTAGTGCAGCACCCGCCCCCGGGCCCGCAGCTCGGCGTAGGCCGGGTAGGGGTCGGCGACGAACGCCTGGTCCCAGGGGTCGAAAGCGAGGTCCGAGACAGCAGCCATGAACGGACGCTAGCCCGCCCACCACCACCCTGACCAGGGGTGGGTCAGCCCGGGGTGACCAGGCGGGCCTCGTAGGCGAACACCGCCGCCTGGGTACGGTCGCGCAGGCCGAGTTTCACCAGGATCCGGCTCACATGCGTCTTGATCGTCGACTCGGCCACCACCAGGCGCCCGGCTATCTCCGCGTTGGACAGGCCCTGGGCGATGAGGACCAGCACCTCCGTCTCCCGTTCGGTCAGATCGCCGTACGCGGCCTGCGCGGTCGGGCTCAGCCGCGGGCCGTCGGACAGCTGGGAGAACTCCGTGATCAGCCGCTTGGTGACGGAGGGCGCGAGCAGCGCCTCGCCGGCCGCCACCACCCGCACGCCGTCCGCCAGTTGCCGGGCCGAGGCGTCCTTGAGCAGGAAGCCCGAGGCTCCCGCGCGCAACGCCTCGTAGACATACTCGTCCAGGTCGAACGTGGTCAGCACCAGTACCTTCGCCGTGCCGTCCGCGGCGACGATCTCCCGGGTCGCCTCAATGCCGTTCATCTCGGGCATCCGGATGTCCATCAGCACCACGTCGGGGGCGAGTTCCCGCACCTTCTCGACCGCCTCGCGGCCGTTGACGGCCTCGCCTGCGACCTCGATGTCCGGCATCGCGTTGAGCAGGACCGAGAAGCCCTCGCGCACCATCATCTGATCGTCCGCAATCAGTACGCGGATCGTCATGCCTCACCTTCGCTCACCACGGCGGCCGGCAGGAACACCGTGACCTCGTAGCCCCCGTCGACCGGGCCCGCCGTCATCTCACCGTCCAGCATCGAGACACGCTCCCGCATGCCGGTGATGCCGTGCCCGGCGCCGGGCGAGGGCTTCACCAGAGCGGTCGCGGGCGGCGGGCCGTTGACTATGCGCAGGCCCAACCCGCCGAGGACATAGCCGATCTCGACCCGCGCGCTCGCCCCCGGCGCGTGCCGCAGGGTGTTGCTCAGCGCCTCCTGGACGATCCGGTACGCCGACAGCTCCACGCCCTGCGGGAGTTCACGCACCGCGCCGGTCACCGCCTTCCCGACGTCGAGCCCCGCCTCCCGCACGTTCGCGAGCAGCGCGTCCAGGTCGGCGAGCGTGGGCTGCGGGGTCTCGGGTGCCTCGTAGTTCTCCGCACGGACCACCCCGAGGACCCGGCGCAGCTCGGTCAGCGCCGCCACCGCGTTCTCCCGGATCGTGGCGAAGGCCTTCTCCAGCTCCGGCGGCGGGTTCTCCACCCGGTAGGGGGCGGCCTCCGCCTGGATGGCGACCACCGACATGTGGTGGGCGACCACGTCGTGCAGCTCGCGGGCGATCGTGGTGCGCTCCTCCAGCAGGGTGCGGCGGGAGCGCTCTTGCGCGGTCACCGTCTGCTGCGCGGTCACCTCCTGCTTGGCGTCGCGGCGTATGTGCCACACGGTGACGGCGAGCAGGAGCAGCGCGGAGAGGACCAGCATGGGGCCGACGTTCGGGCTGTAGCCGCCGCTGAGGACGGTGCCGGTCACGAAGCCGTAGACCACCGTCGTCAGCCACATCCAGGCCGCGGTGCGGGGGCGGGTGCGGATCGCCACCACCGTGAGCACCGTCAGATGGGCGAGGAAGCTGCCCGGCAGCCACGGCCAGTCGCCCCAGTTCGGGCTGAGGAAGGCGACCGCCAAGGACGCCGGGAACGACAGCCAGAACGCTCCGACCGGCCGGACCAGCGTCAGCAGGAACGGGCCCAGGGTGAACAGACTGCACAGCAGGCCCGGTATGCCGGGACCGCAATATCCGAAGGACATGAGCGTCGCCAGCCCGCCCACCGCGACCACCACCGCGTGCGGCGTCCAGGACACGTACTCCCGCATGCGGCCGGAGAGCCGCCGGGTCAGCGGGCCGTCGACGCTCATGCGGGCCAGCGGGCGGTAGGCGAAGGCGTCGTCCAACAGGTCGTGCCGCAGCCCGCGCAGGGCGTCCATCGCCGCCCGGACCTCCGGGCTGCGCGGCTTGTACCCGTCGTGGCGGCCGTCCGCCGGCGTGGTCTGCGTGTGCGTCGTCTCGGTCACATGGAAAACCGTAGGCCGGGCCGGTACCCGGGGGCGTCACCTGTGAGAGGGGTCATTCGGGATCCGTCTCAAGTACTACGGCCTCCCCCGCGGCCGGCCGGCGCGACGGAAGGCCCGGGGCGCGGTTCAGTGGGCTCCCGGGCGGACCAGGCCCGACTCGTAGGCGAACACCGCCGCCTGGGTGCGGTCACGCAGACCGAGCTTCACCAGGATGCGGCTCACATGGGTCTTCACCGTCTGCTCCGCCACCACCAGCTGCTCGGCGATCTCCGCGTTCGACAGGCCCTGCGCGATCAGGGCCAGCACCTCCGTCTCGCGCTCCGTCAGATCACCCACGCGCTGCTTCAGCGGGGCGCGGCGGGTGCCGCGCAGCCGGGAGAACTCGGCGATCAGACGGCGGGTGATCCCGGGCGCCAGCAGCGCGTCCCCGGCGGCCACCACCCGGACCGCCTCGGCGAGCTTGTCCGCGGAGGCGTCCTTCAGCAGAAAGCCGGAGGCGCCGGCCCGCAGCGCCTCGTACACGTACTCGTCCAGGTCGAACGTCGTGAGCACGAGCACCTTTATGTCTGGATTGTCCACGGTGATGCGGCGGGTGGCCTCGATGCCGCTCAGTTCGGGCATACGGATGTCCATCAGCACCACGTCGGGAGCGATGTCCCCGACCTTGGCGACCGCGTCCAGGCCGTCCACGGCCTGCGCGACCACCTCGATGTCGGGCTGGGTGTTGAGCAGCACGGTGAAGCCCTGCCGGACCATCTCCTGGTCGTCGGCGATCAGTACGCGGATGGGGCCGGCGCCGGAGGTCATGGTCCGTTTCCTCTTTCGGGTGCGGGTGCGGGTGCGATTTCGGGGGCCGGGGCGGGGGCAGGGCCGGGCACCCGTGGTGCGGTGGAGTCGTCCCGGGGGAGGAACGCCGTCACGATGAAGCCGCCGTGCAGCGTGGGCGTCGCGGTGACGCTGCCGCCCAGCATGACGGCGCGCTCCCGCATGCCCAGAAGACCGTGGCCGCCGCCCGGCGAGGGCGCGACGGGACGGCGGGGAGCGGAGTTGATGATCCCCAGGTGGAGGCCGCCCGAGAAGTGGCTGACCTCGACACGGACCGTGGAACCCGGAGCGTGCCGCAGGGCGTTGCTCAGCGCCTCCTGGACGATCCGGTAGGCGGACAGCTCCACGCCGGGCGGGTAGCCGTGGAACTCGCCCTTGATGTCGGTGACCACGTCCAGACCCGCCGCCCGCGTGTTCTCGATCAGGACGTCGAGACGGTCCAGGGTGGGCTGGGGGGCGTCGGGGGCATGGCCGGTTCCGGGGTTGCCGAGGCCGTACGGATCGTCGCGGTCCTCGGGGTTCTCGGAGCGCAACACGCCGAGGACACGGCGCAGCTCGGTGAGCGCCTCCAGCGCGTTCTGCCGGATGCCGGCCAGGTTCTCCTTCAACTCCTCGGAGGGGTCGTCGACCAGGTGCGGGGCGACCTGGGCCTGGATGGAGATCACCGACATGTGGTGCGCGACCACGTCGTGCAGCTCGCGCGCGATCCGGCTGCGCTCTTCGAGGAGCGTACGGCGGGCGCGTTCCTCCGCGGTGATCGTCGTCTGCTCGACGAGCTGGGTGCGGGCCTCGCTCCGGCCGCGCAGGGCGGTGCCGACCAGGACCGGCACGGCGAACAGGGCCACGGCCACGAAGCCCGTGGAGGTGTACCGCTGGGCACCCAGAGCGCCCTGCACGAGGTAGGTCGTCAGGGCGGTCCCGGCCAGTGCCACGAGCGCGCCGCTCACCCGCACGCGCAGCGCGAGCAGCAGCAGGACCGTGATGTGCGCCAGCAGAGTCGGCGTCCCCCAGGGCCAGTCGGGGCCCGGGAGCGGGCCCGTCACGAGAGCGGGGCGGGCCGCCATCGCCGTCGCCACGGTGCCGGCCAGGGCGAGACCCCAGGCGGGTACGGGACGCCGCAGGGCCAGGACGACGGCGGCGCCCTGGACGGCCCCGGCGAGCAGTCCCTCCTGCGTGGAGAAGCGGTAGTCGCGGGCGATCTCCTCGCCGCCCGCCAGCGTGACGCCGAGGGCGACATAACCGGTGATCAGATAGGTCAGCAGCCGGCGCCAGCGGTACCGGGAGAAGGGGGGCGACTGGGGCGACGGGGCGTCGCCCAGCCAGGCGCCCAGGTCACGCAGCCGCTTCCGGAGCCGGGGCAGCGGGGTGTCGCGCGGGAGCGCGGGCGCGGCGGGCGGCACACGCCCCGGGTCCGGGTACGGGGTGCCGCCCGCGGGCCCGGTGCCTGCCGTGTCGTCGGGTGCGGGTGGCCCCTGCGGGGCGATGTGGCCGTCGGCGTCCGCGGGATTCACGCGGCCAACCCTAGGCACCCCGCGCCGCCTTGGACGCGGAGCGGCGGGGACGGTGGCGGCGGATCACCCGGGAGGGGCGGGGCGCGGCACGCCGGATCCCCTGTTCGTGGGAGCGGAAGGCCGTCCAGCACACGGCCAGGGCCAGGGCGAAGACCGGGAGCCAGCCGAGGCGGGCCACGACCCAGGCCAGGTCGTCGGGGACGGTGTGCAGGCCGGGCAGGCGGCCCGCCGGGAGCCCCACGGCCGTCGTCGCCATGAGGGCCGTCTGGTGCCAGAGGAAGATCGTCATCGCGGAGAGGTTGACCACGGCCACGGCCGCCCAGGCGAGGGGGCGGCGCAGCGCACGCCGCAGCCGGTCGCGCAGCAGCAGGGCGAGCCCGCACTGGGCGAGGCCGAAGGTGACCGCCGCCAGGGTCGGCGGGTTCAGGTTGGAGACCGGCTCGCCGGGGACGCCCACCATCGACGCCGGATATCCGGCCCACGCGACCAGCGCGGCCGTTGCGGCGGCACCGCCGGCGAACAGCATCAGCCCGGCGCGACGGCCGTCCAGTTCGCCCCGCGTCCAGGCCGCCCCCAGGGTGTAGGGCACCAGCCAGCCCGCCGCCAGGTTCACCCAGCCGAGCCAGGACGGGGCGCCGCCCAGCCCGAACCGGAGCAGATCCACATGGAGGACGACGGCCAGCGGCCACAGCGGATTGAGCCGGGCCACGAGCGGCGTCGCCGCCGTCAGGACGGCGAAGACCAGCAGGAACCACAGCGGGGACAGGGCCAGCTTGACCAGGGTGCGGACCGTGTCCAACGGCGCGTCCAGAAGGAGCAGGGCCGTCGCCGCCACCGTCCACAGGACCACCACCGCGATCACCGGCCGGAACAACCGGGACAGCCGACCGCGCAGCCACCGGCCGTACGACGTGCCACGGGCCCGGGCGGACGCATGGCTCCGGGTCGCCACCTGGCCGCCCACCAGGAAGAAGACGGCAAGGGTCTGGAAGACCCAGGAGATGGGGGCCAGCCAGGGCATGTGCTGCAACGGGCTCGCCGCGTGCAGCGCGCCGCCGTCCGCCACCAGGGCCGTCACCAGCCAGTGGCCCAGGACGACACCGAGGATCGCGAAGGCCCGCAGGGCGTCGACCGCGCGGTCCCGGGAGGCGGGCGTGGCCGCGTCCACGCGGAGGGCACCTTCGCGCAGGCCCTTCAGCGCCGCCGGCAGGAGGCCGTCACGCATGAGTCACCTCCGGCGTCCCGCCGAGGGCGATCCGGGCCAGGTTGACGAGCGCGGTCGAGCCGGGCGTGAAGTAGCCGCTGTGGTCGGCGGCGGCGGCGTCGAAGAGGCGGGCACCGAAGGCCGGGGAGACCGGATCGGTGCCGAAGCCGACGGTGGTGCCGAGCACCTCCGCTCTGACGTGCGGCACGTCCGCCACCCAGTCGCCGGAGCCGCGCGCCGCCCACACCCGGGCGGGGGTGTGCAGCGCCGCGGCCGAGTCGGCACCCGTGCCGGGGCTGCCGACGAGGGCGAGCGCGTCGACGTCCAGGCCCGTGGCGGCCCGGCCGCAGACCACCGAGCCGTACGAGTGGCACACCAGGGTGATGTGCGCCCGCCCGCCGGTGATCCGGCGCACGTCCCCGACCAGCGCGCGCAACCGGGGTGCGGCCTGTTCGGCGCGGCCGGTGGTCAGGACCGCGGTGCTGACCGTGCCCGGGGTGTCGTAGCCGAGCCAGGCGAGGACGGCCGGACGGCTGCCCGGGGGTGCCCCGCGGACCAGTTCGCCGTACAGGGCTGCCGCGGCCCGGCGGAAGCGGTCGTAGGTGTCTATGGAGGTGTCGGAGCCGGGGACCAGGACCGCCACCCGGTCGGCGTGGGCGAGGTCGCCGAAGACCTCCGTGGCCCGGCCGGAGCCGCGGCCGTCGAAGACGAGGAACTGGCGCGCGGGTGCGGCCATCGAGCGGTCCGCGGCGGCGCGGCGGTCGGCGCCGTGCGCGGCGGCCATGCGGGCGGCCTCCGCGGCGTTGGCCCGGTTCGCCGCGTAGCCCTCGGACAGCGTCCGTGCGGTCGGCGGGGCGAGCGAGGCCGGGGCCGGCGCCGGGACCTCCGGGCGGGCGGCGGCGGAGAGCGGGGCCACCACGGCGGCGGTGATCAGCCCGGCGAGCAGGGCCCGTACCCACCTGCCCCCGCGCCGCCGCGCTCTCCGCGACCCGACGCCGCCCGGTACACCGCCGCCCGCCACACCGCCGCCCGAACCGGCGGAGCCCGGCTCGACGGAACCCGGAGCGACAGCACCCGGCTCGACGGAACCCGACGCCGCGACGTCCGTCACAACGACGTCCGGATCGCTCGGCTCCCGCTCGCCCACGGCCCGGCCCGCTGCCTGGCCCGCTGCTTGGCCCACGGCCGGTCCCGGCCCACGCCCCGCCATCGTCTTCCTTCCCGCCCGCCCGTCCATCGGGCGTTCTGACAAGGAAGTTAGAAATCGGGGCCCGTCGTCCGCGTCCCGCTGGAGAGCTCTTCTCCGCCGTAGCTCTCAGGTATTACGGGTAGGAGCGGGACCCTCCATGAGGGGTAGCAGCGGGCCCCTTCCGGGGCCCGTGTCACCACGCCAGCTGCGCGATCTCCTCCGCCACCACCGCGCACGCGTCCGCCGCCGGGTCGATCAGCGGGAAGTGCCCCACGTCCTCCAGGAGCGTCAGGCCCACCACCTCGCCCGCCTTGGCCGCCGCCTCCGCGTACGACTCGGCGACCGCCTGCGGCACGACCACGTCCGTACGGCCCTGCACAAGTGTCGTCGCGATGCCCGTCGGCAGCAGCAGGGCCGGGTCGGCGTACGGTCTGCGCACGCCGAACTCGTCCTGCCCGCCGAGCAGTTGCAGTGCCGCATGGCCGCAGACGTCCAGCTTCTCCGCCATCGCGAAGTCCGCGATCGGGGCGAGGGCGACCACTCCGCGCAGGGGAGCGGGCCGGTCCGTGCGCCAGGGGGAGTCCGCGGGCAGCACATGGCGGGCCGCCGCCCACAGGGCCAGCTGACCGCCCGCCGAGTGTCCGGTGAGCACCGTGCGGCGCAGATCGCCCTGCGGAAGTGCCTCGCCGGCCAGCGCGGGCAGCGCGTCCAGCGCGGCGGCGACATCGTCGAAGGTGTCCGGCCAGCGGCCCGCGACCGGGCCCGCGTCGCCCCCGGCCGGGGCAGAACTGCCGCGCCGGTACTCCACGTTGGCGACGGCGAAGCCGCGGCGGGCCAGGAAGTCCGCGAACGGCGTGAGGTGGCGCCGGTCGTACGGCGCACGCCAGGCCCCTCCGTGCAGGACGACGACCAGCGGAGCGCCGGAGGCCGGTGACGAGGGCTCCGGACCGCGCGGGGCATAGAAGTCGATCACCTGGTCGGGGTGGTCACCGTACGCGGCCGTGGCGTCGGGATCGACGGGCGGGTGCGAGAAGGCCGACTCCTCTTCGGCAGCGGCCCGGGCGGCTGCGGCGTCGTCCGGCATGCTCCAACCTCTCAGCTACGTAACGGATTTGGCGGACCAGGGGAGTTGGCAGCCGTTGGCGGGGACGGTATCAGGCCAATGACGTGCGGGGACACGCGGATGTCACGCTCGGTGAGGGGCAAAACGGTGCTGTCTCACCCGAGCCGGGCAGCCCGTGCGAACCGGCGCCGCCGCCCGTCCTGCCCCACAGGCCCCGCGAGCGCCTCACGAGCACCCCGCACGCCCGCGAGCCCACGGAACAGCAGCCCCCGCAGGCCCGCGGACTCGCCGGCCCACGCGAACGGCAGCCCCGCAAGCCCACGAACTCCGCAGGCCCGCACACCCCGGAAACCCCACACCCACACCCCGCGGCCCACAAACCGCGCCAGGCGCTACCCCGCCAGGACCTCCCCCAGCACCCGTGCCGCCCGCTCCACGTCCGCGAATCCCACATACAACGGGGTGAAGCCGAAGCGGAGGACATCGGGATGCCGGAAGTCCCCCACCACCCCGCGCGCGATCAGCCGCTCCATCACGTCCCCGGCGGCGGGGCAGCGCAGGGCCACCTGGCTGCCCCGCTCCTCGTGCGCCGCCGGTGTCAGGGACTCGACCAGCCCCTGGGGGACGTACGCCGTCACGCACTCCAGGAAGAAGTCGGTCAGGGCCAGGGACTTGGCCCGCACCGCCGCCACCGACACTCCCTCCCAGACGTCAAGCGCGGCCTCCAGGGCCAGCATGGACAGGATGTCCGGGGTGCCCACCCGCCCGCGCAGGGCGCCCGGCGCGGCTTCGTAGTCCGGGCGCATGCCGAACGGCTCGGCGTGGGAGTTCCAGCCGGGCAGCGGGGAGTCGAAGCGGTCCTGGAGGGAGCGGCGCACGTACAGATAAGCCGGTGCGCCCGGGCCGCCGTTCAGGTACTTGTAGGTGCAGCCGACCGCCAGGTCGACGCCGTGCTCGTCCAGGCCCACCGGCAGCGCGCCCGCGCTGTGGCACAGGTCCCAGACCGCCACCGCGCCCGCCGCGTGCGCCGCCGCCGTGAGCGCGGGCAGGTCGTGCAGCCGGCCGGTGCGGTAGTCGACGTGGTTGAGCAGCACCGCGGCCGTACGGGCGCTCAGCGCCGCCGGCACCTCGGCCGGGCTCACCGGGCGCAGGGTGCGGCCGGTCAGCCGGGCCGCCGACCGGGCGATGTACCCGTCCGTGGGGAACGTCGTCGCGTCGACCAGAAGCTCGTCCCGGTCGTCCCCCGCCATCCGGACGGCACCCACAAGTGCCTTGAAAACGTTGACACTTGTCGAGTCACCCACCACGATCTGCCCGGCCGCCGCGCCGACCAGCGGAGCGATCCGGTCGCCGATCCGCTCGGGCGCCGTCCACCAGCCGCTCTCGTCCCAGGAGCGGATGCGCAGGTCGCCCCACTGTCTGCGCACCACGTCCGCGACCCGGTCGGGGACGTGCGCGGGCAGCGCGCCCAGCGAGTTGCCGTCCAGGTAGACGACGTCGTCGAGGACGAACCGGGAACGCAGCGGGGCCAGTTCGTCCGCCGCGTCCAACCGCTTGGCGGCGGCGGCCGGTTCGGTGGTGTCAGACATGGGACCTCGCCGTCCACAGCTCGGGGAACACGTTCTTCTGCGCGCGCTTCTCCAGCCAGGCGACCCCGGCGGAGCCGCCCGTGCCGGGCTTGGCGCCCATCGCACGGCGGGTGGCCACCAGATGGTCGTTGCGCCAGCGCCAGACCAGCTCGGCCACGTCCGTCAACGCCTCGCCCAGGCGCGCGAGTTCGGCGTCCTGGTCGCCGGAGTAGACCGCCGTCCAGGCCGCCTCGACGGCCTCCGAGGGCTGGTGGCGCAGGGACACGTCCCGCTGCAGCACCTCCCGCGGAACGGGGTGGCCGTGACGCGCGAGGAGCCGTACCACCTCGTCGTACAGGCTCGGCTCGTGCAGGGCCTTCTCCAGCTCGGCGTGGACGCGCGGCGCGCCCCGGTGCGGGACGAGCATCGACGCGGACTTCTCGCCGAGCAGGAACTCCATGCGCCGGTACATCGCCGACTGGAAGCCGGAGCCCTCGCCGAGGGCGGAGCGGTACGAGTTGAACTGGGCCGGGGTCAGCGCGGCGAGCGGTTTCCAGGAGGCGTTCAGCGCCTCCAGTTCGCGTACGGACCGCTTCAGCGCGTCGATCGCGACCGGCACGCGGTCCTCGCGCAGCGCCCGGGCGGCGGTCTCCCACTCGTGCACGACGACCGTGAACCACAGCTCCATCACCTGGGTGGTGACCAGGAAGACCATCTCTCCGGGATCGTCGGAGAGGGTGTGCTGAAGATGGGTGAGCACATCCGCCTTGACGTAGTCCTCGTAAGGCGTCGTGCCGGCGAAGTCGAGATGCGGGGTCTCGGGCTCAGTGGCCTCGGAAGGGGGGTGAGCCGGCTGGGACATCGCTGTCTCCTGTTGTACTCCGGGTAGCGGTCCGCCCCTGCCGATGCCGGCACGGGGGCCCCGGTCCCCACCGGCATCCTCCGCAATCACCCCCACCTCGGCAAGCCCGGGCCGCCCACGAGGCCGGCCGCCGGGACGCCGGTGGCACACTGCATCCATGACGACCCACACGAACCTGCTCGGCGGCCCCGACCCGACCTACCTCCCCGAGAACGAGGAGGCCTTCCGGCTGCTGGACGCGGAGTCCCTGCCGCCGGCCGAGGTCGCCGCGAAGCACCCGACGTTCTCGCCGGCGTGGGCGGCGCTCGCCGAGGAGGCGTTCTCGGCGGGCCGGGTGATCGAGTCGTACGCGTACGCCCGTACCGGTTACCACCGCGGACTCGACGCCCTGCGCCGCAGCGGCTGGAAGGGCCACGGCCCGATCCCCTGGAGCCACCGCCCCAACCAGGGCTTCCTGCGCTGCCTCGCCGTGCTCGCCCGGGCGGCCGAGGCGATCGACGAGAAGGACGAGGCCGAACGCTGCCGCCAGTTCCTCCGCGACAGCGACCCCGAGGCCTACACGGAACTCCTCGGCTGACCGGACCCTTCGCACCGGTCCGGGTCCCCACCCCACCCGGACCGGCACCGGACGCCCCCGGCAAACCCGCCCCCGCCCCACCCGGGAACCGACAGCAGCAACGTCGAGGCCCCGGGACAGGCGGCCCCATGCACCCCGGACCAAAGCAGACCAACGCCGCAACACGCACCCGAGGAAATCCACACCGCCGACGGCGTTCGAACAGGTCCGCACGAGCGGCAGCCGAGCCGGCCCGAACCAGAACCGGCACCGGGCATCCCCCGCAGCAAGCCCGCCCCCGCCTCACGCGGCCAGAACCTCCGAGGAAACCCACACCGCGATCGGACCCACCGCCCGCCCCTCCGGGCCCACACCGCCGACGGCGTCCGCGCCGGCGCCGGACGCCGTGAAGCCCCGCCGCCGGCGCCCCGTGTCATCCCCTCACCGGGGCGCCCCGCCCCCCGGCGTCGCGCCTCCTCCGATCCGGCCCGGATCCAGTGGCGGGGTCGTGATGTTGCCGTGGGTGCGGCATTCCGGGCGGTTGCAGTCCGGGGGCGGGCGGCGGACCGCGGCGAGGGCCAGGGCCGCGCCCACCACCAGGACCGCGGCGCACAGCGGCATCGCCCGGCGGAACGACGCGTCGAAGGCGTCCGGCGAGCGGTACGCCTCCGGGCCCATCCCGGCCAGCAGCGGCAGCGCGGCCACCGCGATCAGCCCGGCGGCGCGGGCCGCGGCGTTGTTGATGCCGCTGGCCAGCCCCGCCCGCGCGGTGTCCACGGAGGCGAGCACCGTCGAGGTGAGCGGGGCGACCAGAGTGACCATGCCCGCGCCCATGACCAGCAGCGCGGGCAGCACGTCGGTGAGATAGTCGGCGCCCCTGCCCACCCGCAGCATCATCAGCATCGCGACCGCGCAGAGCAGCGGCCCGACGGTGAGCGGGATGCGCGGCCCGATGCGGTCGGCCAGCGCACCCGAGCGGGAGGAGAACAGCAGCATCAGGACGGTGGTCGGCAGCAGCGCCGTACCGGCCTGGAGGGGCGAGTAGCCCACCACGACCTGGAGTTGCAGCGCGGTCAGGAAGAAGAAGCCGCCGAAGGCCGCGTACACGCACAGCGTGACCAGGTTGACCACCGTGAACTGGCGGGACGCGAAGATGTCGAGGGGCATCATCGGGTCGGGGCGGTGCTTCTCGACGTACACGAAGGCGACGCCGGCCGCGATCCCCGCCACCGCCGTGACGGCGACGACGAGCGAGCCCCGGCCGGCCTCGATCAGGGCGTACGTCACCAGGGCCAGGGCGAGCGCGCCGAGGGCCGCGCCCAGCACATCGAACCGGCCGGGGGCGCCACCGCCCTCGGCCCCCTCCGCACCGCCCGCCCCGGCGGCCTCGGCCCCGCGCGGCCGGAACGCGCGCCCGCCGGACTCGGGGACGTGCCGCACGGCGATGGGGGCGCACAGCAGCGCCAGCGGAACGTTGAGCAGGAACACCCAGCGCCAGCCGGGGCCGTCCACCAGCCAGCCGCCCAGGAAGGGCCCGACGGCCGCGCCGATGCCCCCGAACCCCGACCACAGGCCGACCGCCTTGGCCCGGTCGTCGGGATGGAAGGACGCCTGGATGAGCGCGAGGGAGCCGGGGGTCAGGAGCGCGCCGCCGATGCCCTGGAGGGCTCGGGCGCCGACGAGGACCCCGGCGCTCGGGGCGAGGCCGCACAGCAGGGAGGCCGACGCGAACCAGACGACCCCGATCACGAAGATCTTGCGCCGGCCGTAGCGGTCACCTAGCGAGCCGCCGAGCAGGATCAGCCCGGCCAGCGTCACCATGTACGCGTTGACCGTCCATTGGAGGGCCGCCAGGTCCACGTTCAGGTCGCGGCCGATGCGCGGCAGCGCCACATTGACGACGGTCGAGTCCAGCATGGCCATGCTGGATCCGAGCACCGTGGTGAGCAGGATCCACCTGCCCTGGGGCGAGGACAGCCGCACGTCGGGCATGCCACAGGTATACAGCGAGCCCGGCCCCACCGGGACCGGGCTCGCGGGAAACGGTCGCACCGGAGGCCGTCGCGCCGACGGCCGCCGGGTAGCCGCCCTAACTACTTGATCTTCGTGCCGGCCGACCGCAGGTTCTGCGTGGCCTCGACGACGCGCCGGGCCATCGACGCCTCGGCCAGCTTGCCCCAGGTGCGCGGGTCGTACGTCTTCTTGGAGCCGACCTCGCCGTCGACCTTCAGGACGCCGTCGTAGTTCTTGAACATGTGGTCGGCGACCGGACGCGTGAAGGCGTACTGGGTGTCCGTGTCGATGTTCATCTTCACGACGCCGTTCTCCAGCGCCGTCAGGATCTCCTGCTCGGAGGAGCCGGAGCCGCCGTGGAAGACGAAGTCGAACGGACCGGGAGAGGCGGCCTTGCCGAACTTCGCGGCGACGCCGTCGCTCAGCTCCTTCAGCAGTTCGGGGCGGAGCACCACGTTGCCCGGCTTGTACACGCCGTGCACGTTGCCGAAGGACGCGGCCAGCAGGTAGCGGCCCTTGTCGCCGAGGCCGAGCGCCTCCGCCGTGCGGATCGCGTCGTCGACCGTCGTGTAGAGGGAGTCGTTGATCTCGTGCGAGACGCCGTCCTCCTCGCCGCCGGTCGGGGTGATCTCCACCTCAAGGATGATCTTGGCGGTCCGGGCCAGCTCGAGGAGCTCCTGCGCGATGGCCAGGTTGTCGGCCAGGGTCTCGGCGGAGCCGTCCCACATGTGGGACTGGAACAGCGGGTTCTGCCCGGCCTTCACGCGCTCCTGGGAGATCGCGAGCAGCGGACGCACATACCCGTCGAGCTTGTCCTTCGGGCAGTGGTCCGTGTGCAGCGCGACCGTCACCGGGTACTTCTCGGCGATGATGTGCGCGTACTCGGCCAGGGCCACCGCGCCGGTCACCATGTCCTTGCTGTACTGACCGCCCAGGAACTCGGCGCCACCCGTGGAGATCTGGATGATGCCGTCGCTCTCCGCCTCGGCGAAGCCGCGCAGAGCCGCGTTCAGGGTCTGGCTGGAGGTGACGTTGATGGCCGGGTAGGCGAACTTGCCTGCCTTCGCCCGGTCGAGCATCTCGTTGTAGACCTCGGGGGTTGCGATGGGCATCTGTCCGCTCCTTGAGTGTGCGGGTCGGCGATCTGCGTACTTACGGCCCTGACCTAGACCTTGAGGGTGACGTCATCGTCGTCCCCATCTTTCCAGACATGGGCCCGTGCTCGGCGCCCCGGCGGCGCGGCCACCGGGCCGTGGTCGACGCCGTGCGTCAGTCAAGCCCCAACTCGTCCTTCGAATAGGCGAACAGGTAGGGCACACCCGCGCCCTCCCTGATCTTCTCGGCGGCGCCCGTCGCCCGGTCCACGATGGTCGCGACGGCGACGACCTCGGCGCCCGCCTCACGCACCGCCTCCACGGCGGCGAGCGGCGAGCCGCCCGTGGTGGAGGTGTCCTCGACGACCAGCACCCGGCGGCCCTTGATCTCGGGACCCTCGACCCGCCGCTGCAGCCCGTGCGCCTTGGCCGCCTTCCGTACGACGAACGCGTCCAGCCGGCGGCCCCGCGCGGCGGCGGCGTGCAGCAGCGCGCCGGCGACCGGGTCGGCACCCATGGTCAGCCCGCCCACGGCGTCGAAGTCGAGGTCCGCGGTGAGATCCAGCAGCACCTGCCCGACCAACGGCGCGGCCTCCCCGTCGAGGGTGACACGGCGCAGGTCGACGTAGTAGTCGGCTTCCAGACCCGACGACAGGGTCACCTTGCCGTGCACCACGGCCTTGTCCTTGATCTGCTGCAGCAGCGCGCCGCGTACGTCCGTCATGCCGACCAGCTTAGAGGCGGCGCCAGCGCCAGGTGGTCGTGGCCTCCAGCGGCTCCAGGGGCGTGACCAGGCGCGGCAGGGTGTTGAGGCCGTTGGGCGGGCCGGTCTGCGGCTCGACGCAGACGGCGGCCTCCTGTTCGTCGTAGACGACGACCCACTGCTCGGGGCTGGTCACCGTCAGCTCCAGCTGTCCGGGCCAGGTGACCGTGACGTCGACGCCGTCGGGCATGCCGAAGCAGTCGTCCCAGGGGCCGGGGCGGGGCTCGACGCGACGGCCGGTGGGCAGGTGGTCGGCGCCGCGTTCCTCCTGCCAGGCGGGGCTGAAGTCGAGCCGCGCGTCCTCGCCGCCCAGGTTCCGGTTGAACCACGGATGCCAGCCGATCTGCGCCGGGAAGGACGAGTCGTACGTCTCGACGGCCATGGTGAGCGTCAGGGCGTCCTCGGCCAGGGCGACGATCTGGGTGACACGGCCGGGGTAGGGCCAGGGCTCGACCAGGTCGTAGGTGATGACCGCCTCGTCGGCGCCGACGCGGGCGGTGCGCCAGGCGCCGTCGCGGGCGGTGCCGTGGATGGCGTGCGGCGGGGAGTTGAGCGGCATCCGGTGCGCGATGGCGCCGTTCAGGAAACGGCCGTCCCTGATCCGGCCGCACCAGGGGACCATCGGGAAGCAGCCGAAGCGGTCGCCCTGCCGGAGGAGTTCGGTGCCGGCGATCCGGAGCCCTGCCACCCGGCCGCCGTTGCCCGGCTGCAGGCTCACTTCCGCGTCGCCCGCGGTCAGCGTGATGGGTTCGTTACTCACGGGACGACCCTACTGGGACGATCAAGGGGGCGGCCGGCCAAGGGCAAGACCATCGCCGTCTCCGGCGGAGAGGGAGACGCCGTCACGCAGACCGCCCACGCTGTCGGCGCCCAGGTGATCGGCCTAAACCGGCGTCGATCATCTGCTGCATCTGCACGGTCTGCTTCACCGCGTCCGACTCGGCGTCGGCGTACTGGACCTTGGCCTGCTGCTTGGTCAGCGAGGCGACCTTCTCCTCGATGATCGGGTGGTCGAACTTCTCGTACCGTGTGTCGATCGTCTCCGGCGGCAGCAGGCCCACCCCGTGCCGCCGCTGACGCGGGCCACCCCGGCCGTTCTGGCGTGGACGCGCTCCGCCGGCGGCACCCCGGTCGCCTCGGCCGTCGACGGGTTCGCCGGGCTGGGCGACGGCATCAAGGACCGTCGGTGACCGCGGTCAGCGGCGTCGGCGCAGCGCCCGGCCGAGCACGATCGCCGAGGCCAGCGCGAGTGCCGCCGCGGGGGCGACCCAGCGCAGCACCGAGTGCCCGGCGACCGTCTCCGGGGCGGGTACGGGGGCGTAGCGGCCGCGCGGCGGGGCGTGGTCCACCTCTTCCGCGCTGCGGCCGATCATCGTCCGGCGCGCGTGCGCCGCCTCGGCGGGCGGACCGTCGGCGGCGAAGCCCGCGGAGCCCTCCTCGCCGGCCTCGGGAACGAGCGAGGGCGGCGGCACCTCGGTCTCGAACACGGAGGCCGCCTCCTCCTCGGGCTCCACCTCGGTTTCGGTGTCGTCGTCCGGTGTCGTCGCCAGGGACTCCACGAAGCGGTTCAGCAGCCGGATCGCCGCCGAACTCACCGTGCCCGCGGGCAGTTCGGTGATGCGTCCGTCCGCGGAGACCGTGCCGTCCACGGTGACCGCGGTGCCCCCGTCGGCGTCCCGGAGGCGGAGGGTGAGGGTGAGCTTGACCGTGCCGGTGCCGCGGGCCTCGGCCGCCTCACCCTCGACGGCGTACGACCCGTCGTCGCGCGCCGAGACGCGCAGCGATCCGCGGTAGGTGATGGAGTGGCCGCCGACGCGCACCTTCAGCCGCCCGGCGACCGGCTCGGCACCGGCGTCCTGCTGGAGCCCGGGAACCGCTCGGGCGATGCGCGCGGGCTCACCGAGCGCCCGCCTCAGCCGCTCGACCGGAACCGGAACCAACACCTCATGCTCCATGTCGCCTGAGCCTACCCACGAGCGGCCGGTACGTACCCTTCTGTACGCGGCCGGGTCGTCAACGGCGGGACGCACCGGCGTCGGTCGTCAACACCGCGGACGCACCACCGTCGGTCGTCAATAGCGCGGGTGCACCAGCGTCGAGGGCGGCACCCCGCTGATCCGCGTGCCGGCCACCGCCCGGCCGTCCGCCGCGAGGCTCTGCGGTGTCAGCGTGCGCAGCCGCGGTCCGGACGGGTCCAGGCGGAGCGGCACCGCGGCGGGCCCCCGGGCGGCCAGCACGAAACCCCAGTCGCGCGGGGTGCGGGAGGCGCTCGCGGAGCGGTCGGGCCCCGCCGTGGAACCGGTGTCCTCGCCGAGCGCGCGGTACGGGGTGGTGCCGAGGCCGGCCGCGCGCATCGTCGTCTCCACCGTCCAGAAGACCCGGGGCCTGGCCGCCACCGGTCCGCCGTGCACCACCAGCCGGCCGTCCTCGGCCAGCACCCGCCGGGTCAGCCCGTAGAACTCCTCCGAGTACAGCTTCGTGCTCGCCGTGCTGCCGGGGTCGGGCAGATCCGCGATCACGACGTCGTACGCCTCCGTGGGCGCTCCGCGCAGCCAACGGAACGTGTCCTGTGTCGTGACGTGGACGCGCTGGTCGAGGTAGGCGTGGCCGTTGAGCGCGGACAGCCCCGGGTCGCGGCGCGCCAGCCGGACGAGGCCCGCGTCGGGTTCGACCACATCGACCCGCCGCACGTCCGGGTACCGCAGCACTTCCCGCGCGGCCAGCCCGTCCCCGCCGCCGAGGACGAGCACGCGCGCGTGCGGGCCGGCCATCGCGGGGTGGACCAGTGCCTCCTCGTAGCGGCCCGCGTCCCGGCCGCCGACCCGCAGCCGGCCGTCCAGATACAGATCGAGCGGCCGGCCGCCGGTGCCACCGGTGAGCACCACCTCCTGGACGTCGGTCTGGACGGCCACGCGTACGTCCCCGCCGTACACCGCCTGCCGGGCGAGGCGTTCGAAGTCGTCGACGAGGACGGCGGCGGAGGCGAGGACGGCGAGCACGGAGACGTTGGCGAGCAGCAGCAGCCAGCGGGCGCGGCGGGTCAGATCGCGCCCGAACAGGCCGAGGATCAGGGCGCCGCCCGCGACGGCGTTGACCGCTCCGGTGAGCAGCGCACCGGTCAACTGGCCCAGGAACGGCAGCAGGAGGAACGGGAAGGCGAGGCCGCCGACGAGCGCGCCGACGTAGTCCGCCGCGAACAGGTCGGCGACCGCGCCGCCCGCGTCCTGCCGCCGGATGCGCTGGATCAGCTCCATCAGCAACGGCACCTCGGCGCCGATCAGCAGGCCGATGGCGAGGGAGAAGGCGACCAGCAGGCAGCGGGGGCCGTTGACCCACAGGCCGCCCCAGTCGCCGGTCCAGGCGAACACCGCGTACAGCGCCATCGCGCTGCAGCCGCCGACCAGGGCGAGGCCCGCCTCGACGGCGCCGAAGGCGGCGGCCGCGTGCCCGCGCAGCCGCTTCGCCGCGAGCGAGCCGAGGCCCATCGCGAAGACCATGACGGACAGCACGACGGACGCCTGGGTGACCGAGTCGCCTATCAAGTACGAGGCGAGGGCGACCAGTTCGAGTTCGTACACAAGTCCGCAGGCCGCACAGACGAAGACGCCCGCGAGGACCAGGAACCGTCCGGTCGCCGGCCGGACGGACAGCCGCGCGGGTCCGCACCGGAACGGCGGGGCACCCGGAGGGGCGGGGGCGTGCGATTCGATCACGCTGCGACGTTACGTCACACGACGGGTACGCTTCGTCACCCACACGTGTGGAACTGCCCGCGAATGACGCACAGGGTGTTTATCCCGCCACGATCACTGCGGCGCTGGGACCGGGCTCCGCCGCGGGCTCCGGCACCCGCACGCCCACCCGGGTCCGGGTGGCCACCAACTGGCCGTCCTGCGGATACGCGTGCCAGGTGCGCCAGTGCACCTGGCCCTCGCGGCGCTGGGCGAGCATCGCCGTGAAGGCGTACGGGCTGCCGGGGAAGACGCCGGCGAGACCGTGGGGGTGGTCGGAGACCAGGGCCAGCAGTTCCTGGGCGCGGCCCGCGAAGGAGGCGGGCGCGAGGAACTCCACGCGCGCCGCGAACTCGTATTCCCAGTCGCCGACGCGCTTGGCAACGCCCAGCGGCAGCGGCGTGCTGGACCCCGGAATGCACGCCACCGTCTCCGAGCAGCCGCCCCGCTCCTCCTCCAGGAGTACCTGGTGGGACGCGCCGAGCAGTCTCATCTGGAGCTTCGCGCCGGTCAGTTCGAGGTCGAGCGTGGCGAGGGCGGGGAGCGGCTCGCGCCCCAGCGCCCAGGCGAGGTCGGCCGCGCACGTGTCGGTGTAGGAGGTGGTGAGGGTCGTGAGCATGGGTCGGCTCCGCTAGCACACAAAGAAGAAGGGAGGGTGGTCCGGCACACCTCGGTCGACACCGGGAGATCGGCCATATCAGCCCGGTCGGCCCAGCCAGCCCAGCCAAGGAGCGGGTTGTCTGCCGGACGTCCGAGGGGCTGCGTTGGTGATTTAGAGGGAATCATGAACTGTGGTGCCGCCACAGCGTTTTTACCCAAGTTCGTAGGCTTTCCATCCCTCAGAGGGCTCCACAGCTCAACTGTTCAACTACGGCGTACGCCGGGCGCGTTCTCCATAGAGCTGAGCGCCCGTCGGATGCCTTCGCCCGACGGGCGCCCGGTGTGCGGCCGGGACCGCGGTTCCTGGTGCGCGGTGAAGCTCAACTGCCCCGTGTCAGTTGCCTCCGCCGCATCCGCCCCCGCCGCCGCACGACGATCCGCCGCCACAGGAGTGGCCGCCGCCGCACGAGTGCCCGCCGTGTCCGCCGTGCCCGCCCGAGGACGAGCCGCCCGACGAGTCGCCCGTGTCACCGGCCCACCAGCTGCCCCCGTCGCCGCCGGCAGACGCCGAAGACGAAGACGACGACGAAGATGAAGACGACGAACGGGACACCCGGCCGCCGCGGCTCTTCACATACGCGCTCTTCCTGTCCTTCTTGCGCTTGCGCGATCCACCCGCCGCGGACCCGATGACCAGGATCACGATCACCGCCAGGATGATGCCGAAGACCATGGCGCCACCCTCCTTCCGTTCCCCCGAAGCGACCCCCCGTGGGCGCCTCGCATGGTGCGTGACTGCTGTGTGCACGGGGGATGCCCGCCCACCCGCAGGACCAAAGCAGAGTTGAGGAACTCCAGAGCTTCGGCGCAGGATGGCCGGCATGACCTCCAGCGCACGCCCACCGCTCAACCGCCGGTTCGCCGAGTTCGGGACGACGATCTTCGCCGAGATGTCCGCCCTGGCGGCGCGGACCGGGTCGATCAACCTGGGCCAGGGCTTCCCCGACACGGACGGCCCCGACGAGGTGCGGGAGGCGGCCGTGCGCGCCCTGCGCGAGGGCCGCGGCAACCAGTACCCGCCGGGACCGGGCGTCCCCGAGCTGCGGACGGCGATCGCCGCGCACCAGGAGCGCCGCTACGGCCTGGTCCACGACCCCGACACCGAGGTGCTGGTGACGGCGGGCGCGACGGAGGCGATCGCGGCGGCGCTGCTCGCGCTGCTGGAGCCCGGGGACGAGGTCATCGCGTTCGAGCCGTACTACGACTCGTACGCGGCGAGCATCGCGATGGCGGGCGGCACCCGGGTGCCGGTGACGCTCCGCCCGCACGAGGGCGGCTTCCGCCTCGACCTCGACGAACTGCGCGCCGCGGTGACGGACCGCACCCGGCTGCTGCTGGTCAACACCCCGCACAACCCGACGGGGGCGGTGCTCACCCGCGAGGAGCTGTCCGCGATCGCCGCGCTCGCGGTCGAGCGGGACCTGCTGGTGGTGACGGACGAGGTGTACGAGCACCTGGTGTTCGACGACGCGGAGCATCTGCCGCTGGCCACGTTCCCCGGCATGCGCGAACGCACGGTCACCATCGGCTCCGCCGGAAAGACCTTCTCGTTCACCGGCTGGAAGGTCGGCTGGGTGACGGCGACGCCCGAACTGGTCGGGGCCGTGCGCGCGGTGAAGCAGTTTCTGACGTATGTGGCGTCGGGGCCCTTCCAGTACGCGGTGGCCGAGGCGCTGGCCCTGCCGGACTCCTACTTCGCGGCCCTGCGCGCGGACCTGCTGGCCAAGCGGGATCTGCTGGCGGCGGGGCTGACGGAGGCCGGCTTCGAGGTCTTCCGGCCCGCCGGCACGTACTTCATCACCACCGACATCCGCCCGCTGGGCGAGAAGGACGGCTTCGCGTTCTGCCGCGCCCTGCCGGAACGCGCGGGCGTCGTCGCCATCCCCAACGCCGTCTTCTACGACGACCGCGAGACCGGCGCCCCGTTCGTCCGCTTCGCCTTCTGCAAGCGCACCGAGGTACTGACGGACGCGGCGGAACGGCTCCGCGCGGCATTCGCGCACTGACCGCCGCCCTACGGAGCCAGTCACCACATTCCTCACCGCTTGCCGCACCACAGGGGGTCGACGTACAATTTTCTGTACGTGTGAAGGAGGATGGATCGTGAAGACCATGACGTATTCCGAGTCGCGTGCGCGGTACGCCGAGGTGCTCAACTCCGTCACCGACGACCGCGAAGAGGTCGTCATCACCCGGGCCGGACATGAGCCGGTCGTCATCGTCTCCCTTGAGGACTACGAATCCCTGAAGGAGACGGCGTACCTGCTGCGGAGCCCGGCGAACGCCCGGCGCCTGCTCGCGTCCATCGACGAGCTGGAAAGCGGCGGCGGCACCGTACGCGAGCTGGCGACCGACGGATAACGGCCGCGAATGAAGATCGTCTTCTCCTCCCGCGCCTGGGAGGACTACCTGTGGTGGCAGCTTCAGGACCGGAAGATCCTGAAGCGCATCAACACGCTCATCGCGGACATCGCCCGGAACGGCAACGAGGGGATCGGCAAACCGGAACCTCTCAAGCACGGGTTCCAGGGCTACTGGTCGCGCCGCATCAACGACGAGCACAGACTGATCTACAAGGCCGCCGAGGACAGCGTCCTGATCGCACAGTGCCGCTACCACTACGAGAGCTGACCGAACCCGACGGAACCGAGCACAGCCCCTGTCGGCTCCAGCGTCCACGCAGGCCGACGCCTCGTCCCGAGCCCTCAGAAGGCGCCCTGCCGATTCCAGGACCACCCCGGTGGCGGGGTTGGTCGTAGCGCCACAGATCGTCGGCGGCCTGGTACTTGGCGAGCCGCCAGGGTCGTCCAGGCAGCAGGGCCAGGGCCATGGATCCCACTCCCACCGGTACGACCACGAGGCCGGGGCCCGCGAGCCGACGGACGGTCCGCGGCCTCTCGGAGGACCTCCTCCTGCTTGCAGAGGGCGGAGGTGTGCGCATCAAAGCCTCATAGGCCGCTGGAAATCAGACTGTGATCTGAGTACAGTCGGAGTATGAGCGTTGCGTATCGGGGAGCTGAGCCGGAGTCCGTTTCCTTCACTGATCTGTCCCGGAACCCGAAGGCTGTGGCCGCCCGGGCTGCCGCCCTCGGCTGCCTTCGCGTCACCCATCGGGACGCACCTGACATGGTGCTGACCACGGCGATACATGCTGAGCGCACGGAGGAGAATCTGACGACCGCGTCGCGGCTCTTCCTTGCGCTGATGAAGCACGACGACGGAGCCCGGTCGCTGCTGCTTGCGCTGCCGGAGGTCTTCCCCTGGGTGCGGCATCTGGACGAGGAGGAGATGCGCGCGTTCACGATGGAGTTGCTCGAAGCGCTTTCCGACGCCGCCGAACTCGGGGCCAGGGAGGCTGTGCACCGCACGCTTGTGTCCTGGAGAGCGACAGCTCGCATCAATGCCGATCCGGCGCAGCTCAAGGAAGCGCTGCGCCCCCTTGACGGGGACGACCTGGGCCCTGTCGAGGTGCACGGGTAAGCCCGAAGAGGGGCGATCGGGTCAGCGTTCCGCCCCTGAGCGGATGGAACGTGGTCTTCGGGACGACCGAGGCTGTGACGGGCTGGGAAGAGCTGTGCCGAATCGCGTTGCCGAACGCACACCGCTGCCTGGAGGCACTGCGCACCGACCCACTGTCGCGTGACGACTGGAATCGTCAACACCAGCTTCGGGGAAGGCATGCGACCAAGGAGTGGAAGGGTTCCGCCCTGGAACAGTGGGAGTACGAGATCACCAGTGGTGGCAGAGTGCGATACCTGGTCAGCCCGGAGACCTCGACTGTCATCCTCGTCCATGCCTCGACCAGGCATCCCAAGGACACCGAGTAATTCGCCGCTCGGTGAACAACGCCCGCTTGGCCGGCAGGTCGGCGTGCAGGGCCGCGGAGTAGGAGTTGGGCAGGGCCGGCGCCTCGGCCGCCGCTTGCTGGAAGGGCCCCGACGCCACATACATCAGAAACTGCTTCACCGCGCGGCATCGCCGTCACCCGGCTCACTTTCTGTTCGCACACCTCTGTGCAGGGGGCGCGGGGCAGGTTGTGAGGAGGGCGGTCAGGACGACGGCGGGGTCGGTGTCAGGTGGTCCGGCCGGCCACCAGGTGCCTCGGTCCTTGGCGTACGGGTACCACAGTTCGTCGCGGCCCAGGCGCAGCTGCGCCGCGTGGCCCTCGACGGTCCAGCGGTTGCGCCAGGAGCGGAGCCGGGGTGGTCCGCCGTCGGCCCAGTAGTCCGCGCGCAGCGCTTCATGGGCGCGCGCCAGGAGGGAGGCGGGCGGGTTCCAGGGGTTTTCCAGCACGTCCAGGGACGCTGCGCCGCCGTGCTGCCACGCCCGGGTGGCGGCTGCGAGCTCACCGGGGGTGCGGCCGCAGTTCGACGCGATCCTGGCGAAGACGTCCGGCGTGGGGTGAGCGGCGGCGAAACGGGCGGCGTCCTGCCATTCGGTGAGCGGGACGGGCGGGGCCGTGTCGGCATGCCGCGTGCCGAGGGCTCCGGCGAGCAGATGGCGGGCACGCATCGCGGCGTCGGCGGCGAGCAGTTCGAGCGCGGCCGGGTCCACGCCGGGCTCCGGGACGGCCGAGTCCACCAGCGCGGGGCCGCGGCCGGCCCGGTCGGGCAGTGGCGGCGGGGCGGGCAGGGACGGAAGGCCGGTGCGTGAGGCGAAGGCGGGCCCTGCGGGATCGCCGGTCCGCGCCGGGGACCCGGCCGGACCTGCTGCCGTTGTCGCGGACACCGCGCCCTCGGCGGCGGCGCGGGCGGTGTCACGGCGGCCGAGCTCGCCCATCAGCTCCTGCTCACCACGCCCCCGTAGAAGCAGCAGCACGAAGGGGTCGCGGTCCAGGAGCCGGGCGACCTGGTAGCAGAGGGCCGCGGCATGCTTGCAGGGGTAGCCCCAGTCGGGGCAGCTGCACTCGGGGTCGAGGTCCCGTGGGCCGGGCAGCAGCGGGACACCGGCGGCTGCCGCGTCGTCGGCGAGCCCGGCGGGCATCTCGCCGTCCAGCAGTGCGGCGATGTTGGCGGCCCGCTCGGCGATCATGTCGAGCAGTCGGTCCCACTGCCGGTCCGTCAGCAGCTCCACCCGGACCGTGGAGCGGTACGGGGTGCGGCGACTGCCCTGCACCCGCGCGGCGGCCGAGCCGGGGGTGACGGTGACCGGTCCGACCGCGCCGCCGCGTGCGTAGGTCCGGCCGCGCGAGAGGCGGCCGGAGTCCAGCGAGGACTCCTCGATGGAGCGCAGCCATGCGCGGCCCCACCAGGACACGGCGAAGGGCGCGCGGCTGCCCTTGGCCGGAGGGAGTGCCTCGAAGGTACGGGAGGCCGACCTGCCCGGCCGGCTACGCCCGGTCATCGTCCCTTTCTTCGCAGTGCGACCAGTTCGGCCAGTTCGCTGTCGCTCAGTTCGCTGAAGGCCGACTCGCCCGAGCCGAGCACCGCGTCGGCCAGTTCCCGCTTCTGGCGGAGCATCTCGGCGACCCGGTCCTCCACGGTGCCCTCGGCGACCAGCTTGTGCACCTGGACCGGCTGGGTCTGTCCGATCCGGTAGGCGCGGTCGGTGGCCTGGTCCTCCACGGCCGGATTCCACCAGCGGTCGTAGTGGATGACGTGTCCGGCCCGGGTCAGATTCAGACCGGTCCCGGCGGCCTTGAGAGACAGCAGGAACACCTTCTTCTCGCCGGTCTGGAAGGCGTCGACCATCGCCTCGCGGCGTTTGACCGTGGTACCTCCGTGCAGGAACAGGGTGTCCACGCCGCGGTCGGCCAGGTGGCGCTCGATCAGCGCGCCCATGGCCACGTACTGGGTGAAGACCAGGGCCGACCCGCCCTCGGCCAGGACGGTGTCCAGGAGTTCGTCCAGGAGTTCCAGTTTCCCCGAACGGCCCGGGAGCCTGGCATCGGCGGGTTCCTTCAGGAACTGCGCGGGATGGTTGCAGACCTGCTTCAGGCCGGTGAGGAGCTTCATCACCAGGCCGCGCCGCGCCATGCCCTGCGTCTCCTCGATCTCTGCCATGAGCTCGCGTACCAGCGCCTCGTACAGCGAGACCTGCTCCTTCGTCAGGGACACCGGCTGGTCGGTCTCGGTCTTGGGCGGCAGTTCGGGCGCGATGCCGGGGTCGGACTTGCGCCGGCGCAGCAGGAAGGGGCGGATCAGCACGGCCAGCCGCTTGGCGGCCTGTTCGTCGCGGTCGCCCTCGACGGCCGTGGCGTAGCGATCACGGAAGGAGGTGAGCGTGCCGAGCAGGCCGGGGGTGGTCCAGTCGAGCAGTGACCACAGTTCGGACAGGTTGTTCTCGACCGGAGTTCCGGTCAGCGCGACCCGTCCCCGTGCGGGGATCCGGCGCAGGGCCTGGGCGGTGAGCGCGTACGGATTCTTGACGTGCTGGGCCTCGTCGGCGACGAGCAGGCCCCAGGGCTGCTCGGCGAGGCGTTCGGTGTCGCGGCGCATCGTTCCGTAGGTGGTCAGGACGAAGCCGCCGTCCGTTCCGCCGTCGAGTCCGGCCAGGTCGCGGCCGGGGCCGTGGAAGCGGCGCACCGGGGTGGCCGGTGCGAAGCGCTGGATCTCGCGCTCCCAGTTGCCGAGCAGCGAGGCGGGGCAGACCACCAAGGTGGGGCCGACGGTGGTCTTTCGTTCCTGGCGACGCAGGTGGAGAGCGATCAGAGTGACGGTCTTGCCCAGGCCCATGTCGTCGGCGAGGCAGCCGCCCAGGCCGAGCGAGGTCATCCGGTGCAGCCAGTTCAGGCCGCGCAGCTGGTAGTCGCGCAGGGTCGCGGCCAGGGCTTTCGGCTGTCCCTGGGGCTCGCGCGCGGCGCGGGCCTCGGGGTCGGCGATCCGGGAGCGCAGTTCCTCCAGTACGCCTTCGGCGGTGACCGCCACCTGTTCGCCGTCCACCTCGATGCTGCCGGTCAGCGCGGCGCTCAGGGCGTCGATCGGGGCGAGCGAAGTCGTCCTGGACTGCGTGGCCCGTCGCAGTCTGCGGACCAGCTCCGGGTCCACGACCACCCACTGGTCGCGCAGCCGCACGATCGGCCGGTGTGCCCGGACCAGCCGCTCCAGCTCGTCCTCGGTGAGTTCCCGGTCTCCGAGGGCGACCCGCCAGCGGAAGTCCAGCAGGCCGCCGGAGGACAGGAACGACTCGGCCGCAGACTGGGTTCCCCGGCGGCATACGGGTTCCAGGAGGCCGGAGGCCGTCAGCTCGCGAACCAGCTCCTTGGGCCAGTGCACGGCGACCCCGGCGGCGGCAAGGCTCTCCGCAGCGTCGCCCAGCAGCGACTGGACCTCCTCGTCGGACAGCTCCAGGCCTGTCGGGGCGGCGGAGTCCAGCAGCCGTCCGGCCGGGGACCAGGCGCGGGCGGCCCGGCGCAGCGTCAGCAGCGTGTCCACCTTGGCCCGTGGACCGAACAGTTCGGGGGCGGTGGCCCTGCCGGACCACAGGTCCGCGGCGTCGGTGAGCACCGTGGGATCGGCCAGGCTGCGCAGTTGGACCACGGCCCGGAAGGAGTCCGCGCGGCCGAGCTCCAGCCGCAGTGACACCGCCAGACCCGCGTCGCGGCCGGCGGCGACCTCCGCCGCCCAGCCTCGCTGCTCGGGCACGGCCTGCGGGGCTCGGACCGCGAACGCCGGTCCGCCGGTCACCTGGCGGGCGGCGGGAGGGCGGGCGAGGGAATCGGCCATGGCGTCCATGAAGGCCCGCAGCAGCGGCTCGGCCGCCGGGAGCGTGAGGCGGGAGAGTCCGGGAATCGCGACCGCGCGGGCCTCCGGGGGCATGGCGGCGGCCAGGGCGGCCAGCCGCTCGTGGGCCTCGGTGTCCAGCGGGCCGACCCGCCACGCGTCACATCCTTCCGGCGACACCCCGGGCAGTATCCGGCCCTGGGCGAGCAGACGCAGTCCCAGCAGGGCCGCTGTGCCCCAGAACGCGGTACCGGCCGAGGCCCGCCCGCTGTCGTCCGCACCGAGTGCCCGGCAGCGGGTCAGCAGCGGCAGCGCCTGTTCCACCGGCAGCAGCACTGCGACCACCCGCGCCCGGCGCACGGACGAGTCGTGCGGCCGGACCGCGGTGAGTTCCTCGGGTTCCACCCCGAGGTCCGGTGGCTCACCTCCAGGTGTCCAGAACGCCATCCGTCCCGTGCGGGGCGGGTCCGCGGGAAGGAACACCGCCTCGCCCGAGGCGACCTCCGGTAACCGAGCGAACATCCGTTCCCGGTCCGCAGCCGCCGGCTCGGGCTCCGTCGACGGGTAAACCTTCGCCACCACGCCCACTCCTGACCAGGCTCCTGCAACTGTTCGGGAGGGCGCAGGCAACCGCGAGCCCTCGGCAGGCCAAGGCTATCCGTGCAGACGGACGGAGAACGCCGGAAGCGTTCCGCCCGCTCGACGGAACCTGCGCGGCTCCGGCGCACGTCGTCACCCAATGCCGCAGCCACCCGCGGCGCGCCCCTCACTCGAACGGGCCACCATCGCCGGCCCGGGGGTCGGGTGGGTGCGGGCCGGGGCCTGCCCTGTCATGTCGCCACACCGACGGTCGCCGCGGCGAACCCGCTCGGGCGCACACTGCTCGCGCCCCCGGGCTCACCGCTGCAAGCTGCGGAAATGTGAGCCACGCCAGTTCCACCCTCGCCCCTGCCGCCGCCGCGGCGTCCCAGGAGCCCGGTCCACGGGAGCGCGCCCGGGCCCGGCTGTCCCTCCTGACGGCGAGCGGGGTCGCGCTCGGGGTGTTCGCCCTCGCCCGGTCCGCCGGGATCGCCGTGCTCGCCCTGGCCGCCTGGGCCAGGGAGGAGCAGCCGCTGGCACTGCTCGGCCGCTCCTGGGACTCCGTCTGGTACCAGGGCATCGCCGCGCACGGCTACGGCCGCACCCTGTACTTCGAGCCGGCCGTCATCCACAGCGACCTGGCGTTCTTCCCGCTGTATCCGGCTCTGGTGCGGATCGTGACCGCCGTGACGCCGCTCGGCGGGGGCGCCGCGGGACTGCTGGTGTCCTGGGCCGCGGCCGGGATCGCCGCCTGTGGCATCCATGCGGTGGGGACCCGCCTGTACGGTCCCGGCGTGGGCACCACGCTGGTGGTGCTGTGGGGGCTGCTGCCGCACTCCGTCGTGCTGTCGATGGCGTACACGGAGCCCGTGCTCACCGCGTTCGCGGCCTGGTCCCTGTACGCCGTGCTCACCGGGAACTGGCTGTGGGCGGGCGGCCTGGCGGCGCTCGCCGGGCTGTCCCGGCCCAATGGCATCGCGGTCGCCGCGGCCGTGCTCGCCGCGGCGGTCTGCGAGGCGTACCGGATCCACCGGCGCCACGGCCGGTGCTCACCCGGGCTGTGGGCGGGCGCCGCGCTCGCCCCGCTGGGCTGGACGGCGTATGTGCTGTGGGTGGGCCGGCGCACGGGCGACCTGCTCGGCGGGTACTTCGAGGTGCAGCGGTTGTGGGGGTCGAGGTTCGACCTGGGGCGCGGCTCGCTGCACTTCGCCCGGGGGCTGCTGGTGCAGAGCACCCGGCTGGTCTTCCCCATGGCCCTGTTGATCATGGCGGCGGCGGTGCTGCTGTACGCGCTGCTCGTCGTGGACCGCGCCCCGCTCCCGCTTCTCGTGTACAGCGGTGTCCTGCTGCTGATCGCGCTCGGCGGCTCCGGCTTCTTCGAGTCCAAGCCGCGCTTCCTGCTGCCCGCGTTCCCGCTGCTGGTCCCGCCGGCCCGGGCGCTGGTGCGGACGGCGAGAGCCCGGCCCTGGCACGCGACCGTGGTGGTCTGCGGCCTGGCCGGGCTCTCCTTCGGCTACGGCGCCTACCTCGTCGTGATCGCTCACACGCCGCTGTAGGCCACCGCGCGTCACCGTGCGGAACGGGCTGTCACTCCTCGTCGTCGGGCTTGTCCGCCTCGTTGACCTCCTGTTCGAGGCCGAGCTGTTCCACCAGCCACCGGTCGAACTCGATCGCGGCCCGCACCCAGCTGACCGTCGAGGAGACGAAGTGGTTGAGGTCGACGCCGGTGCCGATCAGCATCTGCGCCTCACCGATGAGACGGACGGTGCCGTCGTCGTGGGTGTGCGTGTACACCTTGGGCCACAGCGTCCTGCGGTTCCAGTCGTCGACGGACTCCAGGAGCTGCGGCTTCTCGTCGATCTTGTGGGGGCGGTCGTAGAAGGTCCGCACGGAGAAGACCGCCTGTTCGGCCTCCCCACGGAACATGAAGTACGTACGGAACTGCTCCCACGGCGCCGCGAGGTCACCCTCGTCGTCGACGACGTACTTGAGCTCCATCTGGTCGAGGAGCTGCTTCACGAGGTCCTGATCCGGGACGACGGGGCCCGCCGGTCCTTGGGGCTGCGGCTCGGGCTGGCCCCCGAAGTTCGGAATCGAGGACGGGTCGATGCTCACCGTGATTTTCCCTTCGTGCGGATTCCGCCATCCTCCCCCATGCAGGGAGGGTGGTGGCAAGCCCAGACGTGGCCTGTCAGCGCTCGGCTGACAGGATCCGCCCGGTCGGTGACGTTCAGGTGAGCGGACGGGGTCACAAGGACGGACGCGGTCCTTCGCGGCCGGCACCCGCGGCGCGGCGCCGCCGGCGTCCACGGCACCCGGGCATGCCCGGCGCCGCCGCCGACGTCCGCGGACGCGCCATACGCCTCCAGGCCGCCCACCCCATGTGACCGCCGCCCGCCAGGCCGGCGTCCGGCGCCGCGAACTGGCCCGACGGTCCTGGCGCCGCCGATCAGGGGCGGACCAGGTGGCGCGTGCAGTCCCGGAGGTGATCGCCCTCGATCGCCCTCGGCATCGAGGACGCGGTCGCCGCCCAGGCCGGAGGCGCGGACCGCCTCGAACTCGTCACCGACAGGGCGGCCGACGGGGGCTGACCCCGCCGGTGACGGCCTTCACCGGCATCCGTGCCGCCGTCGACATCGACCTGCACCGCGCGGGTGCGGCTCCTCGCGTGTGCCGTCCGACGGGCGACGGCCCGCCCCGAAAGCGCGGGGCGGGCCGTCGTGCCGGTGGAGCCGGTCAGAGCGTCTTGCCGGTGGCCGGGCCGACCAGGAGACCGTCGCCGAAGGCGTCCACCCGGACCGTGTCGCCGTCCTTGACCTCCCCGGAGAGGATCTCCTTGGCGAGCCGGTCGCCGATGGCGGTCTGCACCAGGCGGCGCAGCGGCCGGGCACCGTAGGCCGGATCGTTGCCCTCGTCCGCGAGCCAGGCCAGCGCCTCGGGGGTGATCTCCAGGGTGAGCCGGCGTTCGGCCAGCCGCCCCGCCAGCCGGTCGATCTGGAGCCGGGCGATCCGGGCCAGCTCGTCCTTGCTCAGGGCCGAGAAGACGACCAGGTCGTCCAGCCGGTTGAGGAACTCTGGCTTGAAGGAGGCGCGGACCACCTCCAGCACCTGCTCCTTCTTCACCTGCTCGCTGGTGGTCGGCTCGACCAGGAACTGGCTGCCCAGGTTCGAGGTCAGCACGAGGATCGTGTTGCGGAAATCGACCGTACGGCCCTGTCCGTCGGTCAGCCGGCCGTCGTCCAGCACCTGGAGGAGGATGTCGAAGACCTCGGGGTGCGCCTTCTCCACCTCGTCGAGCAGCACCACGCTGTACGGGCGGCGGCGCACCGCCTCGGTCAGCTGACCGCCCTCCTCGTAGCCGACGTACCCGGGCGGCGCGCCGACCAGCCGGGCCACACTGTGCTTCTCGCTGTACTCCGACATGTCGATACGGACCATGGCCCGTTCGTCGTCGAAGAGGAAGTCGGCGAGCGCCTTGGCCAGTTCGGTCTTGCCGACGCCGGTCGGGCCGAGGAACAGGAAGGATCCGGTGGGCCGGTCGGGGTCGGCGATGCCGGCCCGGCTGCGCCGCACCGCGTCGGAGACGGCGCGCACGGCCTCGGTCTGGCCGATCAGCCGCCGGCCCAGCTCGTCCTCCATGCGCAGCAGCTTCTGCGTCTCACCCTCCAGCAGGCGCCCGGCCGGGATGCCGGTCCAGGCAGCGACGACGTCGGCGATGTCGTCGGCGCCGACCTCGTCCTTGACCATGGTGTCCTTGGCGGCCTCCTCCTCGGCCTCGGAGGCGGCCTCCAGTTCCTTCTCCAGCTGCGGGATCTCGCCGTACAGCAGCTTGGAGGCGGTGTCGAAGTCGCCGTCGCGCTGGGCGCGTTCGGCCTGGCCGCGCAGGTCGTCGAGGCGTTCCTTCAGTTCGCCGACCCGGTTGAGGGACTGCTTCTCCTTCTCCCAGCGGGCGTTGAGGCCGCGCAGCTCCTCCTCCTTGTCGGCGAGGTCGCGGCGCAGCTTCTCCAGACGTTCCCGGGATGCCGGGTCGGTCTCCTTGCTCAGCGCCAGCTCCTCCATCTTCAACCGGTCGACGGCGCGCTGGAGTTCGTCGATCTCTACGGGCGAGGAGTCGATCTCCATGCGCAGCCGGGAGGCGGCCTCGTCGACCAGGTCGATGGCCTTGTCGGGCAGGAAGCGAGAGGTGATGTAACGGTCGGAGAGGGTGGCGGCGGCCACCAGCGCGCTGTCCGCGATCTGCACCTTGTGGTGGGCCTCGTAACGGCCCTTGAGTCCGCGCAGGATGGCGATGCTGTCCTCGACGGTCGGCTCGGCGACCAGCACCTGCTGGAAGCGCCGCTCCAGCGCCGGGTCCTTCTCGATCCGCTCGCGGTACTCGTCGAGGGTGGTGGCGCCGACCATGCGCAGCTCACCGCGGGCGAGCATCGGCTTGAGCATGTTGCCGGCGTCCATGGCGGAGTCGCCGCCGGCCCCGGCGCCGACGACGGTGTGCAACTCGTCGATGAAGGTGATGATCTGCCCGTCGGAGTCCTTGATCTCGGCGAGGACCGTCTTCAGCCGCTCCTCGAACTCGCCCCGGTACTTGGCGCCCGCGACCATCGCGCCGAGGTCGAGCGCCACCAGCCGCTTGTCCTTCAGCGACTCGGGCACGTCGCCCTTCACGATCCGCTGGGCGAGGCCCTCGACGACCGCGGTCTTGCCGACGCCGGGCTCGCCGATGAGCACGGGGTTGTTCTTGGTGCGGCGGGACAGCACCTGGACGACCCGCCGGATCTCGTGGTCCCGCCCGATGACGGGGTCGAGCTTGCCGTCGCGGGCCGCCGCGGTGAAGTCGCTGCCGAACTTCTCCAGGGCCTTGTACTGGCCCTCGGGGTCGGCGGTGGTCACGCGTCGTCCTCCCCGCGTCTTCTGGAAGGCGGCCTGCAGCTTCTTGGCGTCGGCGCCCTGCCGTGCCAGCACCTCGCCGGCCGCGCCGCCCTTCGCGGCGATGCCGATGAGCAGGTGCTCGGTGGAGAGGTAGTCGTCGCCGAGTTCCTTCGCGCGCTCGGCGGCGTCGGCGAGGACGGCGAGCAGTTCGCGGTTGGGCTGCGGGGGCGCGACGGTGGACCCGGTCACGCTGGGCAGTCCGGCGAGCACCTGCTCGACGCCGGAGCGTACGGCGGCCTGGTCGGCGTCCACGGCGGCGAGCAGGTCGGTGATGTTCTCGTTCGCCTGATTGCCTCGCCCCTGGAGCAGAGCCAGGAGCAGATGAGCAGGCGTGAGGTCCGGGTGGCCCTCGGTGACGGCCTTGTTGCTGGCCGTGTTGATCGCGTCCCGGCTCCTGTTGGTCAGCTCGGCGTCCACGTTCGCGTTCTCCTCCTCGGCGTCGGCTTGTCGGCCACGTCTCCCAGTGCTGACTTAACCAACGTACACAAAGTTGAGTCTATTCCACTCAAGGCGGTGTTCGGGAGTCTCCTGGGGATACCTTCCGGGTCCATGAGCCGACCTGCCGTGGAATACGCCGTGGACCTGGACGCCCCGCACGCGTCCTACCTCGCCTTCTGGCGGGAGCGCCACCTGTGCACCCTGACGACCCTGCGCCCCGACGGCAGCCCGCACGTCGTGCCCGTCTCCGTGACCTTCGACCCCGCGGCCCGGCTGGCACGGGTGATCACGAACGGGGCGAGCGCCAAGGTGGCGCATGTCGTCGCGGCCGGCCCGGCCGGCGCCCGGGTCGCCGTCTGCCAGGTGGACGGCCGCCGCTGGGCCACCCTGGAGGGCCGCGCCGTCGTCCACACCGACCGGGAACGAGTCGCCGAGGCGGAACGCCGTCACGCCGAACGATACGAACGGACTCCGTCCCCGAACCCGTCCCGTGTGGTGATCGAGATCGAGGTGGACCGAGCACTGGGCCGCGCATGACACGGGACCCGGACCTTTGCCGGACCCGGCCAAGAACATGCGGCAGAGACGGAGCGGCGATGCCGACGCGGGCGCCGGCCACCCGCACCGAGGCCCCCTGCCGCCCTCCATCTGCTTCTTGATCACACCGCCGAGCAGCCCGCCGTGCAGCGGCGACCACGGGACCCCGTCCCACATGGCCGTCGGAGCGGACACCAGGGCGCACATGACACCGAAACCGGGCCCCACCCGACCCGAGCCCAAGCGGCCGGAAACATGCCGCGGAAGCACAACTCCGACGGAGCGTGCGGCTTGGTCATCGGAGGGCGGGCCGCCGGCCGGGCGAGGACGGTCACAGGAGGCTGCTGCCAGCCAATCCACACCCCCGGACCCACATCGCGTCCGTCATCCACCGCTCCGGATGCCGCCGACACGACCGGCGACACCACCGCGCCCGCCGAAGGAGTCCCTGCTCTTGTTGGCGGCCCTGTCGACGCTCCGCTTCCACCTCGTACGTGAGGACCCGCCCCCCGGACCCGCAAACGGCACCGGGACCAGGGCGACGGCAGCGCCCTTCTGGTCTCGTTCCTGGGCGGGTCCGCCGGGGGCACAAGCGGTTTTCGGCCAGCGTGAGAACGCGATGATGTCGCGAAATTTCCCCGGAAACTGCAGCGGCGTCACCGTGTTCAGGTCACGGTGACGCCGCTGCGGGGGGAAGCACCTGAGCGATCTTTTACGACGGGGGAATCGCGTCAGGCACTGCGGGGGGTGGCCGAGATGGTCCTCAGATCCGGGACGTCCGGCTCCGCAAGCCGGTGGTCCCGTCGGTCCAGGTTCACAAAGATCATTCCGTACCGGATGGCACACCGCACGGGCTGCGGCGCCCCGCGGGGCTTGCGCAGACACCGGTACGCCCGCACGTCCTCGTCCTCGTCCCGCGTGACGACGACCGGCTCACCGAACACGGTCACCATCAGCGAATCACCGCTGTGGGGGATGGCGGTGACCAGGTCGATGAAGTGCCAGCCGGAGCGGTAGGCGGTCGCCATCTCGCGGCGGAAGGATCGGTCGTCGGGTGGAGTGGTCACATCAACTCCCGGCTCCATCTGCCGGCGGGAGCGGCCACGAGGTGTCGTCCTCGCCTATCACGACAATCGGCCAGCTGGTGTTCGCCCGAACATCGCTCTTCTCGCCGGAGAAGCCACCCAACGCACCGACGGCCACGAGGGCGGAGAAGGCGGCGACAAGCACCGAGCGAAGCATTTTCTTACGCATAGTCGGCTTCGTCCTCACTTGAAGGTCCCCTTTTCCCCCGTCGAGTACGACGATGGCTCATTCGGGCACGTCATGGCCACACAATCGGTGCATCATGTTCCTGCATGTTCAGGACCCTGGGGGGTGGAGATTTGGAAACGAATCACGCAAAAGCGACACATCCCCATGCTGTGACGGAACTGTGTGAGGACGGTGGCCGCATCTACGCGGCAGCTCTACGCACGGGACACGTGGCGCGCACAGATGTGGAAGCCGCCCCCTGCCTCGTGGAGTTCGGCCTGCTCCACCCGGACCCGGACGATCCGGACCAGCTGCGTCCGGTGCCTCCCGCGGTCGCCCTGGCGCAGCGGCTCAGCCCCATAGAACGCGAGATATCCGAGCGCCGGCGGCAGACCATCGACCTGGCCGACGCCTTCGAGCCGTTCCTGGCCCTGAGCACCCGGGCCACGACGAGCAGCGACTCGATGACCCTGCTGGACGGCAGCGAACGGATCAACGCCGCGCTCAACCTGGCCACCGAGCAGTGCCGCACGGAGGTGCTCACGGTCCAGCCCAGCGACCGCATCTCCGAACGCAGCGTGCTCAAGGGCCTGGAGCGGGACCGGCCGCTGATCGAACGCGGCGTCCGGATCCGCACCCTGTACCAGCACACCGCCCGCCACAACCCGGAGAAGCTGGCCTACGCCGCGCGCCTCGCCTACGGCAAGGCCGAGTACCGCACCATCGACGAACTGGTGGAGCGCCTCATCATCTGCGACGACACCGTCGCGTTCATCCCCATCCGCGACGACCAGCAGGTCGCCCTGGAACTGCGCCAGCCGGGCCTGGTCCGCTATCTGGTCAAGGTCTTCGAGTTCATGTGGAGCCGCGCCGTCCCGCTGGGCACGGACGGGCCCTACGAGGCCGCACCCGACGGCATCACGGACATCCAGCACTCCATCGCCAAGCTGCTCGTCGAGGGCCATGTCGACGAGGCCATCGCCCGCCGCCTCGGCATGAACGTGCGCACCTGCCGCGCCCATATCGCCAAGCTGGCCCAGGCCCTGGGCAGCGGCAGCCGCGCCCAGCTCGGCTATCTCATCGCACGCTCGGGGATCCTTGATCAGGAAGGCTGAGCGGACTCCCGTCCGCGGTGCGCGGCGGACCGTCCAGGCCCACCTGGGCGATGCGCACGCCCAGCTGGGTGCGGCTGGCCGCGCCGAGGGTCTCCGACAGCCGGGCGATATGGGCGCGGCAGGTACGGACGCTGATGCCGAGGCGCTCCGCGATGACCGCGTCCTGGTGGCCCTCCGCGAGCAGTGCGGCGATCGACTGCTCACGGTGCGAGATGCCCTCGATGCCGGTGTCGGGGAGCGGGGCGGTCAGCGGGATCGCCAGCCGCCACAGCCGTTCGAAGACGGTCACCAGGTACTCGACCAGCGCCGGGTGCCGCAGCTCCAGCGCCATCGTGCGGTCGGTGTTGGCCGGGATGAAGGCCACTGTTCGGTCGAACAGGATCAGCCGGTCGATGACCTCGTCCAGCGTGCGGGCCTCCACCGCGTCGCCCATCAGCTCCAGGTAGGTGAGCAGCCCCTGGCCGTGCCGCGCCACATGCGTGTACAGGTCGCGCATGCGCACACCCCGGCCGCGCAGCGCCATCGCCCGGTGCAGGCCCTCCGTCAGCTCGGCCTCCCGCCGGATGCCGCCGGGCTGCACCGTCAGCACCTCGGTGGTGCAGGCGTCGGTCGCCTCGTCCATCGCCGCCTGGATCCGGGACAGCCCGTCCAGGACCCGGATCGCGGTGCCCTCGGCCGGGGCGGACGAGGGGGCCTGGAGCTGACGGCCGATGCCCGCGTACCGCTCGAAGGCCGCGACCGCCGAGCCCACCCGCCGCTGGCTCTCCCTGACCTCGTCGTACACCCCGCGCAGCACCCGGGTCATGACCTCCTGCGGCGAGGTCGGCACCAGCCAGTCCATGTCGTCCGGGTCCGGGTGCAGCAGGGCCAGTTCCAGCAGGCAGGGCACCGGCTCGGCATCCGTGCGCGGCACCCGGCCGCGCCGTACGGCCCGGGAATACACGCGATCCCCGGCCTCGCACAGGCGGTCCGCACCGTGTGGATGCTCCTCCGTTCCGCGCCCGGCCATCGCCCATTCCACCCCCGGTTGCTGCCACTTCCGCAGCGCAACTATGCGCGGCCCCGACCGGCTCCGCAACACGGCTTCCCCAGCCATGCCCTGGGAAAACCACCGGTATCTCCCGCTTCCTCCCGACGTCCCCCGCACTCCGTCGCGCGCACATCGACCACCGTCCGCCCCACGACTGCGGCACGGCCGGGCGGTTCCGGTGGAGCGATGACGGCGTCGGCCGGCGGTTCTCGGTGAGATGCGCTATGCCAGGGGCCGTTCGCCGGCCGAGGGACCCCTCGACCGGGGATGACCAGGGTGTTCGTTACTTCAGACCGATGGCGTCGCAGGCCGTCTTGTACTTGGGGGTGCAGATCTCGGAGATCTCGTAGATCCCGTCCGCGACGACCGTGTCGTCGATGTTGCCCTTGGTCATCGTGCTCACCTGCACCAACTGGGCCGGGATGCCCTTGGTGGTGGGGCTGTCCACCTTGTCGCGGGTGAGCGCGTCGAACTGGATGTCCTTGCCCTGGACCTTGGCGACGGCCATCTCGGCGGCCGATTCGGCCTCGTCCGGGTAGGGCTTGTAGACGCTCATGTACTGCTCGCCGGCGACGACCCGCTGCACGGCCGCCAAGTCGGCGTCCTGCCCGGTGACCGGCGGCAGGTCGACGACCCCGGCGGCCTTGAGCGCCCGGATGATGCCGCCCGCCATGCCGTCGTTGGCGGAGTTGACGGCCGCGATGTTGTCCTTGCCGATGTCGTTGATCGCGCGGACCATGTTGGCCTCGGCGTTCTCCGGCTTCCAGTCCTTCGTGTCGAACGACGCCGCGATCGTCACCTTGCCGTTCAGCTCGGACAGCGCGCCCTGTTTGAACTGCTTCGCGTTCGGGTCGGTGGGCGAGCCGTTCATCATGACGATCTTGTCGGAGGAGTCGACGTCCGAGCCCAGCGCCTCCAGCACCGCCCGCCCCTGCGCCTCGCCGACGAGTTCGTTGTCGAAGGAGATGTACGCGTCGATCGGCCCCTCGGCCAGCCGGTCGTACGCGATGACCGGGATGCCCGCCTCCTTGGCCTTCTTCACCTGGCCCGCGATGGCGTGCGCGTCGACCGCGTCCAGCAGGATGACATCGACCCTGTCGTCGATCATCTGCTGCATCTGCGCGGTCTGCTTCGCCGCGTCCGACTCGGCGTTGGCGTACTGGACCTTGCCCTGCTGCTTGGTCAGCGAGGCGACCTTCTCCTTGATGATCGGGTGGTCGAACTTCTCGTACCGCGTGTTGGTCGTCTCCGGCAGCAGCAGACCCACCGTGATGTCGTTGCCCCGGGTCGGACTGGCGTCGCCCGAATCCCCCGTCGCGTTCAGAACGCCACAGCCGGCGAGCGAAAGGATCATCGAGGACGCGGCCATGGATATGGCGATACGACGCATTCGGCTGCTCACTTCAGGTGCGTTCGGGACGTGGCGGCCGCATTGCGGCCCAGGTGACAGAAAAGCCAACGCCCCGACAACACTTGCGTCAAGCAGAACCGCTTAACGAGTGCGCAACACCACGTCCAGAGGCACCTGTGAAGGTCTGGCGGAACCTACGCCAACTGTCCTTTACCGGCTCTCCACCAAAGGGAGTTCGGGTGCAGACCGTCAGTCGTTCTGCTGCCGCTTCGGCCGCCACACCACGAGCGCGCTGGTCTGCTGGACCTCCTGATACGGCACCAGGTCCCGGCGGTAGGAGGCGTGGACGGCGGCCTCACGCTGCCGCATGGTCGCCGCCGCGCCGTCCAGGGCCGCCTCCAGCTCCGCGACGCGGGACTGGAGGGCGGCGACCTGGTTCTCCAGTTCGATGATGCGCTTGATACCGGCCAGGTTGATGCCCTCGTCCTGCGACAACTGCTGCACCTGACGGAGCAGTTCGATGTCGCGGGCCGAGTAACGGCGGCCCCGTCCCGCGGTGCGGTCCGGGGAGACCAGGCCGAGCCGGTCGTACTGGCGCAGCGTCTGCGGGTGGAGTCCGGAGAGCTGAGCCGCCACCGAGATGACGTAGACCGGGGTCTCCTCGGTCAGTTCATACGGGTTACGTCGACGGCCATCCATCGCTCTCAAGCTCCCTTCGCGGCCTCGAACAGCTCCGCCCGCGGGTCCTCGCCCGCGGTCGCCTCGCGATACGCCTCCAGTGCGTCACGAGCCTTCCCCGCCAGGTCCCTGGGAACACTCACCTCGACGGTGACGAGCAAGTCCCCGCGGGTACCGTCCTTGCGGACCGCGCCCTTGCCCCGGGCCCGCATGGTGCGCCCGTTGGGCGTGCCCGGCGGCAGCTTCAGCGTGACGGCCGGACCGCCGAGGGTCGGCACCCGGACCTCGCCGCCGAGGGCCGCCTCGGCGAACGTCACCGGGACGGTCACCGTGAGGTTGTCGCCCTTACGGCCGAACACCGGGTGCTCGCCGACGTGCACGACCACGTACAGGTCGCCCGCCGGGCCGCCCCGCTCGCCGGGGGCCCCCTTGCCGCGCAGCCGGATCCGCTGCCCCTCCGTCACCCCGGCCGGGATGCGGACCTGCATGGTCCGGGACGACTTGGCGCGGCCGCTGCCCTTGCACTCCAGGCAGGGGTGCTCGGCGATCAGGCCGCGGCCCTTGCAGTCGGGGCAGGGGTCGGTGAGCGAGAAGCCACCACCCGAGCCCCGCGTCACCTGCCCGGTGCCGACGCAGGTCGGGCACACGCGCGGTGTGCCGTTCTTGTCGCCGGTGCCGGAGCAGGCCTTGCACGGAGACTGCGAGGACATCCGGAGCGGCACCGTGGCGCCCTCGATGGCCTCCGTGAAGCTCAGCGTGACCTCGGACTCGATGTCCTGGCCGCGCCGCGGCTGGGTGCGCGTGGTGCCCGTGCCGCCCCGGTTGAACAGGCCCCCGAAGACGTCGCCGAGGCCGCCGCCGAAGCCGCCGCCTCCGCCGCCGCCCTGGGCATTGCCCCCGAAGAGGTCGCCCAGGTCGAAGTTGAAGTTGCCGCCCGCGCCCGGCCCCGGGCGGTACCCGCCGTTGCCGAAGAGGGTGCGTGCCTCGTCGTACTCCTTGCGCTTCTTGGCGTCGCCGAGGACGTCGTTCGCCTCGGAGATCTCCTTGAAGCGCTCCTCGGCCTTGGCGTTTCCCTTGTTGGCGTCCGGGTGGTACTCGCGGGCGAGCTTCCGGTACGCCTTCTTGATCTCCGCCTCGGTGGCGTCCTTGGGGACGCCGAGGACCTTGTAGTAGTCCTTCTCGATGAAGTCCTTGGTGCTCATCCCCGACGTCCCTCCTTCCGCTCGGTGTCTACGTCAGCCCTCCTCCGGGCCACCGTTCTCCTTGTCGTTGGCGGCGTTGGCGGCGTTGGCGGAGTCAGCCGAGCCGCCCGCCGCGTTCTCGTCGCCGCCCTCCGCCTTGGCGGGCTGCGCCCCGGGCTGAGGCTCGGCGACGGCCACCCGCGCGGGGCGGATGGTGCGCTCGCCGATCCGATACCCGGGCTGCAGAATCGCCACGCACGTCGTCTCGCTGACATCCGGCGCGTACGAGTGCATCAGGGCCTCGTGGATCGTCGGGTCGAAGGGCTCGCCCTCCTTGCCGAACTGCTGCAGTCCCATCTTCGCTGCGACGGTCTCCAGCGATTCGGCGACGGACTTGAAACCGCCGACGAGTTCGCCGTGTTCCCGGGCGCGGCCGATGTCGTCGAGCACGGGCAGGAGCTCGGTCAGGAGGTTCGCGATGGCGATCTCCCGGACCGCGACCCGGTCGCGCTCGACGCGGCGGCGGTAGTTCTGGTACTCGGCCTGGAGGCGCTGGAGGTCCGCCGTGCGCTCATGGAGCGCCGTACGCACCTGGTCCAGCTGGGCGACCAGGCCGACGTTCTGGCTTGCGTCCCCTGCCGGGGCCGCCGCCTCCTCCGGGGAGGGCGAGGCGGCCTGCGGCTCGGCGTCTTCAGGGGTGGCGCCTGAGGGGACGTCGGGCTTCTCGTCGAAGCCCGGGGTCTCCTCCGTCACGCGGCACCGTCCTTGCGCTCGTCGTCCACGATCTCGGCGTCGACGACATCGTCGTCGGCCTTGGCCTCGGACGCACCCGGGCCGCCGGCGGCGGCCTGCCCGGTCTGGGCGTCGGCGTACATGGCCTGGCCCAGCTTCTGGGAGACGGCCGCGACCTTCTCCGTCGCGGTGCGGATCTCGGTGGTGTCCTCGCCCTTGAGCTTCTCCTTCAGCTCGGCGACGGCGGCCTCGACCTCGGTCTTGATCTCGCCCGGGACCTTGTCCTCGTTGTCCTTGAGGAACTTCTCCGTCTGGTAGACCAGCTGCTCGCCCTGGTTGCGGGTCTCGGCGGCCTCGCGGCGCTTGTGGTCCTCCTCCGCGTAGCGCTCGGCCTCCTCGCGCATGCGGTCGACCTCGTCCTTCGGCAGCGAGGAGCCGCCGGTGACGGTCATCTTCTGCTCCTTGCCGGTGCCGAGGTCCTTCGCCGTGACGTGCATGATGCCGTTGGCGTCGATGTCGAAGGAGACCTCGATCTGCGGGACGCCGCGCGGCGCCGGGGGCAGACCGGTCAGCTCGAACATGCCGAGCTTCTTGTTGTAGGCCGCGATCTCGCGCTCGCCCTGGTAGACCTGGATCTGCACCGACGGCTGGTTGTCCTCGGCCGTGGTGAAGATCTCCGAACGCTTCGTCGGGATCGTCGTGTTGCGCTCGATCAGCTTGGTCATGATGCCGCCCTTGGTCTCGATACCGAGGGACAGCGGGGTCACGTCGAGGAGCAGGACGTCCTTGACCTCACCCTTGAGGACACCGGCCTGGAGCGAGGCGCCGATGGCGACGACCTCGTCCGGGTTGACGCCCTTGTTGGCCTCCTTGCCGCCGGTCAGCTCCTTGACCAGTTCGGCGACGGCGGGCATACGGGTGGAGCCGCCGACGAGGACGACGTGGTCGATCTCGCCGAGCTGGATGCCGGCGTCCTTGATGACGTTGTGGAACGGGGTCTTGCAGCGCTCCAGCAGGTCCGCGGTCAGCTGCTGGAACTGGGCGCGGGTCAGCTTCTCGTCCAGGTGCAGCGGGCCCTCGGCGGACGCGGTGATGTAGGGCAGGTTGATCGACGTCTCGGTGGACGAGGACAGCTCGATCTTGGCCTTCTCCGCGGCCTCACGCAGGCGCTGGAGGGCCATCTTGTCCTTGCCGAGGTCCACGCCGTGGCCGGCCGCGAACTGCTTGACCAGGTAGTCGACGACGCGCTGGTCCCAGTCGTCACCGCCGAGGTGGTTGTCGCCGTTGGTGGCCTTCACCTCGACGACGCCGTCACCGATCTCCAGGAGGGACACGTCGAAGGTGCCGCCACCGAGGTCGAAGACGAGGATCGTCTGGTCGTCCTTGTCGAGGCCGTAGGCGAGCGCGGCCGCGGTGGGCTCGTTGACGATGCGCAGGACGTTGAGGCCCGCGATCTCACCGGCCTCCTTGGTGGCCTGGCGCTCGGAGTCGTTGAAGTACGCCGGGACGGTGATGACCGCGTCGGTCACCTTCTCGCCCAGGTAGGCCTCGGCGTCCCGCTTCAGCTTCTGCAGGATGAAGGCGGACATCTGCTGCGGGTTGAAGACCTTGCCGTCGAGCTCGATCTTCCAGTCGGTGCCCATGTGGCGCTTCACCGAGCGGATGGTCCGGTCCACGTTCGTGACCGCCTGCCGCTTGGCGACCTCGCCGACGAGCACCTCGCCGTTCTTCGCGAAGGCGACGACGGACGGCGTGGTCCTGGCACCCTCGGCGTTGGTGATGACGGTGGGCTCGCCGCCCTCCAGAACGCTGACGACGGAGTTAGTCGTGCCCAGGTCGATGCCGACCGCACGTGCCATGGTGATTTCCTCCAGCTGACTTGAGTGGAACGGACTCAAGTGTGCACGAGGCGGAGCGCTGGGTCAACAGACCTGAGTCAGTGGGGCTCAACTCTTATCCGCTCCTTACACGCAACTGGGCGCTGACCTGCGAAGACGTAACACGCCGGGACCCGTACGCCGGGATGCGCAGCAGCAGAAGGACGACGACCAGCGCACCGCCCGCCACCCACAGCACGTTCTCCTCGCCCACCCACCCGGTGTGCGCGAGCACCCCGACGAGCACCCCGGAGAACGCCCCGGCCGCCACCAGCACGATGGCCCCCTGCGCGGTGAGCCCGAGCCGCCGCAGCCGGTGCGCCACGTGGTCGGGGCCCTCGCGCAGCAGCGGCCTGCGGGCCATCCGCCGCGACACCACCACGAGCACCGCGTCGACTCCGATGAGGGCGGTCAGCGCGAACAGCACCCCCGCGCTGGATCCGATCCCGTACCCGGCCCGGGTGAACACGCCCGCCGCGGCCAGCAGGAACCCCGTGAACAGCGAGCCGCAGGCGCCGAGTCCGATCCGCGCGGGATGCCAGTTGTGCATGAGGAACCCGGTGAGCGCGGCGGCGAGCACGCTGAGCAGCACGGCCAGCCCGTCCATCACCTCGGCGGCGGCACAGGCCCCCACCCCGAAGGCGGTCACCACCCCCACGGTCCCGGCGAGCCCGTCGGCGTGGTCCAGGGCCCGGAAGGCGAGCGTCACGCACACGATCCACGCCACGGCCAGCAGCCCTGCGGGCACCCCGGTCTCCTCGTACGGCACGACTCCGGCCGCCGCCACCGCCGTACCGGTCGCCAGCACCCGGGCCCGCAGCCGCCACACGTCGGCGACCAGCCCGAGCAGGGCGACCCCGGCGCCCGCGAGGAGCAGCCTGCCGACGCCGTCGCCGAGCGGCGCGACCCGCGTCCACTGGCCGGCGCCGGCGACGAGACAGGTGACGAGGACGACGGCCGCGCCGCCGAGCAGCGGCACGGGGCGCCGGCAGCGCCGGTCGACGATGCCGGCGCGCAGTCCGGGCGCACGGAGCAGTGCCGCGAGCACGGCGGTGAGCAGCAGGGCGGTGGTGGCGGTGAGGATCCCGTAGAGCACGGCTCCAAAGTAGGGGTGAAAGGCGCAATTCCGTATGAATAACACGATCCGATCGCCTGACAGAGCGACCAAACCGCATCAACCGGCGGCGCTCACCGGGAAACCCACGCTCACCGTGGCAGCGAGGCGCGGCGGCTGCCGATGGAGTCGGCGCACATGCCGGTGCGCGGCGCCGACCCGGCCGACGGGCTCGCGGACGCCCCGCGTCCCGCGTGGCGCTCGGCATACCCGGCACCGAATCCACGACCTGCGGGACATCCCGGTTCCACCGAGCCCGTCGGCCGCGTCTGGGCGTGATCGCGCCCGGCCGGCCGGTGGCCGTCGCCGCGCCGCCGCGACCGGCTCGCGCCGCACGAGACCCGGCTCGTCGCGATCCTCGCCGCGCTGGATACCCGGAGGGACACGGTCTCCGTTGTGGCGACGGGGGCCGCTTCGCGCGCCGCGCCCGGCACCTGGGGCACCGACCGCAACTGGCGGCCGCCGTCGCGGTCGCGACACACCGCGTCACGCCCCTCATCGGGCCCCACGACCACCCCGCCCGCCCTCACCTCACACCGAGCCGGCCACGATCCGCTACCACGCCCGCGCCGCCGCCGAGCCCAGCCGCCACCAGGGCCACTCTCCCCGGACCCACCACCTCCCGGCCGAGCCCGCACCGCGCTGACCGCCGGCGGCCGTACGCCCACGCCGCCGCACCGGACACCCGGCGGAGCGCACCCGCACCCGGGACCGCCCCGCCGGGTGGCCTCACCCGCCACCACCGCGCCCGTGGCCACACCCCCACGACCTCGGCCGCACCAGCCACCCCGCCCGCGCCACCGCCGAGCCCACCGCCACGCCCCCCTCGCCGGACCCACCACGGCAGCCCCGCCGGGCCCCGCTCACCCCCGTCCACCCCCTGACCACAACAGTTGCCCCACCCCCGTCGTCGCGTTCGTCGGTTGGTCAGGGGGCGCTCAGCGACTCAGATCACCCCGCGCCCGGCTACAGTGCGAAGGAAGATGGGGGTAGTCTCAAACGGACTACATAAGTTACCGCTTAGTAATTTCGAGGCCGCCTCACAGGAGCCCCAATGCAACTCGCCGCGATCATCGTGTCGCTGGTCCTGATCGTGGTCGGCGTGGCACTGTTCGGCCGCGCCCTCCTCCAGCTCTACGCCTTCATGCGGCTCGGCCAGCCCGTGCCGGCCGGGACCCGGACCGACGACCCCGCACAGCGCACCATCACCGTGGCCAAGGAGTTCCTCGGCCACACCCGGATGAACCGCTGGGGCATCATCGGCGTGGCGCACTGGTTCGTGGCGGTCGGCTTCTTCTCCCTGCTGCTGACGATCGTCAACGCGGTCGGGCAGCTCTTCCAGGCGGACTGGCTCCTGCCGGTCATCGGCGACTGGGCACCGTACAACGTCTTCGTCGAGTTCCTCGGCACGATGACCACGCTGGGCATCCTCACCCTGATCGTCATCCGCCAGCTGAGCAGGCCGGACAGGCCGGGCCGCAAGTCCCGCTTCGCCGGCTCCAACGCCGGCCAGGCGTACTTCGTCGAGGCCGTCATCCTCATCGTCGGCGTCTGCATCTTCATGCTGCACGCCCTGGAGGGCGCCCAGCACCACGTGGACAGCTACGAGGCGTCGTTCTTCGTCTCGTACCCGGTCGTCTCCTGGCTGGGCGGCATGGACATCGCCACGCTGCAGAACCTCACCTACTTCTTCGCCGGCCTGAAGATCGCGACCTCCTTCATCTGGATGATCACGGTCGCCCTGAAGACCGACATGGGCGTCGCCTGGCACCGCTTCCTCGCGTTCCCGAACATCTGGTTCAAGCGCAACGCCGACGGTGCGACCTCCCTCGGCGCCCTGCTGCCCATGACGTCCGGCGGCAAGCCGATCGACTTCACCGACCCCGGCGACGACGACGTCTTCGGCGTCTCGCAGGTCGAGCAGTTCTCCTGGAAGGGCCTGCTGGACTTCTCCACCTGCACCGAGTGCGGCCGCTGCCAGTCCCAGTGCCCGGCCTGGAACACCGGCAAGCCGCTCTCCCCGAAGCTGCTGATCATGTCCCTGCGGGACAACGCGCACGCCAAGGCGCCCTACCTGCTGGCGGGCGGCGGCAAGACCATGGAGGGCGCGGAGACGGCGTCCGCCGACCAGCTCGAGGACGTCCCCGCCGCGGCCCTCGCGGAGGCCGAGCGCCCGCTGATCGGCACCGCCGAGGAGAACGGCGTCATCGACCCGGACGTCCTGTGGTCCTGCACCACCTGCGGCGCCTGCGTCGAACAGTGCCCGGTCGACATCGAGCACATCGACCACATCGTCGACATGCGCCGCTACCAGGTGATGATCGAGTCCGCGTTCCCGTCCGAGGCGGGCACGATGCTCAAGAACCTGGAGAAGAAGGGCAACCCCTGGGGCCTGGCCAAGAAGCAGCGCCTGGAGTGGACGCAAGAGCTGCTGCGGGAAGGTGCTGACTTCGAGGTCCCGGTCGTCGGCCAGGACATCGAGGACCTCAGCGAGGTCGAGTACCTGTACTGGGTCGGCTGCGCCGGCGCCCTGGAGGACCGCGCCAAGAAGACCACCAAGGCCTTCGCGGAACTCCTGCACATCGCGGGCGTCAAGTTCGCGATCATGGGCGGCGACGAGAAGTGCACCGGCGACTCCGCCCGCCGCCTCGGCAACGAGCCCCTGTTCCAGGAGCTCGGCATGGAGAACGTCATGGCCCTGAACATGGCGTTCGGCGAGGAACTGGACGACGACGGCAAGGCCACCCCGGAGTCGCGGAAGCCGAGGTCGGCGAAGAAGATCGTCGCCACCTGCCCGCACTGCCTCAACACCATCGGCAACGAGTACCCGCAGCTCGGCGGCGACTACGAGGTCATCCACCACACCCAGCTGCTCCAGCACCTCGTCGACGAGGGCAAGCTGATCCCGGTCACCCCGGTCGAGGGCATCATCACCTACCACGACCCCTGCTACCTGGGCCGCCACAACAAGATCTACACGCCCCCGCGCGAGATCATCGCCAGCGTCCCGGGCCTGCGCAACGAGGAGATGCACCGCCACAAGGAGCGCGGCTTCTGCTGCGGCGCCGGCGGCGCCCGGATGTGGATGGAGGAGCGGATCGGCAAGCGCATCAACAACGAGCGCGTCGACGAGGCCCTCTCCCTCGACCCGGACATCGTCTCCACCGCCTGCCCGTTCTGCCTCGTCATGCTGACCGACTCGGTCAACGGCAGGAAGAACGAGGGCAAGGCCAAGGAGACGATCCAGGTCGTGGACGTCGCCCAGCTGCTCCTCGACTCCGTCAGGACGCCGATCGACCCGACGGGCGAGCAGGAGCGGGAGAACGCGCCGGAGCCCGAACCGGTGAAGTGACCCGGCGGCACCGGATCCCGGACGCACCGACACCCTCGCGCCCCCACGGGCCCGGGGGTGTCGCCGTCTCCCGGCCGCGTGCATCATGGCCGAGGCGTGGTCGACGGGACTGACGAGACGGGCGGTGCGCGTGCGGACGAGCGGGAGACGGACCACGGCGGTGGCGGCGGCGCTCGGCTGCGGCAGCCTGCTGCTGGCCGCCTGCGGACCCGGCACCCCCGACGCCGGCCCCGCCGACCGCGGCCCGGTCGCCCCCGCCGACGCCCCCGCCCTGCTCCCCGTACCGCGCGGCACCGGCAGCGAGGTCCCCGACGACTTCAACGGCGACGGCCACCGCGACCTCGTCCTCGGCGACCTGGTGAAGGCGGCGAGCCACGAGGACGACGCGGGCATCGGCATCGTGTACGGCAGCGCACACGGACTCAGGCCCGGCGCACGGCAGTTGCTCAGCCCCCGGCGGCAGGCCGCGCCCACGAAGGGCCGGCTCCCCGCCGTCTTCGACCCGGAAGCGAGCTGCGACCTGGACGGCGACGGCTTCACCGACCTCGTCGTGTCGACCGACCCGCCCTACGACGGCCAGGGCGCGCCCCCGGTGCCGCTGCAGATCCTGTTCGGCTCCCCCGCGGGCCTGACCGGCCGGGCCGTCCCGCTCACCGTCCCGGCCCGCGCCCGCTTCGGCAACGACTGGCCCGACCAGCCGGTGTGCGGCGACTTCGACGGGGACGGCGCGGCCGACCTCGTACTGCACGCCTCCGGCGGCCGACTGTCGTACCTGCGCGGCCCGTTCGGCCGCACCGGCGCCCCGCACACGGCAGGCCCGCCGATCGCCGCCCCGGGCGAGGTGCCCACCGGGCCCGCCGTCGACATCGACCGCGACGGCTACGACGACCTGGTCGTCCGCGCCGCCACCGGCACGGCCGGCTCGACGGTGGTCCACGGCGGCCCCGACGGCCCGACGCGCACCGGCGTCGCACTGCCCGCCGGCATCGACGTGGCGATCGGCCGCTTCGGCCGCGGCAGGGCCCTGGACGCGGCGATCGGCGGCACGGCGGAGACGGCCCTGCGCTACGACCTGCCGAACCCCCGGCGCGCCGCCCTGGCCGCCCCCGGCTCCGTGCTCGACACCGCCGACCTCGACGGCGACGGCCACGACGACCTCGTCTCCAGTGGCTCCCGGCTGCGGATCGTGCCCGGCGGCACCGCGGGCCTCACGGCCCGGGACACGGTCACCGTCACCCCGCCCGCCCGCGGCACCACCGATGTCCTGGCCGTCGCGGACTTCGACGGCGACGGACGGGCCGACCTGGCGCTGCGGACGTACCGCGGCGAGACGAAGGACACGATCACCGTGTACCGGGGCGCGGGCAAGGGCCTGGTCGAGCCGAAGCCGGCGGTCACCTTCTCCAGCTCGGAGTTCCTCACGCGGTAGCCCCGGGGGATGCTCAGGGGTCCCCTAGGGGATGTCACAGCTCGGCCGCAAAGCCGGGTCCGAACGCCCGGGCCCCGCACGCCATTCCGCGGGAACAGGTACGTTCGATGACGTGGCTGGATTCAGGATCGGACGCGGCGGCCGGGACAACCGGACCCCGCAAGCGCGCCCGCAGAACCCCCCGTACGGACAGCAGGCCCCGCAGGGACCGGCGTACGGCCGGCAGGGGCAGTCGTACGACCGGCAGGGACCGGCGTACGGCCGTCCCTCCGCGCCGCAGCCGCAGCCGCACCCGCGGCAGCGGCCGCAGTACGGCGACGGCGGCCAGTGGCGGCAGGCGGGCGGCGGGCACCCGGGTCAGGGCGGCGACGGACCGGAGTACTTCGGCGACGGCTACGGCCACCAGGGCGGCTACCCGCAGGGCGACCCCGACCCGTACGCGGCCGACCAGCCGGGCCACACCCAGGCGTTCTCCATGGGCGAGGACCCGTACCAGCAGGGCGGGACCTACCGGGCGGGCTCGGCCCCGGCCGGTCCGATCGGCCCGCGCCTGCACTGGAAGGAACTGCTGCGCGGCATCGTCCTCGCACCCAACCAGACGTTCCTGCAGATGCGGGACTACACGATGTGGGGCCCGGCCCTCATCGTGACCTTCCTCTACGGCCTCCTCGCCGTGTTCGGCTTCGACGGGGCCCGCGAGGAAGCGATCAACGCGACGCTCTCCAACGCCGTCCCGATCGTCCTGATCACCGCCGTCGCGATGGTGCTCAGCGCCTTCGTCCTCGGCGTGGTCACCCACACCCTGGCCCGCCAGCTCGGCGGCGACGGCGCCTGGCAGCCCACGGTGGGCCTGTCCATGCTGATCATGTCCCTCACGGACGCGCCCCGCCTGGTCGTCGCCCTGTTCTTCGGCGGCGACGCCGGCTTCGTCCAGCTCCTGGGCTGGGCGACCTGGATCGCGGGCGGCGTCCTGCTCACCCTGATGGTCGGCCGCTCGCACGACCTGCCGTGGCCGAGGGCCCTGGGCGCGTCGGCGATCCAGCTGATCGCCCTGCTGTCGATAGTGAAACTGGGCACGCTCTAGCACTCCTGAAGGGCCCTGGGCACACCGGGGCCCTTCCGTGTGTCTGCAGCTGGTACGTGCCTCTGTGCGCCGGCCCCGCCTCAGGCGTCGAGCACCTGCCCCGCCCGCCGGACCACCGGCTGTTCGACGCTCCACGGGAAGTTGATCCAGTCGTCGGTGCGCTTCCACACGTACTCGCACTTCACGAGGCTCTGCGACTTCTCGTAGATCACGGCGGACCGCACCTCGGCGACCGTGTCCAGACAGAAGTCACGCACCAGCTTGAGCGTCTTGCCGGTGTCGGCGACGTCGTCGGTGATCAGAACCTTCTTCTCGGAGAAGTCGATCAGGTTCGGGACGGGCGCGAGCATCACCGGCATCTCCAGGGTCGTGCCCACGCCGGTGTAGAACTCGACGTTCACCAGATGGAGGTTCTTGCAGTCGAGGGCGTAGGCGAGCCCGCCCGCGACGAACACCCCGCCCCGCGCGATGCTGAGCACGATGTCCGGCTCGTACCCGTCGTCGGCGATGGTCTGCGCCAGCTCGCGCACGGCGACCCCGAACCGCTCGTAGGTCAGGTTCTCGCGTCTGTCGGTCACGTCGCTCACACCTGCGTCCGGTGGAAGTTGAGGTAGGAGCGGGAGGCGGTGGGCCCGCGCTGCCCCTGGTACCGGGACCCGTAGCGCTCGCTGCCGTACGGCGACTCGGCCGGCGAGGTGAGCCGGAACATGCACAGCTGCCCGATCTTCATGCCCGGCCAGAGCTTGATCGGCAGGGTGGCGAGGTTGGACAGCTCCAGCGTCACGTGCCCGGAGAACCCGGGGTCGATGAAGCCCGCGGTGGAGTGTGTGACGAGCCCGAGCCGCCCGAGGGAACTCTTGCCCTCGAGCCGTGAGGCGAGATCGTCGGGCAGCGTGATCACCTCGTATGTGCTGGCGAGCACGAACTCCCCGGGATGCAGGATGAACGGCTCGTCGCCGTCCGGCTCCACGAGCCGGGTCAGATCGGCCTGCTCGATGGAGGGGTCGATATGCGGGTACCGGTGGTTCTCGAACACCCGGAAGAAGCGATCCAGCCGCACGTCGATGCTCGACGGCTGCACCATGGATTCGTCGTAGGGATCGATCCGTACCCGCCCGGCATCGATCTCGGCCCGGATGTCCTTGTCTGAGAGAAGCACGTCCCGAGGATACGCAAGGCGCGCGGAGCCGTGACAATCGTGACGACTCCGCGCGCGGACGGGGCGACCGGCGAGGCGAGCCGCACCGCCGCCGGAGGCAGCCCGCTACGACGGGCTACCGCATCTCACTTTCACAAGAGCCCCAAGTTCCCACTCATCCCTGCTGCTGCCGCTACTGCTTCTGCTGCCGCTACTGCTTCTCGAGCGCGACCGGCACCACGCTGCGGAGCCGGGCACACCGCGGACACCGGACGAGCCGGCCGGGTCCGAGCCGCTCGGCCTGCTGCATCGGGAACGAAGCGGTGCTGAACACGTGCCCATCGGCACAGCGGACGACGGTGCGTTCCATCAAGTCCAAGAGTCCCTTCCCCAAGAGCCGCGTCTGGCCAACTACCCTGACGACAAAAGCCACATTACGGGATCAACGAGGCGACTCTCCAGGCGGCACTCCGGCCCGCCCGGCCCCTCTTTCACACCCCACCGTACGCCCCAACTCCGGCCTCCCGCACCCGGATCCCACCCCCTGAAACGCCCTCAGGCCCACGGCGTCAGCGCCGGGGGCCTGCGATGAGGTAGAGTGAGCGAGCATTCGGACACCGACTCCGGTCGGCGTCTTACGCGGGTGTAGTTTAATGGTAGAACATCAGCTTCCCAAGCTGAGAGCGCGAGTTCGATTCTCGTCACCCGCTCCATGAAGAAGGCCCAGGTCAGAGACCCGGGCCTTTTTGCTGTCCCTCGTGATCAGTTGTCGCGTGCCAGATTCGTGCCAGAAGGCTTGTCGGGCGTTCTCCGTGCGGCAGCGGCCCGAGCCTTACGAACGGTGGCGTCCAGCCCGGCGGCGACCTCCTCCTGCCGCTCGTCGTCGGAGTGCTGGTAGATCAGCGCCGCCTTCTCGGAGGACTGTCCGGCCCGGACCATGGTGTCCTTGAGCGTGGCGCCGGAGCGCGTGGACAGCGTGTGCCCCGTGTGCCGGAGATCGTAGAACCGGAAGCCCTCAGGCATGCCGACGATCTCCCGCGCCTTCCGCCGCCTCCGCCCGAAGGTGCTACGCCGGAACGGAGCGCCTTTCTCCCCGACGAAGAGCAACCCATCCGGCCCCTGCTCGGCGTAGCTCTGCAGATGCCAGCGGAGCTCCCGGTGGAGGAACGCGGGAAGAATCACAGTCCGGGTTCCGGCCTCGGACTTGGTGTCGCCTTGCACGCGTCGCCCGTTCATCCGCTCCGGCTCGGCGAGGCGAACGCGGACGCGCAGGTTGTCGAGGTCGACGTCCCGGCGGCGGAGGCCGGCCAGCTCTTCCGGCCGCATCGGACCGTACGCACCGAGGTAGACCATGAGCCGCCAGCGCATCCCCACGGCGTTGGCGAGTGCGTCGACTTGGGCGACAGTGGCGATGCGCCGCTCAGCCGCCTTCTCCTTACCGGCGCCCTTGATTCGGCACGGATTGCGAGTGATCAACTCGTCGTCCACGGCCGTCTCCATGATGGCCTTGAGGAGCCGGTACGCCTTGGCCGTCATCGTCTTGGCGTTGGCGGTCCGCAGCCGATCGGCCCGCCACTCACGCACGCGCGGAGCTGTGATCTCGTCCAAGTCCGACTCGGCGAAGGCGAACAGGTGCTTGTCGAGGAGATAGCGGTACAGGTCGCGGGTGAGGGGCGCGAGCTCCCGTTCGTCGACCCACTTGTCGGCGTAGGCCCGGAAGCTCACCGCGCCTGCCTCGGGATCGCGCCACTCGCCCCGGCGGATCTCCGTCTGCTTCTCGGCGAGCCAGTCGTCCGCGTCCGCTGTCGTCTCGAAGGTGATCGGAGCCGGGCGCATCACGCCATCAGGACCCGGATAGCGGGCCTGGTACCGGCCGGAAGGAAGGCGTCTGATCGCGCCGAATCGGCGGCGCCTGCCCTTGTTGTTGGCCATCAGGCAGCCCTCCTGAAGCCGGTGCGGGGACGCCTCAGCGGCTCCACCGTGCGGGACTGGACGAACTCTTCGACGGCGCTCTCGGGGATGCGTACGTGCCGACCGACCTTCACGTACCGGATGCGCCGCTCTTCGATCAGCCGCCGGGGGAAGCGGGCGGTCGTACCGAGCAGCTCGGCAACCTGGTCGACGGACAGGTATCGGTCGGTCATGCGGTGGGCTCTCCTTCCGTTCCGGGGGCGGGTTCGAGGGATGCGGCAAGCCATGTCTCGGCGGCGCTGAGGCCGGTGCCGGCGAAGACCCAGTGCGCGAGGACGTACGTGGTGTCCGGACGAGGGCTGTTGGCTGCTGCCGCTTGCGCTCGGCGCCATTCGGCGCGGGCGTCGCGGAGGGCGCCGAGGGTGGTGGAGTAGCGGCGGGACTTGGTGGAGAAGTGGCCGCGGAAGCCGAGCATGTGGGCCCAGGCGCGCAGGCGGAGGTGTTCCAGGTCCTTGCGGGCGCCGAGAGTCCAGGCGGTTCGGATGAGGCGGCGGGCGTGGTCGCTGATGTCGAGCTGGGCGAGTTCGGCGGCGAACTTCAGCGGCCGGTCGAGAGCTCCCGTGGCGGTCTCTGCGCCCTTGGTGGCGTACTTGGCGATGTAGGCGGCAACGGCGCGTTCGGTGAGTTCCTGGCCGTCGTTGAAGTCGGCGGATCGGATGGTGCGGACGTCGAGTTGGCGGCCGAAGGTGAAGATGTGGGTGCGGCTGTCGAGGGTCGGGCCGTCGACGCGGACCTTGGCGGCAGCAGCGCGGATGGCGTCGGTGAGGAGTTCGGCAGTGGCCCAGGGCGGGGGTGGGGTGTCGCCGCCTTCCGGGCCGTCGAGGCGGATGACGGCATGGAAGTGGACGGCGCCGCGCTTCTGGTACTCGGCGACCTTGGCGAAGGAGACGCGGGCATGGTCACGTAGGCGGCGCTGCGACAGGCCCGCTCGCTTGGCGACCTCCCGGCGGAGGTAGATCGAGAAGCGTCGCCAAAGGGCACCGGCGTGGGCGTTCCAGAGGACGGCGGCTTCGTAGTCGTAGGTGTCGGGGTCGAGTGGGGTGCCGAGGGTGTCGTCGTCCTGGTCGTGGTGGGTGCCGCAGCGGCAGGTACGGCCGTCGGTGCGGCGGTTGTGGACGGGGCCGAAGCCGGGGGCGGTGAAGGTGGCGAAGACGCGGGGGTGAGCGGCGACGTGTTCCGGGGTGCCCTTGCCGCCCCGGAGCCCGGCGGTGATGAGGTGGAAGGTGTCGCGGCGGTAGACCTCCGCGCAGGCCGCGCAACGGGTCGTGCGCCGGTTGTTGCAGCGGACGAGGAGTTGGCCGGCGGGCAGGTCGGTCGAGTCGAGGTGCTGGAGCACACGGCCGATCTCGCCCGTCGTGGTGTCGATGTCGTACTCGGTGCGGTGGCCGTCGAGCCGGATCGGGTTGGTGCAGCCGCCGAGGCCGGAGAGCTGTTGGAGGATGCCCGGCAGGGTGCCGTGCTGGGCCAGCCTGGCAAGTTCCGGGAGCGGGGGCGGGGTGGTGCGGGTGAAGATGGCTGTCTCCTTCTGACTAGAACGGTCAGGAGCGATGGGCCCCGGGGCGGCCGGATGCTTGGCGGTGTCGTGGTCGCCCCAGGGGTCGGCGCGAATCAGCGCCGGTTGTGCTCGCGCAGCAGGGAACGCAGGACCACGGCGGCGATGGCCACGGAAATGGCCGACACGGCGACGGCGGCCAGGAGCGCAGTGAGGACCAAGCCACCCGTGAGCACGGCGACGACGGCGCCGGTACTGACGGAGACGGCCGGGAGCGCGGAGCGCCGGACAGGGGCCGGGCCGGTCGGCGAGTGGGTGTGCGTGGGCGGCGGGGTGGGGCTGTCGGGATACTTGGGCAGGAACACGGCCGGGATCTCCTTATCTACTCGTCTAGTCATGTGGGCGGTTTATGACGTCCACGCCGGAGCGCGTACCGGTCTCGATGGCGGGGGCCAGGAAGGTGTGGGAAAGCCAGAAGCCGAAGAGGGCGACCAGGACGACGACCCAGGCGCGGACGCCCAGGAACCTGACGGCGCCCCAGGCGAAGAAGCCGAGTACGACGACCAGCGGCAGACTGACGGTCACGGTGTTCGGGGTCCCTTCAGCGGACGGGGCAGCAGTGGGTGCGGGCGGCGAGTTCGGCGGCGGCCCGGCTGTCGTAGTCGGCGGAGAAGCCGCAGCGGGGTGCGGTGCAGGCGGCGGTGTGCTTCTCGCGGCCCCGGTCGTCGTAGGCGGTGCCGACCTGGACGGGGCCGATGCGGGTGACGTTGCGGAAGCGGCGGTTGGCGGTCATGGTCAGTCCTCCTGTCGCAGGCTGGAGCCGGGGAATTCGTTCAGGATCCGGGCCGCTTCGGCAGCGTCCGACATGCGATCGGCGGCCTCTTCGGCGAGGAGCCGGGCCAACGTCGGGCGCCCTGCGTCGGCCATCTGGCTGGCCGCTTCGAGGTAGTCGGCGGCTGTGTTGAAGCAGAGCGACATGGTTCCTCCTGTTCAGGTGAGTTGAGCGGCGATGGCTTCGGCCATGGGTGCCGGGACGCCGAGACGGGCGCGGAGAGTCGGGGTGTCGATCGGGGTGCCGGTGCGGGTGCGGTGTTCGGCGGCGACCTTTCGGGCGTGGTCGACCAGGGCGGCCGGGACCGGGACGGGCGGGCGTTCCGGCAGCGCCTCGATGGTGGGTTGGACAGGCGGGTCGGGGGTGGCTTCGGGCTCGTGCTCCTGGTCCTTGATGACGTCAGCGCCGATCTCGTCGGTATCCGCCTTCGGTGCCGAGTGAGCGAGAAGTGTGCCGCCGAGGAACGCGACGGCGGGCCAACCGGCCACGAGGATCCGCAGCCAGGCCGGGACGTCGTCCAGGTCGAGGAGGCCGGCGGTGGCGACGTTCGCTCCGAGGGACGCGACGAGGGCGATGACGAACCAGCACCAGGCCGCAGCCTTGGCCGTACCGGAGCGGAGTCGACGCCATGCGGCGACGAGCAGCAGGTCAACGCTGATCGGGTACGCCCAGGCTTTCCACCCGTCCTGTCCGGCCGCCATGGCTACGTCGTGGAGGTGGGCGAAGGACAACGCGGCAGCGATGAGCGCCTGAACCAACACCGCGTCGACACGGCCGAGGTGGGCGCGCACGGTCGGGCTCCTTTCGGTTTCGGGCATGGGAGGGGTAGGGAGTTGGCGCGAGGCGGTCACGCCGACCGATGCGCGGAAGGGACGACGGTCAGTTGGTCACCGGACGCGGCCGGATGACCGGGGGCGGCGGCTCGACCGGGTGCACAGGCACGTGAGGCCGGAAGGGCTTGAGGGCGGGGACGTCGGGGACCAGATCGGCCGAGTCCTGGCAGATGGCGGCAGCGTCGGCGAGGGAGAGGTAGGGGGTGCGGATGCGGGACCAACCGCCGGAGGTGTCGCCCGCGACGGCGAGGCCGGGCATCTCGGGAGCGATGGAGCAGGCGGCGTAGACGGCCTCGGGGGCGATGTCGCCGAGGGCCATCTTGGCGGAGGCTTCGTCGTTGACGCGGTGGCAGACGCGGCCGGTGAGCTGGGCGCGGAGCATGGTGGCGCCCTTGCCGAGTTCGGCGCCGAAGCGCTGGCCGCAGACTTCGAGGTAGATGCCGGCCGCGCGACCGAGCTGGGCGAGGCGGATGAGCTGCGTGACCATCTCGTCCCGACGTTCCTCGTCCTTGCGGGTCGCGGTGAGGAAGAGTTCGGCTACCTCGTCGACGAACAGGACGATGGGCACAGGGCGTTCGCTCTTGGGCAGGCCCCAGATGTCGGAGGTGATCTCCTCGTCCGGGGTGCTGGGCGCGATGCCCTGCCGTTCCTTGATCAGGTCGTATCGGTCCTCCATTTCCTTGACCAGGACGGGCAGCAGCTCGGCGGCTTCGTCGGGGTCGGTGGCGAGGGCGGAGAGGCGGGCGGCGAAGGGCGCCAGTTCGACGCCCCGCTTGCAGTCGATCCCCACAAGTGCGACACCGTCCTGACGGGCGAGCCCGGAGATGAGGTGGCGCAGGTACATGGACTTGCCGGACAGGGTCGCGCCGAGGGTGAGTTGGTGGGGAACGGTGCGGTAGTCGCGGACGAAGGGCATGGCGTCCTCGCGCAGTGCCACCGGCACCTTGAGGAAGCCGCCACCGGTCTTGCGGGGCATCCGGACGCGGCGCAGGACGTCGTACCCGACAAGCCGCAGCTCGACGACACCCGGCTTGATCGTGGTGACGTAGACGGCGTGGACGCCCCAGGCGTGCCGCAGGCGTTCGGCCGAGGCGGCGACGTCAGCAGGCTCCTGCCCAGGAGCAAGCCGGAGCCGCAAGCGCAGCCCGGTCGAGGTGGGACGGAGGATGCCCCGGCGGGGCGGGACCGCCCGGACCTCCCGCCGGGTGGTGGCCTTGACGGCGAGGACCCGCAGCCGGGAGGGCGCGACGGTCAGGCCGCAGGCTTCCATGACGGAGCCGTACGAGCTGAGCAGGCGGACCGTGGATATCGGGCCGCCGACGGCGGACCAGTAGACCGCCGGGTGCTTGGCCCGGGTGTAGGCAGCCCCGCCGCCGAGCGCGGCGACAGGACCACCCACCTCCAGGAGCGTTGTCAGGTCGGTCATCAGGCGGTGGCCCCCATGGCAGCCTGGAACGCGGCCGGGGTGACGGCGGCGGCCCGGTAGGCGATGCCGTGACGCTGCTGCCCGTTGAACACGGACTCCCACGGCCGGGCGACGAGGCCGGGGAGCGAGACCGGCGCACCGAGGTTCAGCCCCTCGGAAACGCCGCCCTCCGGCACGGTGACCTTGATCAGCGAGGACTCCCCGTCCTCGATGTAGACGACGCCGATGGTCATCAGCGCCTCACCGCTCACGGCGTCCTTGGCGATCTCGCCGGTCTGACGGTCGCGGACCTTGGGCTCAGGAGCCTCGGTGAGGAGGATCGTGGCGGCGGTGGTCTCAACACGGATGGTGCGCAAGGCACACACTCCTATCTACTCGTCTATACATGTAGCGTTCTGCGAACCCGATCTCCCGGGCTCACGACGATCACCTTGCCACACAACTTGCCCACTCGTCTATACGAGTATGCGTGTTGGGGTGTACGAGTTCGGGGAAGCGTGCCCGCGCACCACCGCAAACCATGACGATCAGGTCGCCGGGAGCTGGTACGACAGCACGTAGGCATCCGCCGCCATGACCGTGTCGCACACCTCCACAGCCCGCCCCTCGGCGTCGAAGGCGGTCCGGATCAGGTGAATGACCGGCACACCGGAGGCCAGCCGGAGCGTCTTCACCTCGTCGGGCGAGGGCATCCGGGCGCGGATCTCCTCCTCGAAGTGATCGAGGTGGTGGCCCAGCTCTTCGAGGCGGGCGTAGATGCCACCGGGGCCGGGGTTGGGTTCGGCGATCTGGGTGCCGCGGGCGATGTCGAGGGGGAGGTAGGAGGTGGCGAACTCCACGGGCCGCCCGTCCAGCAGATACCGCCGACGCCGGGCCAGCACGCGGCGTACGGAGCCGAGCCGGGTGGACACGTCCTGACTGGCTTTCTCTTCCTTGACCTCAAGACTGTCGACCTGCGGGTGACTGCCGGCTGCATCCGCCTCGACGATGAACGCGGACTTCCCCTGCTCCCGATGCCGCCGGGCGAACCGGTCGGAGGCGAGGCGCCGCACGGGCGGCCGGGGCCGGACGAACACACCCTTGCCGTGCTCGGCATGGACGAGCCCTTCCCCCTGAAGGATGGAGAAGGAGTTCCGGACCGTCATCCGGGACACCCCGTAGTGCTCGACAAGCTCAGCCTCTGAGGGCAGCTTCTCGCCCTCGCGGAATCGCCCACGGTCGATGGCTTCGCGCAGCTGGTCGGCGATCTGCCGGAAGACCGCACGATCGCTCGTGGGGTCGAGATCTCCGAGCAGGCCCGAAGGAAGAGCAGGGCTCACTTGTACTCCTTTAGGTATCTAGACGAGTGGGCGAGTGTTGTTGCTACGGTGGAGAGCCTAGCCAGCCGAGAGGGTCGAGGAACGTGAGCGCAGAACGCCCGCACTCCGTGAGCGTCGCCGGGGTCGTCATAGACGCCCGCGGCCGGGCCCTCCTGATCCAACGCCGGGACAACGGTAAGTGGGAGCCGCCGGGCGGTGTCCTCGAACGCGAGGAGACCATCCCCGAGGCCCTGCAACGCGAAGTCCTCGAAGAGACCGGCATCAAGATCGCCCTTCCGGCGACCCTGACCGGCGTCTACAAGAACATGACGGGCCTGATCGTCTCCCTGGCCTTCCGCTGCGAGGCCGCCGACGGCACGCCCACGACCGGCGACGAGACCCGCGCCCTGCGCTGGGCCACCCGTGAAGAAGTCTCCGAGCTTGCCGACGAGGCATACGCCATCCGCGTCCTGGACGCGATGGACGCAGTGTCTCCACCGGCGATCCGCGCCCACGACGGCGTGAAACTCGTCTAGCCCGAACCCGCTGCACATGGCGGCCTACCAGCACGAAGGAACTTGTATGCACGAGTATACGAGTACAGCCCGGGTCTGGGGGCTCAGTTGCCCAGGTTTCCCGGAAGAGGTCAGCCGGGCCCGCCGCTGGACCCGCGACATCCTGCGCGGCTCCCCTTTAGCCGAAGACGCCGAACTGATCGTGAGCGAGCTGAGCGCGAACGCGATCCTCCACACGGCCAGCGGCCAGGAGTCGGGCAGCTTCCATCTGGCTCTCGCGGTGTCAGCGCAGGTGGTTGCCTTGTCGGTCACGGACGACGGAGGCGCCGGCACGGCCCCGAAGGCTGAGCGCCAGGACCAGGAGGCCGAGCACGGCCGAGGCTTGGGCATGGTCAGCGCGATCGCTCATCGCGTCGTCGTCCACCAGAGCGACAGCGGCCACACGGTCACCGCCGAACTGTTCGCAGGCCCCCGCACCGGAGGCCACCCGTGCTGATGGACAAACCGCAGCGGGGCTACTGGTGCGAGTGCTGGACCGAGGACATCACCGACGAGGCGGGGTGGCCGGTCCTCTGGGCATCCTTCGACGCGTACTCAGCCCCACAAGCTGACAGATGGGTAGCGATCGCGCTCCGCACCATCTCAGCGGCACTCGACCCCGACGCGTCCCAGGAAGCGTGGGAATGGCTGTACGACGGCCGCATCACGACGAGGAAAGCTCTCCTACGCGCCGAGCCCTGCACGGTGACAGTCACCCAGGCCAGCACCCGCATCACATGGACGATCCGACCCGTAGTCTTCCTGCCACTTGCACACCGCCAAGGCGCCGAACTCCCGCCATGCACACAGGACTTCAAACCGCACACAGAGCCCCAGGCGCCCCACACACCCGACTGAGTTACAACCTTCTTTACAGGTTCAAGTGCGGCTCGCTCCGCTCCCCGCGCGCGGCCCGGCCCCCGGCCGGGCCTGCGCTCCTGCCTTCGTCCCGCTCCAGCCCGGCCGACGCCCGTGCCGCGCGCACCGCATGCAGCCGCCTGATGCCAGAGAAGGGGGTACATCGTGGCTGGGGCGGTCGGCTCCACGGCTTTACGGAGCCACTTTGGCGCGAGCCTCGAAGATCATGGCCCCAACGTCGTGCTTTACCGGGCAGGTCCACAAACTGCCCGACGCGCCGGAAGCTTACGGGGCCATGATCACTCGCGCCAAAGCAGCGCCACCCCAAAGCCGCTACGCCGACCTCAGTTTTGTTGAAATACCGCAGACACGGGCCCAGGCTCTAATGAACTTGCCTACAGAAAGGCAGGTGCTATCCGCCCAGTCAGCACCCATGTAATCGCGGTGCGACTCTCCTAGAGCTTGCGGAGCGGTAGCGGGATCAGCCTCCAACCGGGCAAATGACTCTCGCATGCCGCGCTGCCTTTCAACTACTATCCGCAACCGGTTCGCGTCGACCGAACCAGAGGAAATCAAACTCGAATCAGATAGAACGATTCGCTCACCAGCATCCATTTCAATGACACCCAAAAGTGTCAAGTCTCGGACTGCGCCAGCAAACCCATTCTTTGAGGGGCGCGCATATTTAGCGGCATCGGATAGATGTTTCAAGAGCTGGATAGACGGCCCCGGGTTACTTCCAGGAAAGGCACTCCTGACCCTAACTGGCACAGTACCACTCAATAGCCTCGGAAGGGGAGAATCGTCATCTTCAGTAGCGCGAACCATGCCGTCTCTGCGAAGATTAACGAGCCCCGCGTAGTCCATCCACTGACCGAAAGAGCGGGCGTAGGTAAACCAGCTATCTTCCTTCGCCTCAACTGTGGGAAACTCGGAGGGAAGCATTTCCGCGAACCTACTAAGCGGCACATTGCCTTCTTGGTTGAGCATTTCAATGGCCAGCTTGTACATTTTGTGGCGCCGCAGCGCTTGGGCTACGCGAGCCCTTACCGCCTCTTCCCGGTCTTCCGAATTCATCAAGTCAGGCTCAAGAATCACTCGGTTCGCTTCCGAAGTGAGGACTCCGAATGCACGAAGCTCGCGAGCATAATTACCAATTACGGTGGACGTCGTGTCCATCTGTGCTGTTGCATCGGCAACACTGATACTCCCGCCAGCAGCCACAATTACGCGCAGAAGCCGGCCTGCGCCGAGGGGAGCGTAACGCACGACGTAAGAGTCTTCGAGCGCTACTCGACCGGTGTTAAGGAAGTCTCGGAAAGTATCCCAGTAGGTATCCAGTCGGTCTCCCACCTGAACCACAAGGCGTTGGTGGAGAAGGCTTTCAAGCAGGGCATTTGAAACGGCGCTATCTTCTAGATCAGAAATCGCGACCGGCGCGGCCTGAGCAATTGAACGCAATGCTGACTCTTCAGCCGGACTCAATCGGGCAAGGTCATTCTCGAACAGACCTTGTACGTTCAGTGCTTGACGCGCAAGGTCATCTTGGGAAAGTCCTCGTCCAACTTCCGTAAGGACGTGGCCAGCGAGTTTCTTGAACAGCCATGGGAGACCTTGCGAGTACTCACGCAGCCGTTGCCGCAGATCTCGATTTAGCTTATCACCTAGCGATCTTTCAAGACGTCGAAGTAGAGTCTCGACCTCGCGTGGCCCAAATGGTTCCAGCATGACAACAAGCGACGCATCGCGGATCTCGTCTCTGAAACGGTACGGGTACCCTTCCGTCCATCCGACAAGGTCAGTCTTCCATGAAAAGCTGATTGTCAAAGGTGCGCTTACTTCTCGCACCAGCAGTGCTAGATCTCGAAATTCCCGGGTTAGATCGGGATCACGGAAAACGTTCTCGAACTGATCAAATCCAACGAAGACGGGAGCTTTCGGGTTTCTCCACTTAGCCGCCTTAAGCGTCTCAATGATGCTCTGAAGGGTGCTAAATGCGGCGTCCTCCGATAGTTCAATAACTCCATCTTCCACAGCCCTCCGGACAACTCGTTCCATTGCCGCGGAAACGAACTCTGGTCGCTCGGCTGTCCTGGTGTCAACTACTAGGGCAACGCCACCGGCCTTTTGTACTTCACCCTGAATCTGGAGCGCAAGGGAACTTTTACCCCACCCAGACTTGGCATTAATAACAACCGATCCGCCAGCCGTCCTGTTCACCATCTTGTCGAGAAGCGACTTTGAGACGGTTTTGCGCCCGACAAAGAAGGCGGGCGCAGCGGGGAGCTGATACTCGAAGTCGGAGGAGCTTCCTTGCACTTCAATGACAGTGGGCACCGAAGGTACTTTTACTGGTACAACTGCACCTCTGTCTCCGAGCGCAGCTACAGGCAATCCTTTAGCCAGCTCTCGCTCGACTAGGCGGATGACGGGAGCAGGGACACTCCCATTCTTAGACCAGATGACCCACCGCTGGGCCCGCCGGCTGTCGGAGTCCAGTTCGCATGCTGCCGCAATAATCCCATGCTCTGTAATGACGACTGTGGGGTCGGACCTGATAGAAGGGCCGTCACTCCAACGGGGGAGAATATCGGCAGCTTCAAGTAGCTCACAAATCTCGAACGAACCCAGATACCTGAATCCCGGTAGCTTCTTTTGGGCTGCGTCGGATTTTTCTTTTGCCTCGGGAGTCAAACGCGGGATGCCAACGAATAGGCCATGCATCCGGTCATCGTCGGCACGCGCCAAAGCAAATTTGCCAAGGAAGGACGTAACGAGCGGCGCCCGAATGTTAGAACTATAGGCTTTACACTCACAGATTAGCTGCTCGCCGGTGACGGTGTGTCGAGCTTCTACGTCTAGCTCGATCCCCTCACTTGTGACGTTCAGATTTTCTGGACGCGGTTCTCCGTAGCCCTGAGTCGCAAGCAGTTTGGCAATAAAGGCTTCAAAGAGGTGTCCACGCTTATTCGACACATCACTAGTCGACGAGCCATCAGCAAGCACAACTACGGCTGCGGTGTCCACGGAGATTTGGTCCACGTGGTGATGCTACCTCGCATACGATCCCAACAACCCCCAAATCACGTAGGACAGTTGACGATGGGTCCTTCTCAACTGATGTTCTCACCGGCGAGCCAGCGGAAGCTTCAGCGCGCATCGCGACCTGCGTGGCGAGCGTGCCTGGGCTGACGGCGCCCAGGCAGTGCCCGACACCCAACGCTGAAGTCCGCCGCACCACATGCGCATACGGCACAAGCCAATAGCTTGGCTAAGGTCGGTGAGGGTGCAGCGATGCTTACGCGGGCGTGATCGGCTGACGCGCCCACCACCGTGGCTGACTGTCGCCAGCTGAGTTCCGTGCCACTGCTGCGCCGGATGCAGGTCAGTCACAGTCAACGAGGTCGTCCCACAATCAAGTTTCCGGCAGCCAGACCCACGGGAGTACGGTCCGCCCATGAACTGGCGAGACGCGCGGCCTTGGACCGCATCGTGGGAGTGGGGGGACGTGCCCGCCTGGGCTGCGTTCGCGCTGGCAGCGATTGCACTATGGATCAGCATCAGGGCACAGCGAGACGGGCGGCGCTCAGCCAATGCAGCCGAAGCCTCTGTTGAGGAGGCGCGGCTGTCGCGCATGGCATCGGAGCGGTCGGCGACGGTTGCCGAAGAGACCTTGGCCGATCAACGGCAGGAAGTAGCTACACGGCGGGCGGAGGAGGAGGAAGCTAGCCGCCCTCGGCCAGATTTCCGTATCGAGCGCTCTGGACGCCAGGCGTTCAGGCTGCGCAATACAGGCACCGGGCCCGCAACGGGCATCACGGTGAGCGATCGAGGGCGTCCATACATGATGGACAACATCGTCAATCTCACGTTGCAAGCGGGCGACGCCAAGCCGTTCACGATGCTGGGTGCAGCGGGACACCCCATCCCGAGTACGTTGTGGCTGACCTGGGATGGCCAGAGCGAGGAAGTACCTGTGGCCGTCCCAGGGCTCTGAACTCAAGTCACGGCCGCGTCTCCTTGGGCAGCTTGGGAGGGGCGTGCCAGACCCGTGCCAGATGGTGCGGGGAACCACGGGGAGCACCGGGGAACTGATTCGTGCAGCGATCACCACCGAGACCGCTCCATCGCAGGTCAGCGGGCCAATCATCCTCAGCGCACCTGAGCTTCCCAAGCTGAGAGCGCGAGTTCGATTCTCGTCACCCGCTCCATGTGAAACCCCCAGGTCATGGACCCGGGGGTTCTTTGTTGTCTAGACCGGTCAGAAGGTTGCGCACCACGAGCGCACCACTAGGGTTCCGTCTGCTTGCTGACCTCGGGCCGCCACTCCTCGCGATAGCCGGGATGCTCGGCGTAGGACTGGACGAGGACGCGCAACGTGTATGCGAGCCCAGGTATGCGCAAGTCCGTAGCATCCATCGTCTTGAAGTCCCGTGCCAGCCTGTCGATCAGGTCGAGCATCGGCAGATGGCTGTCGAGAAGGGCCTCGCTGCCAAAGGTGTGAGCCACGTAGGCATAGGCGTGGTTGTCCTCCTCGTTCCGTGCACGGAGGAACCTCAGCAGGTCGTCCATGAGCTCATCCTCCCGTGCCATCTGCGTCGTCACTGACCTGGCCGGCTCCCCCCGCACTGTGGTGTTTCGCACGCTCGGTGCGGACCAGGTCGTCGAGGCCGGCGGCGACCGTTGCCGGTCGTGGTCGGCGTGCTGGTAGATCATGGCGGCTTTCTCAGAGGACTGGCCCGCGCGGACCATCGTGTCCTTGAGCGTGGCGCCCGACCGAGTCGAGAGTGTGTCCGGTGTGACGAAGGTCGTAGAAGCGGAAGCCGTCCGGGAGCCCGACGGCCTCGCGGGCTCGTCGCCATTCCGGCCGAAGGACGTACGCCGGAAAGCCGCTCCCTTCTCGCCGACGAAGAGAAGACCGTCGGGCCCTTTCTCGGCGTACCAGTCGAGGTGCCGCCTCAGATCCTTGTGGAGGAAAGCCGGGAGGACGACCGTACGGACACCCGCATCGCTCTCGGTCTCGCCGGGAGCCCGCTTGCCGTTGGTCCGCTCGGGCTCGGCGACGCGGACGCGGATCAGCAGGTTGTCGAGGTCGACGTCTCGGCGGCGAAGGCCGGCGAGTTCCTCGGGCCGCATCGGACCGTACGCGCCGAGGTAGACCATGAGGCACCAGCGAATCCCGCTCGCGTCGGCGAGGGCGTCGACCTGGACGACGGTGGCGATACGACGTTCGGCGGCTGGCTCCTTGCCCGCGCCCTTGATCCGGCACGGGTTACGGCTGATCAGTTCGTCGTCGACGGCGGTTTCCATGATGGCTTCGACGAGCCGGTACGCCTTGGCGACGGTCGTCTTGGCACCGGTCGCCCGCAGCCGCTCAGTGCGCCACTCGCGGACGCGAGGGGCGATGATCTCGTCCAGGTCGAGGTCGGCGGCTACACGGTCACCGCAGAACTCTTCGTGAACGCACAACGAGAAGGCCGTCCGTACTACTGACGTTGAAAGCGTGATGTCGTCAGGGTGGGGCGAGCACGAGTCCGGTTCCGGTGAGACAGCCGTCGAGGACGTCGTGGCGGTACTGGAGTTGGCGTAATCCCCGCCGGACGGCGTTGATCA